>ONCM01000009.1 GCA_900316305.1 uncultured Bacteroidales bacterium | reverse complement strand
TCAAAATAGACGTAGTTCACATCCAACCCCGGAGAAGACAGCGGAATGGCCGGAGTCGTAGCACTGGCATTACCACCAGTACTATAAACGGGGGAGTGGAAAGATTGTGTAGGTGACTTATACAACGGGAGGTTGTTCCAGTTGTCGTACGTGATACCCTCACCCACGACACGCCAGTCACCGAGAGAACCGCCGAAATCGGGGTTGGTGGTAGTAGAGAGCACCTGCGTACTACCGTCAAAATTCTCGTTGAAAATTGTCACATAGTCCATCGGCTGTGCCATCAGCAGCACCGGGACAAAAGCAACCATTAACAGGAATAACAGCTTTTTCATATTTGTTTATTTTAATTTCTTATCTCATTGACATACAAAAATTTACCATCACCATTGTCGCACGACAACGGGCTTAACTGCATTGTTGCCAAGCGAAAACAAATCGGATTGACACCAATATACAATTAAGGGGGCAAAGATACAAAAAAAATTGAATTCCTTATTTTTTGAAAAAAGTTTTTTAGCCGCGCAAAATTTCTTCGCATTCAGCGATGGAAAGCGCGCTCATCAGTTGGATTTTCTTCGGTTTGAAGTTGTGGATGCCGCGGAAATATCCGGAATATTGGGTGCGCATTTCCAAGACAGCAACCCGTTCCCCTTTGGTGAGCTCATTTTCGCGCAGATGGCGCATCACCAGATCAACCCTTTCTTCGTAAGTGGGTTCTATACAGGGTTCTCCACGCAAAAGTGCTTTTATCTGACTGAAAATCCAAGGGTTACCGATAGCAGCACGACCAACCATTATGGCATCCACGCCGTAACGGTCACGGTAGGCCAACGCTTTTTCCGCGCTGTTGATGTCGCCATTGCCAATCACTGGGATGGTCATCCTAGGGTTATTCTTCACCTCCCCGATGAGAGTCCAGTCCGCCTCGCCGCCGTACTGCTGCGCACGCGTTCGCCCGTGGATGGCAATAGCTTGTATCCCAACGTCTTGTAATCGCTCCGCAACTTCCACAATAGGCTTGTTGGCACTCTCCCACCCCAGCCGGGTTTTCACGGTGACGGGCAGATTGACCGCCTTGACCACCGCTGCGGTGAGGGCAACCATCTTAGGGATGTCCTGCAAAATGGCGGATCCAGCTCCCTTGCTCACGATTTTCTTGACTGGACAGCCCCAGTTAATGTCAATAAAATCAGGATTTTGCGCTGCCGCATACTGAGCTGCCGCCACCAAAGGGGCCTCCTGGCTACCAAAAATCTGAATGCCGAACGGCCGCTCGTCCTCCCGAAAATCCATCTTGCGAATGCTCTTCTCCACCTCCCGCGACAACGCATCGGAGGAGATGAACTCGGTAATCACAATGTCCGCCCCGTATTCTTTGCAAATACGACGGAAGGCCCCGTCTGTGATGCCCTCCATCGGAGCCAGATAGACCGGGAACTCGAATTGCCGCAATATCTCTTTTATTGTCGCCATTTTTTGAAGGCGCAAAAATAAATTTTTTATCTTTGCAGCCCTGTTTGAATTCATTAAATTAATCAAATAAAACCCGAAATTATGAAACAGAAAATGATCGCCTTACTGGCAATTGTAAGTGTTTTTTGCTCAGTATCAGCACAAAGAGTAAATGAAACGGTCACCCTTTTCGGTAAAGACCAGCTCCAAGGATTCACCATCAACATCGACAATTATTCCATAGATGTCGTCGATGGTGCCATGGCCAACATCTTCGAAAACCAATACAAACTCAAAGGTTCCAAGAAAAAAGGTTATCACGTGTATGAAAACCAGCAATGCAGTGCCTTCGGCGATGCCAGATACGACATCTACTTCACGACCACTGAAATCGGCAAAAAGAACAATAAATCCGTGCAAGTGACCCTCGTGGTTTCCAACGGCAACATGAATTGCATCACTTTCACTAACGATCCCAGAACCTCCCGCAACATTGTCAATTTCCTCGAAAAATTCCCCAGAGATGTGGAATCGTACAATACCACACTGCGCATCCAAAGTCTTGAAAACGAGTTGACGAAACTGAATAAGGAACGCGACGCGCTGATTAAGGATAGCACCAAAGTGGAAGACAAAATCGCCAACATGAACAACACTTTGAAAGAGACCACTGAAAAGCTGGACAAAGTCACTAACCATATCAACGAACTGCAAGCGGAGTTCAACAAGTCCCATGACACCGCTGTGATGGAAGAGATCAACCAAGCTTCCAAGGAACAACAAAGCTTGCAAAAATCCCAGACTAACTGCCAAAAATCCCTGCTTAATCTGAGAAATGACCTTGCCAAGATCATCGACAAACTGACAAAGAACGCTCTGGCCATCGAGAAAGCTGAAAACGAGCTGAAAACTCTGAAAAACTAACCTCTTAGAACTGCATCCCAATGGCAACGATCATAGATGGAAAACAGATTTCCGAAGACATCAAAACGGAAATTGCTGTCACTGTTAAAGGATTATTGGACAAAGGTTTACGGGCTCCTCATTTGGCTGTTGTCATCGCTGGTGACGACGGTGCCGCCCTCAGCTACGTGAGCAGCATTGAGAAGCAGTGCAAAGGCGTGGGATTCATCTCCTCCGTCTATCAGCTCTCCCCGAACATCCCCGAAGAGGAGTTCCTGGCCACCATCGACTTCCTCAACAATGACGATGAAGTGGACGGCTATATCATCCAAATGCCCCTGCCGAAGCAGATCTCCATCGACAAGGTAACGGCGCATGTCCGTCCCGACAAGGATATGGACTGCTTTCACCCCGAAAATATGGGCAACTTGCTGCTGGGCAAGGAGTGCTACCTGCCCGCTACCCCGCACGGCGTGATTGAGCTGATCCAACGCTCCAACATCGAAACGAAAGGCAAGAATTGCGTCATCGTCGGGCGCAGCAATATCGTTGGCAAACCGCTGGCAATGTTGATGTTGCAAAAGAGCATCAACGCCACGGTGACTGTCTGCCACAGCCACACCCAGAACCTCAAACAGGTATGCCACCGCGCCGACATCCTCATCGTCGCCATCGGACAACCCGAAATGATTACCGCCGAATATGTCAAGGAAGGAGCTACTGTGATTGACGTTGGCATCCACCGTCTGGAGGCTCCGGACCAACCGAAAGGCTACCGTCTCTGCGGCGATGTGCTCTTCGACGAGGTTTCCAAGGTCTGCGGGGCCATTACCCCGACACCCGGCGGAACCGGTTCGATGACCACCGCTTGTCTCCTTCAGAACACGCTGAATGCCAGATTGAAAACCGTCAAAGATTAGCTTCGGCTATCCACGACAGTCTGACGACCACACAGGTGCAGGAAATCACAAATCTTGCACCTGTCTTCGTTTTCGGTTTGCGTGAACGGCGTTTTCTCATCAAAAATCTCACAGAAAAGCCCATTCAAACCCTCCGAAAGAGCTTGTTTGTATATCATGATGTTATCCTCATCACAAATGCAACCCTTGAGGATATAATTTGGATCGTTTTTGTTGACAAGCTGCGTACTGACAATGCCCACTTCAATGGACTTCGGAGCCGATTTCGTCAGATGGTCGTACATTAAGGAATAAACCACCAACTGGAACAATTTATCGTATTTGCTGTCAGAAAAAATCTTTCCAATCGCCATTTTTACGGCATCCGAGTTTTTCTGTTCCTCTTTCTTGAGCTTGATGCGCAAACTGGCGGGTTCCACCTTCCCCGTTTTGTAATCGAGAATCATCACCCGGTCACCATCTTTCTGCACCCGGTCGATACTGCCCGTCACTCGGACCAACCACGACTCTTTTTCTTTACGTTTAACCGGATAATTCTCGACCTCAATCTTCATCTCGTTGTCGGAAATTTTCCATGGAGAGGCAAGGAGTTCCGTTTTAGCCGTTTCCAGATAGTGACATACGGTTTCTCGAATAATATGGCGGTTAATCAGCCATTGTCCTTGATTCAAATCACTATCGCTCAAAAGCTTACGATCATCCAACTCGCGAATTTCTTTGATCAGATTTACATCGCATTGGTCAATATGCTGCTGCAAAATTTCCGCATAGCGGCCTGGATTATGCTCCGTTGCGATTTCATCAAACGCCGCCTTATAGAGCGCATGAATCACCGTGCCCAACTCGTAGGCTTCCAGTTGGTCCGTCAGTTTGACGCTCTCCCGAATCTTCATCAAATGTTGGAAATAGAACTTCAACGGACAGCTGATATAAGTTTGGAGAGAAGATGCGGAAAAACGGTAATTTTTCAGCCGCTCCATCACGTCCGACGTTTTTTCCATCTCCATCAAGCGGCGGACTGGCAAGGAGAGATTGAAATCCAAATCCTGATGATCGATGTGAATCACGTTCTCCAACCCTTGGCATCGCACCTCATACTCCAACTGATTGATCAGACGGCTCTTTTCGGCGAGAGAGGTATCGGAGAATTTATTGTATATCAAGGTGATATCGCTGGATCGCTGCAACAATCGGAAGAAGTGGTAGGCATAGACCTGGTCCTGATAGAGGTAGTTGGGCAATGCCTCCTGCCCGTCGAATTTGATCTTGAAATCGAACGGCAGCAGGGAGTTGTATGTGATGCCTTTCGGCAGAATCCCTTCGTTCACCGACAACATCACCACGTGGTCGAAGTCCATCATACGGGTTTCCAGCAAACCCATCACCTGCAACCCCATATTCGGGTCGCCCGTGATGGAGATGGCGATGTCGTGAAGGGCTTTCAAAATGGAAAAGCGGGCGAAAGCGAAATCCACCACCTCCTCTTCCGTGAAGTAATGGTCGAAAATGGCCTGTAGTTCCTGTAATTTCCGATCAGCCTCCTGCCACAACGTGCGGTAATGTTTCGGCTGGTCCAACGATTCGGCATACTGGCAGAACCGTTGCAGCACAGCGGGCAACCGACGCGACAATTTCTTAACCGGGCAATTCTCAAACAGTTCTTTATGAAGTAATTGCGAATATCTTAACACAGCTGGAAAATAGACGTTGTGCGGCTTCTCAGCTTGTAACAGTTCCTGCTCCCATAGCTGTCGGAGCAGATCTCCGCTATAATGGAGTTCAGCAGCATCTGCCGGTGTCAACGCGAACACCGACTCATAAATCGCCAACAGCTGTTGCAACAGGGCAGAAACCGGGGTCGATTCGAACGGGAAGCCCATCGTGGCGTTCACCTTCACCTCATCGGAGCGGTAGGAAAGCAGGAACGGCAGCAACAGCGACTCGTCGGCCAGCACAACCGCCGTGTCGGACATATCCACAATACCCTCCTTCACTCTCCCCTGTCGTTTATGTCCCTCCTTGATGCGCTCCACTTCCTGGATGGCGCTGTATATCTGCCGCATATTCTTGGAAGTGGCGATAATTTTCACCTCTTTCGGGATATTCGCATAATCCCGCTCGAAAAAATCGAGATGATAGATGTCCAACTGCAGTTTTTCGCAGTTCCGATGGATGAAGTAGGATGTTTTGCGTTGCGAGGAGGTCTCTTCCGCCTCATCCAAATGGCAATAGAAAGGATCCACGTCAAAATAGACTTCCGTTTGGAAATGCAGTTGGAAATAGCGGACAATCTCCAATTCCGACGGCGACAAGGCATAGAATCCTGCGAAAATCAGTCGTTTAAAGGGCACTTTTTTCGCATATTCCGTCACTTTTTCCGCACAATCCCGATAGATCATCCCTTCGTAAGCCTCCTGCTGCTCCGACAGCAAAGCCTTGTACAGGGTGTAGAGATCCGCCAGCAGTTCATTAAACTGTATCTTCTCCAAATCGGACTCGGACGCGTTCTCCTTTCCAAACAGGATTTCGAACTTGGCGGCCTGCGAATACTCCTTCAAGGTGACAGGCACGTTCTGGAGCTGCATGTCCATGTCGCTGATATCCTTAAGGAAGACAGGACCCCACGAAAGCATTTGGTGCATTTCGAAACGGTCACCCACATATTGCTGTTGTCGAATCAGTGAATAGAGGCGCATGAGCTGGGTAACCTGGTCCGTCACCTTCAGGGGCGAAAGATAGGCCACAAAGTCTTCCATCGGGAAGATTTGCGGAGCAAACATGGGTTTTCCACCGTTTTTTTCCACTAAGCCCTGCAGCAGTCGACGTTGGGCACGGCGGTTAGGCAGAATCACCGCCACCTCGTGCATCTGATTCAGCGGGGTGACGGCGATAATTTTATCGATAATCTTTGACAGGAAAGATTCCATTTTGACTGTGAGTTAGCAGGGGATTAGAACAATTCGCCCTGACCGGAGACATAACGGGATTTCCCCAAGTGCGTGAATGCCAGATCGGTTGCCTCACGGCCGCGCGGCGTGCGCATGAGGTAGCCCTCTTGGATCAGGAACGGCTCGTAAACCTCCTCGATGGTACCAGAGTCCTCCCCCACTGCCGTGGCGATAGTGCTCAACCCTACCGGACCTCCCTTGAATTTCTCAATTATCGTAGTCAGGATGCGATTGTCCATCTCGTCCAGACCATGTTTGTCAACGTTCAGTGCGGTCAAGGCAACCTGGGTGATGGGCAGCGTGATGGTGCCGTCGCCCTTGATCTGGGCGAAGTCGCGAACACGGCGCAGCAGCAGGTTCGCAATACGGGGCGTACCACGGCTGCGACTGGCGATCTCGTAGGCGGCATCGTCCTCAATGGGAATGTCCAAGATGGAGGCCGACCGTTTGATGATATTGCCAAGAGTCTGGGCATCATAGTATTGCAGACGCAGGTTGATACCGAAACGGGACCTCAGCGGGGCGGTCAGCAGGCCGGAACGCGTGGTAGCGCCCACCAGCGTGAACGGGTTGATGGAAATCTGCACGCTGCGTGCACTCGGACCGCTGTCGATCATGATGTCGATCTTGTAGTCCTCCATTGCCGAATAGAGGTACTCCTCCACCACGGGCGACAGACGGTGAATCTCGTCGATAAAGAGGACATCGTGGGGTTCCAAATTGGTGAGCAGACCGGCCAAGTCACCGGGCTTGTCAATGACGGGACCGGAAGTGACACGCACGTTCACGCCCATCTCGTTGCCGATGATGTGCGACAGCGTGGTCTTGCCCAGTCCGGGAGGCCCGTGCAGAAGGACATGGTCTAGCGCCTCACCGCGTCCTTTTGCGGCATGCACGAAAACCATCAGATTCTCCAGAACCTGCTTTTGTCCTTGGAACTCCGTGAACTGCGCAGGACGTATCGCGCGCTCGAACTCCTTGTCCGATGCCGACAGATGCTGTTGGGTGGGATCCAGATTTTCGTTCATACGCGCTTAATGTTGAAGTTTGTCCAAACGGTTGAGGCCCAAGATGGCCGGCTCGAAATTGGTGGAGAGCTTCAGCGCATCTTCATAGTCCTTGCGAGCGGCCACATAATTGCCCATATATTCGTAAGCGACCCCGCGGTTGCAGATAGCATAGACGAACTGTGGGTTAACTTTCAGGGCCTGCGTGAAGAGTTGCACAGCCTCCTCATACTTCTTGATATTGTCATCCAAGTACAAGTAACCCAAATTGTTGAGCGAAGGAATATGGGTGGAGTCAATGGCAATGGCCGTCTTATACTCCTGCTCCGCTTCCTCCAACTTGTCCATATCCTGGAACATTTTGCCCAGATTATAGTGGAGCTCCACATTGTTGGGGTCGGCCTTCAAGCCGTTTTGGTAATAGGAAATGGCTATCGGGTCGTTCTGCTGCTGGTAGAAGTAGCCGAGTTCGAGGAAAGCCTTCGTTTCTGTAGGATCCTGGTCGATAACCAACTGCAACATACGGAGATAGCCAACCGTATCCTGCAAATCCTTGAGCATAAACGCTTTGATCAGGTAGGCTTTCGGGTTGTGGGGCTGGCGCTGCACGGCCTCGTCAATAGTCTTCTCGCAGTCCTCGAACTGACGTGTATGAAACTGCAGCTCAGCCAGTTTCAGTCGTGCTTCGTTGTTATTCTCATCCGTGGAGATAGCCTTGAGCAACATCTCCTCCGTCAGGTCGGTCTCATGCTGAGCGAAATAAAGGTCGGAGAGCATGACATAATACTTGCTGCTGTCAGGCTGCAACTGGATGGCGGTCTGCATGTCGGCGATACCCTTGTCAATATCCTGATGCAGATAGTAGTAGTTCGCCCGTTTGTAATAGTTTTCCGCCTTTTTCGGATGCTTGTCGATGTTGATGCACAGTTCAGCCAGTTCCGGTGGCAGGTCCGCGTATTTGTTCTTGTTGTGACAACCGGAAGCGAAGAACAACAGCAACATCAACAGATATGTGATTGTTTTTCTCATTTTATTATTATTTTGTTATGTAGAGACGTGGTGCACCGCGTCTCTACTAATAGCCAGAGTCAGCAATTATTTCATATTTTCCTTAATCGCTTCGCGAATCTTAGCTTCGATCTCGTCGGCGAGCTCGGGATTGTCGTTGAGGAGCTGTTTCACGCTGTCGCGGCCCTGGGCGAGCTTGGAGTCGCCGTAAGAGAACCAGGAACCGGACTTCTTGATGATGTTGTACTCCACACCGAGATCAACGATTTCGCCAGTCTTGGAGATACCCTCGCCGAACATGATATCGAATTCCGCCGTGCGGAACGGGGGTGCAACCTTGTTCTTCACCACCTTGACTTTCACGTGGTTACCGATAGCCGTGTCGCCGTCTTTGATCTGGGTCTGGCGACGGATGTCGAGACGCACGGAAGCGTAGAATTTCAGCGCATTACCGCCGGTGGTCGTCTCGGGATTGCCGAATAGAACACCGATCTTCTCACGCAATTGGTTAATGAAGATACAGCAACAACCTGTCTTGTTGATCGTTGCCGTCAGCTTACGCAATGCCTGTGACATCAGTCGAGCCTGCAGACCGACCTTGGAGTCACCCATATCGCCTTCAATTTCACTCTTTGGCGTAAGAGCGGCCACAGAGTCGATGACGATGATATCGATGGCACCGGAGCGGATCAGATTGTCGGCAATTTCGAGGGCCTGTTCCCCGTTGTCAGGCTGGGAAATCAGCAGTTCAGCGGTGTTCACGCCCAGTTTTTCGGCGTAGAAGCGGTCGAAAGCATGCTCGGCATCGATGAAAGCAGCGATACCGCCCTGTTTCTGAGCCTCTGCAATGGCATGGATGGCCAGCGTAGTCTTACCGGAGGATTCGGGTCCGTAGATCTCCACGACCCTGCCTTTCGGGAAACCGCCCACGCCCAACGCCGTGTCCAGACCGATAGAACCGGTGGAGATGACGTCCATCTCCTCGATGTGCGTCTCGCCCATGCGCATAATGGAGCCCTTCCCGAAGGTCTTTTCAAGTTTTTCGAGAGTAGAATTGAGTACTTTCAGCTTTTCAGCATTCACATTGTTTTTAATTTCTTCTTTTTCCATTGTATAATAGGTTTATAATTTTTATTTTTGAGGTTGCAAAGGTACGATTTTTTTCAATCTATCCGTGGATTTCTTTACGACATTGTTATTTCTGTTGGAACTTTTTTCAGAACCTGCGCAACCGCTCTATGTCGAAAGGGTCGAGAGTGAAGATATCGTCGCTGCTGACGCGGATGACGAGCAGCCCCTCCTCGTGGGCGAGCGTGTCAGCACCGTTTTCGTAATTGATGGCAGCGACGGCAGCCACCACATCCTTATCGCAGTACTCCGGGAAAAGTTTTCTGAACATCGTCATCTTGTGCACGAAACGCTTCACCTTCTTTTTCGTGAAATCCGCCTTGACTTCCACGGGAACCGTGAAGTCGTCGTTGCCAAGCAAGACATCGATCTCCATCGTTTTATTATCTTCAGGCCGTTTCGGTTTGATATTCTTGCCGTAATGAAGTAGCTCCAATCCCGCCTCCTTGAAGACATTGTCAACAGCGGAACTTGCCAAACCTTCCACAAGGTGTCCGGTGACACCAAGAAATTCAATAGAGATCTGTCTAATCTGCGCATCTGTCTTCTTCCTTTCCTCATCCATGCGCTTATCCGACTCCGCAGACTTCTTTCTGAGCTCTTTAATACCTTCTATGGTTTGGTGCAAAGTTTCGCGCATTTCGCGCATTTCGCGCATATCACGCTCATGCTCGCGGCGGGAATTCTCCCACCACTCGTCGCGTTCTTTAATTGTACGGGACTGTTCAGCTTGTTCCATCATCATTCTGTTAATCAATCGTTCGTTCTTGTCGATTCTTTCGGTGTTCTTCAGCACCATCTGCCTCAACTGCGGCAATTCGGGTTCCATAAGGTTAATTTCTCTTTCCATAGTTCTTTTTCAATGGTTATTGGTTATAGGTTATTGGTTATTGAATTGTCACGGTTATCGTCCATCCATCGTATCGTAGCATCATCGTGAAATCCACGCTGCAAAGATACAGCTTTATTTCAACTCTTGTCAAATTTCGAGAAAAAAATTTTACACCTGAAAATCAATATGTTGAAAATTTATTCCGAATAATTTTTACAATTAATTGTTAATATTAATTTCACATTTCGCAAATTTCAGCCGCGCAATCAACAGTCAATGGTCAACAGTCAATGGTCAACGGTCGACATTGAGATTCATCGGCCTTCATCGTTTTTCATCGATATTCATCGAACTACCCCGCCAACTACTAACTACTAACTGCTAACTACTAACTAAAAATAGTACACCAACACCCCCACCACGCCCGCGATCACAATCTGCAAAATCGGGCTGACCTTCCACTTCAGGGAGGCGAAGAAGGCGGCGGCGAAGAGGGCGATGCTGACACACAGCTGCAGCGGACTCTCCGACCAGGAGCCGAATGTCTCGGGGTTGACCAACAGCACGGCGGCGGCGGCGATGAGACCGATCACCGCCAATTTCAGCACGGACATGATAGTCTTCACTATCTTATCATCCTTATACTTAAGCAAATAGCGGCTCAATAGTAGCATCAGGATGAAGGGCAGCAGAATCACGGAGAAGGAGGCGAGGAAGGCTCCCGCAACGCCCCAGAATGGGTCGTAACCCGCGTTCACGACGGCGGTGTAGCCCGCGTAAGTGGCTACGTTGATACCGATGGGGCCCGGGGTGATCTGGCTAGTGGCTACAATGTCGGTGAACTCCGTCATCGTCATCCAGCCCTGCTTCTCCACCACCTCGTTCTGGATGAGGGCAATCATGGCGTAACCGCCTCCGAAGTTGAAGAGGCCGATTTTGCAGAAGGTGTAGAACAATTTCCAGAAAATCATAGCTCCACCTCCTTCTTTTCCAGATACTTACCATAAACAAAACCGCCGATGCCTGCTGCAAGAATCACCCAAATAGGAGAAACCCCAAGCAGCCAAATCAGCAGGGCGGCCACCACGGGGATCCAGCAGTTGTAGCGGGTGATATGCGCGATTTTGGCCATGCGGAAGACCGGCGCGGCGATGAGTGCCACCACCACGGGACGGATGCCCTTGAAGATGGCCTCCACCAACGGGTTGCCCTGGAAATAGCGCAGTCCCATCGCCAAAGCCAAGATGATGAGGATGGGCATCAGCACGTTGCCCAACACGGAAATAACAGCGCCCGGAACGCCGCGCAGCCGCCAGCCAATGTGCGCCGCCATGTTTGCGGCAAAGATACCCGGCATCGTCTGCGACAGCGTGATGATGTCCAGGAACTCCTCGTTGGTCAGCCACCCATGACGGTCCACCAACTCCTTCTCCATCAGCGGAATCATCGCGTAACCGCCGCCAAGTGTGAAGGTGCCGATTTTGAAAAACGACCAGAAAAGCTGTCCCAATGAGGCCATAGTCTTTGTTTGTTTCAGGCGGCAAAGGTACGAATTTTAAGTGAATGTTGGTTACTGCGTGTTAGTTACTTCGTGTTGGTGAGTAAATGTTGGGGGCATTGTAACCTGAAACACCGCAAAAGCAAATCTTTACAATCAACAGTTAATAAACTATCTGTTATTATTGTATTAAAATAATTTTTATCTTTGCCGGATTTTTATGATTCCGGCTTTGGAGACGAAACGCGCTGATAGACACCCGATTGACCTCACTACAGAGGTGATGGCAGCCTTCCCGAACGGAGGGCGTGTAGTGGTGTATAATGCCATTGACCGCACCACGGAGGATTATCGCCGAATCCTGTGCTGCGCGAAACATTTCGCCCAACAAGGCAAACAGGTAGTGATGCCGCCGAAATTGGATGTGCCGTACAAGAACCCGGCATACGATAGGATTTTCGGCTCTTTGCGCGGAACGCCGTATTATGGCAAATGCCCCGATATGCAAGTGGATGGGGTGTGGTATGAACACGAGGGGTTCTCGGGGGAAAAGCCCAAAAGATCTTTCCGTAACATGTGTAACCATGGGTTCAAACAGTCTGACAGAATAATCATTGAAGATTGCGGTCTCACCGACCGTCAGATGAGAAAATCACTTGCAGAGCGAATAAAGAAAGGGTCTTTGGTAGCAGAACTGTGGATAAGAACTGCAGAGGGTCTGAGATTGTACTATAAAAACACGTAAGGCTGACACACAAGGTATCAGCCAACGCCGGCGACGAATCCGCAGAATCGTCAGTCGGGTTTTCACCCAACTCCGCTGCAAAAATACATTTTTTTTAATATCCAAACATTGTTCGATAATTTTTTTTGAAACCTCGCAAAAATTTTTTCTTGAATGCGGTTTGAAAAAAAACTATTTTTGCAACTTGTAATTTTCGGAATCAACAACAATCAAAAATATAAGAACAAGAATCATGTATCCGATTACACATCATCCCATCTTGGACATTCCCGAACGGGAGGTTACGACCTTTGAGTACAAGGGTCAGCAAGTGAAGGCTGCGAAGGGTTACACCATCGCGGCAGCCCTGCATCAGGCAGGTTTCCCCATCCACAGTCACAGTTTGAAGGGCCGCGAGCGCAGCATGGACTGCGGTATCGGCAAGTGCGGTGCCTGCGAAATGCTTGTGGACGGCGTGGTGAAGCGCATCTGCGTCACCCTCGTGGATGGCGTGAAGAAGGTGGAGGAGATCGCCCACAACCACCTGCCCGAGGCCACCGGCGAATGTAACTGTGCAGCCCCGAAGGTCTATAAGACCGAGGTTGCTATCATCGGTGCGGGTCCTGCCGGCCTCGCCTGCCGCGAACAGCTCAACAAGTTCGGCATCCCCAACATCCAACGACCGCATCGGCGGACAGTTCACCATGCAGACCCACCAGTTCTTCTTCTTCGAGAAGGAGCAGAAATACGGCGGCATGCGCGGTTTCGACATCGCTAAAACGCTCGCCGGCGATGACCATTCCGGCATCCTGCTCAATAGTACCGTGTGGGACATCCTCGAAGGCAAACGCGTGGCCGCCAAGAACATGCAGGACGGCAACATCTTCTTCGTGGATGCCAACTTCCTCGTGGTGGCTACGGGCGCATTCCCGTTCATGCCCACTTTCGAGAACGACGACCTGCCGGGCGTTTATACCGCCGCTGTCGTCCAAAAGATGATGAACCTGCAGCACACGCTCCTCGGCAAGCGCATCCTCACCATCGGCGCCGGCAACATCGGCTATCTCACTTCCTATCAGGCGGTTCAGGCTGGCGCAAAAGTGGTGGCTATCGTGGAAGCGATGGACCATGAGGGCGGATTCCCGGTGCAGGCAAACCGTGTGCGTCGTCTCGGCATTCCCATCCTCACCTCCCACACCCTACTCAAGGCCATCCCCAACGAAGACCACACCGGTGTGGTCGGCGCGGTGATTGCCGAATGCCAGAACTTCCGTCCCGTGCCCGGCACCGAACAGATCATCAAAGACATCGACCTTATTAATATATGTACCGGCTTGAAGCCCGACAACCTCATCCTCGAAAAGGGCAAAGTCACCTTCGGACTCAACACCTACGGCATCGGTGACGCCACCCGCGTGGGTGAAGGCACCTGCGCTGTGTTGCGCGGCAAGCAGGCCGCCATGGAGATTGCCCAAGCCCTGAACGTGCGCTTTAACTACGACGACTACCTCGCTGTGACCAAGGATTACGCGGATTCCCAGCAACATCCCGTGCGCGTGTTGGAGAAACCCAACCGTCCCGCCGGCGACCGTCTGCAGAAGCCGTTCGTGATGGCCGACTGCCTCTATGGTTTCGCCTGCAACCCCTGCACATTCGCCTGCCCGCAAGGTGCGATCACCAAAATCGCCACCAACCACGTGCCACAAATCGACTACGACAAGTGCATCGGCTGTATGAAGTGCGTCAACCACTGTCCCGGTCTGGCGCTGTTCGGCTACAACCTGCCTAAGAACTGGCTCTTCCTGCCGTTTGAGTACGAAGCAGAGGAGAACGCCGAGGTCTTCCTCGTGGATGACAACGGCAAGAAGGTGGGTGAAGGTGTCATCGAAAAGATCACCAAGGGCGAGAACAAGACGCACGTGGCTCGCGTGAAAGCTTTGGATGTCAGCGGTGAAGCGTTGATGTCTGTCACCGGCTTCATCCTCAAGGCAAACTACCCCGAACCGCTGAACTGGCAGAAGTTGGGTAAGGAAGAGGAAGATCCCGCTTACGTCTGCCACTGCGACGATGTCAATATCGACACCATCTTAGAGGCTGTGAAAGGCAAGAAAATCATCTCCGTAGATGAGCTCAAGCACATCACCCGTATCGGGATGGGTCCGTGCCGCGGTAAACGTTGCATCCCGCGCGTGAAACTGCTATTGGCCAGCCACGGTGTGGAGGTGGTGGGCGATGCTACTCCGCGCGGTCCGCTCTCCTCGCAGCTCAACATCGGCGAGCTCGTTCCGAACGACAAACCGGCGGAATTTGTGACTAACGTCCACGGACAAGCCACCAAGAAGGTCGAATGCGACGTTTTCGTGGCGGGCGGCGGTATCACCGGTAGCGGTCTGTTCCGTTACTTCGCCGAGGCCGGCAAGAAGGTGGTGCTCTGCAACGCCGAGAGAGGCTCTTCCTGGCGCTGCATCGGCGGCGGCCGTCCTAGCTTCTCTGTCCCCGAAATCGCGGACATTGCGGAACATAACCGCGCCATCTTCGAATCCATCCAGAAGGTTACCAACATCAACTACAAGCCCACACGCTACGTCGGGTTCGCCCACGACGAGGCCAACTACAAGGCGTTGGAGAAATCCCTCGAATGGAGCGACGGCTACATGGTCGATAAGAAGGACTTCCTGAAGGAGGTTTCGCCCTACTTCAACCCGAACCTCAACACCTACCAGGCTGCCTGCATCACCAACGCGTGCTGGCAGGCCACGCCCGGCCCCACCATCAACTACATCCGCAACATCGCCATCGAGAAGGGCGGTGTGCTGTTGGAAGACACCCGTCTGTTGGAGGTGCAGAAAACCGCCAAGGGCTTCATGGCCTTGGTGAAAACCCACGACAAGCAGTATGTGGAATACCACTGCGAGCATTTCGTGAACGCTTTGGGACCGAGTGCCAACAAGTTTGCAGAACAGTTGGGTATGTATCTCGGCTTGTATCCCATTAAGCACCAAGCCTTTATCACGCATCGCTTGCCGATGTTGGGTAAAGATGGCGACTCCTTGGACATGCTCATCGACCGTCGGAAGTACAAAGGCTTCTCCGCCGTTTATGGACAGCAGTTCGCGGAGACTGGCCAGATCATCGGCTGCGCGTCGCCTGCTACCGAGCAGCTGCAGGCCGGCAAGGAGCTGAAGTACAACACGCAGGACTTCCTGCAGGTGTGCGCCGAAATGTTCATCGACTGGATTCCGCAGTTGAAGAACGTCAGCTTCCAGGCCACGTGGGCAGGTTACTACACCGAGCCGCGTTACATCGTGGATCCCGAGCACGGCCTCTTGGTCGGCATGCGCGGACACGGCTTCATGTTGGGTCAGTACCTCGCCAAGATTTACGTCGATAAGTACCTCGGCAAAGAGGCCCCGTCCTACATGTCGCGTCTCGCCATCAGCGGCGACGGCCTGAGCGAGAACGCGTTCCAGTAGGGGCGAAAAATTTTTCGCCCTTGGCGAATCGCATACGCCCGAAGATTTGCAATCCGCAAATCTCTGAAATCGAAAAAGCGGTCACGAAAACGTGGCCGTTTTTTTGTATATAGCTTGAATGGTGGTTTGAATGGTTTTCTCAATTTTTTGTATCTTTGCATTTTGAAAGATGTCTGATATGAAACGATTACTCGTCTTGGTTTTTTTGTTGTCTGTGTTGTCCGTGCAAGCGCAGGAACTCACCTTTTGGCAAAAGGTCAACCGGATGATGACCACGTACAAGAATGTAGACACGTTGTACGTTTACCAGCCCAAACAAGGGTTCACGCTCGGTGTTTTTTCTATTGAGCAGCAGGCGGGTGTCAATGTGAATATTCTGTTCGATCTTAACTCAAGCGCGGATAATCCGTTGTCCGGCTTGTCACAGTACACATTGAAAGGGGGGATAAGCACGAAACTCGGTCTTGAGTTGGGCTACGGAAAGCTTGTGTGTGACTACAGTTTTGAAATAGGCCCCAAGAAAGCGTACACAAAACGCGCTTTGGCACTGAATCTCCTGGGGAAAGCCTGGGGTATCAATTGCAACTTTTTCAAGATCACCAATCCCTATCACGCAATAGTCTCGGTAGGGGAGGAAGGAACTCCCGATTATTGGCAGGATGAAGTGGTCGCCTCCGAACTGTCCATGCTGAGAAGCCTCACCATTGATGGCTATTACATCTTCAATAACAAGCGTTTCGCTTATCCGGCTGTGTACAAGGCTGGTTTGGTGCAACGGAAAACAACTGGTTCGTGGATGGTAGCCGCGCGGTACATGCAAGGGGACCTCAACAACTCCCCGAAAGCGTCATACGATGCCTACAACCTGTTGGACGGCTTTTCCACCATGCAGGTCGCCATCGGCGGTGGCTATTCGGCCAATATCGTGTGCTGGCACCGCGATCCGGTGGAACTTCGCGACAAAGGTCTCCGCAACCTCACCCTCAACCTGACGGCAATGCCGGTTATTTCGGTCTTCAACTATTTGAAAACCATTTCATTCGAATATAACAATGCCGGTGAATGTGTTGGAAAGAAAGTTTCTAAAATGTATTGCTACCCCATGCCCAGCTTTATTGGGAGCGCCGCTGTCGGGATGACCTTGGATCGCTTTTTCCTCTCCACCCAGTTCACCTACAATCTGTATTATTTTTACGACCCCCGCGCCATTAACGCTGAGAAATTGCAGATTCAGGGCTTCGAAGGGTGTTCCAAATCTTACGGCTCTTTCCACGACTGGAAGGTGAAGGTCATGTTTACATACAAGTTCTGACTTTGGTTTCCAGCCAGTTACAACAAAAAAGCCCAGTCAAATGACTGGGCTTTTTGTTGATTTTGAGCGGAAAACGAGACTCGAACTCGCGACCCCAACCTTGGCAAGGTTGTGCTCTACCAACTGAGCTACTTCCGCTTATCGTACCACGGGTGGGACTTGAACCCACACGCCCGTAATGGGCAAGGGATTTTAAGTCCCTCGTGTCTACCATTCCACCACCATGGCAGCACATTTTCCAATGAACGTGTCACTCGAAAAATGACGGCGCAAAAATACACTTTTTTCTTTATCTCCGCTGTATTTTTCTAAAAAAATTATTTATTTGTTAATCAGATATATACATGGTACTTTACCCAACTGATTCGATTCCTTCTCGAAATATTTGCGCCATTTCGACACAGATTGCGTCCTCAATAGCGCATTTTCACCCGTCAGGTTGGCAGCAATGCAGACCCGCGTGGCCGGCTGCAGCACCTTGCAAATCGAAGCCGTCATCCGGTTGTTGCGGTACGGCGTCTCAATGAACATCTGCGTCTGACCGGTCTTCACCGCCACTGCCTCGATCTCTACCAGCTTCTTCTCCCTGTCGTACTGTTCAGCAGGCAGATAGCCGTGGAAGGTGAAGTTCTGCCCGTTCATGCCGCTGCCCATCAACGCAAGGATCAGCGAACTCGGTCCGATGAGCGGCACCACCTCGATGCCCAACTGGTGCGCCTTCTCCACCGCCTTGTGTCCGGGGTCGGCCACACACGGCACGCCCGCCTCCGACATCACCGCCACATTCTTCCCCTCCAGGCAGGGCTGCAGGAAGTCGTTCAACTCCACCCCCTGCGTGTGCTCGTTCAGCTCGAAAAAGGTCAGCTCGTCGATGCGCTTCTTGATCCCCGCATAACGCAGGAAACGCCGCGCCGTCCGCAACGCCTCCACAATGTAATAGTCCGTCTCGTTAATCGCATCCGCGTTCACCGACGGGAAAAAGGTTTCGAACGCGCCCTCCGCAATGGGGGTGGGAATGAGGTATAGTTTGCCGTAGGTCATAGGTTTACTGGCTTACAGGTTTACAGGCTTATTCGTTTTTGGGGTTGGCCGGGTATTTCTTGCGGAGGTTGTCAACCAGGAAACGGGCCACTTGATCAGTGGTGAAGGGGGTGACGTTGATGACGAGGTCGTAGTTGCGGGCGTCGTAGCGGGAGACGCCGGCGAAGGTTTTCGTGAAGGTCTCGCGGGCGTTGTCGAGTTCCTCGATTTTTTCGCGTGCCTCCTTCTCGTCGAAGTTCCACTTTTGCATCATGCGCTTCACACGGTGATCCATATCGGCAATGAGGAAGATCCGGATGGTGTCGGGGGTGTCTTTGAAGACGTGAAAGCCGGTGCGGCCGACGATGACGCAGGACTCCTGTTCGGCAAGATCGCGCAGGGCCTTGGCCTCCGCGTAATAGAGCTGCTTGGAGTTCACCTCGAAGTTCTCGTAGGCGATGGCGGCAGTAGTGCCGAACTGCTTGTAGAAACGGCAAAATTCGGACCACCAGTTTATTTTGGTGGATTTAATCTTCTCGGCCTCTTCCCTTGTGAGTTTGAACTCTTCCAAAATATGAGCCAGGAATGTTCTGTCATAGAGTTTGATGCCGAGCATTTCGCTCACTTTCTGGGCAATTTCGCGACCACCTGTCCCTGCTTCGCGGTTGATGGTGATGATGAATTTTCGGTTTTCCATATTTTGACTTTTGACTGATGACTTAAGCTTTCAGAACGATGCTGCAAAATTACATTTTTTTCGTTTACCCTTTTACCCCTCTAAACTTATTAACCTCTAAACCTCTAAGCCTCTAAGCGTGTAAGCCTCTAAGCCTCTAAGCCAAAAAAAACGTCCAGGCGAAAAACCCGGACGTTTATTATCAAACAACAGCATACGCCATTGAATTATTCGGGTTTGTAGAACGGCATCTTCACCGTAACGGCCTTCAGCAGGCGGTTGCGCACCTTGATGAAAATTTCCGTACCGGATTTCGCGAACTCTTTCTTGATCAGCGCCGTGCCGATGCCCTTGTTCACGGACGGACCGAATGTGCCGGAACGCACTTCGCCGATGACGTTGCCCTCAGCGTCGCACACCTCGTAGCCGTTTCTCGGAATTCCGCGGTCAATCAGCTCGAAACCGGCGATTCTGCGGGTCACGCCGTTGGCTTTCAGGTCTTCCATGTACTTGCGGTCGATGAAATCCTTGCCGTCCACGAACTTCGTGATCCAGCCCAAACCGGCCTCGATCGGAGAGATCGTATCGTCAATCTCGTGACCATACAGGCAGAAGCCCATCTCCAAACGCAAGGTGTCGCGAGCACCCAAACCGATGGGTTTGATGTCGAACTCAGCACCAGCCTCGAACACGGCATCCCAAATCTTCATGGCCACCTCATTCGGGAAATAAATCTCACATCCGCCGCTGCCAGTGTAACCGGTCGTGGAGAAGAGGATATTGTCGATGCCGGCGAAAGTGATGATCTGGTTGGTGTAGTACTCCATGTCGACCACGTTCGCGCTGGTCAGTTTCTGCATAGCCTTGAGTGCCAAAGGACCCTGCACTGCCAATTGGGAGATGCTGTCGGAGATGTTCTCGATCTCGGCACCGAAAGCCTTGTTCTGCTCCACCACCCATGCCCAGTCTTTGTCGATGTTGGCGGCGTTCACCACCAGCAGGTAATCCTCGTCATGGAGATTGTAAACCAAAAGGTCATCGACGATACCGCCCTTGCCGTTCGGGAAGCAGCTGTATTGCACTTTGCCCGGGAACAAGGCAGCCACATCGTTCGTCGTGATGTGTTGCAGCAAAGCCAGAGCCTTGGGACCCTTCACGGTGAACTCACCCATGTGGGACACGTCGAACACGCCCACCTTGTTGCGCACCTGCAGGTGCTCGTTAGTGATGCTGTCGTACTGAATCGGCATGTAAAAGCCGGCAAACTCTTCCATCTTGGCGCCTAACGCCTCATGTTTCGCTCTATAAACGGTTTCTTTCATATTGTTTTGGATTAAATTGTAATAACTTTTTGAGAGCGCAAAAATACAAAAAATTCGATATGATGGGACTGTTGGATATTGGCTGTTAGCAGTTGGCTGTTGGCTATTGGCTGTTGGCCAAAAGATATCAACTATCGTGTAACATTTTTCGTATTTTTGCACTTTAATAAAAAAAGGAAATATGAAACATCGTATGGCTATTTTGATATGTATGGCGGCGCTGACCGCAAGCATGAGCGCAGAAGCGCAGAAATCAAACAGTTACAAGAATGCCGCATTGGAAAACATCGCAACGCGGACTTCCGTGCGCAGTTACCTCAACAAGCCCGTGGAAGCGGCACAGATCGAGCAGCTGCTCCGGGCGGGCATGGCGGCTCCCTCGGCGGTAAACAAGCAACCGTGGCACTTCGTGGTGGTCACCGACAAGGCGCAGCTGGCCGCGCTTGCCAAAGCCAATCCGCATGCGGGCATGGCCGCAAAAGCGCCCCTCGCCATCGTGGTGTGCGGCGATATGACCAAGGCACTCAGTGGCGATGCCCGCGAATTTTGGGTGCAAGATTGCTCCGCTGCAACTGAGAATATCTTGTTGGCTGCCAATGCATTGGGACTCGGCGCCGTCTGGACCGGTACCTACCCCAACCAGGAACGCTGCAAGGCCGTTGCATCTGTCTTACAACTGCCCAAAAACCTCATCCCGCTCTGCACCATCGTCATCGGCTACCCCGCCGGCGAGAACCAACCCAAGGACAAGTGGAAACCCGAGAACATCTCCTACAATGTTTATGGCGGCAAACAGCCCAAAGAGATGCCCCGTCCGATCCGGGAATCTGACTTCGTGGAGTTCGACTACACCCAATCCCCAAACCTCAACCCGTTCACGTGGTTCAAGGGCAATGGACTACTGCTGGCCTCCGGCGATGTAAAACGTCACAACGCGATGACCATCGGTTGGGGCGCATTAGGCAACATCTGGCAGCACGACCTCAGCACCATCACCGTGTATGTCGCCCCCGCCCGCTACACCTTCGAATTCATGGAACGTTACCAATACTTCACCGTGATGGTCTTCGACGAGGATCGCCAGGACGTGTTGGAGTATATGGGTACGCACAGCGGCCGCGACGGCGACAAGGGTGCGGCATTGGGCTTGCATGTGGCTTATACAGAGCATGGTACGCCTTACTACTTGGAAGCTCGCGAGGTGTATGAATGCGAGATTATGTACCGTGGTCCGTTCGATCAAAGAGGCTTCGAAGAGATTCCGCGCAAACGATACGAAAACTTCCCCGCCGGCATCCACAGTGTGTATATCGGGAAAATTGTGAGCGCAAGGAGACGATAGTTTTTTATGTTAGTTTTTTTTCTATCTTTGCCGCGTTAAATTAATCAGTGAAAATGAAGTATTCGGAACTTGAAAAGAAATTGAGAAAAGCAGGATGTTACCCCATTGACAACAGTGATCACCCCATTTGGTATAGCCCAATTACAAAGAAAATGTTCAAAACGGGGCATCACAAGTCACAGGAAGTGAAAACTGGAACATTGAGTAAAATTCTCAAAATAGCAGGAGTGAATTTATAATGAAATAAAACTAAAGATATGAAAGTCAAAGCAATAATAGAAACGGGAAAGGATTTGGATTACGATATTTACACCGATGACGAATCGTTAGATTTCATGCTGCTCGGTCAAGGAAAGACTATCGAAGAGGCAAAAAGCGATTTTCTCAAATGTAAAGAAGAGATGAAACAGGAATTTGTCGCCGCCGGAAAATCATTCGATTTTGACAACTTGGACTTTGAATATGTGTTCGATACTGTCTCTTTCCTCAAATATTCACCGTTCACACTCACTGGACTCTCAAAAGCTACCGGCATAAATTGCAAACAATTGAGCCATTATGTAACTGGCTACCGCAAACCATCGCCCAAAACGATACTGCGGATTCAAGAAGGCGTGACACGTTTCGCAAAGACGTTTAGCACTATGACGTTAGTTTAACCACTATTGAGCGTAATTTCAGTGAAAAATCATCATGAACCGCACCCTCATCACCGCAATCCTCCTGCTCCCGCTCCTCGCGTGGGCGCAGTACGACACCCCCACACTCTCGTCTGTGGTACGTGTCGATGCGTTCGTGCCTGTGCCGAAATTGTCGGAAGACTTCCTATTGAACGGAGATGTGGCGTGCGTTGTATATTTGTCCGAAACGCCCAATGTTATAAGGACTTACCCATGGAGTTGCTTTGAAAAGAAGCATCGCATTCAAGATGTTATCACAGATGAACGATGGGAATACGAGTATGATACAACAGGAAAATTGCAACGGATGCATTCCCAGTACACTATGCGCGGAGACTATTTCATCCACGATATGAGTAAACCATTCAAGAAGAAGAACGAAAAAGTATATTCGGATTACTATCATGGTGAAAAGAATGTGTCTTTCCAGGGCGGCTGCATCATCACTTACACGGAATATATCCCAAACCATACTAATGACACCACATTGTTAAGATATAATCTTGATGGGAACTTGGTTTATCTTTACAAGAGCAAAAATTCCCATTCTCAACAATGGCATCTGTTTTACGATTCTCTCAACCGACTGGTCTATGTGGACGACTGGAACCCTGACTCAAATTACAAAAACCTTCCCCAAAGTGTCTATGCCTTCCAGTACGATTCCGACCATTGTACAGCGGTTCTGGCGGACAAGCCCACCTGTTCCCCGAAAGGCGATTTGCGGCGGCTGCACTACCATACCCATTCGGACAATTCCACAACACTGCACGTCACTTGGTGCGACAAATCGTGTGGCAGCGACAGTCTGGATTACATCCTACTGCATAATAATCCGGCAGATTATCTGGAGACGTTTTTCGATAATCGCTTGGCAAAATGTGAAGAACGGGACCGGTTCGCGGGTAACCCCCCATCTATTTACGAATTATTCGGATTGCCCGAACGCTTCCTCACTCCAGGAGAATACACTTTTGACCCGAACGACCGGCTGATAGCATATTCTGTTGATATACAGATGCATGAACAAACCGAGGCGGCCATTTTATATGATACCTGCGGCAGAATCGTGGAAATGCGGGCAGATACAGGCACCTTGTTGGACGGGGTCGGTTTAATTCCAACCCAAAGGTGTACATACGTGGGATACAAATACGACGACCATAACAACATAGTGGAAATTCATTGTAATGGATTAGACGAACGCCGCGACACCGTCTCAAATACTCTTTCCTATCGCTATACATACGATGCCCATGGCAACTGGATCCGCCGCGAAACTTATTACAAAGGGAAGAAATTGGGAGTTGATAAACGCGAGATCACCTATTATTCAGAGTTAGCTGGAGATAAAAAGGTGAGAAAGAAGTGATTTCTCCCGCAGAACTCGCTGATTAAAGCAGATTTATACGTGCAGACACGTGTGATATGCGGAGATAAAAAATTTCAACCCAACTGCAACCTTTCAACTTTTTTTGCATCATAATAGTATAAACCCAAATAATTCTTGATATGAAAAAAATTGCCGTTATCCTTTTCAGCCTGTTCCTCGCGCAAGGCGTGAATGCACAGAACATAACATTCACCGTTCCGGAAATCCCGGGAGAAATCGAAAAGTCCGAGTATGCCAACTACACACTTCCCGCCATGGACTGCATCGAATGGCTAAAAACACATTCCCCGAACGACCCTCACCGGAAGAGAGTGTCGGAGTTTGCGGTCTGGTGGCTCGTTGGTACTCCCGATGTGCGCATTGAGATTAACGCAGCAGCGGCAGAATTTGAGAACAGGAACCTGCTGATTCTGCTACTCGGGGGCTGGGCACAATACGCCATTCAGTACAAAAGCGATGACCAGCTGGATGGTTGTCTCGCTGGAATGAACACCGCCCTCAATTACTACGTGAAGTACAAGAAAGAGCTTGGAAGAGACAAAGGCGCGGAGAAGTTCCTCAAAATGCGCGAAAAAGGGACGCTGAAGTCCTATCTGGAGGAGTTGATGCCGAAATAAGCTATCCTCCCGCAAAACTCGCAGATTAACGCAGAATTATACGTGCAAATACGCGAAATACGCGAAGATAAAAACGTCATACGCGGAGATAATCATCATAGATCACCCATCATGAACCGCACCCTCATCATCGCAATTTTGTTGCTCCCACTGCTGGCGTGGGCGCAGACAAAACCTACTGCACCGCTGCCGCCCGAAGAGAGCAAGGCACGGCTGCAGCAACTCGGAGATTCCCTCCGGAAATACGATTACTTCGACTACCTCGACCGCCACGGCTGGATAATCGTGAGCAAACTCTCGGACAACAATGCAAAGAAAGCATGGCCAAACCGTTTTGGCATTATTGACGATTTTGGGAGACAGATTTTACCCTGCGAGTACAGCGACATCCGTTTCCAAGAGCATTCCGACCTGATCTTTGTGATGAAAGATAGCCTTTTAGGCTTTATGAATCGGCAACTGGAATGGGTAATCCCCCCGAAATATGACGGTAGGGGATGGTACGATTTTGAAGAGGTTGATGACTTTTTTGAGTACGGGATGATCGCATTAACAGATATGAACGGGAAAGAGGGTGTGGTGGATTCTACTGGTCGCGAGGTACTGCCCTGCCAGTATGACTGGGTGAGAATAGCCGGTCCGGACCTTTTTATCATTGAAAAAAGGAATGAAAAGGTTGTCGGTGCAGTCAACCATCACGGCGACACCGTGATACCTTTTGTCTATAATCTCTTGTACGCTTACAACGATCATTATCTTAAAGCAGAAAGGCAAGACTTATACGGTGTGCTTTCTGTCACAGGACAGGAAATCATCCCATGCAAGTACGAAATGATTTGGGGCTCGGATATGGGCTATTTCGCTGCACGTCAGGGAGGAAAGTGGGGCGTGGTGGATTCGGCGAACAATGTGGTGGTCCCTTTCCTTTACAAAGCATCATACCTGTGTTTTTTTCCAAAATCGGATATTATTGAACTTGTAATTCCAGGGGAAAAAAGTCAGTTACTCAACAGAAAAGGGGAAATTCTGGTTTCTTCCTTTGACGACTGTATCCTAAGTGAATCCGGCGAGCGCATTGCGATACTGACTCGTGATCAGGATTGGAACGCGACATGCGAAATCTACGACCGGCAGGGCAAAAAGGTGGATGCATTTGAAGGAATTGAGTATGAGGAGGAACTAATGCCCTACATCTCCATGATTCCTGTGAAGCGCAACGGCAAGTGGGGTTTCGTCAACCGAGACTTTGAATTGATTGTGCCGTGCCAATATGAAACTCCGATATTTGGAGGCGATAGGTACGGATATGTGAATACGGGTGACGGCCAAACCACCCTGATTGATGAGCAAGGCCAGTTAATCATCTCAGGACCATACGCTTATATCACTTCGCCAAAAGCGAACGGTTGGTTTATGGTGGGGGGCTATCCGCCAGACTCCTGGAAGGGTCTCAGCGGTTTCATCGACCGCTACGGAAACAGCACGTTCACGGAGGAGGAGATGCAAAAGCTTCGGGAGTGGCATGAGAAGCGGAAGAAATAATCCCGCAGAACTCGCAGACTTACGTAGATTTATACGTGCAGATACGTGTGATACGCGGAGATAAAACAACGATTATACAACGGAAATGGCCATAGAAATCACATACCGGAGAACCCGCCGAATGTCGATGCGCATCGTGAAGAACGGCGATGTGCACGTGTCGGTGCCCATCGGGGTGCCAAAATGGGAGGTGGAGGCCTTCATCGAGCAGCACCGCGACTGGATTGCCGAGGCGCGGAAGAAGACCCTCGACCGGCAAAAACAGCGGGCAGACTTTTACAACCGGCTGCCCCTGACCACGCGCGCACAGGCCGATGAAGCACTACAGCGACTGAAAGCGTTGGTGGAGCCCATGGTGGAACGGCATTCGGAGATTATGGGCGTAAAACCGCGCTATATCTACTACAAACCGATGATTTCGCGCTGGGGCGTGTGCCACATAAAGGAGCGCACCATCTGTTTCTCCGCCTACGTGCTGCTGTTGCCCGAATGGTGCGTGGAACACATCGTCGTGCACGAACTCTGTCACCTCCTCGAACCCAGCCACAACAAACGGTTCCACCTGCTGATGGACAAGTACTTCCCGCGCTGGAAAGAAGCCAGAAAGGAAACACGGAAGATTTGCCGGATGGAGGAGGATTCGGAAGACGACTAAAGGGAAAACTTATTTTGGTTTCAGGTTTCAAGTCAGCTTCATCACGCAATGTCCGCAGTCGAATTCCAAACGGAAACGGCGCTTGCCGGATACGAGAAACAGCGGGTCTTTAGGGGCTTTCGCAGCATCGGGACCTTTGCGGCACCAACCCAACTCATGGCGCAGACAATACTTGCAGGTCATCACAGCCTTGCCTGTGTAAGCTTCTGTCTTGTCTAATCCGTATTCAAATTCCGTCGCGCCGAAGTCGGCATAGACGGCCTTATGCATCTCGTTGGTGATATTTCGCAGATAATCAGCCTTTTGAAAGAGCTTTTCGGTACGATATTCTCGACAAACATCCTCCGGATGGAAATGTCTGACTCGTTCCTCCATTAACAGCTCCACCACCCTATTCTTCAGCTCGTTGATGAAGCCTGCCCGAAGGAAAGCGGTGCATTTCGGAATCACTATGTTGCGTGCCTCAAATGGCGTGCCGCCCAACTTCGACAATGCGGTGCGCAAAGTTTCCAGCATCTTCTCCGGCTGCTGTGCCTCTGTGTATTCGATGCCCTCCCCTACCGTCACTCGACAACCGTCTTCGTCGGTCATCGTAAGCTGCACATTTTCAGAATGTTCCTCGAACAAGATATCGACTGCGATTTTCCGTTCGGCCGTTTTCCCCGACAAAACCTTCTCGAACGCCTTGTCAATATTTCTATACAATGGCACTTTGTCGAATTTGGACAACGGTTTTTGAGGAATGATGCGGTTGCCTTCCACACCATTGACCAAAAACCCTTCCAACTCACCATCGGCATTGATGAAACACAACCCATCACCGTTGGAAATTGGCTGTTGGCTGTTGGCTTTTAGCTGTTGGCTTTTAGCTATTGCCTGTTCTCTGTTGCCTATTGCCTGATCCCTATTGCCTAAACCCTCAAACAAGTACCTACCCCCTCTCTGTTTCAAGTAACCAACAAACTCCCCAATCGCTTTCGGGGTATCGAAAGAGGCCATCAGTTCGCGTTGACTGCCAATAAAATAAGAGGTATATTCGCGGTTGAAGGTCTTGTGGAGGTCAGGGGTGAAGAAGAAGCGAGTAGTACCGCTGCCAACGCGCTGGTAGTCAGGATTTCCGTTGAAGATGGCATCCAACCGTTGACGGTAAAAGGCGGTCACGTTTTTGACGTAATTCTCGTTTTTCAGCCGACCCTCGATTTTGAAGGATACGATGCCGGCTTTCATCATATCTTCTATATAATCTGCCCGGCACATATCTTTCAACGAAAGCAAATGTTTGTTGTGTATCAGCGTTTTACCATTGCCGTCTTGCAAGTCGAAACGGGTGCGACAGATTTGGGCGCACTCTCCCCTATTGCCGCTTCTGCCCGTCATCATCCGGCTAATATAACACTGTCCGCTGTAGCTCACGCACAACGCTCCGTGCACGAAGGCTTCAAGCTCAATATTCGTTTGATGATGAATCTGTTGAATGGTCTCCAAGTCGGTTTCACGCGCTAATACAGCACGTGTGAAGCCGAGTTTTTCGAGAAATTGGATGCGCTCCAGATTATGGTTGTGACATTGCGTGCTCGCGTGCAAAGCAATCGGCGGAATGTCGAGCTTCAGCAGTCCCAAATCCTGAATCAACACGGCATCCACGCCTATGTTGTATAAGTCCCAAAGCAATTTTCGTGCGCCTTCTAACTCGTTGTCAAACAACACGGTATTGACGGTCACATGCACTTTAGAACCATACAAATGGGCATATTGCACTAAAGATTCAAGGTCTTGCAGGGAATTGCCCGCCGCCTGTCGCGCCCCAAACGCACTCGCGCCAATATAAACGGCATCCGCGCCGTGGTTGATGGCGGTTTTGCCGGTGGACAAATCCTTGGCGGGCAGCAGTAGCTCGATTTTACTCATTGGCAAAGCGTTGCGCTTTCAACGGGAAATATTCAGCCAGCTCGCCAGAGTAGTAGAAGTCGTTGCAAATCACCCCGAAGGTGTAAACCTCATCGTGCACGGTAATATGCGAACCGCCGCACTTCGGGTCGGGACCGGGCTTGGAAGCCTGGAAACCGAGGTTGAACAGGGTAAATAGAATGTCGGGACGGTTGACGATGTCATAGCCAGAACGCTTCCACTGCAACATGGTCTGGTGCAGGATACATCCCGTGTAAAGGTAGGAATACAGATGGTTATGGTAGTTCGTCAGTCGGTTGAACCGCTCACTCTGATGGTCAGCAGTCTGGAAATCAAGGATATGCTCGTACTGCTTGCCCATGTAGAAGATGGAGGCGGTGTCGGTGAGGTTGCGCTCCACCTGCATGGCGGTAAAGTCCTTGATACCGTTGACACCTAACGAGAACTGCGACTGCACGGAGAGCACCTTCATCGGACCGAGGTAGCGCTTGAACATCTCGCGCTTACTGTTGAACAGACGCACCTGCTCACCCACAAGACAGCCTACGATAAGACGGGGTTCCACACCCGTGAGACGCGCGGCCTCGTAAATCACGGCCGTGTCTTTCAGGATAGCAGCCTTCAGCGCAGGCCATGCGGAGTCATTCATCCAAGGAATCACATTCCCCTCGAAGGGTTTCATCCTATTGGATTTCAGAATATTATCCACATCCGCCACCATCTTCTGGTAGGCGGTGGCGTGGTCGTCGCCCTGCATGTACATGTTGGCGGCGTAAATCATCTCCTGTATTGCCGTGGGACGGTCGCTGAACTGCGCAGCATTAAAGATCAAGTCGGCATTCTGCGGGTAAAATTCGCGCAACACCGACAAGTTCCGGTAGCCGTTCAACGTCTTTTCCTGACTGTTCACGGTATCCGCCTGCGCTGCATATTTCTGATTTTCAGAGAGGTAACGGTTATTTTTATCCGTACCGCCCTTATTGTTCGTAAACCCTAACTCATAAAACGCCCATGCGCCGAGGATGCCCGCACCCACCAGCGCAAAGAGGTGTAATACAATAAGATAGAATTTCGTGCGACCTTTCAGCCGTTTCCACGATTTCCATAAGGAACGCTTTTTGCGAACCTTTTTCGCAGTTTGTTGCGATGCGTTATCAGATGATTGTAGAGACGTTTCATGAAACGTCTCTACAGAGGGATTCGTCTCTTCCATTTCGTCTTTCGACCTTAAACCTTAAACCTTAAACTATAAACCCTAAACCTTACACCAAATTCGCAAATCCCATAAACGCCATAGCCAAAATGCCGGCGGTAATCAGCGCGATCGGCACGCCCTTCATACCCTTGGGGATCTCCACCAGTTCGAGCTGCTCGCGCAGACCAGCGAAGATGGTAATAGCCAATGTGAAGCCGATGGCGATGGCGACGGCATACAACGTGTTGTCAATCACGGAGAAACCGTGACCGGGGATGATGGTCTGCTGGGTGACGTTGATGGCGACACCGAGGACGGCGCAGTTGGTCGTGATCAGCGGCAAGAAGACACCCAACGCACGATACAGCGAGGGACTGACCTTCTTGAGCATGATTTCCACCATCTGCACTAAGCTGGCGATGACCAGGATGAAGACGATGGTCTGCAGGAAGGTGATGTCCAGCGGCACCAGAACATACTTCTGCAACAGCGAGGTGACCAGCGTGGCCAGCGCCATCACGAAGGTGACGGCCGCGCCCATGCCGAGGGCAGTGTTCACCTTGCTGGAAACGCCCAAAAACGGGCATATACCGAGGAACTGCACCAAAATGATGTTGTTGACCAGCACAGCTCCGATTATCATTAAAATATATTCCATTGTTTTATTATTTCGTTGATTAATTAACTGTTTCTTATTTGCCACCTCCATTCCGTCCGACGTTAGGAGGACGGAATCTCAGACTGGCAACGGCACTATGCGATTTTACGCCTCTTTTTGTTTCTTTTTCTCCTCGCTCTTGTTCACAATATACCGCACTGCAGCCATCACAAAGCCGAAGACGAGGAATGCACCGGGGGCAAGCACGAAGATCAGGATGTGGTACTCGGCGGGGATGAACTGGAAGCCCATGATAGAGCCGGAACCCAGAATCTCACGGATAGCACCGATGAGTGTCAGTGCAATAGTGAAGCCGATACCCATGCCCAGACCGTCAAGCAGCGAGTCGAACACGCTGTTTTTGTTGGCGAAGGCCTCCGCACGACCCAGCACGATGCAGTTCACCACAATCAACGGGATGAACACACCCAAGCTGGCAGACAGTGACGGCAGGAAGCCCTGAATCAGCAGGTCAATCATGCTCACGAAGGTAGCAATAATGACGATGTAGCTCGGAATACGCACCTTGTCGGGAATGACATTCTTCAGCGCGGAGATGAGCATGTTGGACATCAGCAGCACGAAAGTCGTGGCCATGCCCATACCCAGAGCGTTGGTCACCGAAGTGGTGACGGCCAGCGTCGGACAGCAGCCCAACACCAGAATCAAGGTCGGGTTTTCTTTGAAAAAGCCCTTGGTCAGTATGTTTAATTTGCTGTTACTCATGATAATCCTCCTTTATTTTCATAAAAATGTCGTAAGCGCGCTGCACAGCGTCGCAGTAGGCGCGGGAGGAGATAGTGGCCGCCGTAATGGCATCCACATCGCCGCCGTCCTTCTTCACCACCAGCTTATAATCCGCAGGGTTCTGATGGTTGAACTGCATGGCAAACTCGCTCTTGTCCTTGTTGATTTTGTCGCCCAGACCGGGAGTTTCACCCGCCTTGAGCACTTCCGTATTCACGATGGTACCTTCCGCGTCAAAACCGACCATCAGGTCGAAGCGGCCCGCGAAAGCCTTCTTGGTGTAGGTTTCGATACCCGCACCGCAGAGCTCGCCGTCCTTGCCAATGGCCAAGTGCACAGGAATACTCTCGTTGTCGGCGTCCACGATGACAGTGTCACGCACAGTACCTTCATAATCAGGCAATACCGCCTGTAAAGCTTTCTCCTTTTTCTCACGTTGACCCTGTTCGATAGGTCCTTTGGTGAGGGCATAAACGCCAGTCAAAGCCAGCGCCGCCAACAGTGATATGCATGTCAGCACAATCACTAATCTCCAGATAGAATCATTCTTTGCCATATCGATTGAATTTAGGGTTAGTGAGCGAATTGTTTCGGTTTGAAGCCTTTGTTAATCAACGGCACCACAGCGTTCATCAGCAGGATGGAGAAGGAGACACCTTCGGGGTATGCGCCGAAAAGGCGGATGATGATGGTGAGCAGACCGCAACCGCAGCCGAACACGATCATACCCCACGGAGAGGTCGGGGAGGTCACCATATCGGTGGCCATGAAGCAGGCACCGAGGATGAGACCGCCGGCGAGCAGGTGGATCATCGGGTTCACATACACCTCAGGATTCACCAGATGGAAAATGCCGGCGATGATGAGCACCGTTGCAATGAATGACACGGGGATGTGCCACGTGATGATGCGTTTCCAGAGCAGGAAGCCTGCGCCGATGAGCAGGGCGATGGCGGACACTTCACCGAAGCTGCCGCCCATCTGTCCGATGAGCATGTTGGCGTAGGTCGGGAGTTGCGTCAGGTCGCCGCCCTCCTTGATGAGACCGAGGGTCGTGGGACCCGTCACGGCGTCGGCGAAATGGAAGCTCCAAAGCGGCGTCGGCACCGGCCAGGAAGTCATCTGCACTGGGAAGGCAATGAGCAGGGTGACACGTGCCACAATTGCCGGATTGAACGGATTGTGGCCCAGACCGCCGAAGGGCATCTTTGCAATGCCGATGGCGACAAGCGCACCGATCACCATAATCCAGATGGGCAGGTTGGAGGGCACGTTGAAGGCCAAAAGCAGACCCGTGACCACGGCGGAACCGTCGTCAACAGTCGGTTTCTGATGCAGCATGAAACGCTGGATGAGGTATTCGAAACCCACACAGCAGCCGATGGAGACCAACGTCAGAATGATGACGGGAAGCCCGAAATAATAAACCGATACCAGAAATGCAGGTACCAGCGCAAGGACCACCGACCACATGATTTTCTTCACAGACTCGTCGCTGTGAACGTGCGGTGATCCGGAAACGTGTAGTAATTTATCCATAGATAATTGATTTTTAATTGCCTAGAATACCTTATAAAATTTCAATTTCAAAAGAAACCGCAAAAGTAAAATTTTTTTCGATACATTATATCTACTAAATCATGAGTTCTCGCATCCGATATTCCCATCTGTCAAAAACGACACCTTCAAAAGATGCGAAGGAAGCCCGATTATTTTGTATCTTTGCCGTCTAAAACCAAACCTAATCTACAAACCGAATGGCGATAGAATATCCTGATAATTACCGCGAAACGGCGGTGTTGATAGCTGTGTCCACCCCCGATGTGGCGGAGGAGAAGACGATGGAATACCTCGACGAGCTGGCCTTCCTGGTGGAGACCGCCGGCGGACAGTGCGTGAAGAAATTCATCCAGAACCTCGCGCACCCCGATACGCGCACCTATTTCGGCAGCGGCAAAATCCGCGAAGTGGCCGACTACGTACACGAGAACGATATTGACATGGTGGTGGTCGATGATGAGCTGCCACCGTCACAACAGCGTAATATCGAGGAAATTGTGCGCTGCAAGGTCATGGACCGCACGCACCTCATCCTCGACATCTTCGCCAAGCACGCGCAGACGGCGCACGCCAAAACGCAAGTGGAGTTGGCGCAGTACAAGTACCTCCTACCCCGCCTCGCCGGTATGTGGACACACTTGGAGAAACAGCGCGGCGGTATTGGTATGCGTGGTCCCGGTGAGAAGGAAATCGAGACCGACCGCCGTATTATCCGCGACCGTATCTCCTTGTTGGAAAAGCGGTTGAAGGAAATCGACAGGCAGAAGAAAACGCAGCGTGGACATCGCGAGCAATTCGTAAGAGTCGCGCTCGTGGGCTACACCAACGTCGGCAAATCCACCATCATGAACCTGCTGAGCAACTCCGATGTCCTCGTGGAGAACAAACTCTTCGCCACCCTCGACACCACCGTCCGCAAGGTCGTCTTCCAAAATCTTCCGTTCTTACTCTCTGATACCGTGGGATTTATCCGCAAACTGCCGCACGGACTGGTGGAATCCTTCAAATCGACCCTTGACGAGGTCCGCGAGACGCATCTGCTGCTGCACGTCGTCGATATCAGCCACCCCGACTTCGAGGAACAGATCCAGACAGTACAGAAAACGCTAGACGAAATCAACTGCGGTGGCAAACCCACCGTCATCATTTTCAATAAAATAGACCAATACTCCTGGGTCGAGAAAGCCGAAGACGACCTCACCCCGAAGACCAAGGAGAACATCACCCTCGACGAACTCAAAGCCACCTGGATGGCGAAACTCGGCCCCAAAACCCTCTTCATCTCCGCCAAAACAAAGGAAAACGTCGCCGAAATGCGCGATTTCCTGTACGAAGAAATCAAGAAGCTGCACATCCAGATCTACCCCTACAATAATTTCCTATATTAGACTTCCAAAAAGGGCTGAAAGCCCGACCTATGTTAACCTAGGGTGAGGCGAAGCCGAGCCCTAGGATATAAGAATGAACATGCTAGCAGACAAGACCATAGAAAAAATGCGCATCCTCACGGAATCGGCGAAGTACGACGTCTCGTGCTCGTCGAGTGGCACCGTGCGCAAGGGCAAGCAGGGCATGGTGGGCAACACCGTAGGCGGCATCGGCATCTGCCACTCGTTCGCCGACGACGGTCGCTGCATCTCGCTGCTGAAAATCATGCTCACCAACCACTGTATGTACGACTGCGCCTACTGCGTCAACCGCCGCAGCAACGATATCAAGCGCGCGACATTGAGTGTCAGCGAGTTGGAGGAGATTACGATGGAATTCTACCGCCGCAACTACATTGAGGGGCTGTTCCTCTCCAGCGGGGTGGTCCGCAATCCCGACTATACGATGGAGCGGCTCACGGCCATCGTCCGCGACCTGCGGTTAGTGCACCGTTTCAACGGATACATCCACCTGAAGGCCATCCCGGGTGCGTCACAGGAGCTGCTCAGCGAGGCCGGCCGCTATGCCGACCGTATGAGCGTGAACATCGAGATTCCCAAGGAGGAGTCGCTGAAGATGCTCGCGCCCGAAAAGGACCACACCAGCGTCTTCCAGCCGATGAAACTCGTTCAGCAGGGCATACTTGAGAATAAGGAAGACCGTCAAAGATACCGCCACGCACCCCGTTTCGTGCCCGCCGGACAATCGACCCAGATGATCGTGGGGGCCACTAAGGACTCCGACCGCGACATCCTCACCATGTCGTCGATGCTCTACGGACAGCCCTCAATGCGTCGTGTCTATTACTCTGGCTACGTGAGTGTTAACACCTTCGACCCGCGTCTGCCCGTGCTCAAACAGCCGCCGCTTGTGCGCGAGAACCGCCTCTACCAGGCTGACTGGCTGCTGCGCTTCTACCACTTCAAGGTGGACGAGATTGTCGATGACCTGCACCCGAACCTTGACTTGGAGGTTGACCCGAAATTAGCGTGGGCGTTGCGTCACCCCGAAGCCTTCCCCGTGGATATCAACACGGCCGACTTCGAGATGCTGCTCCGTGTCCCCGGACTCGGTACCAAGTCGGCATGGCTCATCGTCAACTCCCGCCGTTTCAACCGGTTGACCACCTTCGACCTCAAGAAAATGGGCGTGGTCATGAAGAAGGCGAAATACTTCATCACCTGCCACGAGCTCGGCGCCTCCAACTTACAACCAACCCTCGGCATCAACGAACTGACTCCCGAACGGTTGCGGCCGCTGCTAGTCTCGAAAGCGGAACAAAAACTCGCCGCCGCCGAATCCCAACTCTCTTTTGATTTTGAACCTTGAAACCTGAAACCTGAAACTTGAAACTTGAAACCTGAAACTTGAAACCAGACCAATGCAAGGTGGCGGGCATATAGAAAAAGTTGTATCTTTGCGGGTTGAAAAAAACATTCTGATTATGAGTACTGAAATGATGTCGAACATGTTAGCGGAGTACTTCAAGACAAAACCTGTTTTGAAAGCTTGGCTGTTTGGTTCCTTCGCCCGCGGAGAGGAAACATCCCAAAGCGATGTGGATATCCTCATCGTGTTGGATCACTCCCAGACTGTAGGAATGGATTTTTTCGGTATGTATGAGGAATTAAAGGATCTTTTGGGCCGGAATGTGGATCTGGTGACAGAGCGGTCATTGGCTCCTTTCGCCCGAAAAAGTGTAGAACAAGATAGAAAATTGGTTTATGAGAGAACCGCGTAGAGACAAGGAAAGACTGGAACATATTCTTGCGGCTATAGAACGGGTGAACCGTTATATAGCAGGCAAGACATATCAGGACCTTGTAGATGATGATATGATGTATTATGCTGTGGTTAAGAATATTGAGATAATTGGCGAAGCGGCTAACATGCTCACTACGGAATTTCAGGAATCACACCCGAACACCCCATGGAAAAAGGTGAAAGGGATGCGGAATTACATAGTCCATGAGTATTTCCAGATTGATGACATAGTAGTCTGGGAAGTTGCCACGAAGAGTCTTGTTGAACTAAAAGAACAGATTTCCCAATATCTGGAGGAAACAAATTGGAATGAGTGGAAAGAAAAAGAAAGAGTGAACTAAATAGATAGTATTATACCAAAATAAGAATTAAAAGAAATAAGTAATAACGAAATAAAACGCTTATGAGCAAAACCGCATAATTCTGTTATGCACACCATAGAATAGGAAAAAGCGAAGTAGCTTTTACACTGGAGTCTTTGAAACTTCGACACTTTCAATAATCATTTCCCAGAGTAAAGCAGCGACGCTCCCGCCATTTGGCGTGGGCTTTACTCGTTGTAATTGGGAAATGTAGGTAGTCGAAGACCTCAAAGACTCCAATGAAGGCGAAAAAGTGCCACGCTTTTTTTGTGCGCATAATAGGACACAGATTTTTCCGGCACACCTTTATTATTCTTACAGAAACCGAAGGAGCCGGATGGGATATAACACGGCGAAGATACGAATGACTAAATGGTTACATGTTTTCCCCTTATTTTGTATAATGTTCTTAATATGCATACCAACTTATTCGCAAAAGGTTGTTTCTGACACAAAAGATGGTAATCAAAGATGTATTGTGACAGATTTTGCTATTTTCGGGAAATATATTGAAAATAGTGGTCCTATTGGAGTCGCTTTAGAGTGTCATTCTTCCGAGAATCGTCCAACAGAATATTATTTACAACTCAGATATAAATACCTTTTTCCACAAACAATTTCAAAAGGATCTCAATTAAAAATGAATCTTAAGGCAAATAAACTGACGTTGTCTCTATTCGCTGATAAAGATGTAACACGTGAGGATTTGGAAAAGATTATACAAGAGGATGTTGCTATTCCAACAGCTAATGGCACTTGGTATTTGGGTACCGCTTGTTATAGTATTACGGAAGAGGATATCAGTCAGATAATTAATAACCTTGTAGAAAGTATGGTATTTTCTGATGAAACAATTGCGATTAGTTCTCAATTCACTTATGGATTGGAAAAGTGTTACAAGAATATATTGAAACGCTTAAAGAAGCAGTGATCATACGCTGTCTTAAACAGTTACTACTATAACTTCTCCTTTATCAGTCTATTAATCCACCATCCCCTTCACCGTCTCCACCACCGCCTCGTTTTCTATCAAGGAGAAACAGAACAGTTTCTTGCCCAAGTCTTTGAACGAGGCACCGAACGTATAGAGACGTGTGCCGTCAAGCAACAGGAAACGGTCGTGAACAGAGGGCACCTCGCGCACATCTACAGGCGGGTACTGGCGGTTGTGCCGTTCAATATCCAATCGGAACGCTTCTGCGAGGTGACTTACGCAGACAGTGGCAGAAACGCCATCAGCACGCTTGGTCAGTTGCGTCAGCACACTGTCATCGGCATAGTTGTCCACCAGCACAATGGAGGTTTTCGCACTGCGAATCAACTCCGACACAAACTGGTACGCATCGAATATCTGTCCGTTGAAGAAGACGCCCTGTTTTGGAGGTAATGCAGTTTGCACTAATGATTGCACTTTTTGGTTTATGGCCTGAAGACCCATTTCGTTTTGCAGAAGTCGTTGCTCCACTTGCTCAAAACGCCGGCTTACAACCGCTCCCCGTAACAGATAATCCTTCAACACTGAATTAGCCCAAATTCGGAATTGAGTGGCCTGGCGTGAGTTCACACGATAACCTATAGATAACACGGCATCAAGATTATAGTAGCGCACATCGTATGTTTTCCCATCATTGGCAGTTGTTTCCAAAATGGAAACAACTGATTCCTGGCACAATTCTCCAGAATTGAAAATGTTTTTCAAATGCTTGGAAATAGCGGATTTTTGAACACCAAACAGTATGCCGATTTGCGCCTGTGTCAACCAAACGGTGTCATTTTCCACGCGCACATCCAATGTGATCCGTGCGTCATCTGACTGATATTGTTGTATTTCCTGATTCATCGCTTTCAAAGTTTCCAAAATGCAAATATACAACAAAAAACAGGGCTTGTCAAGAGGAAAACATGTAATCCTTCTTTTTTGTATTTTTGCCATCACATTCTAATCCCCCCGATCTCTTCTCCCTGCCGCAACTGCCCACTAACTACTAACTACTAACTACCAACTGCTTCAATAACCAATAACCTATAACCTTAAAAATGACCATCTACTCCTTCGACGGCACAATCGACGGCCTGCTCACGGCAGTCTTCGAGGCGTTCGCACTGCACGAACAGCCAGAGGCGCTGTTGTCGGAGGGCGACCCGATGCCTCTGTTCTGCGACCGCCTCTACCAGGTGCCCACCAACGAGGAGAAAGCTCGCCGCGTGTGGAAAGGGTTGGAGAAACGATTGTCGAAGGAAGCGATCAGAATGCTATATGTCAGCTGGTTATCGGAGATGTCGGAGCTCAACAACGCGCTGTTCCAGTACATCTGCAAGGTGTTCCGGCAGCCAGAAGGGGCACCGAGCATCGAACGCAATTTCTCCGACCCGGACGTGCTCGCGGTCACCAACATCGCCCGCAAAGTGCTGCACGAGCAGCTGCGAATGAAGCAGTTCGTCCGTTTCCAGAAGGCCAAGGACGGCACCTACTTGGCCGTCATCTCTCCCGACCACAACGTATTGCCGCTCGTCATCGACCATTTCCGCGACCGTTTCAACGACCAACACTGGCTCATCTACGATGCTAAACGCCATTACGGATACTACTACGATGGCACAGGCGTTCCCTCCCGCATCACCTTCGCTGACGAGTCCGCCGTAACCTTCAGTCTCACCGACGGCCGCTTAAACGACGACGTGCTGAGCAGCGACGACCACCTCCTGCAGGAGCTTTGGCGCACCTACTTCAAGGCCATCTGCATCAAGGAGCGCATGAATCCCCGCAAACAGCTGCAGGACATGCCGCGACGGTATTGGAAATACCTGACGGAGAAACAATAATCAATCAAAAACTCCTTACAATATCAACAACAAACTTCACCACTTCATACAAAACCCCATGGCGAAGCCCCGGTTCCGCATTGATATTCATCGTGAAGGTGTTGCCATCGAAGTAAAAATCCATGTCGCGGACGGGCATGGCAGCCTCCGGACCGAGGAGAGCCACAAAAGAGCCAAAGTCAATCCGGGCGAAAAGGTTGTGCTCGAGATACTCTTTCGGCCACTCACGTTCCATCGGTTGCGACAACGACTCCAATGCGTTAAGGCTCTTCGTGTAGAAAAGCAGATCATCTTTCACCAACACACAGGCAGAGTCATCCTTCACCACTCGCGTGAAGGTCTCATAATCCATTGAGCTTTTCTCTGTTATAATGATGTATGCATCCCAACCGCCTATCTTTTTGTAAACCAACGTTTTCATATTAATAGTGGAATCCTCCTGCTCTATCCAGGGATAGTCCATGGGTTCCTCGTTCGCAGGTTCGACAGGGACTTCCACCACTTCCTCAGTCACAACTGCTGGTTCTTCCACAACATCTTCTAGCACAATCGGTTGCGACTTATTGATCGAGTCCGTGATGTGGTTGCTGATTTCGACAAAGCGTTCCAAAATACCTTGAACCTTTTCAGGATGCTCCACAAGGGTAACTATCTGCATGTTATTATCATCAAGGGCGGAGGCTGTGAACACGAACGGTTTGTTAAACAGCGGACAGAGCTCACGCCACTGCGGGTAAGTATCCATGTAGGGTTTTGCAAGGTCGCCATAGCCTTCCATCGTACTGACAACCAATGACATATAATCACCAGAAACATACGGCAACAGCTTTTTCAGTTTTTCAGGTGAAGACTTGAGTGCTTGCAATCCGGGCTGTTCGCTGCGAGCATAAACCTCACTGTAGGAGGTGAGGCGGTCATGTCGGGCCTCGACTCTCGAAAACATCTCCAAATCCATTTCTTTCACAGTCTTTTGCAATTCACCGGAAGCGGGGAACAACATGCCCATTGCGCTTGACAGTGTTCTAAGAATTGAACTGCCCTGTTTATAGGCGGTATAGGAGCTCCAACCCTTGGTCAACATGTTGGTCACAGTCTGGCTTTCAGCAAACTTCGAACGACTCAGCCTCGTCCACACTTTCATGGGTGATTCCGTTAAGTTATTGTACATCGTATTAATCCACTGCTCTATATCAACGGTATCCGATTCCACATCTATAGTAGGCTGCAATGCGCTTGAATAGAGGGCATTCGGATCGGTGAGCAGCGCGAGACATGCGACATCCTCTGTGCAGAACACAGCGACGCTCAGTTCGACGCTGGCATCTTCTACAACCAAACATCGGATCTTCCGTCCGTCAAGGTCGGTCATTGTCTCGAACTTCGGCATCGATTTCTCAATCGAACGCACGGTCTTCTCGAAGTTCTTTTCGTTATTCAGCGGCAGGAGAAAATAGCGGGAATCCACAAAAGCCGCCGATGCTGTGAAGTCAATGCCTAATTTGTTATCTTTCTTTATCCAACTCTGTATCAGCTTCTTGGAAAATTTCAGGCTATCGTAGAGTGGTTTCAGGACGTTCTCTCGGTGCAAGGACTCGAGTTCCATGACCCTCGCGATGGTGTCGAGGTTCATCATGGTTAGCGAATAGCAACTGTCGGGCACATAGTTGAGCACACGCAAATGCTTCGGCACCTGCGCAAACGAAACCGTAACCACAAACAACATAATGAGTGTTAATATTTTACGCTTCATAACAAAATTATTTAATTAACAGATAACATATTTTTCGTTCCATAAGATGAAAAAAACACAAAAGGTTGCACTTTGTGAAAAACTTTTTTTATTCTTCATTCTACATTCTACATTCTACATTATGAATTGTCACTTCACTCGTGCCAAGACTCACCGGTTGTACGATGATCTTCGTCGGGATTTTGTCGGCGAGAACGTCCAAATGACTGATAATGCCAATGTTGCAGTGCACGATGTGGTGCAATTGCTGGAGGGTATTGACCACACTGTCGCAGAGGCTACCGTCCAACTGGCTGATGCCCTCGTCGATGAAGAGGAAGTCGGAGGAAACACCTTGCAGGGCGAGGTTGGAGAGGCCGAGCGCGAGAGCGATGGAGATGAGGAAGCTCTCACCGCCGGAGACCATCTCCACGGGACGCGGTGCGTCACCCAAGTACTTGTCTTTCACCAAGATCATCAGTTCGCGACCTGCTCCCGTGAGCTCGTAACGATCGGAGAGCATCCCAAGGAAATAGTTGGTGTTGTCTAGAAGTTTCTGCAGGATGAAACTCTGTGCGATGCGGCGAAAGACCTTGCCGTTGCTGTCACCGAAAGTGTTGTTGAGCCGCTCCCACTGCCGTACCTGCTGCTGCAAAGCGTCCAATTTCGCCAATGTGTCAGCATATTTCTGTTTGTTGTCGGCATCCTGCTGCAAAATATGCTTGATTTGCCCGATTTCTTGCGATTTTTCCGTCTTCAGCGCATTCTTTTCGAGAATTAGCCGCTCAATGTCGGACAATTGTTCGTTTTCAGCAAACTCAGGTTTCGACGCTTCGTGTTTTTGCAACGTTTCCTGCGCTTGTTGACGTTTCCCGAGGGCGGTCTGCACCTGTTCCTGAGCAACCTTCAATTGCTCACGTAGTTGGGCAATCTGTTCAGCGGATATGCCAGCCAATTCCGCCAAGACAGCCTCTGAGATTTCCGGATGTTGTTGGTAATATTCTCGCAATGAAGTCTCCGCTTTAGCTAATTTCGAGGACAATTCGGACTTCTGTTGCGACAAAATCGCGCACTTTTCAGCCAAATCCGACCATTTTTCAGTCAATTGCTCACACGGTTTGGCAATTTCTGGCACAATAAATGGGAACAACGCCGACACTTTCTTCTCAAAAGCCTGTATTTGCTGCAGTTCAGTCTTTCCCTTTTCGGCGGCCTCCTGTAGGTTTTTCAGCTCTTCCTTGCGTTTTTCGTAGGATTTTGTCTCCTGATCAAGGGTTTGGGCCGTCTCAAGCGGATTATCTTCCCATTTTGGATAAATATCGCTGAAAGAACCGGCCAATTCCGCATGCGAAGCCTCAATATTCTTGGAAATTTGCGTTTGTTGCTCCCTCAGACCATCTAACGACTTCTGCGCAGTGGCGAGGTTCACTTCCGCCTGATGCTTGTCGACAGTGAGCTGCTCCAACTGCTTGTTCTGCTTCGACAGCTGCTCTGACTTCTCTGTCAACTGCTTGTTCAACTGTATAGCATTCTCAATACGCTGCGTGATGACTTGAGCCTCTTCCTTCGTTGCAGCAATCAGATTATCAAGCTGTTCATCAATGGTTTTGTCCATCGTGATGTTCAGCGTTTGACAAACCTCACCCAAGGCCGACAAGGCGGATTTCTGCTGCTGCGACTTCAGCTGGAGGTCTTTTTGCGCAGCATCGAAACTTCCCTGCGCTCGACTAAGATTGGTGGTGACGGTGTTCAACGCTTTCTTACTATCATCGACCGCCTTGTTCGCCTCTGCCAATTGCTGCTGCAATGCTTTTACACTTTGCTCAACGGCCTCATTCGTAAGCAGTTGTTCCACCTTTTGTCCGCAAACGGGACAGGTGTCGCCCACCTGCAGACCCGCACGGATCTGTTTGGCGAAATCGTTGACACTCTGCGCCGCCGAATCGTAGCACTTTTGGGCGGTTACCTGTGCCGCTTGCGCCGCTACAAACTGCTGCTGCGCATGTCCAAACTGCTGGTTAAGTTCTTGAACCTGTTGCTGTTGCGCGTTAACCGCATTTTTCAACGTCGTAATCTCATCTTGCTGTTTTCTAAGATCTTGAACCGATTTCTGGACATTTTTCAACTGGTTCAGCAGGTTCGTCTTTTCGGTCTGCTGGCGGGTGAGATCCGCCAAATCAAATTGTTGTGCCTGAGACTTTAATACCTCGGCATCTTGAGAAAGATTGGTGACAATTCCCTGTTGCTGAGCGATTTCCGCCTTTTTCTTCTCTAAAGCATCCTCAAACTGTCCGATAGACGCTGTTGTCACCTTTATTTTGCCGTCAATCAGCGACAATTCCTGCTGAAAACTGGCAAATTGTTTCAATTTTTCGCACAAAATGGGCGCGTGAGCGTACACTTCCGCCTTAAAAGCCTGAGATTTCAGCTCATCTTGGATTTTTTCAATATCAGCATACAACTGTTCGAGTTGCTGTTTGTAATGTACTAATCCAGACGTAAGTATCTGATAGTTGGATTGGCACGCTTTTTCGGTTTCTTGCAGTTGTTGGGCGTTTTGTTGGAGCAGCACCCGTTCGTTGTAGGTTTTGCGCTCGTTCTCAGCTTTCTCCCAACGCTGCACCAACTCCTGTGTGCGAAGATACTCCTCCGATTTCGTGGCGGCTTCGGCGGACAGACATTGTGCCTCCGATTTAGCCACATCCTCTTGATATTGAGCCAATTGCTTTATCCACGTGGACTTTTGGGTTAGAATAACTAACTCCTCGTCTATCTGCTTGTTCCCAGCTTCAATTTCTTGTATATTCTTCTGATAATCTGCAATTTGCTCGTCATTCAGTCTCGTAATATTCTCGTTTTCGCTGTTAAGTTGCTCGAAAGCCTTCTTCTGGGCGTTGTATTTCTCGTAAATCCGCCGGCCTATTTCCGAAAAGATGCTCGTGTCGGTCAATTTCTCCAGAATCTCCGCTTTAGCGTTCTGGTCGCTCTTCATGAACTTAGTAAACTCGCCTTGCGCCAACATCGTCGTGCGACAAAACTGCTCGTAGGTCAGTCCAGTAACGGTAATCACTTGCTGTTCAACCTCTTTCACCTTGCTCCAAACACCGTTTTCGGAAGTCAGCGACCACTCAATGTTATTGAGATTGCCGTTTCGATTAATCGAAAAGGCGGTCTTGGCAGTATAAGTAATACTGTCATTCCCAACGAATTGCAGACTACACCAGCCCTCCTTTGTACCGCGCTTCAGATACTGCCGAAGGTCATTAATGGCAATGCCTTTGGCGCGATCACTGAACTGGAACTCGGGGTCCACGTACTGGTTCTCCTTCTTCTCCGCAATACTCTGTAAACGAGGTGTTTTGCAAAACAACGCCATGCATATCGCATCAAGGATGGTGCTCTTTCCCGCGCCCGACACTCCCCAGATCATGAAGATATGCTGGTCCTCGGGCATCAGGTGTTCAAAATCGATGACCGCCTCCGCAATGGAATTGATGTTTCGTATCTCTAATCGTTTGAATTTCATTGTTTAATGATTGTTTCTGGTAGGGGCGTATCGCATACGCCCATTTTCTCAATTACATCGGCGATCCGCATACGCCCAATCTGTCAAGATCAACGTGCTTCTTCCTCCCTAACCTCTTGTATCACCGAATGTAAAAGTTCTTTCAAAGTGTCGTCCATATCCGTTTGCAACGTTTCCGTGAAGTAGCGTTCGGCAATCTCGAGCGGGTCTTTTTCTCGGAATTCGGAGAGGTTGAAGTCGGGTTTTTCGAGTGTGGATTGGCCATCGCGAGCAGGGCGCGAGACCTTGTAGTCGCAGTAGAGGAGGCCTTCGCCGCGTTCGAGAATGCTGCGGATGCGGTTCTCCGTGTCGGAGGGCAGTCGTTCGGCCGAAAGGATATTGAGCTGTACATATCCCTGCTGGTCAGGAAGATGCGTATCCAGATCCTCCAAAGCCTCTTCCAGCGGCTTCGGTTCCTGCGGAATCACATAGAACCGACGCAACGGCTCCAACTCGATGGTCTCCATTTTGGGCGTATCTCCATGATTGTCAACGGTTACCATCGTCACCGAATGCGCAAACTGCTCCTTGAAGTTCAGCTGCACAGGACTGCCACAGTACCTGGCCTTCCCGTTCGGAAGCGTCTGCGGGGTGTGGATGTGTCCTAACGCCAAATAGTCGTAATCGTCATCTATCTCACTGATATCCATACTGTTGATACCACCCACAATGTCTCTTCCGTTGAAGGAGACGCTTTCGTGCGCGGTGAACACAGCGTTACCGATCGTGGTATGCCCCATCAGAATCACGGGCAAGTTTTGAGTGTTCCGAGTACGGATTTCTGACAAGACCGCATTGTACAAATCACTTTGATAATCAGGGATATACGGGATGGCGGCAATCCAACCTTTTCCCGGAATTTCAAGGATATGTTTGTCGATAAGATATTGGTCTTCTGCACGTTCCGCCGCTCCGATGAAATAAGTGTTCACCCGCCGCCATACGCCCGCCATGCTTTCGATGCGCGAACTGCTGTCGTGATTGCCAGCAGTGAGAATGAGCGGCATATCGGGTACCAAATCACAGATTCTGAGCAGGTTGTCGGACAGAAAACGCATGGAGCTGTTGCCCGGCGTGTTCTTGTCGTAAATATCCCCGCTGACGACCATCGCATCAGGTCTTTCCCGCTCAATGATCCGACAGAGCTGATCGAAGAAATATTGATGCTCCTCCTGCCTGTCGTAGTGGAAGTTAAGCACCTGTCCGATGTGCCAGTCCGATGTGTGTAATAGTTTCATTTCAGCCGTTTTGAGCGGCAAAGATACTAATTTTACCTCATACCAAAAAAAATACTATATTTGCGCGATTTTTTAAATATGGCAAAGAAGACTTGTAATATACTGTTAGTCATATTGTTAGCCTTCACGGTGGACGTGTGTGCAGCGGAGTTTCGCTGTGCGGTAGATACGATTGTGCCCGAAACGCTGGCACAGCAGGACACGGTCAAGCCCCAAGCTCCGGCGCAGCAGGGCAACGACAAACCTGGCAAGAAGAAAAAAAATACCACCAGAATCTCCAACAAACGGGTCACCTTTGAGACTTTCGAACAGAACTACCAGCGCGCCCTAAAGTTCTACAACAACCACCAGTGGCTCTCCGCCGCCGGTCTTTTTGAAGAGCTCTATCCCCTCTCCCTGGGTACCCCGCAAGCCGACACTATCCTCTACCTCTTCGCCGATTCCTACTATCAAAACGGCGACTACAACATGGCTGCTTTCCACTTCAAGGACTTCGTCAGACGCTACCCCAACTCCGAACACACCGAAGATGCCTTCTTCCGCTGCATCCAAGCGGTCTATAAGACCAGTCCCGAATATTATCTCGACCAAACCAACACCCAGTTTGCCATCGAGCAGATTAAATCCTACATCCAGGCCTACCCCGAAAGCAAGCACCTTGAGGAGTGCAACCTGATGCTTGACGAACTCTATATCAAGCTCGCCCGCAAGGAACTGGAAATCATGAAACTATACTACAACACAGACAATTACGAAGCCTGCCAGATTGCGGCCAAGAACTTTTTCAACAAGTACTCCTATTCGCCGCTCATGCCCGAGGCCGTCTATTATCTGGTGCTTAACAACTACGAGTACGCCAAGCGAAGCACAGAGCGCAAAAAGCCCGAACGTTTCAAGACCTGCCTCGAATCCTGCGAGAAGATGCGCGTCAACTACCCCGACTGCAAATACATGAAGGAGGTGGAGAAAATCGCCCAAGATGCAGCCAAACAATTGCTGAAATATAAAACGAATCAATAATATAAGTCACAAAAAATGAAAGCTTTAGACTACAAAAAATTAAAAATCGACCTGTACGCCAAGACCAAAGACATCCGCAAGTACGACAAGGACACCGGCAACTTCTACAAGAGCATCGTCATCATGTCGAAACGCGCCGACCAAATTGCCGCCGAGCTGAAACAGGAATTCCAAGAGAACTCCCACCTTCAGGCTCCGCAAGAGCGTTCTGGCGAAGAGGTTTACGAAAACCGCGAACAGATCGAACTTTCCAAGATGTACGAGCAGCTTCCCAAGCCCACCCAACTGGCTCTCTACGAATTCGAGAATGACCAGATCTACTTCAAAGACGTCACCGAATAATCACAACGGGTTATGGGCAAGCACATAGTCATAGGCATCTCCGGCGGCATCGCGGCTTACAAGTCGATGCACCTCATCCGTCTTTTCAAGAAAAACGGCTACGAGGTACGTGTGACCGCCACTCAGAATGCCTTGCAATTTGTCACCCCGCTGACCATTGAGACGCTGTCTCAGAACAAATTATACACCGACATGTTCGATCCCAACCGCACGTTGGAGGTCGAGCACATCAGTGTGGCGGACTGGGCGGATGCCCTCGTGGTGGCCCCTGCCACCGCCAACATCATCGGCAAATTCGCCAACGGCATTGCCGATGATGCCCTCTCCACCCTTTTCTTGGCTGTCAACAAACCCGTCTTCATTGCACCGGCCATGAACAGCAACATGTTCGAGAATCCAGCGGTACAGCATAACCTCGATTTACTTGTCCAACGCGGCTGCCACATCATCCAGCCCGATTCGGGATTTCTGGCCTGCGGCACCACCGGCAACGGACGCATGAGGGAACCCGAGGAGATTTTCGAGACGGTGGATGAGTTCATGAGTGATGACCACACCCTAGAGGGCAAACGCGTGCTCATCAGCGCAGGTCCAACCTACGAGCCCATCGACCCTGTCCGCTTCATCGGCAACCACTCCTCCGGACTGATGGGTTTCTGTCTAGCCGAGGCCGCCGCCCGCAAGGGGGCGTTGGTCTCCCTAGTGACCGGTCCCACCCAATGCTCCGCGCGGCATCACAACATCCAACGTTACGATGTGAAGACCGCCGAGGAGATGTACCGGAAGTGCACGGAATTGGCTGACCAGCAAGACATTATCATCATGTCCGCTGCCGTGGCCGATTACACACCCGCGCACGTCGCTCCCGAAAAAATCAAGAAAGGGGAAGAGAATCTGACCGTTGAGCTGGTCAAGACCAAAGACATCCTCGCCTCCATCGGCAAGACAAAACGCGATGACCAACTGCTCATCGGTTTCGCCCTGGAGACCGAAAACGAGTTCGAAAACGCCAAAAAGAAACTGCATACTAAAAACGCAGACCTCATCGTTCTCAATTCCCTGCGAACCAAAGGCGCCGGATTCCGCACCGCCACCAACCAGGTGACCATTTTCAGCAAAGACGGCCAGTCGTTCGCCAGCGAATTGAAAAGCAAACAGGAAATAGCTCAGGAAATATTACAAACCGCCTTGCATTATATTCACCAATAACCTTAACCTATGAAACGTATCATCGGCATTCTCGTACTCTTGCTGATCGCCTTCAGCCCGTTGAAAGCGCAGGATTTCCAATGCGCCATCTCCATCAACACCACCCAAATCTCAAACACTGGCAACCAACAGCGTTACAACGAGTTGCGTCAAAAACTGTACACCTTCATCCATGACCGGAAATGGTGCCAGTACAACCTGAAACAGAATGAGCGCATCGAGTGCTCCATCACCATCAACTTGGCCAAAGCCTCCGGTGACGAATACGAAGGCACCGCCAATCTGGTGCTGCAACGTCCGGTGTTCAACGCCAGCTACAAAACCACGTTGATGAGTTTCCAAGACAAGAAAGTGAAATTCAAATACAGTGACGGCGACGAGTTAGAATACGACGAGAACGCCGCCCTTTCGGAACTCACCTCGCTGATTGCCTACTATCTAAACCTGTTTATCGCCGTTGAACTGGATTCCTTCTCCCCAAACGGCGGTTCTCCCTATTTTGCGAAATGTCAGAACACCGTGAACCTCAATCAAAAGGATGTGGGCTGGAACGTGGCAGAAAGCGGCCAGAACAACCGTTACTGGATCACCGACAACTTCACCAACAGCACTTACAGCAAAATTCACGATTTCTACTACCAATACCACCGTTTAGGGCTGGACGTGATGAGCGAAACCCCCGATGCCGGTCGCGCCGTCATCCTCGAAAGCCTCAAACTGCTGCAACAGGTCAACGCCCAGAAGTCAAACCTCGCCATCATCCGTATCATCCTCAATACCAAGAAGGACGAAATCATCAATATCTTCAAAGAGGGTATGCCCTCCGAAAAGACCCAGGTGGTCAACATCATGAAGCAGATTGACCCGACCAACTCTTCTGCATACGATGCCATCAACACTGCTTCCAAATAGCTGCACATGCTGACCTCGCTACAAATAGAGAATTACGCCATTATTCGGTCGTTGGAGATCTCCTTTCAAGAAGGCTTGATCGTCATCACCGGTGAGACCGGTGCCGGTAAGTCTATCCTCATGGGTGCCCTCTCACTGATTCTCGGCAACCGCGCGGACACCGACGTGCTGTTCGACAAATCCAGAAAATGCATCGTGGAGGCCACTTTCAACCTCAAAGGGCTCCATCTGGAACCTCAATTTCAGGAATTCGACCTCGATTATCAAGACGAGACCATCATCCGGCGCGAAATCAACGAACATGGAAAGTCGCGCGCCTTCATCAACGACACACCCGTCAACCTTACCGTACTGAAAACCATCTCCTCGCTGTTGGTTGACATCCACTCCCAGCACCAAACCCTCATGCTGCAGAATGCCGGCTTCCGGATGCGGCTGATTGACCAATTCGCGCAAAACCAAGCCATTCTGAACGACTATCAGCAGATCTTACATCAATGGCAGCAAGAGAAAACGGCCTTGGAAGCCTTACGCGTGAAATGCACGGAAGAGGCACAGCGTTACGACTATAACCTTTTCACTATCAATGAACTGGAAAACGCGCAGCTGCAACCCGATGAGCAGGAGGAACTCGAACAACGGATTAAGGAGCTGACCTCTGCTGAAACCATCAAATCGCACCTTTTCAATGCCACCCGACTGCTTTCCGAGCAGGAGAGTGACAATATATTATATATATTGAAGAGCCTTCAACAGGAACTTCGTCCACTCGAATCGGTAGGTGCCGAATATGCAGCCTTCAACCAACGTATTGAAAATCTGCTGGTTGAAGCACAGGATTTGGCATACGAGATTGCCCGTAAAAACGATAACGTGGAGGTGAACCCCGCCCTGACCGAACAGCTGAATGCCCGTCTGGACGAACTTTTCACCCTCCAGAACAAATATCACGTGGACGACAATAAAGCCCTGATAGCGCTTTTGGAGAAGCTGCAACAGGAGGTTTCCTCCTTTACGGATGAGAAAGAGCGGCTTGCGGAGAGTGAGTGGAACGTGAAAATCCTGGAAGAGAAGGCCACCGACGCGGCCAAGAAACTATCGGAGACGCGTAAAGCGGCCCTTCCCGCTTTGATCAACGCGATGGAGAGCCGTTTGCAACAGCTGGGTATGGAGGGAAGCCGATTCTCCGTCGAGTTGGAAAGTACTGGCGAGTTGCGCGAAAACGGCGCCGACACCGCCACATTCCTCTTCTCTGCCAATGCCGGTGTCAACCCCGCCGACATCACCCGCATTGCTTCAGGCGGTGAAATGTCCCGTATCATGCTCTGTCTCAAGTCCATCATCACCGACTCCATGTATCTGCCCACCATCATCTTCGATGAAATCGACACGGGCATTTCCGGTGAGACCGCCTCGAAGGTCGGCCAGATGATGCTGCTTCTTTCGCAGAAACATCAGGTGCTGGCCATCACCCACCTCCCGCAAATCGCCGCCTGCGGAGACCAACATCTGCTGGTCTTCAAGCAGACTGCCGACAATAAAACATTCACGAATATCAAACAGCTGGACATGCAAGAACGCGAGCAGATGATCGCCACCATGATGAGCGGTGAAAACTGCACCGAATCGGCCGTAGCCACCGCCCGCGAAATGCTGAAACATGCCCCGCACAAACAATCATAAAGAGGTATCATTATGAAAAAGATTCTCATTATCCTCATAGCTGCACTGTTCTGTCTGAATCTTCATGCACAGAACCGCCGACCCACTCCCGAAAAGAAGTTCATTTACATGACCTCCATCGGCTATGCCACCGGACTGGGCCAAATCGAACTGGAGAACAAAACGGTGCAGAACCGTAACTTCGACATCTCCGTCAACCAGCTGCTGGGCTACCAGTTCAACCCCTATTTCCAGATGGGTATCGGGGCCGGTTTCGACTTCTGGAAACACACCGCCTTCATCCCCGTCTATCTCAACTTCACCGTCAACTTTACCGACACGAAAATTGAGCCGCTGTTCTACGCCAACATGGGCTACAGCTTCAAATGGTACGTCTCCTCCGTTCCCGAAACGATGGACCGCGTGGTGCACGGCACCTCCACGGGTCCTATGGGCGAGGCCGGCATCGGTATGCGCATCAACCTCAACGAACAACTCTCCATCGTGCTGGCCGCCTGCTATAAAAACCAATACAGCGACATCCGCTACACCATCCTGAAACCGGACGAACAGGACTTCTCTGCCTACTCCACCAACGCAGTCAAAAATGTGCTTTACCATTTCGCCGGAGTCCGTCTCGGAATTCAGTTCTAGCGACGAATGACGATGAATGACGATGAATGACGATGAAAAGCGATGAAGAACGATGAATAATAAAGAATAAGATGAAAGAAGAAATGACATATACCGCGGCTTTCGAAGAATTGAAGGAGATTGTGGACCAATTGGAAAACGACAGCATCAGCGTGGACGAACTGACCGAAAAGATGAAACGCGCGACCGTTTTGATGAAAATTTGTCGTGACAAACTGACCAAAACGGAAGAGGAGGTCAATAAAACCATTGCAGAACTGACCTAAATGTCCACATTCGACCTCATAGATCCCGAAATCGAATCCTACTGCGAGGCACACACCACTGCCGAGACGGATTTGCTGTACCGTCTGAACCGGCAGACCCACCTGCAGACCATCAATCCGAGGATGGCCTCCGGACAACTTCAAGGACAGTTTTTATCGCTGATTTCCAAAATGATACATCCAACGAGAATCTTGGAAATCGGCACCTTCACCGGCTACTCGGCCATCTGTCTGGCGGAGGGGCTTACGGATGACGGCATCCTGCACACCATCGAAATCAATGAAGAGTACGAAGACCGTATCCGGGAATTTGTGGCTAAAAGTCCCGATACCAACAAAATCCAACTGCACATTGGTGACGCAAAACGCATCGTGCCCGCCATGAACGAAATATGGGATTTGGTCTTCATCGATGCAGAGAAAACCGACTACCAAGAATATTACGACATCGTCTTTCCGCAAGTGCGGGAAAACGGATTTATATTGATTGACAACACGTTATGGAATAGTAAAGTAGTACACGAGGTGGCTCACAACGACCGCGACACGCAGGCAATCCTGGCGTTCAACGACCACGTACAGCAGGATCCTCGGGTACGCAACCTCTTGCTTCCTTTCCGTGACGGCATTATGATCATAGAGAAATTACAAGGATGAGAATAGACATATTGACCCTTTTCCCCGAAATGTTCCCGGGCGTGTTCGGCAGTTCCATACTGAAACGCGCCGTGGAGAAGCAGTATTTGGAGTTGCATGTGCATGACATACGCGCATTCACGTACGACAAACATCATCGCGCCGACGACTATCCTTTCGGCGGCGGTGCCGGTATGGTAATGATGGTGGAGCCCATCGCCCGCTGCATCGAACAGCTGCAGAGCGAGCGCGAGTATGACGGCATCTACTTGATGGCTCCTGATGGCAAAACTTTCAACCAACAGATAGCCAATGAGATGTCCATGCTGAACAACATCATCCTGCTGTGCGGGCACTACAAAGGCGTGGACGAGCGCGTGCGCGACCTCTTCATCACCGGCGAGCTTAGCATCGGCGACTACGTGCTTTCCGGCGGCGAACTAGCGGCCATGGTCATCACCGACGCCATCGCGCGAGTGATTCCCGGTGTCATCAGCGACGGGGCCTCCGCCCTCTCCGACTCCTTCCAGGACAACCTGCTCTCCGCTCCCGTCTATACCCGTCCCGCCGACTTCCGCGGTCATCGCGTCCCCGACGTGCTGCTCTCCGGCAACCAGAAACTGATTGACGAATGGCGTTACAATCAGCAGATGACGAGAACCCAACAACGAAGACCAGACCTCCTAGAACATGAATAAACTATCCGCATATTGCCAATCGTTGCGCACACAAGACGTGTTCTTCAACATCAGCTACATTCTGATGATGATTATGATGGGGCTGTTACCCATCACCACCTATCTCATGTGGCCCATTGGCATCACCTTGCTGGTGCTCTGGATTTGCCAATGGAACTGGCGCGAAAAATGGGAGAACTTCAAAGCCAACGACGGCATTCCCTACGGTTTCTTCCTCCTGGGCATCTGCCTGATCCCTACCCTTGGATTTATCAATTCCGAAAACATACCCATTGCGTGGCGCACTTTCGAATGCTATATTTGGTTCTTCTTTGCTCCTGTCATCTTCCTCACCACTTCCCCAAAAACGTGGAAAAAACAGCATTTTGATGTGCTTTTGACACTCTTTGCCGCCAGTGAAATCTTATTGTTACTCTTCCTGTTTGGTTTCGGAATCTATCGAACCATCAAAACGGGCGACTCCAGCTACATGTACGACAACTTCTTCTGCTATCAGCGGCACCACGCCTACGTCGCCTTATATCTTACATTTGTCTATATCCTGATTTTCAACCATTTAATCAATCATCAGCACGAGATGACCAAAAAGCGTATCGTGCTAGCTTACCTTTTGGAACTTGTCATTTCCGTCGGCGTTTTCTGCGTCTATTCCCGCGCAGGAATCCTTATTTTCCTGTTTATGCACACCTTATGGTGCGGCTACGCTGTCTATCGGAAGCGTTCCCGACTGAAATACATGATACCGTTGTTTATCTTCACCTTCGGTCTGTTCACCACGCTGGTGATCACCTCGCCAAGCAACCGTTTCACCCAAAATGCCATGTCTTTCCGTCACAAGAACAAGAAGCCCGATGCACGCCTCATCATCTGGGAGGCGGCATGGGACGGAGCAGTGGAGAACCTCCCTTGGGGCGTGGGCACCGGCGACGGCAACGATGTCGTGATGGAAAAATATCACGAAAATGGCTACTGGAAAAACCGTGAACACCCCTACAATGCACATAACCAGCTTCTTTTCGCCCTCCTCACCAACGGCATTCTCGGACTGATCCTCACCGCGCTCTATTTCATCACCCCATTATGTACCGGTATCAAGCATCGCGATATGATGTTGCTGTCCCTGTTCCTGCTGCTATTTCTCAATTGCTTGGTCGAATGCATGTTCGACCGACGGGCCGGGGTTGATTTCTTCGCCATCATGATTCCACTCTTCATGGTGCAAGCCAACAGCTTGACCAAACAATCGTAAACCAAAAATCGCAAAACCATGCGTCGATTCATACTTGCAATAGCATTCATCATCAGTTTCTCCACCGTATTTGCACAAGAAAAGGAGACTTACCTGTATGCCACCAAGGACACCTCCAAACTTTACATGGATGTCTATGTGCCACAGGTGCAAAACGAGCAGCAGGCGTGCCTGATTTTCGTATTCGGCGGCGGCTTCGTCGGCGGGAAACGAGACGACAGCCAAATCCAACAAATCAAGAAGCACTTCACGGACAAGGGTTTTGTGGTCATTGCCATCGACTATCGGTTGGGAATGCGGGGACAGAAGAAAATTTCGGCCGTCGCCTCCGTGAAACAGTTCGAAAAAGCCATCAATATGGCAGCAGAAGACCTGATTTCCGCCATCGACTACACCCTTAAGAACCTTTTGGACACGAAGAAGTATAAAATCAACCCCACGAATATCATCCTCATGGGCAGCAGCGCCGGAGCCATCACCGTCTTGGAGACCGACTACGCCCTGTGCAACGGCTACCTCAACAGTAACATCCTGCCCGCCGATTTCCGTCCTGCAGGGGTCATTTCCTACGCCGGCGCCATCTTCTCCACGCACGGAAAGCCCAAATACAAGAACCACGAGCCCGCCCCTACCCTTCTCTGTCACGGAACTATTGACAAATTGGTGTATTACAACAAGTTGCAAGTCTTCAACTTCGGACTTTTCGGTTCCAGCTCGCTTGCCAAACAGTTCAAGAAAAACGGTTACAGTTACTACATCCGTCGTTATCCGGATCTCGGACACCAAGTAGCCATCCGCTACAACGACGAATTCGACTTCCTCGACCGTTTTATCGCCGACTTCGTTTTCACCCACAAAAACTTACAGATCGACGAAATTTTCCACGACCCGACCATCGAACCCAAGTGGACCAATCTGCGCATCCGCGATCTGGAAAAAGCATCTTAATAACGCAAAACAAGACGATATAAAACCGTAGAGCCGTCACAATGTGACGGCTCTACTTGCGTGTGTATTAAGGTTTCTTAATGATGTATCGGTCGGATGGTATTACCGGATCAAAGTCACGGTTCCGGTGTATTCCTTGTCCTCCACATTCAGATTTCGCAACAGAATACGATAAACATAGACCCCTTCGGGACACTTCTGGCCATATTTGTTGCGACCATCCCAATAGTCGTAAGGATTGTGTGTGGTGTAGATCAGCATACCCGAGCGGTCGAAAATCTGCATCAGATAATTCTCCGGGTCAACACCCTGTCCTTGCGGGGCAAAATATTCGTTGACACCATCGCCATCAGGAGTGAATGAATTCGGGATATAGAAGAAATACGGCACTTCCACAGAAACGCGGTTTTTCACCGAATCCACACAACCCAATGAGTCGGTAGCCGTCAAAGTGATGGTATAATAGCCGGAATGGGTATAATCATGCGCAGGATCCTCCACATCTTCAATAATATTGAGGTTGGAGAAGACATCCCCGAAATTCCACACCAGATGGTTATCGCCTGGCGTCAGGTTGACGCAGTTCACCGTTCCGATGCCGTTTTCCACATAGATTTCCGTCGGGGTGGCCTGGAACTGCGGTTTCGGCAACTGCAACACCGTGACGGTGAGCGTATCGGTGACGATACAGTCGCCAATCATAGTGGCAGAGACGATATAGGTAGTGGTCACCTGCGGAGAAACAGTGATGGTAGAGGTGGTCTGACCCGAGCTCCAATGGAATTGGTTGGAGGTGGGATGAGAAGCCGTCAGAGTGGTCGATTTGCCAAAACAGATGGTGTCAATACCGGTAATGGTCGGGAATTCCAAATCAGTAACCAGTACAGCCACAGAGTCGTAGTTGGTACAACCGTTGTCAAAGGTGACCGTCACCCTATATGTTTGTGTTTGAGAAGGAGATACCACACAGGTTGCGGTAGTGTCACCACTGCTCCAACGGTAACTCATCGGTTGGACATCCGGATAATTCTGGAATGAAACGCTCAATGTGGCATTGTCATTTGGACAGATATGGTTGGTTCCTGTATTGCTACTGGCAAGAACCGACGGAATACGCACCCGAATCGTAGTGGTATCGCGAATAATGAATTCGTCATTATTGGCATTATGGTATTTGTACTCCGAAATATACTTCGTGGTTTCCGTCGGACTCACGGTAATCTTGCGGTTCTTGGCATGGGCATCATAGCTGATGATGTTCGCCGGCGAGACGGAATTGGCATACCACGTCAACTCTCCATTCTCATCAAACGGGGTAATCGGAGTAAAACGCCAAGCTTCGTTATCAGTATTCCAGCTGGTCATACCACGCTCAGGTGCCAACAAAATCTGGGAAGAGGTGTTGTTCTGCAATCCGATGATGCCCTCTCCATGCGAATTGGTCGTGGCACAACACTTACGATGCTTCACATAGACATCGATAATATTGGTGCCCTCATACAAGACCATCTGATAGGTATTGTAATTCTGATATTGGCTGCCCGTACTTGTATTGGTCAGTCCATAGAGACCCACATTCAGATAATTGAACACGAACGCCCGGCAAGGATACTGTCCAAGCACTTTCACACGCACATTACCCTGACCAAGACCATCTTGCTTGTTGGTATAATAACGGCAGTCAATGTCCTCATAAACTCCATATACACAATTCTTATAAACATAAGGAATGGAGGAATAGGGCGGTGTGGTGGACGGTTGCTGATAGGAATAGGTACATCCGCCAGACTGAGGATTCATGGAAATCAATCCATTGGTACCCGGATAGACCATGGTGTAGGGTCTTCCAAAAAAGATGAAGGTGAAGGGCAACGACACACCTGACAACCAGTTATCGTCAGAAGAAGCGCCAATAGGATCGCCTTCATTATAGGCAAAGAGCATATTTTCCTCATTATAAGGGATTTGCTTCACCGTATAGTCATTCGTATAACGTCCCGTGGCGATCACCTCGGCTTCCAGCAGGACCACCGGGTTGCTGCAGTCAAAATCGAAATCTTTCGGATTTGGTGCGTCCGCATAAACACCGGAAGGGATATTGGTGACGCTTGGGCAGGCGCTACCGTCCGGAGATTCAAAAAGGGTGGCCACACAGGTAATTGTGGCATGCCAACCCGCTTTGTTGACATCGTTGGCTGCACCCACATAGACGAAACTCAGCGTATTGCCGCTGGAAAAGAGCACCGGCGGTCTGTTATTCGTGGTCCCATCCAACGTGGAGGTGCAAAACTGACCAATCAGACGTTTGTCAGGATCCATATACATGCCATCGTAAATTTTCATAATGCCGTTGACCGCAAACTGAGAAAACTCGCATTTAATATGCGTGCCTACCGGTGAGGTGAATTCGACGTAAGAAGTTCCACTCGAGTTCTCATTATTGGCCGCTATATTGCCTGTAGGACCGCCGGAATCATAGAATTCAGACAAGCAGGTGAGGTTATAGACATATCCGTCTCCAAACAAGCGATTGGCGGGCAATGTGTCGTATGCATACACTTTTGCCTGCCAGCCCGCCATCAAACCCGGGATATCCACTTCATCGGAATGGAATACAAAGGTCAGGTTTTTCCCCGTGGAGAGGAACTCACCGGGAGAGTTCACTTGGTTATAAACCCCAATAAGCGGCGAAGAACAGTTCGGACCGTCAAAAATCCACAACGAGTCACCTTCAGTCATGGCAAATTCCTCAAACAGCACGTACAACACGCAGTTGTACGTGTTCGTTCTCAACGTCATCGTGTCTTTGAGGTTAGGCGCGAAATAGCCATTGGGATCTTGGTTGTCACCCATAGCGCCGGGCACGCCGCCCGGGTCATAAAAGTTTCGAACCTCCTCGTCAATGTCACCCACCAACGGCGTTGACCCCATTATAATAGTTTGCGCCACAGCCATTTGAGCAAAAGCCAAAAACATCAAAAGCAAGCTGATGCCGAATATGTTTTTCTTCATTCTAGTAAGTTTATCTTATTAATACACTCTAAACGAAAAAGGATTCCTATTGTTACAAAAAAAATCAAACACCCTGACACATCACAACAAAACGTTGAGATATAGGCATTTCCAATGAATTTGCAAAAATACAAAAAAAACATTTCTCCACCCGTCCATCAATTCAAAAAAAGTGTATTTTTGCAGCCGCAAAACGGACGGGGTGTGGCGCAGTTGGTAGCGCGCTACGTTCGGGACGTAGAGGCCGGAAGTTCGAGTCTTCTCACCCCGACATTACCAAAAGGCTGTCACTATGTGACGGCCTTTTTTTGACCATTGACTGTTGACTTTAATTTCTCCCTACTCACTCCTTCTATAACCACTAACCCATAACCAATAACCATTAAAAATTGTATCTTTGCGCCCAAATTTTGAAAATATGACCAGACAATATAGTATATGGATTGTCGCCATTGTCGCGCTGCTTTGCGCCGGCTGCAAACACACCGAAACCACCTATTTCCCTGACGGCCGCACTCAGTCCATTATCCAATACAAGGGCAAAAAGGAACACGGCAAAACCGTCTATTTCTACCACAGTCCCAATACCGTGGAAATAGAGGTGGAAATGAAGAACGGCAAACGGAACGGCGAATTCAGAAGATATTTCAACAACGGCCTTTTGGACACCTACTGCGTGTATAAGAACGACTCTATCGAAGGGGTGGAGGTGATGTTTCTCGCCAACGGATGCAAAAGTCAAGAAACCACCTACCTACACGGCCGCAAGAACGGTCCCCACAAAGCCTATCACCTCGACGGCAGCGTTAAGTTGGAGGGCGGTTTCCAAAACGACCTCTTTGAAGGGCCTTGGACCTACTATGACGAACGCGGCGTGCTCGTCGGGGAAGGCGAATTCCATGACGGCACCGGCGAAGTGACCTTTTACGACAAAAACGGTCATCCGCAACGCACCACCCACTACAAAAGCAACAAAAAGGACGGCAAAGAGCTCTATTACACCCCATCAGGCAACGTTTATCGCGAAATCACATTCAAAGAAGACCGCATCATCAGCGACCACACCGATTCTACCCTCTTGAAATAATCATGAGACGCCTACTCGCCATTATCCTGCTTTTCATCCTGTGTATCAGTAGCATACACGGGCAGGGAAACCGCAGGATTCGTTATCGGGCGGATATGGGCTATTACGACGAAGAGGTGCTCCCCGGCGCACAACGCCTCATCGGAAACGTGAAATTCGCCCAAGACAACGTAGTGGGCTTTTGCGACAGTGCATATCTCTATGAAGCAGACAATTACATCATCGCGTTCGGTTCGCCCGTCCGCTTTGTCATCAGCGACTCTGTGATTCTCACCGGAAGACGCGCCACTTACGACGGCAACATCCGTCAGGCGGCCATCGCCGGCAAGGTCAGGCTCGACAACGGCAAATCCTATCTGCTTTCCGACAGTATCTTCTATGACCTCAACATCGACTGCGGATTCTACACGACCGGCGGCGAAATCTACAATGAAGAAGACACGCTCACCAGCGAAATCGGGAAATATTTCACCAACACCGACGATGCCTATCTCCACGACAGCGTCCTGCTGCGCAGCACCAGCTACCGAATGAACTGCGACTCCCTTCGCTATAACGCCAGCTCCAAAATCGCTTACTTTATCTCCCCCACAAAACTCGTCAGCGAAGAGAACACCATCTATGCCGACGGCGGAATCTACAACACCAATCTGGACATCACCATCCTTGATGGCCATGTGCAACTGCTTGGCGAAAAGCAACAACTCTTTGCCGACAGTCTTTACTATGACAAAGAGAATCATTTCGGAAAAGCTTGGTATAATACCACTTACGTTGATACAAGCAACCATTTTATCCTCAAGGGCAACTATCTGGAACACCATGAAAAGGGCGGAACCTCCATCGCCACCGACAGCAACCTGCTTATATATATAGATGACAATAAGGACACCCTTTTCATGCACTGTGACACCCTGCTGGTCGATTTCGACACCGCCTCCAATCCGACCTTGATGCGAGCCTTTTTCCATACCAAATTCCTGCACAAGAACTTGCAAGGTGCCTGCGACTCATTGGTTTACAACGTCGAGGACTCCCTTCTGACTCTGTTCTACAACCCGATACTATGGTCGGAAAGTTATCAACTCTCGGGCGACACCATTCGCTTCACCATCATTGATTCCATCAGAAGCAAGGTCGAACTGTGCAAATCCGGGTTCATCGTCGGCGGGCTCTTCCGCGACACCGAGTTCAACCAAATCAAAGGATTGAACATCATCGGACATTTTATGGAGAAAAATCTGCAACGCGTTGATATAGTGGGCAATGCAGAATGTGTCTATTATCTTCAGGAAGAAGACAGCTCCCTGGTAGGCATCAACACCTCCATCACTACGGAAATGTGCATCTTACTGGACAGCAACAGAATACAACAGATCCGCTACTACGACTCGCCCAACGGGCACGTGCACCCCGACGACAAGCTGGATGCCAAAGACCGCAAACTCCAGGGGTTCCGCTGGTTGATTGAATACCGGCCGCGAAAACCCGAAGATTTGTTTGTATTACCTATACCGAGAGAGACTGTTGACCATTGACTATTGACTATTGACTGTTGGCCATTTACCCTGAAACTTGAAACTTGAAACCTGAAACCTGAAACTTGAAACCTGAACCCCTTTGAAAGAAACTCCCGAACATATCAAACTGATTCTGAAAACCTTGCCGGAGAAGCCAGGTGTTTATCGCTTCTACGACGACAAGGGCACGGTCATCTATGTCGGAAAAGCAAAGCGTCTTAAACGAAGGGTTTCTTCCTACTTCAACAAAGAGCACGACTCCGCAAAAGTGCGGATGCTGGTGACGAAAATCCGTGACATACAGACTGTTGTAGTGGATACGGAGTGGGATGCCTTATTATTGGAGAACAGCATGATCAAGGAATTCAAGCCGAAGTACAACATCATGCTGAAGGACGACAAGACCTATCCTTGGATTGCCATCACCCGCGAACCCTTCGCGCGCATCTTCCCGACGCGCCGGCCCGATGCCGCCACCATGCATCTCTTCGGCCCCTATTCCTCTGTAAAACAGATGAATATACTGTTGGATCTCATCTATAAGATGTTCCCCATCCGCAACTGCAAAATTTTGCGGAACAACGACCGTCCATGCATGCAATACCAGATCAAAAAGTGTGCTGCACCCTGCTGTGGGCTGATTTCAACGGAAGCATACCAGCAAAATATTGACAAGGCGATGCAAATCATCAAAGGTAACCGCAAAGAGGTGATCCGCCAGCTGAAAGAGGAGATGATGCGGTATGCAGACGAATGGAAATTCGAGGAGGCCGCCGATGTGAAAAGAAAGATTGAGACCCTGGAGAACTATATCGGGAAGTCGGTGGTGGTGAACCCGGCCCTCACCAATATGGACGTTTTTGGCATGGAAGAGGACGATGACTGCACCTACATCAGCTTCCTTCGCGTGGTCGATGGCGCTGTGGTACAAGCACATACCTTGGAAATCGACCACCAGATCGAGCCGAGTCGCGAGGATGCTTTGTGGACCGGCATCTTGGAGATCAAAGAACGGCTGAAAGGACTGTGTCCCACGGTGTTAGTACCGTTCGAACTCACACTGGCCCCGAAAGAGTGGGACTTTCAGGTTCCGCAGCGCGGTGACAAACGCAAACTGCTGGATCTGGCCGTCCACAACGCCCACTTCTACATGCTCGAAAAGAAGAAACGGCAAGATCTCGCCGACCCCGAACGCCGGAATATGCGTGTGCTGCAGGCACTACAGGAAGCTCTGGGTATGAAGACGTTACCGCGCCGTATCGAGTGTTTCGACAACTCCAACACGCAAGGCGAAGAACCCGTGGCAGCCATGAGCTGCTTCATCGACGGGAAGCCAGCCAAGAGTGAATACCGCCACTTTAACATCAAGACTGTGGTCGGTGCCGACGACTTCGCCTCCATGGAGGAGGTCATCTACCGCCGCTACCACCGACTGTTGGAGGAGAACAAGCCCCTGCCCGACCTCGTGGTCATCGATGGCGGCAAGGGACAACTCCACGCTGCCTGGAACGCCATCATTGCTCTGCACATCGAAGACCGCCTCATGATGGTGGGCATCGCCAAACGGTTGGAGGACATCTTCAAGGTCGGCGATGACGTGCCCGTCTATATCGACAAACGTTCCGAAGCGCAAAAATTACTGCAGCACGTCCGCGACGAAGTGCACCGTTTCGGCATCACCCATCACCGTAAACGCCGCTCCAAAACCAGCATCGCCTCCATTCTGGACGACGCGCCTGGAATAGGGGCTGTACTTAAAACCAAACTATTGAAAGAATTCAAAAGCGTTTCCAAGATAAAATCCGCCTCCGAATCCGAACTCGCTGCCATCATCGGCCCCAAAAAAGCTGCCGCCCTCCGAGCTTATCTTGACCATTGACCATTGACTATTGACCGTTAACCTTTAACTACTAACTGCTAACTACTAACTGCTAACTATATTTTTCCCAATATGAAAAAAAACATCCTCCCCCTCATCGCCACAATCCTCATCGCCATCACCGTGTCGGCCCAGGACACGGCCCTCACCTACCCCGCCACTTACGTGGAGACCGTCCTCGATGCCGCCACACTGCAGTCGCTGTCGAGAGACTTCTCCGTGGACAAGGTGCAGCGCAATGCCGATGGCACTTTCAACACCCGCATCAGTCTGTCGTACAAAGAGTTCGATGCCTTTCAAGCCTTGCACATCCCTTACACGGTGACACCGAAGACCCGCGCTCAAGTAACCATGGCACATAATTACGAGCAGATGACGGCCAGCTGGACCCGCTACCCGACCTACAGCACCTATCTCGCCATCATGGACACCTTCCAGACTCGCTACCCGAACTTGTGCGAAATTGACACCATCTTGGCCACGACTCCGAATGGGCACAAGATTCTCTGCGCCCACATCAGCAACAACCTTAACGACAATGAAGGCAAGCCTTCGGTATGCTATATTTCCACCATTCACGGGGACGAGGTAGTCGGATACCATGAAATGCTCCGACTGATACATTATCTTTTAACAAACTACAACACAAACTCTTACATCACCCATCTTGTCAACAACATTGACCTTTGGATATGTCCGCTCTACAACCCCGACGGCACTTACTTCAGTTCCGACAACCAGATTAATGAGACCCCTGTTTCCATGCGCTACAACAGCCACTGGGAGGACCTCAACAGGGATTTCCCATTGGCTGGAGAGCCCATTGCGAAATCGTCCTACGAGCCTGAGATAGAGGCGATGATGCAATTTCTGTCGGCACACAATTTCACGTTAGCAGCCAACTTCCATGGCGGCGCAGAGGTTTTCAACTATCCTTGGGACACTTGGATGACTTGGCAACGCAGTCATGCGGATGCCGATTGGTGGGAGTTGGTCGGCCGCCAATTTGCCGACACCTGTCACTTCGTTTTCCCTCTATTCATGAACGAAGAGGACAACGGTGTCACGGAAGGCGGCGACTGGTACGTCATCACCGGTTCCATGCAGGATTATCACAACTGGTATCTCGGCACACGGCACGTCACCGTTGAAGTCAGCAACGACAAAGTACTCAATTCCAGTCAACTGCCCATTTATTGGGGATATATCTACCGTTCACTGCTGAACTTCATTGCGGAGGCCGACAACGGCATCCACGGCACTGTCACCGATTCGCTGACCGGAGAGCCGTTGGAAGCGCTGATTTATATCGCCAACCACGATCTTGACCACTCCTACGTCGAGACCTCCCTTCCCCACGGCGACTACCACCGGCCCATCAAAGGCGGACAGTACGCGGTGACCTATTCGGCGGAGGGGTATCTGCCCAAGACCATCGTCACCAACGTTGTTGACGGCGAGAAACTGGTACAAAACGTGCAATTGAGCAAACCCGTCGGCATTGATAATTACGAAAACAAGGTGACGATCTATCCCAACCCCGCGAAGGACTACGTAACCGTGGAGGTTGACGGTGGTTTGGAAATCGTTGACATGGCCTTATATGACATTCATGGCAGACCTGTAGAGACGTTTCATGAAACGTCTCTACAACGGGACGGAATCATCAAATTGGATTTCCGCGCCCTCCCCTTCGGCACCTACATCCTCCACCTCAAAACCTCCGACAACCGCGAATTCATCCGCAAAATTATTCATAATTCATAATTCAACATTCATCATTAAAAAAAACGAGACCGACATTATTGCCGGTCTCGTTTTTTTTATCGAAAAAGGTTACGAAAACCTTACTTCTTGATAATCTTATGAATTGACGTGCCGTTATCGGTCGTGAGCTTCAAGGTGTAAAGTCCGTTGGCGAGATCCTTCACGGAGATGTTGTTCACAGCACCGCTTTCAGCTTTCACCAGTTGGCCTTGCATGTTGAAGATCTCCACACGTTGGATGTTCTCGGAAGTGGTGATGGAAATCATGTCGGTGGCAGGGTTCGGATAAATGCTGACACCCAATTCGTTATTTTCGTCAATACCAGTGGCACCAGCAAGCTTTACGTTGTCAATCCAGACATTGTTGCCATAGCCGCTCTTGAATTCAAAACGGATAATGACGTCGTCATTGTCGGTGATACCCGAGAGATCAACGGTTTCATTGCGCCAATCTGCGTCAACAGGGATGTAGTTGCTCGTGATCGTACCTGCGGTAGCAAGGTTATTGCCAGACTTACTGTAAAGATTGGTCCAAGAAGCACCACAGTTGGTAGAGCACATCACACGCAATCTCTCTGAATAGTTAGAATTATAACGTTTGTGCGCCAAATCAAATGACAAAACGGGGTTATTGATAGTGGAAAGGTTCTCATAAGGGAGATAGAGGTTAGCGATGGTGCCGCTCTCATAGTTATAAGCATTGAAAACCACCGCATTTCCGTGGTTGCCGTTGAGTTCATGAGTGAAAAGGATACCCTCTGCATTGGACCAGTCATCCGGGATGCCTTCGCTGAAGTTTTCGTCAATCGTGGTGGACGTCGGGTTGATGTTCACAGCGAATTCAGTAGAAGAAGTGTTCATGGCGGGATCAGCGTCAGCCGCACCATTCACCGTGTTAATCGTCACAGTGTAGGTGTGCATACCATCCACGTTGGAGGTAATCTGAGGCAAATCGATGGAGACCGTGTTGTATTTGGCCAGGTTGCCGCTCCAATTGAAAGTGGAGGTCTGTCCATCGAAATCGATGGTCAGCGTTGCAGAAGTCAGAGGATTGTTACCCACATTTTGCAGGGTCACAGTCGGGTTGGCCGTACAGGAGCAGTAATAAGCGCCGTCAAAGCCTTCGGTCTTAAGCAGCAAAGCGTTGTTGTCCAGCGTGTTGTCATACTGAGGACAAGTACTTTTTGCAGCGTACAGGTTGGCAGTGGTCTGCTGACCCACCTCATAAACCAGACGGTTCGGGCAAACCATATAGACAGTCGGGAAGTAGGAAATGGCATAGTCATTGTCGAACTGGGTTGTGTTGGGAGACATTCTCAAGGGGATGACGGGATATTCCACACCATTCAGCCAGTTGCCCTGCGTGGCTTGGCCTCCAGCATCGGGACCTGTGCCGCTCAAGGAAGCATAGTTACCATAGCTACCCTCGATAGCCAACACGCGCACCTCATTGGTACCGGTAGGACCATACTGGGAATAGAGGTTCTCCAAATGACCTCCCGTATGGAAGTTCCAACACGGATTGCACCACGTGGCGAAAACATCCATATAAACCGTATAACCTGCATCGGTAAGGTCGTACAACGTAATGGGGTTATTGGTGACAATGGAGCCGGTTGTTTTGTTAATCTCATAACCGGTAAAAGCGGGAGCGTAAGTCCCATTCGGCAATTGTGCGAAAGAGGCCATCACTAACGCGCTCATGCAAAGAAGTAAAGATAATTTTTTCATACGATTATTTTTAATAAATACTGATTTATTTGATTCTAAATTTATGCCTGCAAAAATACATTTTTGTTTTAGATTGTCAAGGGGGTAAAACACATTTTTTGATTATTGATGTTTTTCGGTTTCTGTAGGGGCGAATAATTATTCGCCCCTACAATCTATTTCAGTACTAATTGTATCGTGTGCCGGTTGCTCTGCCGAATCAGCACCTCCTCGCCCGCAAACATCTTCAACACAGCTTCTTCCGATGCGGTATCATAGTGGCGGATGGTCACCAAACGAATGCCGTCGTTGAACTTGACGATGAACTCCTTTTGCAACGCTTCCATACAAGGCTGCAAGCGCAATGGCACATTGTCGGTACAGACGGAAAAAGTGAGCGCGGAATTCTGGATCATGTTGATTTTGACGCGATATTTAGCCAGAATATCCAGAATGATGGAGAGATTATCAACCCCGATGATGGAGAAGTCACGCGGGGAAACCGAAATCAGCAACTGGTTGTCCTTCACGATGTAGGATGGGACCGCCACAGTATCAGCATTTTGCGTAATCATACTACCCTCATTCTCCGGATGGAAGAAAGATTTCACAAACAACGGTATCTGCTTGTTGTGCAACGGTTTAAGCGTCTTCGGGTGTATGACGCTCGCACCGTAGTAGGCCAGTTCCACGGTCTCGTGGTAAGTCAGTTTGTCGATTTTGACGGCATCAGCGAATCGTTTCGGATCAGCGTTGAGGATGCCGGGAACGTCTTTCCACACCGTAACACACTCGGCATCAAGGGTGTAAGCCATGATAGCAGCGGAATAGTCGGAACCCTCGCGACCGAGAGTGGTCGTCTGGTTCTCGGCTGTGCCCGCGATGAATCCCTGCGTCAACACGATGCCGTGTGAGCGGTTTTGGAAGTAGGGGTTGATGGTGTTGCAGACCAGCTTCTGCGTCACCGTCCAGTCCACGTGACCCTCACGATAGGTATTGTCCGTGCGCACGAGTTGCCGTGCATCAAGCCACTGCGTTTCAAGCCCTTGCGTGTTCAGATAAGTGGCGATCAACGTCGTGGAGAGCAGTTCACCGAAGCTGACGATGCGGTCGTAGTCGTAGTCGAAGTTGTCGGACGTGGGACGCTGCAACTGCTCATTCAGCAAGGTAAACAATCGTTCGGAATGCGGCAGGAAGGGGTTGTCCGCGCCCATCAATTGCGCTGCCACCGTTTCGTGCTGTGTGCGCAGTTCCGAAAGCAAAGCGGGGACGTTTTCCGGCGCATGGTAATAGGCATCTAACAGTTTCTCCAAGAAGTTGGTGGTCTTGCCCATGGCGGAAATCACCACCACAAGCTGCTCGTTTTCATAACGTTGCAGGATGTTTTTCAGATTTTCGATGGCTGGGGCGTCTTTCACGGAGGCGCCGCCGAATTTGAATACTTTCATCGTAAGTTATTCGTTTTTAAGGACTTGCAATAAGGTTGTACCCACCACACCGAGGGTGTTCCGGTCGATGTGCTGGATATTGTCGTTCACGGTATGCCAGACGGGGTCGAAACCGGTGCCGGAAGCCGCGTCGTAGTGGATAATGTCGATCATCTTGAACGGCGCGTATTTGTTGACATAGTAATGGTCATCGGTGATCACGCCGCCGGGCTTGTTTTGGAAGTACTGTCCGTGCCCAAGTTCGTAGGCTGTGGACCATACCTTCTGCACCACATTCTGCGCATCCCGCAAGGAGAACTGCTCCTGCATGAACTGCGCGTTTGGACTGCCCACCATGTCGAGCAGTATGCCGTAGTTAGCCGTATATCCTTGGATATGAGGATTTTTCGCCCAGTATTGTGCGCCGAGTCCCCACCAGTCGCCGGGCACGCTCTCGCTCTCCCTCGGACCGTAGTCCTCGGCATCGAAGAAAACGATATCGACACCCACATTCGGCTGGTTCTCGTGCAGTTGACGAGCAATCTCGAGCAGCACACCCACGCCGCTAGCGCCGTCGTTGGCCCCGTCAATGGGGGTTTCGCGGTTCGCGGGAATCGGATCGTGGTCGGCGAAAGGACGGGAATCCCAGTGCGCAGCTAAAACGATACGCTTCGTCTTTTCGGGACCGAAACTGCCGACAAGATTGGCACAAGGCCACGATTTTCCATCGTAAGTTTTGGCTGTAAATGTCTGGTTGTAAACCGTATCGCAGTACTCGTACAGTTTCCCCAATAGCCATGTGCGGCAATTCTCGTGCGCTTCCGTACCCAGCACGCGCGGTCCGAAGTCGGTCTGCGCCTTCACAAACACGTAAGCGGAGTCGTTGTCGAACGCCGGCAAAGTGACGGTGACTTGAGGGGTATCTTTCGGGGTTTTCTTGGTGCGGTCGCAAGCGGAGAAGAGGATGATCGCGCCCACCAACAGAATCAATATCGTCTTAAATTTCAACATGTTATAATAGACCATTAATGATTTAGGATGTTTAAAAAATAACGGGCGAAGATACAAAAAATGATGAACGGACAAACGGTAGAGACGTTTCATGAAACGTCTCTACAAAAAAACAAAAAAGGCGACTGTTTTAGTCGCCTTCTTTTGTGGCGGGAACGAGAGTTGAACTCGTGACCTCCGGGTTATGAATCCGACGCTCTAACCAACTGAGCTACCCCGCCTTTTTTGAGGCTGCAAAAATACACTTTTTTTCAATTGCGCGACAGGGAATTGAAAATTTTATGTAAGAGGGTGGTTTTCAGTCGGATATCTGGAAATATACTCTAATTTACGAGAGACTTATGATGATATAAACGAAACTATTATGAGTGAATACGCCTAAAACAATGCCCGATGGCATTACATATCCATCGTTGCGTGCCGCTGGCACGCCGTTCCCGCGCGCGTCGCTGTTACCCCACACTGTGCTCCACTTCGTTACGCTTGTGCGGGGTTATTAGGATTTCGTGCTTTCAGCACGAGGCGCAAATTCTACAATGGTGATGTAAATGATGTTTCGGCTCACTGACCTCTTTGTGATGGCGTTTCGCTACTCTGTCGTTATTGCAATAGTGTATCGATTTACGAGGCGTGCCAGCGGCACGCTATCTCAATAACCCCGCACTAAGGCCGTCAGGCCGCAGTGTGGGGTGTGCGGTGCTCTCTCGAGTGTGGGCGTGCCGAGGGTACGCAACAAGCCCATAACAAACGTTAAAAACGATAGGCGAACCAAACCGCAGCATTTACTGCATTAATGCCTAATTCAGGCCTCCAACCATCAGAATAACTGTATCTTGCTCCAAACAAGCCTAAATCAGCTGATATGTCCCAGTGATCGTTAATACGAAAACGCAACCCAGGGCGCACTCCGACTTGACAAAGAATAAGCTCATCGGTAAAGCCAAAACCAGCGGTTGTTTTTAAATCCACAAAAAAACGCTCATTGTGCCATACACAAAAACGTAGGAAAGGTTCCGCAATTCCGATGACAGATGTATAATAGCCGTCATCCATTAAAGTTAACCCTATCCCCGTTCCCATTGCAAAACGATCACTAAATTCGTATCCGAATTGCGGTTCAACGGCAAAGGTGAAATTGTTAAGGTATCCGATGCTAGCAGTGCCTCCAACAAACCATGTTTTCTGTGCTGAAGCAAGAAACGTTGCTAATGATAATAAGACAAAAACAAAAGCTTTCTTCATAATTGTCAATATTTTCCGCTCCCCAGCACCCCAAGAGCATATTACACAAAAGAAGCGTGGCACTGTACACCACTTCTTTGAATGGAGGTCGTAGGAAACCTAATGATGAAGATGTGGAACCAGCCCACGCTATTCGCGCAAGCCGTCACACTCTCTTGCATCATTGTATTGGAAATTTCCTACGTTTCCATTCACAAGACGAGCATAACGCTTCGTTTTATTCAATAAATTCCGCCAACCGTCCGGCATAATGCGTCTTTTGGTTGACGTGGCAAAGATACGTTTTTTTCCAATAGTCTATCTTGGAAACAAAAAATTCACATATATGTTAAACTTATCCAGAAAAAAAGTATCTTTGCAGCCTAATTAAAACGTACTATAATGAAAGAGGCTAGATTAAAAATACTGGAACAGACTGATAATGTTAGCTTGTATTCTATTTGCTTTGATGGGAATGCCATCAGCGAATATGAATCATTTGTGCAAAAATTCAAAGACGATGCCACGCTAAACACCGACTATAAGAACATCATCTTGGCATTGGAAAAGATTGTCGCTGTAGGAGCTTTTGAACGATTTTTCCGTCCTGAAGGCAAAATGAGTGACCGCGTGGCAGCCTTATCTATTGATTCACGAAAATTGCGCCTGTATTGTTTACGCATTTCTGACCAAATTCTTATTGTTGGAAATGGTGGGAGAAAGGATACACGCACATACGAAGAAAGCTCTGAATTGAGCGGATATGTCATGGATTTGCAAGCCTTTGACAAAATGCTCGCAGAAGCGCAAAAAGCAGGATCTGTGACCATCGAGAAGAATGTTATCACCGGAATAGAAGGAAAAGTATTTCAATTATCATGAAAAAAGAGACAAACGCCAAGATTTATTCGCCTATTTTGCAAGAGGCAATTAATTCCATTACCCCACAGGAAAAGGCGGCCTTTGACTTGAATTTCAGTATATCGGAAAAGATATACCAAACATTGCAAGAAAAGGGGATGACCAAGCGTGATTTGGCACGACTGACCGGAAAAAAGGAGTCTGAAGTGTCCAGATGGTTCTCGTTTGGTCACAACTTCACCTGCAAAACCATTGCCTTAATACAGTTGGCATTGGGAGTCCCTATTGTTTCTGTAGCACAGTAGGTGTGCAACAGTCATCATTATAGCCAATCTTGACCATTTTGCCAATGTCAGCAAAATGGTGATTGATAAACCGAAAAAATCGTACTTTTGCAAACAAAATTCATAGTTATGGCATTCACATTTTTTAACAACCGCGAACCGAGACAGTTCAACTACAAACCCAGATTCTACGACCCCAAGAAAGAGGAATCCACCGGCGACGCACGACGCGATTTCGCCCGCAACCTCCATGATGAGTGGCAGAGCAAGCGCAACCACACCGCCGACCGCAAGAACAATTTCTCCATCACTATCCTCTTCATGGTTTTCCTGGTAGTAATCCTCGGCATCATCATCTGGAAATTCTTCTAAACTTCTAAACTTCTAAGCTCCTAAGCTTTTAAGCTTTTAAGCTCCTAAGCTTCTAAACTCCTAAACTTTTAACCAATTTTAACCGTATGGAAGACATTATACGACTGCTGCCCGACGCGGTGGCGAATCAGATTGCGGCCGGTGAGGTTGTACAGCGACCCGCCTCCGTGGTCAAGGAGTTGCTCGAAAACGCCGTGGATGCCGGCGCAACTCAGATCCAACTCATCATCAAGGATGCCGGCAAGACCCTCATTCAGGTGACCGACAACGGCAAGGGCATGTCGTTCAACGACGCTCGTCTCTGCTTCGAGCGGCACGCCACCTCCAAGCTGCGCAAGGCTGACGATCTGTTCCACATCTGCACTAAGGGGTTCCGCGGAGAGGCCCTCGCCTCCATCGCGGCCATCGCACACGTGGAGCTCAAAACCAAGCCCGCAGCCGACGAGATGGGCACCCTCGTCCTCATCGAAGGCGCTGACATCAAGGAACATGCGCCCATTACCTGCGCCGACGGCACCTCAATCGCCGTCAAAAACCTCTTCTTCAATGTGCCCGCCCGCCGCAACTTCCTCAAATCCGACAAGGTGGAGCTCACCCACATCGAGGAGGAACTTTACCGCGTTGCCCTCATTCACCACGATATCACTTTTCAATATTATAATAACGGCAAACTCATCCTGCTGCTGCCCGCTTCCAACATGCGCCAGCGCATCGTCAACATCTTTGGACAGCATTTCAACGACAAACTCTTCCCCGTAGAGCTCGACCATGAGCTGATGCGCATTTCCGGCTTCATCGCCAAACCCGAGAACGCCAAGAGGAAGAGTGAGCAGTATATGTTTGTCAACCAGCGTTTTGTGCGTCATAGTTTGCTCAATTTTGCGGTTGAGAAGGCATACGCCGACCTCATCCCGCAGGGTTCGCACCCCGCCTACTTCATCGCCATTGAGATTGACCCGGCCATGATCGATGTCAATGTCAGTCCCACCAAAGTGGAGGTAAAACTGCAGGACGAACGCCTCTTCTTCGGCTTCCTCAACTCCACGGTGAAGAAGGCCCTTGGCACCATGTCGCTCACCCCGATGATCGACTTCGATGACTCCTTTCCCGATATTATCACAGAAAAACCTGAGAACAAAGAGATTACAGCTCCTGTTTTCCATACAAACCCCAACTACAACCCATTCGACAAGGTGCCGGAAAAGAAGCACAGTTCGCCGTTCCAGCAGTTCGGCGGTGGCGGTTTCCGTCGCGAGACACCCACTTCCAACGATTGGGAAAACTTCCTCAAAGAACTCAACGTGGAGAAGGTGGAATACCCGAAAGAGGAACAGCAAACCGTTGATTTCCAGTCTGAAACAGCGGAAAACAGCATCGAAATTCCCGAAACCATTCCATTTTTCGTATTCGGTGGACGCTACCTCTTTTTCGAGCTGAACGGTCAGGTAATGACCGCCGACCTGCCCAACGTGCAGGAGCGCATCCTCTACGACATGTACGTCAACGCATTGAAAAACACCCCGATACGGCCGCAGCAGAGTCTGTTCCCGCAGACCGTCACGCTCACCGCCGCGCAAACCGACTTAGCTATATCTCTGAAGGGGGATTTTCTACGATTAGGCTACGACCTCGAAAAAATCGACAACACCCACATTGCCGTCAACGCCACGCCCAATGACGAAGAGGAAGAGGGTGACGTGCAAGCACTTATCGAAAATGTGCTGACCGCCTACCAGACCAACCAAGTCATCCACAAAGGCGACAAAATCTCTGGCATCGCGCAAAGTCTAGCCCGTCAGAAACGCTCCCGCCAGCGCGTGCCCGCCACGCAAGAAGAGGTCAAATCGTTAATTCGCAGATTGTTTGAAAGCGATATGCCCACCATTTCTCCGTCGGGAAAGAGCACGTTGCATATTTTCGGCGCGGAGGAACTGAGACATTATTTTGAATGAGACATAAGACGTGAGACGTATGATTTATGAATTATAAATTGCCTATTACCTCAAACGTCTAAGCCCCTAAACTCCTAAACTCCTAAGCTTCTAAGCTCCTAAACTCCTAAACCTTAAACTCTAAACTCTAAACTTTAAACCTTAAACCAAACATGGATTCCATCAACATACAAAATCTCCATTTTGGCTACGACAACCGCGTGATATTCAACGATTTGTCCGTAAGCTTTCCCCAAGGCGGCTTTTGCTCGATTTTGGGTCCGAACGGCTCCGGCAAAACCACGTTGCTGAAATGCGTTGCGGGGCTGCTGAAGCCCGACAGCGGCACGATACAGCTGAACGGGAAACCCATGTCGGAATACAAGATGACGGAGATGGCCCGCACGCTCGCCTACGTGCCACAATACCAGGACATTGTGTTCGACATTAGCGTTTTCGATTACGTAATGTTAGGGCGGAACCCCTACCAAACTCCATGGGAAATGCAGCGTCCGGAAGACAAAGAGGTGGTGGAAGACATGCTGCAGCGATGCAAAGTGTGGAAATACCGCGATAATTTGTTGCAGGCGTTGAGCGGCGGCGAACGTCAGCGCGTGATGATCGCCCGCGCCATGGCCCAGCAGACCGGCATCATGCTCCTCGACGAACCGCTCTCCAACATTGACGTCACCCACAAGTTCGAGATCATGGACATCCTACAGCAGCTCAACGAGGAGCAGGGCGTCAGCATCCTCATCATCCTGCACGACCTGCCCATCGCCAAGTCCTACTCCAAACAGATTCTGCTGCTGAAAGAGGGAAACGTGCTGCAATACGGCGATCGAAACGCGGTGTTGACGGAGGGAAATATTCGGAATTGCTTCGATCTTTCCGATGTTTACCTCATTTCGGAAGAAGGGTTTATTACTAAGAAACTTTAGCTATTGGCTATTAGCTGTTGGCTGTTGGCTAAATATAGTCGAAGACTATACGCCAAAAGCCAATGGCCAAAAGCTAAAAGCTAATAACCAGACAATTATATATAAAATTGGAATGAAATATGAAATTCCGAATCACCAATGCATTTCGTATAGGAAAAAATACTATTTTTGCCGCCCGAAAATGGAGAGATGGCAGAGCGGTCGATTGCGGCGGTCTTGAAAACCGTTGAGGGTAACACCTCCGGGGGTTCGAATCCCTCTCTCTCCGCAACCTGTAGGGGCGAAAGATTTTTCGCCCCTACGTTTTTTAGATAGATCATGGTCATCCTCTTCAACAAACCCTACGGCGTGCTGAGCCAGTTCACCCCCGAGGCGGGACATCCCGCCCTCGACGGGTTCGGATTTCCTCCCGGAGTCTATGCCGCTGGACGGCTGGACCACGACAGCGAAGGCGCCCTGCTGCTGACCGACGACGGACGGTTGGTGAAACGGCTGCTGGACCCGAAGAACGCCCACCCGCGCACCTACCTCGCCCAAGTCGATGGCGAGATCACCGACGAGGCCCTGCAAAAACTGCGGAAAGGGGTCGTCATCAAAGGGTACCGCACACGACCCTGCAAAACCGAAAAGGTATCGCCGCCGGACAACCTCTGGGAGCGCGTGCCGCCCATCCGCTATCGCGCCAACATCCCCACCAGTTGGGTCCGCCTTACCCTCACCGAAGGCAAAAACCGCCAAGTCCGCCACATGACCGCGGCGGTCGGCTTCCCTACCCTACGACTCATCCGCATCCAGATTGGTGACCTCAGTCTGGGATCTCTTCAGCCAGGGGAATGGAAGGTGGTTAAGTAAGATTATTGGCTGTTGGCTATTGGCTGTTACCTGTTGAACCAACTGCTAACTATTAACTACTAACTGCTAACTAATTAAAATTCTCTCTTACCGTCACGCTATCCCGCGTAACCATCACCTGCGGAACACACGTGCGGCGATTGATGTCCCGGTCTTGATCGAAGATAAAGTTGCCAAGACTATAGTAAATGTACTTACCACGATACTGCTCGATGGTCTGCAGGGTGTGGGTGTGGTGGCAGATCAGGGCATCGGCACCGGCATCTATCAAACGACGGGCGGCACTGCGCTGCATCGGCGTCGGTTCCAAAGTGTGTTCTTGCCCCCAATGCAACGACACGATGATGACGGCGGTGCTGTCCTCCGCGCGCAACGCACGGATGCGGACTAACATCGAATCGATGGACTCCTGGTTGACGGAAGGGGCTTCTGGGAGATACGGAAAATGCTCCAACGCCATTTGCAGCGAGGCAATCAGCCAGACCTTCCGGGGATGCTCTGCCAACAGGACGGGCTGTGCGGCTTCCGCCATCGTGTTGCCCACCCCGACGGCCGTCATGCCGTACCGCTCCACATTGTGCCACGTGTCCACCAATCCTCGCCGGCCTTGGTCCACCGAATGGTTGTTGGCCAGATTGAGATGGGTGAAACCATGGGCGCGCAACGCCTCCAACCATTCCGGTTCGGCGCGGAACACGAACTTCTTCATCATCGGCGTTTTAAGCGCGGTGGCCGGGCATTCCAGATTCCCCACCACAAGGTCGGAATTGCGGAACAGGGAATCCGCCCTCGCATCAAAAATGCTCTCTATGCCGTCACGCTCAATCCGCTGCCGCACTCCCCTGTCAAGAAGGATGTCCCCCGTAAAGGCAATCGTCAGCGTGTCCCCGCCCGACGGCCGCACCGGTTGCGCCCAACCGCCCTGAAAGGAGATCAGCACCGCAAACGTAAAAATCCAAAAAGCCTTATAAACCAGCATTCTATCTCTACCGAGCTCTTGCCCCTGTCGGGGCTGTTCAAGGAATTTGTTTAACCCATAACCTTTTAACCCTCTAAACCCTAAACCTTAAACCCTAAACCTTAAACCTTAAACCTTAAACCCACTAGTGTCCCGTTAAAATTGGGACGTGTTATTAATCAAAATTATCAAACAAAGTTGGCTCGTTAAAGCCAAAACGTTCTTTGTC
>ONCM01000004.1 GCA_900316305.1 uncultured Bacteroidales bacterium | reverse complement strand
GAGGAGGTCCTGAAGCAGCTTGCCGCTTCCATGAAGGAGATCGACTGCCGGGACGCGTGCAGGAACCTCCAGGTTCCGCTGACCTACTTTTATCCCGATCCCGGATCTCTGTTCCCCCCGGAGCTGGTGATCTGGTATCGTAAGAACATTCCCTCCAGGTTCCGGGCGGCCCGGTTCAAAGGCTGCACCCATCTGCTCATTGAAGAGCGCCCGATGAATATCACCCAGTTGGACGTCTTTTCCCGCCTGATGAAAGACCGTATCATCTTCATGGGTGTGCCGATTGACGACGATGTGGCCAATATCATCCAAGCCCAGCTCCTGTTCCTCGAATCCCAGGATTCCGAGCGCGACATCCAGATCTACGTCAACAGCCCCGGCGGTATGGTCTATGCCGGCTTGGGCATCTACGACACGATGCAGTATCTGAAACCCGATGTCTCCACGATTTGCACCGGTATGGCCGCTTCCATGGCCGCCGTGCTGATGTGCGCTGGTGCGAAAGGCAAACGTTTCGCCCTCCCGCACTCCCGCGTGATGATTCACCAGCCTATGGGCGGTGCGCAAGGCCAGGCTTCCGACATCGAAATCGAGGCCCGCGAGATCCAGAAAATCAAGAAGGAGCTCTACGAGATCATCGCCTACCACACCGGCAAAGACTATGACCAGGTGTGGAAAGACAGCGACCGCGACTACTGGATGACGGCCGCCGAAGCCAAAGAGTACGGCATGATCGACCAGGTGCTGGGACGTGACCAGCGCAAATAATCAGTGATTTCAATATCTTGAAATAGAGAAAACCGGCTTCCGGAAATGTCCAGGTGCCGGTTTTCTCGTATAAAACGAATATGGCAAAAAAACAGAATACATACAGAACGTGCAGTTTCTGCGGTCGGGAAATTCCCCGCGACAAATTTATTATCGGCGGCTTGGATGCGATGATCTGCAGCGATTGCCTCGAGGCAGCGATGGATATTTTTCATCAGCACCAGACCGAAACCCAGCATAAAGCGATTTCGGATATCAAACTCAAACTCTTGAAACCGAAGGAGATAAAAGCCAAGCTGGACGATTATGTCATCGGGCAGGAAGAGGCCAAGAAGGTGCTTTCCGTGGCAGTCTATAACCATTATAAACGTCTGATGCAGGAGAGGGACGAGAAGGACCCCGATGTGGACATCGAGAAGTCCAACGTGCTGCTGATTGGTGAGACGGGAACGGGTAAGACGTTGTTGGCCAAAACGATAGCGAATTTGTTGGACGTTCCGTTCTGCATCGCCGACGCCACCGTCTTCACGCAGGCCGGCTATGTGGGCGAGGACGTGGAAAGCATCCTCACCCGTCTGTTGCAGGCTTCCGACTACGATGTGGCCCGTGCGGAACGCGGTATCGTCTTTATTGACGAAATCGACAAGATAGCTCGCAAAGGTTCTGAGAATCCGTCCATTACGCGCGACGTGTCAGGCGAGGGCGTGCAACAGTCGTTGTTGAAGCTCTTGGAAGGATCGGTCGTGAATGTGCCGCCGCAAGGAGGCCGCAAACATCCCGAGCAGGAGTTCATCCAGGTCAATACACGCCATATCCTCTTTATCGGTAGCGGTGCGTTCAACAACCTGTCGAATATCATCTGCGACCGCATGAACACGCATGCCATCGGCTACAACACCAAGAACATCAACTTCAACCCGCAAGAGGCGTTGAAGTATGTCAGCGCGCAGGATGTCAAGGACTTCGGGTTGATTCCGGAGCTCTGCGGCCGTTTCCCGGTGATCACCTCGCTGAACGCACTCGACCGTGTCGCATTGAAACGCATCCTCATCGAGCCGAAGAACGCCTTGGTGAAACAGTATATCGCATTGTTCAAAATGGACGGTATCACGCTGACCTTCACCGAAGACTGTCTCGACTACATCGTTGACAAAGCCGTGGAACTTCAGCTTGGCGCCCGCGGTCTCCGTGCCATCGTCGAGAAAATCATGACCGACGCGATGTTCGAGTTCCCGAGCCTCAACAAAAAGAAAATCGAGGTCGACGAAGCTTACGCAAAGGAAAAGTTCGAGAGCTCGATTTTCTCGTTCAAAGACAAGTAGGATACGGAAATGGATAGCTAAGATTGGGGCTTTCGGTCAGCTGGACCGGAGGCCTCTTTTTTCGTTTTCGGCAACCGTCCCGCCTTCTTCAACGCCGCATGCAGAATCCATTCGATCTGGCCGTTCGTGCTGCGGAACTCGTCGGCAGCCCATTTTTCGATGGCCTCGTAGATCTCGGAATCCACACGTAAGGCGAAATTCTTTTTCATAATCTGTTGTTTAAGGACGTTTGACTTGTGACTTTTGACGTTCGACTTGTGACTTTTGACGTGAGGTAGTACTATATTCATAAGTCATAAGTCACAAGTCACAAGTCCTACGTCACAAGTCAACTATTGGTACAACGTCCCGGTATTGATGACGGGAGACGCGGACTCGTCGGCGCAGAGCACGACCAAGAGGTTGGAGACCATCGCGGCCTTGCGTTCCTCGTCGAGTTCCACGATTTTGTCGGCAGAGAGTTTCTTCAGGGCGAGATCGACCATGCTGACGGCACCCTCCACAATCTTCTCGCGGGCGGAGATGATGGCGTCGGCCTGTTGGCGGCGCAGCATCACGCTGGCGATTTCGGCGGCGTAGGCCAAGTAGTTGATGCGGGCCTCCACGACTTCGATGCCGGCGATTTCCAGATGCTTGCGCAGCTCCTCTTCCAGCCGCTCGTTGATCTCCTCGCCGCCCGAACGCAAGGTCACGCCCTCATCCGCGCGGTCGATGTTGTCGTAGGCGTACAGACCCGCCAGCTTGCGCAACGCGGCATCGCTCTGCACGCGCACGAACGAGTCAAAGCTCTTGACCGACTTCATTGAGTTTTCGGTGATGGTGCTGCGGACGTCCGAATCCACCTCGAAACAGGCTTTGTAGGTGTCGCAGATTTTCCACACCAAGACGAGGCCAATCATGATGGGATTACCGTTCTTGTCGTTCACCTTGATGGGCTCCACGTCCATGTTTTTGGCGCGCAACGAGAGTTTCTCCTTGCTATAGAAGGGATTGACCCAGAAGAAACCGTTCTGCTTCACCGTACCGGAGTATTTGCCGAAGAAGGTGAGCACCCGCGACTCGTTGGGCTGCACGGTGATGAAGCCGGCTAGGTGCAGGATGTAGGTCATGAGCAGCACGAATCCGCTCACGATGGGCAGCAGGATCCACGGCGTGACCTCCCCTTCGGCATCCTTCATGCAATCGAAATGGGCGAAGCGGACCACTAGCCAGATGAAGAAAACCAGCAGCGCGATGTTGAGGAACAGATGCAGAAAACCGTTGTTTCCGCCATTCATTGTTTTGTTGAACTCTTTGGATTCCATAACGTTATAATTTAATATTAGACATTGAAATGATATCAAATTAATATCGCTGCAAAAATACATTTTTTCTTATTCGCACAACAAAAAAATTTTTCGCGGAATCCCCCCTATTCTACATTCTACATTCTGCATTATCATCGCCATTTCCTGCGAAAACCAAACTCAAAAATTTACAATTCAAACCCGAATTATTAACAGTATTTTCCAAACCATTGATTCTCAGAATCGAAAAAATTTCACAAAAACCTTGACAATGGTGTTCTCATGATGTATCTTTGCAGATGGAAAAACGGTTGTCAGAAGAAATGGGAACCACCGTTGTAGAGACGTTTCATGAAACGTCTCTACAGACGACCGAAGGACCTAAATAAACAAAAATCACTAACCTAAAAAAACAAAAAATGAAGGAAAACAAACAAAAAGAAACAACGGATGACCAAATTGTATCCACTACGTCTGAGATAACCATCCAGATAGCAGAAGAATTTATTGCCGAGCGGAAAATCACCATCATCGATCCACTTTCGGATTTTGGCTTCAAGCGACTGATGGCCACAGAGCGCAACAAGGACATCCTGATAGGCTTCCTCAACACCTTTATCTCCAACGATGCAGGGATCATCGTTGATGTCACCTTCCTCCCAACTAGCCAGATTGGGGTCACCCCTGACGAAAAAAGAGTCCGGTTCGACCTCTATTGTAAGACTGCAGGCAACGATCACATCATTATTGAAATGCAGCGTGGACGACAGGCATACTACGCCAACCGCATCAGAGCCTATACGAGCCGGGCCATCACCAACAGTGTGAAAAGGGGCGACTCCGTTTACAAAACCGTACCTAGGGTTTATTCCGTCAACCTCATGGATTACAACATGGCCGAGTTCCAAGGCCGAGACCGTTTTTTCTGGACGGTTTATCAAAAAGACAACGACAATCAGATTTTTTCCAAAGGAATTGTTTTGTATTTCATAGAATTTCGTAAGTTTGCCGCCCAGTTGGAAATGCTAGATATGACCGACGTACAGAACCGATGGCTCTATATGTTCACCCATGTGATGACCATCAAGGAGCGCGAGATGCCCGACCAGAATTCGATTTTCCGACGATTTTACGAAGAGTGCCGAATAACAAACCTTACGGATATGGAAAAACAAGAATATGTAAAAAGTGTGTTGGAGTATGAAGACGTCCAGGAGATGATGATGTGCGAACGCGACATTGCGCGAAAAGAAGGACGCGAAGAAGGACGCGCTGACGAAAAACGCCAACTCGCCCGCAACATGCTCGAAAAAGGTATTGATCCTGCCCTTGTTGCAGAAATCACCGGCCTAACCGTTGACGAAATATCTTTGCTAACGGTTAACGGTTAGAAGGTTACACGGTTGATGGGTAATACATCGGTTTTCATCGGTTTTCATCGGTTTTCATCGGTTTTCATCGGCCTTCATCGCATCATTCATAATTCATAATTCTATCCCAAAACAGCCCCACCCTGTTCAACACAATACACGCCCGACTCTGGTCGATAACAATGCGCACTTTCTTGGTGGTGACGGTCTCCGTAAGCACAATCCGTTTATAGCCGATAGTGGTCTCTTCGGCGATAGTGCGCCAGTTACCGTTCTCGTCCTCCACCTCGATATGGAACTTTTCCACCCGCTGTCCAAGAGGGATGTACTCTTGCAACACAACTCGGTTGAAGGTTTGCGGGTCGTTGAACTCAAGTTCCACCCAAGCAGAAGTCACGGTATCGTCAGTGGCCCAATAGGCGTCATAGTTGTTGTCTCCAATCAAATGAAATGGGCCATATTGAAAAGAATCACAATTGTTTTCATGCCCCTTCATATAAGCAGGGATATTATCCCAGCAAAGACAATGCCTATGATTGCTTTTGCGAACATTTGATACATAAATCCCGAAATATCCATCACCTTTCGCTGCTTCAACCACCAAATCGTGCGCGAAGATGCTGTCCAAGGCGGCGCGGAGCTCCATCAGCCGGAGGGAGTCCTCAGCGGGGATGAGGCCGCGGTTGTCGGGCGGGACGTTGAGCAGCAGCAACGAGTTGCGGCCCACGCTGTTGTAGTAGATCTTCAGCAGTTCCTGCACGGACTTCGGGTGCTCGCTCTCGCGCCAGAACCAGCCCGGACGGATGGAGACATCCGTCTCGGCGGGAACCCAGCACGCACCGTTGTAGTTGCCGGCGTTGAGGGTGTCCTGCGATGGGGCGTTCTTCCCCGGCTCACGACCTTTTACATCGAGCCGCGACCAGCAGGTGCGCCCGCAGGTGCCCTCCTCGTTGCCGACCCAGCGGCATCCAGGACCCACATCACTGAAGATCACCGCATTGGGTTGCAACTTTTTCGTCTGGGCGTTGAACTTTTTCCAGTCATAGACCTGCTTCTTGCCGTTCGGACCTTCGCCATTGGCTCCGTCGAACCATTGCTCAAAGATGGGGCCATAATTTGTATGCACATGCTGCAACGTCTTGAGGAATACCTTGTTGTAGGCATCCGTACCGTAGGTAGGTGCGTTGCGGTCCCACGGGGAGATATAAATCCCGAACTTCACCCCGCCCCTACTGCATGCCTCGGAAAGTTCCTTCAGCACATCGCCCTGTCCGTTGCGCCACGCGCTCTCGCGCACGGTGTGCGTGCTCATGGGATTGGGCCACAGACAGAAGCCGTCATGGTGTTTGGCGGTAAGGATAATTCCCTGGAAACCAGCCTTCTTAGCCACCTCCACCCACTGGTCGCAGTTGAGGGCAGTGGGGTTGAAGATGTCCTCCGCCTCCGTGCCCTCACCCCACTCCAGTCCGGTGAAGGTGTTGGGTCCGAAATGACAGAACATGTTCATCTCCATCCGCTGCCACGCCACTTGTGCGGCAGTCGGCACGGGTCCATACGGTTTCGGCAGGTCGGCGGACTTCACTTTCGGGGCGTACTTCTGCGCCTGCCCGAAAAGTGCGAGAAGACAACATATCAAGAGGATTCCATATCGTTTCATACGCGACAAATTTGACTGCAAACATACATAAATTTTGTATTTTTGCACCCCAAAAAATATGAAAAAATTATTCATCAGCATAGTATCTGCACTGCTCCTTATCACGAGTTCCTGCCATCAACCAACCCTCAAACATTTTGAAGGCCAAACGTTTGGCACAATGTATGCCATCACCTACATCGACCGTTCAAACGGAATTTTGGACACGCAACTGCACCAGCAGGTCGATTCGCTGCTGGCGGATCTGTCCCACACGTTCTCCATTTTCGACACCAACTCCCTCATTTACCGGTGGAATAAGGGGGAAAATGTCGAGCTGAACGACGATTTTCTGACGGTGTTGCGGCTTTCCAAAACGGTCAGCACGGCCACAGACGGCACGTTTGACTGTACCGTGCAGCCGTTGGTGCAGCTGTGGGGCTTTGGCAAGGACGGCGTGCGACATACTGTCGGCGACGACACCCTCGCAGTGGTTCGCGAGTTCGTGGGCTTCCAACTCGTTGACCTGCAGGGCGACAGTATCCTCCGCAAAGATCCGCGCGTGCAGCTGAACTTCAATGCCGTGGCGAAGGGATACGCGGTCGATAAGGTGGCCGACTGGATAGCGGAGCATTACGGGGAAGACGTACTCGTCGAGATTGGCGGGGAGGTGGCGGCCCGCGGCACCAAGAACGGCAAACCTTGGAAAGTGGGCATCCAAGTGCCGACGAAGACCGCAGACGGCGCGAGGGAGAGCTTCGAAAGCATCCCACTGCCCGACCACCGTGCCGTGGCCACCAGCGGCAACTACCGCAACTACTTCGAGGAGGACGGCGTGCGCTACACCCACATCCTCGACCCGCGCACCGGCCGTCCCGAGCGCACCAATCTCCTCAGCGTCACCGTGCTGGCCCCCGACTGCGCCACCGCCGACGCCTACGCCACTGCCTTCATGGTCCTCGGCTACGACCGCTCCGCCCAAATCGTGAAGCAGCATCCTGAGTTGGAGGCGTGGTTCATCATCGCGGGGGAGGACGGGAAGTTCGTGATGAAACGATAATCTTTTTGGCCCTATGCAATAATTCTATAACTAATACGTTTATTAGTTACAAACCTATTAGCTCAAAAGTATGGAGAAACTATTTGAATTCGGGAAAACTGTCAGCGGCAGCACTTTCACAGATAGGGAAAAGGAGACGACCAAGCTCATCTCCAATTTTAATTATGGCGTAAACACGTTCATAGTCTCTCCCCGCCGTTGGGGAAAAACATCCTTAGTGAAGAAAGTGAAAGGATTAACAGAAAACAAAAACCTTAAAGTTGTATATTTGGACGTTCAACGTTGCCGCAACAAGGAAGAGTTCTGTGAACGTCTTGCTTCAGCCGTACTGACCCAAACGGCAAACAAAATGGAAGAATGGATGGAAAATGCCAAAGATTTCCTCAGCCGTTTCAGTATCGGTGTCAATGCCAACCCAGATCCTATGGGCGAAATGTCATTAAAGCTGCAACTTTCTCCAAAAGAACGTTCTCTGGAGGATTTACTTCAACTTCCCGAACGTATTGCTCAACGAAAAAATCTACGGATAGTCGTATGTATTGATGAGTTTCAGCAAATCGGCAATTATACTGACTCTTTACAATTTCAAACTGAGTTGCGATCAGTTTGGCAACATCACGAACTAACATCCTATTGCTTGTTTGGTAGCAGGAAACACATGATGGAGGCACTTTTTGATGACGACACTAAACCGTTTTACAAATTTGGGGACATCATGTATCTGCAGCGCATCCCCGCTAACTACTGGATAAAATACATCACTGACAAGTTCAAGCAAGAGGAAAAACAGATCACAAGAAATCAAGCACTATGGATTGTGGAACGGGTTGACGGGAACTCTTCATACGTGCAACAGCTTTCCTGGTATGTGTTCCAACGGACTACCCGAAAAGTATCGGATGGGATACTAAACGAGGCTCTCCGTGAACTGATCGAGCAATGCAATGACATTTTCGAGACTAAAACCGATGATCTCACTGCCTATCAAATGAATTTTCTTCGAGCCATCGCGGACGGGCACCACACAGGACTCTCCTCTGCTGAAATTATTCAAAAGTACCATTTAGGGTCATCCGCCAATGTTTCTATCATAAAAAAATCCCTCACAGACAAGGATCTTATCTTAACCGAAGACAAAGAAATCTTTTTATCTGATCCTGTCATGGGCCTTTGGCTACAACTGGACCTATAAACATTAACCTCAAAACCACGTAACTGGAGGCGTAGTTCTTTGTTGCGGAAGAGGACGGAGGGTGGAAGGTAATTAAGAATGATGAATTATGAATAAAGTTGCAATCTATGATTAAGAACATGATACTGAAGAGACTACAAGAATACAACCGTCTTTACGAGACAATCTTTATGGGATTGCTTTCCCTTTTCTGTTTCGCTATATCCATCTTTCGGTTTGTATATACGGACACCAACGTCTTTCTTTTCCTGAATTGGAATCTGTTTTTAGCGTTTGTGCCTTGGGCTTTCTCCAGTTTGATGGTCATACAACCCAAACTCCGCCGCTCTAAATGGATGTTTGTCGTTTTGCTTTGCTTGTGGCTACTCTTTTTCCCGAATGCGCCATACATCCTAACGGACTTGTTTCACCTTCGTCTCACTTCAGCCATGCCAGTATGGTTTGACTTGGTTCTTATTCTCTCTTTTGCATGGACAGGACTTCTGTTCGGCTTTCTGAGTCTTTGGGATATTGAGGATTTGCTCAGAAACCGCCTCAAAGAAAAATATGTTATCGGCATTTCCGTCCTGTTGCTTTTCATCGGCAGTTTTGGCATTTATATTGGCAGGTATTTGCGGTGGAACAGCTGGGATATCCTTACCTCCCCTTTTCAACTATTGTATGACATAGGCGATCGTTTGGTTAATCCATTGTCACATCCCAGAACATGGGGCGTAACCCTTCTAATGGGACTGTTTCTCAACATGCTGTACTTTTCTTTCAGAATGATAAGGAATAGGCCGTGCCCTGAGGTGTTCGACGAAGAAGATATTCCTTACGCTGATGAAGTTGACTACAATGGGAAAAGAATTTTTCTTGATGAAGAAGGACTTGGGATAATTGAAACAGAAGGAAAGTACGGGTATATTGACAAGGATAAAAATTTGGTAATCAAAGCGATGTACGATGATGCATATCCATTCTGCAACGGGTATGCCCCAGTTAAAATGAACGGGAAGTGGGGACTCATCGACAAAAAAGGAAAATACATTATTGATCCTGAATACGATGATATTGAGTCCTTCCATGAAGGGTTGGCATTGGTTGAACTTCATGGGAAAAGTGGCTACATCAACAGGCAGGGCGAAGTTGTGATTCCTATAGTTTACGAACAATCATCTGTTTTTCAAAACGGTCAAGCCCTTGTTTCATTAGATGGCAAGAGTTTTTATCATATTGACAAACAAGGCAAAAAAATCAGGAATACTGAATAGAATTTTTTGTATCTTTGCCGAAAATTATTACGCACAATATAAGCTGCGTAAAACAACGAAACATCTTTTTACACACAGTATTATATGCGTAACGAATATATATTTGATCCATACCCTTTGTCGCAGACCATGCAACGGTTGGCAGTGAATCTCCGTGCCCGTCGTTTGGAGAAAAAGCTATCCACCAAGAGTTTGGCGACAATGAGCGGTGTGCCGGCCTCTACTATCCAACGGTTTGAACTGAAACATTCCATTTCCTTGGAATCCTACGTTCGGTTGGCAAAGGCCCTCGGCTACTCCGAAGAGATGATGCAACTCCTTGCCGAACCAAAATACGACACGATGGAGGAACTTTTGGAAATAACCAAGAACAAAACCAGAAAACGCGGCGTATGATAAGAGATGTGAAATATGTACGTGTGATGTACCATGAACGCAATGTGGGAACACTTTCCATGGACATCCATTCGTGTTGTCAGTTTGAGTACGACCGGGAATGGCTTCGCGACGGTTTTTCTATATCACCGTTACATTTGCCCTTGAAAACGGGACTTTTCACTGCAGACTACCAACCCTTTAACGGCAACTTTGGCATCTTCGAAGACAGTCTTCCAGGAGGTTATGGAGACTATCTCTTGCACAAGGTTTTGCGCCGTAACGGGATTGACTATCAAAGTCTTACACCTATCCAACGACTGAGTATTGTAGGAAGTTCCGGAATGGGAGCTCTGTGCTACATTCCCGAAAACAGGCTAATGGAAATGGATTCGTCTATCACGCTTGATGAGATACAAGCTATGGCGACGGAGGTGCTTTCGGAAAAAAAAGACGAGAACGCCGGTCTGCTGTTGATGAACAGTGGCAACTCGGGGGGTGTCCGTCCCAAATGTGTTTACCATGACGCGGATGGGCACTGGCTCGTCAAATTCCGGCATATCTATGACCCACAGGACATCGGACAAATGGAATACCTCTATAATGAGGTCGCAAAACGAGCAGGCATTGACGTGCCTGAGTTCCGATTGATGGAAGGAAAGTATTTTGCCACGAAACGGTTCGATATAGATTCTAATGGCAATCGACTGCATGTGGCTACGGCCAGTGGACTGCTCAACGAGCCCATTTTCCCACCGAAAATGGATTACTACACGCTCTTGCAGCTCACCGGCTACCTCACACAATCGTCTGCGGCTGTGGAACAACAATTCCGTAGGATGGTTTTCAACCATTACGCCCACAACTACGATGACCACGCCCGCAATTTCAGCTTCATTTACCATGACGGACATTGGGAATTGTCTCCAGCATACGACCTAACTTATAATCAAACACTTGGAGAACATGCCACATCCATCAATTACAAGGGATTACCATCGGATGAGGACATGATTAACGTCGGCATGAACACCAAGATGAGTCGTGAGCGGTGTCTACAAATCATCCGTGAGGTAAAAGACACCCTCCACACCCTAACCCCATTAACCATTAACCATTAACCTTAAACATTAAACATTAAACCAATAACCAATAACCAATAACCCATAACCAATAACCATTACAAAAATGAAAGAACTAAACAAACAAATCATAGAAGTGCTGTCGAACAGCACCGAGAAACTGAACTACAAGCAGATAGCGGCCAAGATCAAAATCTTCGACAAGAAGGGCCGCGAAGAAGTGAAGAAAGAGCTCGACAAGCTCATCAACGCCAAGGTCGTGCTGAAGGCCGGCCGCGGCAAGTATAAGTTAAACAGCAAGTTCCAAGACACGAAGACCACCGGCAAGAACTACATCATCGGCCGCGTGGAGCAGAAACGCAGCGGCATGGCCTTCGTCATCCCGCAGGGCAAGCAGGACGACACCCCCGAGGAATCGACCATCGACGACATCTTCGTGGCCGACGGCAACCTCGGCAACGCCCTCAACGGCGACCTCGTGAAGGTCGTCCTCTTCCCCGCCCGCAAGGGAAAACGCATTGAAGGACAAGTCGTTGAGGTCGTGCAACGCAGCAAACGGCAGCTCGTCGGCACTATCCACATCAAGCAAGGCGTTGCCTTCTTCGTGCCCGACAACACCATCCTGCGCCGCGATGTCATCATCCCCGGCAAGAACTTGCGCAAGGCCAAAACCGGCGACAAGGTCGTGGTGCGCATCCTCGACTGGGCCAGCAACCACCGCAACCCCATCGGCGAGGTCGTCAACGTGCTCGGCAAGCCCGGCAGCAACGATGTGGAGATGCTCAGCATCCTGGCGGAGAGCGACTTCCCCGTCTCCTTCCCGAAAGCCGTCGAACAGGAAGCCGAGGCGATTCCGACAGAGATCCCCGAAAAGGAGATCCTCCGCCGCCGCGACTTCCGCGACGTCACCACCTTCACCATCGACCCCGCAGACGCCAAGGACTTCGACGACGCACTCTCCTTTGAGGTGCTGGAAAACGGTCTCTACCGCGTGGGCATCCACATCGCTGATGTTTCCTACTACGTCAAGCCCGGCACCGGCATCGATGCAGAAGCTTACAGCAGAGGCACTTCCGTCTATCTGGTCGATCGTACCATCCCGATGCTGCCCGAGGCTCTCTCCAACAACCTCTGTTCCCTGCGCCCCGACGAGGACAAGCTCTGCTACAGCGCCGTCTTCGACCTCGACGACAACGCCAAGGTGCACAAAGAGTGGTTCGGCCACACGGTCATCCGCTCCAACCGCCGTTTCGACTACGAACAGGCGCAACAGATCATCGAGACCGGAGAGGGCGACCTCAGCGAAGCCATCCTGCCACTGCACAAATTGGCACAGGTGATGCGCAAACAGCGTTTCGACAACAACGCCATCAGCTTTGAAACGGAGGAGGTCAAATTCAAATTGGACGAAAACGGTAAGCCTATTGGCGTATATTTGAAAGAACAAAAGGAGGCCAACTGGCTCATCGAAGAGTTTATGTTATTGGCCAACAAGCGCGTGGCTGAAAAGATCGGCAAGAGACGCAGTTCAACACAACCCGAGTTCGTCTTCGTTTATCGTGTGCACGACAAACCGTTAGAAGAGAAGCTCGGTATTTTCAAGAATTTTGTCAAAAAGTTGGGTTTCGACCTGAAGACCACCTCCACGAAAGCCTTCAGCAACTCGCTGAACAAGATGTTGGAAAACGAGAAGGGCAAGCCCGACTACGACATGCTGAGCAAACTCTCTATCCGCATCATGGCGCGCGCCGTCTATACTACCGACAACATCGGGCACTACGGACTCGCATTCCCCTACTACACCCACTTTACCTCGCCCATCCGCCGTTATCCGGACTTAATGGTACACAGATTGTTAGACCGTTACTTGACCCATCAGCCGTCGGTGAACAAGGAGCAATATGAGGACTACTGCAAACACTGTTCCGACATGGAGCGGCAGGCGATGGAGGCCGAGCGCAACTCCATCAAGTACAAGCAGGCCGAGTATCTGGCCGACAAGATCGGGCAGGAGTTCGACGCAGTGGTGTCAGGCATCTCCAAATGGGGCGTCTATGCCGAGTTGAAGGAGTCGCACTGCGAGGGCATGATCCCGATGCGCAGCTTCGACGACGACTTCTATTACATTGATGAAGAGAACTATACGCTCGTCGGCTTGCACCACGGCAAGAACCTCCGTTTCGGCGACCCCATCCGCGTGCGTGTGGTGGCCGTCGATATCATCAAACGCAGAATGGATTTTGAACGGGTGGTTGAATGAAAAATTCCGGGAATATCTGTCAGAAAAAGAGCCGGAACATCCTGTCGTTGTTGGTAGGGTGTCTCCTTCTTTCATGGCTGTTTCCCTGGAAAATATCCGCGCAAGAGCTTACTGGAAAGGTCTTTACCATCAGTGAAAACGGCGACACCACTGTGGTCTATATGGCCCGGCTGCAGTGGCTGGGCACATCCGTGGGTGCCTACTCCGACGCGGAAGGCACCTACCATCTGCCCTTCACCAAAACCGACACGCTGGTAGTCCGCTACTCTTTCTACAAGGCGGACACCCTGGTGATTTCCCGACAAGAACGCAAGCGCGACATCTTCGTCAACACAGCCCAAGCCCTGCAGGAGGTTGTCATCTCCAAAAAACGACAGAAATACACCCGCAAAGGGAATCCAGCCGTGGAGCTGGTCAAGCAAGTCATTGAGCATAAGAACGATAATCGCGTTGAATCCGCCGAGATGTACAAAGTCACCCGATACGAAAAGCTGGTGATGGCCTTCGGAAAATTCAACATAAACTTCCAAAAGAACCGTATCAACCGGCAGCTTTCCTTTCTGGAGAAGTACATCGACACGCTCTCCTTCGACACCGTGCCAGTGCTGACCCTCTCGTTACGGGAGACGCTGGCCGACCTCTACCACCAGCAGACCCCAAAACGGGATGTCACCTACGTGAAAGCCCGAAGGATGCAAGGCGCCGACGATGTGCTTGATATGGAAGGTTTGGATGCCAACCTCAAGGCAATATTCTCGGAAGTCAACATTTTCAACAACGACATCGAGCTGATGCTCAACCGGTTCGTGAGTCCGCTCTCCTCCACCATGGCGGTCGCCTACTACCATTATTACATCACCGACACGGTCGAACTTGACGGAATCTCCTGCATCGAGCTCACCTTCACGCCGGTGAACACCCACACCTTCGGCTTCAACGGACGCATGTACATTGTCAACGACAGCACCTACGCCGTGAAACAATACATCATGAGCGTCCCAAAGAACATCAACCTCAACTACGTTTCGCAACTTTCTGTTTCCCAGAGTTTTTTCAAGAACGAGATAGATTTATGGGCACCGGCCATCTCGCACACCTTTGCCAAATTCTCCGTTTTTAAACGGAAACACCAGCTTTACGCCCGGCAGACCACCCTATGGTACGACTACCAGATGGGCGCCCCGACCCCCGACTCGCTCGCGGGTGCGCTGTCCGTGGAGGAGGTTGTCTCCCCAGATGTCCGCAAGTACAAGAGCGGCCGTTGGAAGGAGATGCGGCCGATTCCCCTCTCCGCCAAGGAGTCTTTCCTGGACAGTCTGGGAGTGGAGCTGCGCCGGCTGCCGGCTTACAAAGCATTGGAGAAAACCGCCGAAATTCTCAGTTCTGGCTACATTGCCACCGCCAAAGACCGCAAGGAAAGCCGTTTCGACATCGGCCCCATCTATGACATGTTAAGCTTCAACCCCACTGAAGGCGTCCGACTGCGTGTTGGCGGCATGACCACCGCCAAACTACACGACCAATGGTTCGTCAACGGCTATCTCGCCTTCGGTTGCAAGGATTTGCGCCTGAAGTATAATCTCGCGGTTACATACAGCTTTGTGAAGAAGCAGCGGCACCTCAACGAATCCCCCAAGCACGCCATCACCTTCAGTTCGGGTTATGAGATGGAGTTGCAAGGACAGAGCTACTCTTATATGGATCGCGACAACCTGCTGATGTCCTTCACCGTGGACAGCACGCAGCTCGCCGCGCAGTACGTCCGACGCACACGGCTGCGTTACGAGCGGGAATGGCAGAACAACTTGCGATTGGACACCTGGATACAATATGAGAACAACGAGGCGACGGGCTCGCTGGCCTACTTCCGTATCAACCGCAACGGAACAGTCACCCGTGTCCGCGATTTCTACAACTTGGAATGGTGCGCAAATCTGCGCTGGGCACCCGGAGAAACCAAATACAACCGGCAAACGGGTGAGAAGTCCATCTTCAACCTCGCCAAAGACGCTCCCGTGATCAGCCTCACCCACACCATCGGCCTCATGGACAAACGCTTCCTTTTCAACCGCACGGAACTTTCTCTGGAAAAGAGGTTCTGGCTCTCCTCCTTCGGGCATATCGACGCCAAACTGGAAGGAGGAATTGTCTGGGACCAAGTACCGTTCCCCGAACTGTATGTCCCGCCGGCCAACCAGTCGTGGTTCCTCACCCCCAACAGCTTCTGCCTGATGAAGCCCATGGAGTTTATCATGGACAGATACGTGGCCCTCTACGCCACCTACTATCTGAAAGGATGGATTTTCAACCGCATTCCGGGATGGAACCGGCTCAATTTCCGCGAAGTACTCTCCTTCAGCGGTATCTATGGAGGACTGTCATCAAGGAACACACCGAATGAGAACACCCCGGGACTGTATATGCTGCCCGCCGGCTGCAGCCCGATCGGAAAAGTTCCCTACATGGAGTTCACCGCTGGCATCGAAAACATCCTCAGCTTCATCCGCATCGACTACGTCCGCCGCATCTCCTACGCCAAAGACCTCACCGGCTGGGGAAAAAACGGCATCCGCATCTCCTTCCGCGTATCCTTCTAGTACATACACCCCCTATTCATAATTCATAATTCTTCATTCTACATTCTTCATTCTACATTCCAAAAAATTGTACCTTTGCACCGACATTTTTCACAATGAAGAAACATATCCTGATACTGCTCGTGCTATTGTCCGCCACCTCGTTGTGGGCGCGCAAACCCGCTGATACCCTGTCGGCCGGGCGATGGGAGTTTGTGCAGAACCTTGGACAGTGGAACTCCAGCGTGCGCTTTTCCGCCAGAATGAACGGCGGAGCCCTCTTTTTCGGGAACAACTTCCTAACCGTCACACAATTGCACCCCGGACAACTGGAGGAGAACCGCGAAGCCAAGCATAACGGCAAACCGTTTCCCTTTCCCACCATCGATGCCGCCGCCTACCGCGTCACGTTCCTGGATGCCAATCCCGCACCCGCCGTGGAGGGCGTCAACCCTTACGACCACTACTATAACTACTATATCGGCAACCCAAAACAATGGGCTTCCCATGTTTTGGCATACAACAATATAATATACATAGGATTGTATGACAAAACCGACCTGCTCTTCCTAAGCGACAACGACTATCTGAAATACGAATTCCATATCGCACCTGGTGGCGACCCGTCGCAAATCAGAATGCAATACGACGGTCTGACTAGTATCTCCAAAGTTGGAGAGGAGTTATTACTCTACACCGCCGTAGATCGCATCCTGGAGCTGAATCCGTTTGCCTATCAGATTGATAAAAAAGGAGATACCATTCCTATTACGTGCCACTACCATTTACAGAAGAGCATCCTCACCTTCGATTTGGGCGATTACGACCCTACACTCACTCTGGTCATCGACCCGACCGTGGTTTTCTCCTCCTACTCAGGTTCCACCGCCGACAACTGGGGCTACACCGCCACCTACGATTCGCACGGCAACCTTTACGGTGGCGGCATCGGCGATGACATCGGCTACCCTGTCTCACTGGGTGCCTACCAAGTTGATTTCAGCGGCATTTGGGACGTAACCATCTCCAAATTCGACGCTTCTGGCAGTTTTCTGCACTATGCAACCTACCTCGGCGGCAGTAACGTGGACGTTCCACACAGTCTGTACGTCAACGACAACGACGAGCTTTACATCTTCGGCACCACCGGCTCCAGCGATTTTCCCGTCACCGCCAACGCCTACGACACCACCTTCAACGGAGGGTCAAACATCAGCATTCCTGCCGGCTCGTTTTCCAACGGATCGGACATTTTCATCGCCAAGTTGAGCGCTGACGGTACCCAGCTGCCTGCCTCCACTTTTATCGGTGGCAGCGGCAATGACGGCGTCAATACGTCCGCCAGCGGACTGCGCAAAAACTACGCAGACGAGCACCGTGGCGAGATTATCGTGGATGGGAACAGTAACGTCTATGTGGTCACCTCCACGAATTCCAAAGACTTCCCCATCACCACAACCATCTTTCAACCAGATAGTTCAAGCAAGCAGGATGTGTGTGTGTTCAAAATGAGCCAGGATTTGTCCACGCTGGTTTGGAGCACTTATTTTGGCGGATCGGGCAACGATGCCGGATACAGCATGTTCCTGTCGGCTGACAAGAGCATCTATTTCTGCGGCGGCACTACCTCCGACGACCTGCCGGTCACGCCCAACGCCTTCCAGACGGCCCGCGCCGACAATTCACCGGACGGTTTCGTAGTACACCTTTCCCCTAACGGTAACCAGCTGCTGCACTGCACTTACTTGGGAAAAACGGGATATGACCAAGCCTACCTAATCAAAGGCGATGACGAGGATTTCCCGCATCTTTTCGGACAAACCTCCGCGGAAGGCAACGCATGGCTGCACAATGCGACCTATTTCGTCCCCGGCGGCGGCCAGTTTCTGATCAAGATGTCCAAAAACCTCAGCAGCTCCGTATGGTCCACGGCCTTCGGCACTGGCCACGGCGGTCCGGACATATCCCCCACCGCCCTGATGGTCGATTTCTGCAACAACATCTACCTCTCCGGATGGGGCGGAGCGGCCTTGAACCAGTTTGGCGGCACCGACGGACTCCCCATCACCGCAGACGCCTTCCAATCCACGACTGACGGTAACGATTTCTACTTCATGGCCATCAGCGACGATGTCAGCAATCTGGTCTATGCCACCTACTTCGGCGGTGCCAACCAATACGCCCGCGAACATGTGGACGGCGGCACCAGCCGTTTCGACAAGCACGGCAAAATCTACCAGGCCGTATGCGCCGGCTGCCACGGGCAAAGCAGTTTCCCGACTACGGACAGCGCCTACGCCACCCATAACGGCAGCAATAACTGCAACCTCGGCGCCATCAAAATCGACTTCGGGCTTCCTGTGGTCGTCGCCGACTTCCTCATGCCCAACGTCGTGTGCCTGCCCGACAGCGTTATCTTTGAGAATTACTCGCAACTTATCAGTAATCAAACAGCTATACACTGGGACTTTGGTGACGGCACGACCTCCACTCAATGGGAACCGCACCACCTGTACCAACACACAGGCTACTATGAAGTGACCCTGACCGTACAGGATTTGGGCAGCTGCAACTTCGCTGACACGCTGAAGAAACGGATATTGGTGCTCGCCAACACCCAATCCACCCTGCCCACCATCAGCATCTGCGCGGGCGATTTTGCGGAAATTGGCGTTCCGCCCTCCATCGGGGTGAACTACCTCTGGTCACCCGCGAACTCCCTGAGCAACCCCACTCTCTCCAATCCCATTGCAACCCCCGAAGAATCAACCTTGTACACGTTAATTGCCTCCACCGATGCCTGCGTAGATACCATCACCCAGCAAGTGGATATCCATACGTTGGATGCCGTCTTCACAGGAGATGCTTCCATCTGTCTGGGCGACAGCGCTTTGCTATCCCTCCATGTGACATCCTCCGATCCCTACCAAGTGGATTGGTCCGCCACAGCTGACTTCCAGAACATTCTTTCAGGAGGCGGTGACAATATATATATAGTACCATCGCATTCCGGATTCTACTACGCCCGCATCACTACCGACTTCTGCACCCGAATCGTCACCGTTTATATCACCGTTAATCAAATAATTATCAGCAACATACAAGATTATCTGCTCTGCTTTGAAGACTACCTTGAGTTGGGCATCAGCTGCAGCGGCGGCACTCCACCCTACCATTACAATTGGCAACTGTTGGATGGCACCGTTTCCAGCGATGATAATCCGCATGTGTCGCCTCAGCACTCCACCGATTATTCCGTGACGGTCACGGATTCCATGGGCTGCACGGCCAACGCTGGCGGGCACATCACAGTCAGGGAGGGCACTTTTCCCGAGCCTTTGAACGCCTGGTGCGAACTTTGCGAGATTATCGCCTATCACGAAACCTCCTTGCACGCAACGGATTACGGCAGCGACTATCTCTACCAGTGGACACCTACGGCCACGCTGATCAGTCCGAACCAGCCCACCACTATCACCACTCCGGAAGTAACGACCACCTACACCATTACCGTCACCGACACGTTCGGATGCGTACGCAGCGACACCGTCACCATCAAGGTCAACCCAATCACCTGCGACATGCCGTTCATCTTCATCCCCAACAGTTTCACCCCCAACGGTGACGGCATGAATGATGTGCTCTACGTGCGCAGCGACATCCTCGACGAATGCTATTTCGTGATTTATGACCGCTGGGGCGAGAAAGTGTTCGAAACCTACGACCAGAACATCGGCTGGGACGGCACGTACAAACAGAAAGACTGTCAGCGAGGCACTTACGACTACTATTTCAAAGGAAAATGCAAGGACGGCGACGAGCAGGAACTGAAGGGGAATGTCACGCTGATACGCTAATGTCCGAAAAAATCGTACTTTTGCCGCCTCTATAACCAATAACCCATAACCTATAACCCTTAAAAATGGCAGACGAACAATTCATAGACTACGTAAAAATTTTCGGCCGTTCCGGAAACGGCGGTGCAGGCTCGGCGCATCTGGCGCGGACGGCGCACAACCCCAAGGCGGGTCCTGACGGCGGCGACGGCGGCAAGGGCGGCAGCATTATTGCGCGCGGCAACCGCAACCTGTGGACCCTGCTGCACCTGCGCTACACCAAGCATGTGTTCGCGGAACACGGCGGCAATGGACAGAAAAACCAGTGTTTCGGCAAAGACGGTGACAACGCCTACATCGAAGTGCCGCTGGGCACCATCATCCGGCTAGTCGATACCGACGAGTACGTGGGCGAGGTGTTGGAGGACGGCCAGGAGGTGGTTGTTATGAAGGGCGGCCGCGGCGGTCTCGGCAACGTGCACTTCAAGAACGCCACCCACCAGACTCCCCGTTTCGCACAACCCGGCGAGGAGGGCACGGAAGGATGGATTTCACTGGAACTCAAGGTGTTGGCCGACATCGGACTGGTAGGGTTCCCGAACGCGGGCAAATCAACCCTGATCACCCAACTCTCCAACGCGCGTCCGAAAATCGCCGACTACCCCTTCACCACGCTGAAGCCCAACCTCGGCATGGTCGCCTACCGTGACTTCCAGTCGTTCGTCATCGCCGACATCCCGGGAATTATCGAAGGCGCGTCCGAGGGCAAAGGCATCGGTTTGCGCTTCCTGCGTCACATCGAACGTAACGCCGCGTTGCTGTTCATGATCCCCGCCGCAGACGATGAAGGCAACGTCAAAACCGTCACGCAAATCAAAAAGGAGCTGAAGATTCTCCAAAACGAGCTCAAACAGTTCAACCCCGAGCTTTTAGACAAAAACAACATGCTGGCAATCACCAAGTGCGACCTTGTGGATGAGAAGGATGCGAACAGTTTGGCGCAAAAAATGTCAAAAACTATCCCAACAATCAGCATCTCGGCAATCACAAATTGGCATTTAACGGAACTGAAAGACCGCTTATGGGAATTATTGCAAGACCCTGAAGAATTATAATACACTAAATTTCAGATAATTAACAGCTGTTGATAAAAAAAAATATTAAAAAAGGCAAAACAATTGACGATATAGAAAAAAAGTGTATTTTTGCAGCCTAAATAATTGATAGAAAGAAATGGCAAAGAAAACGAAAGAAGCACGTCAACAAGTTATCTTGGAGTGCACAGAGCAAAAGGCAAGTGGAGTGCCGGGTATGTCAAGATATATTACGACAAAGAACAGAAAAAACACTCCTGACAGATTGGAACTGAAGAAGTACAATCCGTATTTGAAGAAAATGACGATTCATAAAGAAGTTAAATAATAAAAAACTGATAAGAGATGGCAAAGAAAGTTGTTGCATCATTGAAAAGAGAAGGTGGCGTCACCTACACCCGCGTTGTGAAAATGGAACGTTCACCGAAAACCGGAGCTTACACCTTCAAGGAAACTGTAGTGGAATCCGGAGCTGTTAAAGACTTTTTGGCTAAAAAGTAATATTTTGTTTTCATGGTTGAAAAAAGGTGGGCGCCTGCCCGCCTTTTTTCGTTTTAAAATCTATTGACCTTTCCACCGAAATAGTGGCGAACTTCCCCAACGGAGGGACGGTAACGAACGGGCTCGTTCAATGCAACAGGTTAATCGTTGAAGATTGTGGTCTTACGAACGCATACATGAAACGTGTGATCAGGAACAGGGTTGCCAATGGGCAGCATATTGCGGAAATATGGGTTTCGGGACAGAATGCTCCGATATATATAAAGTCAGAGGAATGATTCCTCATTCCTCCTTCTGGCGATGAATCCGTAGAATCATCGCTGAAAAAATACATTTTTTTTAATATGCAAACATTATTCAATGATTTTTTTTGAAAGATATAGAGACTCTAACATAGCCGTCCATGGAGAACCGTAACGGAACATCCACGGCGTAGAGACGCAAAATTTTGCATCTCTACACTACTCATTTTAGCATCTTCCGTCCTCCATTTTCCTCCAACAACGTCATTTGGTGGACAGCCAGCTGGTTGAGTTTTAGCAGCCGTTCATTCTGTGGAAGACCCTCAGAAATGAAAACCGAATTGAGGTTTTCGAGGTTAGAGAGGCATATTAACTGATTGATTGTGGCGTGGTCTCGTATGTTGCCAGATAAACCAGGGTTCGTGTCGCGCCATTGCTTTGCTGTCATTCCGAAAAGCGCAACATTCAGCACAAATTCGATAGAAATCCAAGCCGCAAACTTGAAAGCTATGTCTTTGTACGCAAAAGTACCTCCGTATCTACTTGATTTGCATATAATGCCAACAGCATTTGTTGCACCAATCCATTTTTGGGGAGATAATGTAAATGCGTTCAGACCTGCTTGTTTTCTAAACTCCTCGAATTCGAGGGGTTTAAAATTCGGATTATACAATGTTTCCCACAGACCTAAATATTCTATGGTGTTTCGATTCCTCATCCAATTTCCTATCACTGCACTCGGTTCATCCGTACAAACCCAAATCGACCTCTCCCATTACGCCGCCGGCGTCTATTTCGTCAAGGCCGTGGCGGACGGGAATGTCGTGGCGGTACGGAAAATGGTAAAACAATGAAGGAACGATGAAGCGCGATGAATATATTCGATGAATTATCTTTCATCGCCTTTCATCGTACCATTCATCGTATCATTCATCGTATCATTCATCGTATCATTCATCGTACCATTCATCGTACCATTCATCGTACCATTCATCGTATCATTCATCGCACCATCGCACCATCGTTTCATCGTATCAATAAAATTCGTACTTTTGCGGAAAATTTACGCTATGGGATTCTTTTCTTTTTTCAATAGAGATAAAAAACAGGAAATTAACGAGGAGCAGAAGAAGGAACTTAATGAGGGTTTAGAAAAATCCAAGGAAAACTTCTTCAAAAAACTGGCGAAATCCATCGCCGGAAAGTCCAAAGTCGATGACGAGGTGCTCGACAACCTCGAGGAGGTACTCGTCACATCCGACGTGGGCGTGGAGACCACCCTCAAGATCATCGACCGCATCGAGAAGCGCGTTTCCAAGGACAAATACTTGGGAACCAACCAAGTGAACATGATCCTCAAGGAGGAGATCGCCGGATTGCTCCTTGAGAACGACCTCGAAAAGGTCAACGATTTCGTGATTCCGGAAATGGACACGCCCTACATCATCCTCGTGGTCGGCGTGAACGGCGTGGGCAAGACCACGACCATCGGCAAGCTGGCCTACCAGTACAAGCAGCACGGCTACTCCGTGGTGCTCGGCGCCGCCGACACGTTCCGTGCCGCCGCCATCGACCAGCTCAAGGAGTGGGGCAACCGTTGCGACGTGCCCGTCGTGGCCCAGAAGATGGGCTCCGACCCTGCCGCCGTGGCCTACGATACCGTCAAGTCCGCCATCGCCAACCACCATCAGGTGGTCATCATCGACACCGCTGGCCGTCTCCACAACAAGATCAACCTCATGAACGAGCTGGTGAAGATCAAGAACGTCATCCGCAAGCTTGTCCCTGACGGTCCGCACGAGGTGCTGCTCGTCCTCGACGGCTCCACCGGTCAGAACGCCTTCGAGCAGGCCAAGCAGTTCACCGCTGCCACGGAGGTCAACGCGCTGGCCATCACCAAACTGGACGGAACCGCGAAAGGCGGTGTCGTCATCGGCATCTCCGACCAGTTCCAAGTACCCATCAAGTACATCGGCGTGGGCGAGAAAATCCACCAGCTGCAGATCTTCAACCGGCTGGAATTCGTTGACTCCCTTTTCCCCGACAACTGGTAGCCATGCCTAAAACCGTCGTCATTGATGAGAACTCCGGCTTCTGCTTCGGCGTGACCAACGCCATCAAATCCGCGGAAGAATACCTGCAGAGCCACGACTACCTCTATTGTTTGGGCGACATCGTCCACAACAACGAGGAGGTGCGCCGACTCTCCTCGCTGGGTCTTAAAATCATCACCCATGAGCAGTTCATGACCCTGCGCGATACCACCGTGCTCATCCGTGCACATGGTGAACCCCCTGAAATATACCGCATTGCCGAAGACAACCGCATCCACCTCATCGATGCCACCTGTCCCGTCGTACTTCGACTCCAGAAAAGAATCTCCGACGACTACCACGCCCACACGGCCGACCGTCAAATGCTGATTTTCGGCAAGAAGGGACACGCTGAAGTCATCGGGCTGCTGGGACAGACTGACAACACCGGTATTGTCCTTTCTTCTTCTGCAGACATCGACCGCATTGACTTCACCAAACCGTCGAAACTCTACTCCCAGACCACGCAAAGCGTCGAGCACTACTACCAACTGATCGACCAGATTCGTTCTCGCTACGAGGTGGACGGTCACGCAGACTGGTTCGAATTCGAGGACACCATCTGTCGGAAGGTCTCCTCGCGTGCCAAACAAATCGCCGAGTTCGCCACCCGCTTCGATGTCGTCCTGTTCGTCTCCGGCGAAAAAAGTTCCAACGGGTTATACCTATATAATATATGTAAGCAGCACAACGACCGCACCTACATGCTGACGCACGCGGACCAGCTGGACGAGCTCGATCTGTCCGATGCGGAGACCGTCGGTGTGTGCGGCGCGACCTCCACCCCCATGTGGCTGATGCGCGAAATTGCGGCCAAATGTGCGAAATAGCGCGATTTCACCCTTATTACCTTCACCCCGAACCCTTAATATTAACTATTAATTCTTAATATTAAAATTAATATTAAGAATTTTTGGTTAATTTTAGCACACAAACAATTAACCACATCGTTAATTATCAATGATTTATAATTTTTATTGAAAATTTTTATTACATTTTATTGACTTGTCATTAAAATTGTTGTACTTTTGCCTTGGTTTTGATTCAAGATTCGTCAGACAAAAAACAAGCAAAAAAATGAAGCAACAATTTACTCACTTAATGATAGGAATCCTCTCCTTGATAACCATCCTCAGATGGGCGACCGTCGGCAATGCACAGACCATATTATATGAGGAGAACATCGGGACACCCACGACCAACACGCTCATCGAGAACTACACCGGATGGCAGAACAGTTCGGTCATCTACGTCGGAAACGGCACCTGCGACGTTCGGAAATCCAGCGCTTCAACCGGTTACGCAGGCGCATCGGGCAACGGAAACGTCATGATCAACGATACGGTGAAATGGTTCCAGATTTCCGGACTGAACACCACCGCGACCCTGCCGACTGTGAAACTCTATTGCGGATTACGCAAGACCAGCACGGAAAACGGGAGCAACTTCGTGGTCGAATACTCCACAGACAGCCTCGTGTGGGTGCGTCTGCCGATGTCGGACACCCTCCCGACCGGCACCGGGACCGGCAAATGGTACCGCGTATGCTTCCCCAACGTGCCTGCGCACCCGCATCTGCACCTCCGCTTCTCGAACCGGCACAACGTGGATTACCGGCTGGACGACATCCGTATTGTGGATGGCGATGAAGTGATTAACGACGATGACACCACGGATACGAATAATGTGGTGGATTCCGACACCAGTTCGCTGGTCACCCTGCCGTTCGATCTCACCGGCAACAGCGACTCCACGCACGCCGAGATCAAGAATATGAACGGATTCACAGGCTACAAGCTGGGTAGCTCCTACGCGAACGGCTCCGTCAAATTCGAGACCAAGAATGCGGGATCGGCAACTTTGACAGCCCATCTGGACAGCTCGCCAGGTACACTGGCTTTCGATTTGAAAGGCGTAAAGAGCGGATCTCCGTCTTCCTACAGCGGGGTCGTCTTCAATGTGAGTGAATCCGCCGACGGGGAGCAATGGTCCACGATCGCCACTCTTTATGACAACGATATCAGCACGGAAGATTTCATTCAGCAAGGACCGTACAATTTGTCGGAGGAAACCCGCTACGTGCGCTGGCAACTGGCCGAGGCGGAAAGCGGCAACACCCAGCTGAACAACATCGTCATCACGAAAAGAGAGAACGGCTCCGGAATAAACGAGCCCACCAATCCGGGAGGAGAAAACCCCTACCCTAACCCCACGGTCACGGCGTTCCAATGGAATCTCTGCGAGGATGCGCAACGTATCCAACTCTATGACATCTCAGGGAATCTGGTCCGCGAATGGCAGAATGTACCAGACGGCAGCAGTTTGAGCGTGTCTGGCATCGCGCCCGGAAGCTATCTACTCAAAGCGGAAACCACTCGAGGCAAAATAACGAAAAAACTAATTATCCAATAAAAGGAAAGGAGGTGTTTCTATAGAAAAATAGGTTAAATTTCGTTTTGGTTGGTAAACAATACTTTGTTTTGTATGGTAAAAGGGGGAGTATTGTATGGTCAAATATCTCTGGTTCATTTTGGTTTTCATGTGTTTTTGTTTTCATAGATTTTGATATGTATTTTTTTCACAAGACCACTACAAACTCCCCTTTTATAGGTTGACTCTCAAAATATTGTACCGCTTCCGCCAACGTTCCTCTAAAGGTGAAGGCATGCAACTTCGTCAATTCTTTCGCCACAGCAATCTGTCGGTCGGGACCCATAATCTCGACCATTTTGGCCAATGTTTTCAGCAGACGGTGCGGGGATTCGTAGAAAATGACCGTCTCCTCCATTTCAGAGAAGCGTTTGAGGAGGGTTTCTTTACCTTTTTTATGGGGCAGAAAACCGAAAAAATAGAAGCTGCTGCAGGGAAATCCAGACTGCACGAGTGCAGGCACGAAGGCGGTGGCACCGGGAAGGCATTCCACCTCCACATCCTGTTTGAGGGCCTCGCGCACCAGCAGGAAACCAGGGTCGGAAATGCCGGGGGTACCGGCATCGCTCACCAAAGCGGCCGTCTCGCACTGCTGAATCTGACGGATATAATTCCCCACCTGCTCATGCTCGTTGAAGATGTGGTAAGCCATGCAGCGCTTGCCCTCAATTTGGTAATGCTGGAGCAGATTTTTAGTGGTGCGGGTGTCCTCGCAAAGGATGAGATCCGCCGACTTCAAGACATTGAGTGCGCGGAGGGTGATATCCTCAAGATTACCGATCGGAGTCGGCACAATAAAGAGTTTTGCCATAACAGGAATATTCTAAAACAATGAAAGACGGCCATTTAACCGTCTTTCTTGAAAGTGCCCAGAACAAGAGTCGAACTTGCACATCCGTTCGGATACTACACCCTGAATGTAGCGCGTCTACCATTCCGCCACCTGGGCTTAATAAATACCCTCCTTGATGATGTCGTGGATGTGAATCACACCCAAGTACTTGTCATCATCGCTCACCACAAAGATGTTGGTGATCTGATGATTTTTCATCATTTGCAACGCATCCACGGCGAGGGTGTTCTCGTGGATGGTTTTGGGTTTCCGGGTCATAATGTCCTCAGCTTTGAGGGACATGATTTCCTGGTGATGTTGGATGGCGCGGCGGAGATCACCGTCAGTGATGGCACCGATCACCTTTCCACCTTCGACGACTGCCGTAACGCCCAAGCGTTTTCCGGAGATTTCCAAAATAATCTCCTGCATTCCCGCTTCCTTGCTGACGGCGGGCACCTCGTTCAGTTTATACAGATCCAGCACTTTCATGCGGGTCCGTTTGCCGAGGATACCACCCGGATGCAATTTCGCGAAGTCCTCCGTGGAGAATCCGCGCATCTTGATCAGCGTTGAAGCCAGGGCATCGCCGATAGCCAACTGAGCCATAGCACTACTGGTCGGGGCCAGATGATTGGGACTTGCTTCCCGCGACACTGTGCAGTTCAACACACAGTGGGCTTCTTTTGCCAAGAGTGACTCCATATCACCGACAATGGCGATGAGAAGGTTTCCGTTGGCTTTCAAAAACGGAATCAGCAGGGCTATTTCCGGCGTGTTCCCGCTTTTGGAGATGCAGACCACAATATCATCTTTCTGAATGATGCCCAAGTCGCCGTGAACAGCATCGGCGGCGTGCATAAACACAGCCGGCGTTCCTGTTGAGTTGAACGTCCCCACGATCTTCTGACCGATGATGGCGCTCTTCCCTATTCCCGTCACGATGACGCGACCTTTGCTCTTGATAATCTCTTGAACGGCTTTCACAAAATTGTCATCCATGTACTCAGCAAGCTTCGCTACCGCTTCGGCCTCCTCGCGCACCACTTTCGTGGCATATTGGATAATTTCTTGTGGTTCCATTCTATAAAGATGCTCTCGTTGCCTTTTTGCTTCTATCAAAGAACGAAATCTTGCATACTTCCTTCTAAGAATCGAAGTATCCGAAAAATAACGCTTGAAATCCGTTTCAGTCAGCGTTTCCAAGTCATCATTTTCGAGCGGCAAAAATAAGGAATTTTTCGATACGTTCAGCGGGTTCGGATTTTTTTTCTTGTTCCGAGGGCAAACCTCCTGACAAATGTCACAACCGAAGACGTACTTATCATCTGCCAACTCATTGTAATTCGGCGTTTTATCTTCTGTATTATGATAAGAAACACACCGTCTCGCGTCCACTTGGAAAGGGGTTTCCAAAGCATTTACCGGACAGCTTTTTACGCAAATTTCACATGCTCCACAGTCCGATTTTCGCAAAGATTCGTCATATTGGTCGCAAAACTGATCCAATAACAGGATGCCAATCACGAAGAAAGATCCATGCTGATTGTGAATTAGACCGTTCTTGCCCATACACCCAACCCCGGCCTCCATCGCCCAGCGTTTTTCGGAAATGGCAGAGCTATCCACGGTTGACCTATATTTTACGGTAGGATACTCTTTTACAATCCTAACCGCCAACTGTTCCAACAGATTTTTCACCAAAATATGGTAATCCTGAATCCACGTATAGCGGGCGGTACGATACTTGTCGGATTTCGGTTCTAAATCCGTCAAATAGTTGTATGTCACCACGATAACCGATTTGCAATCGGACAAGAGGCTCTCGGGATTGAACCGGTTGTCGATGTTGCGTTCCAAGTAGTGCATGTCGGCGTGCAGCCCACTTTCAATGGAATGTTGGAACTCTGCCTCCGCCTCCGTAAGCACCCGCGCACGCGCAATGCCACAGTCTTGGAAACCAACGTCCGTCGCCCAAGACTTAATCTGCTGTGAACTAAGTGCTTCGAGATCCATACTTACAAGGTGATACGCTCAAACTTCTCGGGAATTCTGATATTCGTCACCCCAGGCACATTCAAGCGGATGACCTTGATCTTGCCACGCACCTCTATGACACGATTCAACTCCTTGAAAACGAACTCCGTAAAGAAGGAGCTGGCACTATCCACGGGCGCGAAAGCCGAATACTCGTACGACAGTTTCTGTCCTTGCGGGAGCATCTCCGTTCTGCCATTAAACAACGCCTGAACAGTCTGAAAATCAATGGAAAACGGCAAAAACTTGTTAATAGGCTTATACGTATCCCGATAATATTGGCTGGTCAGTTTGTTGACGTAAATGACACTGTCCGGAGTGAAGACCGCCCGCATCACCTCGACGCCATACGCGTGGATGTTCAGGTAGAGGATGCTGTCAGTGCGGTTGACCATGTAGAAGTTGCAAGTCCGCGTGCCACCCGTGTCAATGATGTCAGCCTTCCCTCGATAAGTGATCCAGTCGTAGCCAGTAGCCATCGGCAAGACAGTGGTGTCGGCAGGAACTGTCACACTGTCAGCCTCTTGCGCGTACAATCCCGCATGGGAGAGCAGCATCGCAAGTAGTACTAAATATATGTAAGCTATATTTTTCATCATTCCATCTATTACTTTGGCTATTAGCTATTAGCTGTTGGCTTTCTATACTTTTGTTAGACGAAGTTGGAGCAAAAAAGTTTCATTTCACCGCCCGAAAATTGTAACATCTTAATATATTGTCATTTGCTGACGGCCGAAGATGCATCGCGCCACCGAGGCACTGTTTGAAGTCTTTGCATTTTTCACACATACCCGTGCGCATCCACGTCCGTTCGCGCATGAGTTGGAACCGGTTGTCCCAAACATCCAGCAGATCATCTTGATAGATGTTGCCCTGCACGAAACTGCGGTCGATGTTAGGGCAGGCGGAGATGTCGCCGTTGATCAGCACGCTGCCGATGTTGATGCCCGCCCGGCAGAAGAAGTAGCTGTCGCGGACCTGCTCCTCGTACTTGCCCGTGTAGGCTTCGCAGCTGAACGTCAGATGGATACGGTTTTCGCGACGCGTTTCGGCAATGAACCGCATCACCTCTTCTACCTGCGCGCGGGAAAGCTGCAGTTCGTCGTTGTGCGCTGCCCGCCCGATGGGAGAAATCGTAAACAGCCGCCAGTTCTTAATCCCATTTTCTATCAGAAGTTCTTTGAGCTGAGGGAGTTCCGGAAGATTTCGCTGGTGCACGCAGGTCACCACGTCATACGAAAGTCCGGAGGTAAGTGCGATAAGCCGCAAGGCGCGCAATGCCCTCTGGAAGCTTTCGGGATGGTTGCGCAGCCAGTTGTGGGTCGCTTCCAAACCGTCCAAACTCACCGTGATGGAGGAGAGTCCCGCGGCGAGCAGCTTGGCGTGCTTTGCCTCGTCGTACAGCATCCCGTTGGTGACGATTCCCCAACGTAACCCTTTTTCCCTCAACGCCTTGCCACATTCCGCCAAATCGGGTCGCAGCAAAGGTTCGCCACCGGTGATGGCCACAATCACCGTGTTGCGGGGATAGCGTTGCGCTAACGGTTCCACCGCCTTCAGAAAGTCATGGAAAGGCATATCGGGAACGCAACTCTCTGATTTGCAATCCGAGCCGCAATGACGGCAAGACAAGTTGCAACGCCACGTGCATTCCCAAAAAAGGTAATTCAACTCGTGGATTTCTGTCTCGTTTTTGCGGAAAACCCGAAACAGCCAGCGCTTGAAGGGCTTGATGTGACTATTCGACACTTTTCCCCTTCATTTTCAAGACATTCAGATGACAAATGGCGTCCTCAACGCTTAATACCGTGTCCAAATCGGCATAGAGACCATTATTTTCCCCGTCCTCATCCTTTAAATGGATGTTCACCGAATCCAATTTCAGAGCCTCCACATTGAGTTCAAAATATCCATTAGAATCCGTGCTAATAATTTTATCGACCATGACGCCGTTTCTCTCCGCAATGACCCGGATGTCAGGAATGGGTTCTTCAGTAGACTCCGAAACGACCTTCCCTTCCATCGGATATCGATAATCATCCGGCATCCCGTAGCAGGCCTGGAAGGTGAACATGAGGGCGGTCACGGAAAATGATCCGAACAGGAACCGCAATATTTGTTGTTTTTTCTGACGTAATTTGTTCATTATCATAATCATCAAACAATTGTAGAGACGTTTCAGGAAACGTCTCTACATGGGTTAATTGGATTCATTTTCTGAATCCGTGATATATTTCACGCGGACCTCGTCGATGCGATTGTGGTCCATTTTAACAATTTCGAGGTGGTAGCCCATGAATTCGAACGAATCTCCAACTTTCGGGATGGTTTCAAGATGATCGACCATGAAACCGGCCACCGTGGAGTAGTCGATTTCATCGTAATCGACCTCGTAGCCGTCAATCACGTCGGTGAGCACATCGATGGGGGCATCGCCCTTCACCAATACGGAATGATCTTCGCACTCAGTGATATCGGGCTCCACAACTTCCTCTTCCTCAGGCATCTCGCCGATAATATTTTCGATAATATCGTGCAACGTGACGATACCGGCCAAGTCGCCGAACTCATCGACCACAATACCAAAGTAGTACTGTTTCTGGCGGAAGGCGTTGAGGATGTCCTGCGCATCGGTGTTCTCCGTGAAGACCAGCGGCTCATCCAACATGGAGCGGATGTCAGCCTTGCCGTTCTTCTGCAATTCCATGAAGAAATCCTTGATATTCAGCACACCGAGGTAGTTTTCCACATGTTTGTCACACACAAGCACACGACTAACGGTGAAGTCGTACAGCTGCTTGATAAACTCCTCCTCCGACTGGTTGATGTCAATCCACTCGATTTCAGAACGGTGGATCATGACATGCACGGCGCGTTTGTCGGCGAAGGTGAAGATATTCTCGTGCATCTCGCTCTGTTCCTCCTCAATGACATCGGTTTCGCCAGCCTCCTTGATAATATCCAGCAATTCATCCTCAGTCAAATGGTCTTCGTTTGCCTTGACACCGAGAATCTTGTCAATCAGCACCGTAGTACCGGAAAGGGCTTTCACAGCGGGCTTGAAAACCACGCGAATGAAGTCCATGATGGGAGCCACAGACACAGAGACACGCTCGGGTTTGGAAAGGCCGATGGTTTTGGGCACTAGCTCGCCCAGCACGATGGTAACATACGTGACAATCAAGAAGCCGAGAATCAGAGCGGTGGTAGAGGCCAGCGGCGCGGACATGTTCATCCAAAGGAACAGCGTCTCCAAGTAGGGCGACAGAGCGGCACCGCCGATGAAACCCGTCAACAGGCTGGTGAGGGTGCTGCAGACCTGAATGGAGGCTAGGAACTCCTCCTGATGATCCTGCAAGAACAGGGCTTTGCGAACAGCTTTGGGATGTTTCTCGGCATATTTGTCGATACGGATTTTCCTAAACGAGACGATGGCAATCTCGCTCATCGAGAAAAAGCCGTTGGCCAAAATCAGTAAAAGGATGACAAGAAGACGTATCATGGCTATCTATTCTCAGGCAGAATATTGGTGATTAATATCTCGAAAATACTGACATTCATTATTTTATGCGAATATTGCTTTTGTTAAAAAACGGTGCAAAGATACAATTTCTATGAATGCTTTATAACCTATATAAAAATATTGTATTTTTGCAGCCCCAATTGAGAGTTGCGTAAAGGGTATGATTTTGAATAAGTTAAGAATAAAATATAAATTTTTTGTTGCATTTTTCATCACATTCTTTGCCCTTGTTGCAGGCATTCAGGCGCAGAATGTGTCGTTGACCATCAATCCAGACCGGACAGTGGTGTTCCGTTATGCGGACAGCACGGCTTTTTCCGTCAAATTATTCTGTGACGGCGAGTTGAAAAAAGAGACCAAAACCATACTGACCGAGGACTACCATTCCGTGCGGATGACCAAGGACAGCGACGGGATTTGGACTTACACCACGCCTCCGATGGCGCCCGAGGTTTATACCTACCAATTCGAACGAAACGGCAAGAGAATCTGCGACCCCGCCAACCCGGATTCCGTGCGTGTGCATGATGAAAGACGGAGCGTTTTCATCATCGGCGGCACCCCGCAGACCGATATGTACCTCTGGGATCCGCTCCATGGCCGGTTAGACACCGTGGAGTTCCAGTCTTCCAATGAAGAGAAAATCCGCAGGATAATCGTCTATACCCCACCCCAATACGCCGAAAGCGGTCAGGACTACCCTGTTCTTTACCTGTTGCACGGGCTCAACGGCAATGAGACCGCGTGGATGGACCGTGGTCGTGCCGCGCAGGTGCTCGACAACCTCATCGTAGAGCGTCGCGCAAAACCGATGATCATGGTGATGCCCGACGCCAACCCCGTCAGCTTGATCGCCCAGAAGGAGAACATCGGCCTATTGAAGAACATTTTCCTCTACCCTGCTTGGAACGATCTGGAATTCGAGCACTGCTACCCAGAAATGGACGCCTACCTAAGTGGCTTATACCGTTTCTCGCAAAAGCAGGGTAGCCGCGCCGTGGCAGGACTCTCCGCCGGTGCCAAACAGTCCGCCAACCTGGCCAACATGTACGACAGCACGTTCTCGTCCATCGGACTGTTCTCGCCCGTGGTAGGTGGCAAGCAGCTCCCGAACAACAATTACGCCTACTATTGGATTGGCGGCGGCACGGCAGATTTCTTCCACCACCGTATCAACAAGTTTCGCAAAAGAATGCAGCGCAAACATATCCTTTACACCATGTATAACACCAAGGGCGGCCACACCTGGCGCAACTGGCGTGTCTATTTCACCGAATATGCCCAGACACTGTTTTGGAACCAACGATGAATAACACGATGAATGAGCGATGAATAATGACGATGAATGACGATGAATAATACGATGAATAATACGATGAATAATACGATGAATAATACGATGAATAATACGATGAATAGACGAAATAGAGGGTTTTGGCTCGTGATGGCGGGTCTTATTATCAGCCTTCAAGTATTAATTTGCAATTCCACTTCTGCGCAGACGCAGGTCCTGAACAAGGGTTTCGAGCAGTGGACCACCACCGACAAGGGCAATGCAGTGCCCAAATCCTGGCACTCCTACGGCGACGGCGACTGTCAGCTCAAGGGCATCTACTCGTGGGGTTGCGGACAGACGACCAAGAATCACAGTAACCGCGTGACCGGCCATACCGGCTACGGCTGCGAGATTTACGCGGTGACCATCGCCGGCAACCTCGTCAACGGGGTACTCACCACAGGCCAGATGCAATTTGCTTCGCCCGACAACAAGAGTTCGGACAACTGCACCTACACCGATAAGGAGAACAAGTGCGGGCACAAGGCTGCGATGACGTTCACCGGCCGTCCCGACTCGGTCTATTTCTGGTGCAAATTTGACATGAAGAAACCTTCCACGGTAGCCATCGCCAAATTTCACTTACATGGCAACTTAGCGTACAAAGACATTTCCACGCATACGGCTTCCACCCCACAGAAAGGCAAAATCGGAAACGCCTTCTGCGAGTTCAAGGATCCGAACGACCAGAAATGGCACCGCTACAAATTCGCCTTCACCTACTACGATGAGCAAAACCGTGTGGTAAAATCTACCACACGCACGCCCTCCTACATCCTTGTCTGCTTCTCGACCAACAAAGTTGCCAAAGGCGGCAACAGCGGCGACAAACTGATCATCGACGACATAGAGATGATATACAACAAGCGGCTCTCCTACCTCAAGATTGACGGGCAGCCGCTGCCGGATTTCGATCCCGACCGCACTGACTACGCTTGGTTCTGCGACAACAGCGGCCATATCCCGCAGGTGGAGGCCGAGGCACAGTCGCCCAACGCCAACGTGCGCGTGGAAACGGAACCCGCACTCATCCGCGTGATCGTCATGCACGACGATGGAGAGCAGGTCTATACCATTGCCTTAACCGGCGAAGTCGTCACACGATAATAAACTTCTAAGCCCCTAAACTTGTAAACTTCTAAACTCCTAAACTTGTAAACTTCTAAACTCCTAAACTTGTAAACTTCTAAACTCCTAAACTTGTAAACTAGCAACCTCACAATGACTGACACCACCTACATGATACTATTCTCCGCCAACCTGGCCTTCATCATCACCCATCTCTACGGGTGGTTGCTGAAGTGGTTCTACAAGCCAGAGGCATACAAGGAGCATTATCACGAACTGTTTCCGGCCCGGAAAGCGGTGGGAATCATCTACTTGCTGCAAATCTTCGAACTTCCTTACCTGCTGCAGATTGGCGACAGCGACGCGCTGCTATACGTCAACGCTTTCTCGTTGCTCTTCTTCTCCATCCAGATGCTCATCATGTGCGAGGACTACTTTTTCCCCGAAATCAAGCACCGGCTCAATGGCTACTGGCTGTTTATTCCCGCCATATTAGTGTTGCTGCCGATGTTCCTGCAGGCGGTAAACCTTATTGACATGCCCGAAGGGTGGCGTGTTTGGAGCGTGGGGGCGGTGAGCCTCCTCTTCGTTGCCTACTTCAGTCTCTCCGTGCGCATGGCGCTGAGAATCAGGAACGCCGTGCGGCGTGCCAACGAGGACCAATACGCAGACAGCGACGACTTCCCCGTGCGCTTCGCCAACCTCATCCGCTGGGTGCCCACGCTGGTTCTCGTGCTGTTGGCCATCAATTTCTACGCCGACGACCCGTGGGTGAAGTTCGGTCGCGACATCCTGTTCGTCATCGGCAATGTCGGGTTCTGCATCCTCACGCTGAACCCATGGCGAAAGGTAGTGTCGGGATTGCCGGAACAGACAGAAATCCCTGAAGAGAAGGAGCTTCCGACACCTTCAGACAGCGCCGTCCGGCAGGTAACCAACGCCCGCTTCGACGACCTTGCCCGTCGTTTGGAAATCCTGCTCACGGAAGAGAAAATCTTTACCGAGCCGCACATCACCAGTGACGTGCTCATCTCGCGCCTGAGCACCAACAGCAAGTACCTCGCCGAGGTGATCCGCCGCAGCGGCTACCAGTCGTTCTACGACATGATCAGCCAGCACCGCGTGCGCCACGCCATCAGCCTTATCCACCAACACCCCAACGAGCGCCTCGCCGACATCGCCGCGCGCTGCGGTTTCTCCTCCCAAGCCTCCATGACCAAGGCCTTCAAGGCGCAGGGGAAGGAGACGCCATCGAGTTACCGGATAATGTAACGTACCCGCACGTTGTAGAGACGCAAAATTTTGCGTCTCTACGTTTCCTCTTATCGTATTCCTTTTCCTATAACCGAAAAATCCTTTTCCTTTCGTGGAATTTTCCGCCAAAGGAAAAATGGTTTTATAATAATATAGTACTTTTGCCGCTTCGTTTTAACGATGAAGAATTACGATGAATTACGATGAAAAACGATGAATTACGATGAAAAACGATGAATTACGATGAAAAACGATGAAAAACCAATAACCAATAACCTATAACCTATAACCATTAAAGAAATGTCCACAAAACTGATTGTCCTTCTGATTATTGGAGCTTTGGTACTCATAGCCCTTGCGTGCATGCTCATCCGTGCAGGGCGCTATCGCCGTAATCACCCTGAAGAGACCATCTTCCTTCTTCTGCCTTTCTGCTTGCTTCTGTTCGCCGGGGGCACGGCGAATGCACAGGGTGGTCATGGCACGCCCAATAATCCGTACCGGATCCGTAAGGCTGAAGAGTTAGTGGCCTTTGCCAACTGCCTCAGTACTGGCAACGAGTTCTACTTTTATAGATATGGCTACAGCAAAGAGTGGATCTGTAGCACAACGCCTCCCACCAGCGGTACCTACGACACCATTCCCGCCTACGGCGAAGGTAAGTATTTCTTGATACCGAATGACATCACCCTCAACGAGGGGAATCTGGCCGCTTGCGACGGCGAGATTGACCCCAATTGGACGGTATGGCCCGAGACTGGCGTGTTCAAAGGCTACTTACTCGGTGATAGGCATACGATCAGCGGTATGTACATCGACCGTCCGGACGGCACTGTGGGTGTAGGCTTCTTTTCGAAAATGGAGGGGGATGCACACATCGAAAAACTCGGCATTGTCAATTCCTACATCAGAGGTGGTGCCAGCAACATCGGAGGTATGGTGGGCGAACTCTCCGGAGGCCATATCAACGACTGTTTCTTCGAGGGCAGCATCCGCACAAACGGCAGCAATGTGGGCGGCTTCATCGGACTGATGACAGCGTATGATGATACAACTGCGGGGGCGCAGTCTTCCACTCTATTGCCCGAAGTCAGCGTTTGCTTCGCTTCCGGGCATGTCGATTGCACCGGTGACTATGTCGCCGGCTTGGTCGGCAAGGTGGAGAAGGGCACCGTGCGTCAGTGCTACTCCTCCATGATTGTCCGCACCACCGATATGGTCGGCACAGCCCTCTCGGGTGCAAACCCGACCCACGGCGGTATCGGCACCGACGAAGAAATTGTCAACAACCACATAGGTGGCATCTACGGCTATGCGCTCTCCCCTAACAGCACCAATAGCTATGATCCGGATGTTGATAGCATCCGGGTGGACACCTGCTACTTCGACTGGCAGCTGAGCGACCTTCCGTCAATTCCTGGATCGTCATGGGTGCCGGCAGATTGGCGGGCCAATAGGGGTGCCGCAGCCCTCAGCACCTACGACATGACCTATTACAGCATGATGTATTTCGACATCAAAAATCAGAAGCCCAGCTTGTGGAAAAACACCTATCTGTGCAATGTTTACCCCTACCCGGATCCATTCAACGATCCGATAAATGTCACCTACCGCCTCGAATTGGATTACCCCCAAGATTCCATTGTGACCGCCACCCTCGTTCCGTTTCTCGATGTCTTCATGAAACCGAATGGCAACGGCCAAAGTACCATCAACAACATGAATGACCAAGAGCGCAAGCACATGAAACTCTCCAACCTCACCGAGTCCTTCGCGCTGTGGAAAGGGTGTGACAGTCTGGATGTTACGTGGACCATCGACAGTCTCTGGCCCGATGCTGTCAGCAGAGTGTTCTATGCGCCCAACAACAGCTGGAATGTCTATCTGCAAAAGCAGGGTGTGGTGCGCCTCACCGTAGAGGTGGCTGGACGCACCCGCTATTACGATGCGGTGATCAACATCCCCCCGTACGTCGGTTCCGCCGAGAACCCCTTCCTCATCAGCAATCTGGAAGACTTCCTCGCCTTCCGCGACGGCATCAACGCAAACCAGGACTTCGTTTACCACCGCTTCCTGATTCCTCACGACTCTCTTCCGCACATTCACTGGATACAGACCGCCGACATCGACCTTGCCAGCGTGGGTGACTGGGTCTCCATCGGCAAGAACGCCGACACCTGTTTCACCGGTTTTTACGACGGCCGGGGGCATAAGCTGATGAACCTTACGATGACGAACGGCACCGATCGTGCACTCTTTGTTTATAGCAAGGGCGAGATAAGCAATTTGATCCTCGAAGACCCGCACATCACCGGCTGCAGAGGTTCGTCGGCCGCCTTGGCCACCAACGTCATGGGCGGTTCTTTCGAGAATTGCGCCGTGGTCAAGGGCGCACACGCAGGTACGCCCCTACAGTTCAACGGCGACAACTGTGCCGCTCTGATAGGCTCGGTGGGAACAGACAGTGAGGCACTCAGCAGCATCCGCATCACGGGCTGTTTCAACAGCTGCAAAGTGGTCAATAGTGGCAGCGGGTACGCTGCCGGTCTGGTGGGTCATGTGTACGCCGATACCTGCATCATCGAACGATGCTTCAACACGGGGGACATCACGGCCGCCAATGGCACCGTACACCCCCTGGTTGGACACTGTAGAGACGCGGTGCACCACGTCTCTACAGATTGTTACAATGCCGGTGTGCTTACTGGCAATCAAGTGGAGGTAGAATCAGCGTATACAACGTTTTACAACGACTACCATGTCAATCCCGTCTGTGAAGGGGCGACAAAAGTAGCTACACGCTACTTCATCGGTCCCGAAGCCCTTGTGCGAGAGTATATGGGCGACGACGACTGGCTCTACGAGGAGGGGCGCTACCCTCGACTGACTTGGACCGACAGCTCGTCCGTCCGCATGGACGCCATCGCCGCCTGCACACCACGATTAGCGTTAGACAGTCTCCCGCTGTCCGACACGATGACCGTTGACAACTTTCATGATCTGAATAATCTGCGAAACATCGTGAACGGGAACTACATGGTAATCTATAAAGACTATCTCCTTCCGCATTATGTGCAGGACATCGTCTTCAGCCTCACCAACGACATCAACTTGTCCGATATCACATCCAACTGGATTCCTATCGGCACGAAACGGTTCGCGGGCACATTCCTTGGCAATAACCATACTCTCGCCCGACTTAATTCAACCCGGTCTGTGGTCGGCCTTTTCGGCACCCTTACGGGCAAGGTGTATGACCTAAACATCACTGTCGAAACCATCGTCGGTGCCGACACTGCCGGTGCCGTCTGCGCCATTCTCAACGGCGGTCGCATTGAGAACTGCTCCGTCAAAAAATATAATAATACAAGCGACAACATGTACGGTGTTACCGTCGGCGGCATCGCCGGTGTCTCATTGACCGCAGACGACAGCATCATCGGCTGCTTCAACTACGTCGATGTCATGGGTATCCAATGTATCGGCGGTATTATCGCCAAGGATGGCAATGTGAAGAATTCCGCCAACTTAGGCGACATCACCGGTAATGCCGATTGTCCCTATATCGGCGGCCTTATAGGCACAATGAACAATGAACAATGTACGATGTACAATTGTTTCAACACTGGCATTGTGACTGCCCAACCCGGCAACGCCTTAGTCGACAATTACGTCGGCGGTCTCGTGGGATTAATTCAGAATCCTGAATGCAAATTTCAGAATTGCTATAACGCTGGAATCGTTAATGGTGAAAATAGGAAATACGTCGGTGGTATTTGCGGCGCCATAGACGGCTCAACAACCAATAACCCATCACCCATAACCATTCAAAATTGCTACGTTTCCAACACCGTACGCTCTACTGGCCTCCATCTCGGCTCCATCGTCGGCTCCTCAATAACCAATAACCCATCACCCATAACCATTCATAATTGTTACTACGACAAGCAAATGTCAACAGCAGGTGGCATTGACGGCAGCGATCAGACAGGCGTGGCCAAAGGTTTGCCTACTGATACCATGATGGGAGAGCAATATATGAAACCTCTGTTGGGAGATGACAGCAGCGACAGTATCTGGTACTACCAAGACGATTATTATCCCCAACTCAAGGGCGTTCAAAGCATCAACGCCATACTTTCCAAAGCCTCTGCCATGAGGGCCAAGTTGTACACTACCGAGACCTACAGCACCGTCTCCCACCAATTCTCGGTGAATTATTCCGATGGCGGCAGCTGGCAACGTATTGGCGGCAGCAATTGTGTGTCGATAGGGACGACTCCCAGCAACAACCTTATAGCCGTCACCATCCCCAGCACCGACAATCATCCTGCTCAGGGCTTTGTTACGTTGGGCTTCCGGGGCGCCGGTACCAACGATCCTGTTTATCGCAAGGTGCAGCTGTGGGTGAACCTTACCGAGGCGAATCCGATAATTATCAAAAATGCGGATGAATTAAAGAAATTCCGCACCATCATCAACCAAGGGTCTGGTTATTATCGTTACACCGACCAAACTTTCTTCACTTCGACACCCAACAATACCTCGACGTGCGTGAGAATCACCGACGGCGGCCGCAACCTCTACTTCAAATTAACGGCCGATGTTGACCTCGCTTTCCATGGCACCACCAGTAGTGGGCAACCTTACAATGTCCTTGACCTGTGGACCTCTATCGGTACCAAGACCCGTCCCTTCCGTGGCCATTTCGACGGCGGCAACCACACCGTCTTAAGCTTCCTCGTTCCGGGAAGCGACAATCAGGGCTTCTTCGGCTATATCAACGGCGGCACGGTGAAGAACCTCACCATTGCTGGCGCCATCACCAACCATAATACCACGGGCGACCACCGCGGCATCCTCTGCGGATACAACAATAGCGGCACCATCCGCAACTGTTTCATAACTCAAGATGTCGGCATTAACTACCATAGCCCCAGCAGGCTTTCTGCTGTCACCGGCCGCAACCTCGGTTTCATCTGTGGCACCAACCACTACGGTCGCATTGTTCGTTGCCAGACAGATATGACCCAAATCGAGAACGCCACGTATACCCACGGCTCCTGCTTCGGCGGCATCTGCGGCTACAACGACTTCGGCACTATCGACTCTTGTCGCTCGCACTTGTCAATTAACCCCGGTGTTACCATTGACACCGTCGGTGGCATCGTAGGATACAACCACAACGGCATCTTGGTGGCCGACACCTCTTATAACAACAGTTACAATAAATCCATTATGTCATACGTCGGTTGCATTGCCGGTTATTCCAACGGCACGCAGTCGGAAATCCGCAGCTGCTATGTGGACGAACAAAGTAGGGTTCCTTCGCATGGCAACTATATCGGCGGCGTCGTGGGCAAGATGGATAACGGTATTATCGACGGTTGTGAGCACTTGGGCACCATCATCGCTGAGGGCAACTACATTGGCGGCATCGCAGGCCTTTGTACCAAAGGCACCCGCATCAACGGGTGCTTCAACGCGGGTACTGTCTGCGAATCGAAGTCAGACGATTACGTCGGCGGTATCGTCGGCTCATTGACAGATTCTTCCAATGTCAGTGCATGCTTCAACAGCGGTTTGGTGATGGGTCGCTACTTTGTGGGGGGCCTGATAGGACATCTGTCGGAGGCCTGCCATTTCACCGATTGTTACCACACGGGCATCGTGAAAGGCATTTCGCAGGTAGGTGGTATCGTTGGTTCGCAGCTTGATCCCACCGTGGCCTCCGGCTATGGTTACTCCGCCGGCTGGGTCGAGGGATCCTCGATGGTCGGTGCCGTGTGCGGTTACACATCGGACACGACCATGTTCCACAACCTCCATTACGACAAGCAGATGTGTTCCTACAAGGGCGTGAACGAGGAGGATGTGACGGGGGTTACGGCACATTCCACCTCCGAGATGATGGGAGTCACCTTCGGTAGCGACCGTCCGTGGATATACGGCGAGGGTATGTACCCGCGTCTGTCCACCATTTCCAACACTGATGCCAGCCAGGTCTCGGCACTTGCGTTGCAGATTGGCGATATCTATAACTTGTCCTTCTCCCCCGACACTTCCTACACATTGCCTTCCTACACCCCTGTTACAGGCACCAACTTCAAATGGAGCAAGGTCAAAAACAGCGACAACGCAGCCACTCTTTCGGGCACCACCCTCACTCCCTCTGGTATGCGCAACTTCATGCGCATCAAAGCCACGAAATCTATATTTAGTAATGGGGAAAACCATACCATCCCTCTCCGCGCCGTACAGCTCTCCTTCGGCATCTCTGAACAGCAGCCCCTTATCGTAAACAGTGTTGGCTTCCCGCAACTCAGGATTTATATCAAAAACGGCCAGACGTTCTATTACTCCAATGGATCTTTCTATGGTAGTAATCAACTATTGACCGATGCCACCCCCATTCCCGCAGACGCCGACGGCTTCTACTTCCGCCTCAATAACGATGTGAATTACATTGACTATAGTTGGTTGCCCATCGGCACCGAAGAACATCCTTTCCGCGGCTACCTCGACGGCGGCGGGCACGCGGTCCACGTCAGTTTCATAAACACTAGCGAGGACTTGGACTTCTGGGGCCTCTTCGGCTATCTCCAGGGCCGCGTGAAAAACCTCTTCCTCTACGACGTCTCCCTCCTCTCGGCCAACAACCGCGTGGGCGCCCTGGCCGGATACTGCAACGGTACTGTCAGCCACTGCGGCACCCTGTCCAGCTGCAGCTCCACTCCCGTCGTTAAAGGCCAAACTGCTGTGGGCGGCCTCATCGGCGAAGCATTCTTTTCCCAAATCTTCGACTGCTATAACGGCAGCAATGTGCGCGGCAATCAATCCGTAGGCGGAATTGTCGGTTTAATTGATAATGAAGAATTGATAAATGATAATTATCTGGGGTCTATAAAGCAAAGTTTCAATTATGGAATGGTCAGCGGCTCCGATAATGACAGTCGGGTTGGCGGTATGATTGGTTCAATTCAGAATTCAGAATTCAGAATTCAGAATTGTTACAATACCGGAGCAATTAACGGTAAAACGCAAGTTGGCGGCCTTGCCGGTGCACTGTACAATGCACAATGTACCATGTACAATTGTTACAACGCGGGATATGTTAGTGGCGACACCGTGACAGATCCATTTGTCAATTTAATTCAGAATTCATCATTCAACATTCATCATTGTTATTTCGACAAACAGCTCTGTCCTCTGAAAGATAAACATCTGCAGGATGCAGAGGGCCCCACCGCCCACTCAACCGCCGAAATGATTGGCGACAGCCTTAAAACTGAGTTAGGCGACACTTACTGGTCCTATAACGAGAATGAATACCCTCGTCTCAAAACTATTCAGAATTCAGAATTCATCATTCATAATTCCCCTGCGGCCATTGCCTCGGTGAAGCCTATTTACCTGCCCGGACACATGACGGTGAACAACATTGTGGCGGATTTCACCGCCGACACTACCGCCGATGCCAAATGGTATCGCTACGGTACGGGCACCGCGTTAAATACTCCCGATCCAGAAACCACCAACGGCGAATTCTCGCTTTTTACCTGCGGCGAAGATTCGCTAATGGTGGTTCTGTCGGGTAGTATCAGCTGCGAACGCCGTGTGATGCCGCTGAACGTCGCAGCGGCAAATATCAAGATCGACACCATACTGGCCTGCTCCGCTTATGCTTGGAAGCCGACCAACGACCACACCGAAATCTTGGACGAACCCGGTTTCTATTCCTATAGTCCCGAAGGTGAGGATTGCGACAGCACAAAGGCCATCGAACTGTTCTTCTCAACACCGCTGGAGACGACCCTCGCCAAGCAAGATGCCTGCATGGATAGCTATTGGAGTAAATACGGGCACAACATCGGATTCCTGAAAGCGACGGTCATCGGCGGCGGATTCAGCACAGAACATACCAGCACAGAATATACCTACGAATGGTCAAGGGCGAATGGCACCATTGACAATGAATCTTTCATTGCCGGTCATCCCGACTCCCTCCGCTACCTCTCCTCCGACACCTACTATCTCACCACCACTGATATTAACGCTCCTTTGTGCCAAGCTCACGACACCATATTGGTTGATGAATATTCCTTTAACTACCTCGCAACCAAATGGGGCAACTGCGTCGATACTGACGACGGCTGGATTGAGCTTGTGATCAGGCAGTTCGAATTCAACAGGGACGGTTCGCCGTATTCGATTATGTGCTGGGATTCGAACCATAGGTTAATAGCCGACGACACGATCCCCGCCCTCAATCCCCCCGACGAATCCGGTGTACCGAAAGGCTACGACACCCTGTTCAACCTCGCCAACGGCTTGTATTACATTACTATCACTGACAGTTTGGGGTGCTATCAAGATAAACAGATTAAAGTCAACGATCCTATCAACCCCAAGATGACACTTCGCGCCAAGGGTTTCAAAAAGGTCTATGACGGCATCCCTGTCTCGCTCAACAGCATCAACGTCGTGGAATATGACGATAATTGGAAGGTTCCGGAACGGGCTGAATACTATGTTACCAGTGACCAGTGGAGGCAGCTCGCCCTCAGGATTGGAGACTCGCTGATAGTGTCTCTTTCGAACCCGGATATGATGATCAAGGATGTGGACAGCGTGAGAAACAAAATTGTAGGTTGGAGTATCAAAGACGCGGAGACGGGTAAAGACAAGACCTGCCTCTACCACTTCTATCCCATCGACAGCTGTATCGTCATCGTGCCCGCGACGCTGACGCTCTTCACAGGTAGTGCCACCAAAGAGTACGACGGCACGGAGCTGACCAGCTACGACTGGAATGTTCAGGGACTGCAGAATGGCGAGCACGTCTGGTGTATGCCCTCCGCCAGCCTGACGGATGTGGGCTCCAGCCCCAACACCTGCTATATTGACTGGGGCAATCCCGGTCCCTGGGACGAGAACATAGCGCAGCAGAAAAACTACACGGTGATCAATCATTTCGGTACGCTCACTGTCACCCCCAACACACAGCCAATAACACTGACCGCGAAAAGCGCTAGCAAAAAGTACGATGGTACCGCATTGACCAACGACACCGTAGTCGCCACTGGTCTGCCCAACGACTTCTATGTGGAAGCCACCACGAGCGGCAGCCAGACCGATGTCGGCACCAGCGCAAACGAGGTGACCAGTTACGTGATCAAGAACGCCAATGGCGAGACTAAGACCGACTACTTCACCAATGTGACCACAGTCGCGGGCACGCTGACCGTGGAGCCAACCGATCTCTTCATCACCACCCCGTCCGCCACCAAGCCCTACGACGGCACCGCGCTCACCGCCGCATTCGATCCCTCCACAGGGGCGGGCAGCATCTCTGGCCTGGCCTCGAATGAAAGCATTACTGTGACCACCACTGGCAGCCAGACGGAAGTCGGCGAGAGTGCCAACACCTACACCATCGACTGGGGCACTACTAATCCGAACAACTACGAGATTAGCGACAATCTCGGTGTGCTGAAGGTGACACCCGCCCCCGTGACAGTGACCGCCGACAACAAGAGCAAAACCTACGGCGATAGCGATCCCGAACTCACCGCCACGGTCACCGGTACTGTGGAAAGCGATGTTATTGATTTCACCTTATCCCGCGAAGCCGGCGAAACGACCGGCACCTACCCCATCTCCGTCACCCTCGGCACCAACCCCAACTACACAGTGACCGCTACCCCCGGCACATTCACCATCACTAGAGCTACCGCGACGGTTACGGCCGATGACAAAGAGAAAGTGAAAGATGCGATAGATCCTGAACTGACCGCCACGGTTAGCGGCCTGCAAAATAACGATGCAGCAAGTGTCATTACTTATACACTGAACAGAGAGGCTGGTGAGACGGTTGGCACATACGCCATCACGCCTTCGGGCGATGCCGTGCAAGGCAACTACGATGTGACCTACGTGCCCGGTACGCTCACGATCACCTCTTCCACCGAGGTGGTGGTGAGAATTGTCGGCCATAGCAATACAACCGCTTACGACGGAGAGGGACATAGCGTGAACGGTTACGATGTCGTCTCTATCAGCAATCCGGACTATACGGAAAATGATTTCGACTTTAATGGCACTACTACCGAAGCCGAAAGAACGTATGTCGGCACCAGCTATATGGGATTGGCTGCAGGGCAGTTTATCAACAATAATGGAAGCTTTGATGTGACGTTCATTGTGACAGATGGCTACCAGACTATAACCCCAGCTCCTGCGACGGTGGTTGCCGACAACAAGAGCAAAACCTACGGTGAAACCGACCCCACCCTCACCGCCACGGTCACAGGTTCTGTGGAAAGCGAAACCATCGCCTTCACCTTGTCCCGAGCCGAAGGCGAGAACGCGGGCACCTACCCCATCACCGTCACCCTCGGCAGCAACCCCAACTACGAAGTGACCGCCACAAACGGCACCTTCACCATCAACAGGAAAGCTGCCACCGTCACCGCCCATGACACCGCCAAAGCCTACGGTGACCCCGACCCCGAATTCTCCGCTACCATCTCTGGTACCTTGGAAAACGATGCCATCGCTTTCACCTTGTCCCGAGCCGAAGGCGAGGATGTCGGCACGTATGCCATCACTCCGAGTGGTAATGCCGTTCAGGGCAATTACAATGTGAATTACGTACCCGGTACGCTGACGATCACCTCCTCGGATGCGATAGAAGTGAGAATTGCCGGTCATCGCGACACAGCGGTTTACAATGGTGTTGAACATTCCGTTATCGGGTATGATGTGGTCAGTGTCAGCAATCCGTCATATACAGAACACGACTTTACTTTTAGCGGTTCTGCATCAGCGGCAAGAACGGATGTGGGTACAACGCCGATGGGGTTGAATGCAAATCAGTTCTCCAATACGAACACCAACTTCCCCCATGTGAACTTCATTGTGACGGAAGATGGTTGGCAGACCATTACCAAGGCTCCGGCCACGGTGACAGCCGATGATTCGTCGAAAACCTACGGCAACACCGACCCGACGCTCACCGCCACGATCACAGGCACTGTCGAAGGCGATACCATCGCCTTCTCGTTGAGCCGCGAAGCTGGCGAAACGGTCGGCACCTACCCCATTACCGTCACCCTCGGCAACAACCCGAACTACGAGGTTACACCGACCAACGGCACCTTCACCATCAACAAACGGCCTGCCACCATCACCGCCGAAAATGTTAGCAAAACCTACAGTGACACCGACCCCGAACTAACGGCTACCATAGTAGGTTCCGTGGAAGGAGATGCCATCGCTTTCTCCTTATCCCGCGCCGAAGGTGAGAACGCCGGCACTTACCCCATCACCGTCACCCCCGGTTACAATCCCAACTACGAGGTGACCCCAACGAACGGTGTCTTCTTTATCGACAAAAAACCTGCCATGGTAACGGCCATTGATAACAGCAAAACCTACGGCACCCCTGATCCCGAATTCTCCGTTTCTGTGGAAGGTTCCGTGGAAGGCGATACCATCGCCTTCACCTTGTCCCGAGCCGAAGGCGAGAACGCGGGCACCTACCCCATCACCGTCACCCTTGGCAACAACCCCAACTACGACGTGACCACAATCACCGGTACCTTCACCATCAACAAGAAGCCTGCCACCGTAACCGCTAATAATGCTAGCAAAACCTACGGCAACTCTGACCCGACCCTCACTGCTACCGTAATCGGTTCTGTGGGAAGCGATGCCATCGCCTACACCTTGTCCCGATCCGAAGGCGAGAACGCCGGCACCTACCCCATCTCCGTCACCCTTGGCAACAACCCCAACTACGAGGTAACCACCACATCTGGCACTTTCACCATCAACAAGAAACCTGCCACTGTGGTCGCCAACAACAAGGGTAAGATTTACGGCAATGCCGACCCGACACTCACCGCCACGGTCACCGGCACTGTGGGAAGCGATGTTATTGCTTTCACCTTGTCCCGAACCGAAGGCGAGAATGTCGGCACCTACCCCATCTCCGTCACCCTCGGCAGCAATCCGAACTATGAGGTGGCAACCGTCCCGGGCAGCTTCACCATCACCCCGGCTACCGCTATGGTGATGGCCGATAACAAGGAGAAAGTGCGTGGCACACCCGATCCGCCATTGACCGCCACCGTTACTGGTCTGAAGAATGGCGATTCCGAAAGTGTGATTTCCGACACCATCACTCGAGAGCCTGGAGACACGGTCGGAACGTATGCCATTACGCCCTCCGGCGCGATCAAACAGGGTAACTACAATATTACCTATCTGCCTGGTGTGCTGACGATTGTGGACGACACCCTCATCGTTGTCGGCACATTGGAGACTGTTACGGTCAACGGTTGCACCGCAAGCGATGCGCCAGCACCTTATACGACAGTGGAGGGACTCGAATCCGCCGGTCTGACCATCCAAGGCGACTGCCCGGGCGATCTCCATATCTCCAGCCACGATGTACACACGGGTGCCGCCTGCTCCTCAGTGACGAGATATTACACCATCTCGGACGGTTGCAGCGACAGTGTGACAGTATCCCAGGTTATTAATATCACCCATAATGAAGCACCCCACGAAGTTGGCGAACCTGTGCCCACCTCTTCTGAGGTATATTGCTATGTGGATGAAATCATCCCGCCGCATGAAAATTCCAATATCGCAATGCCGATGGTGGTGGATACTTGTGGTAATGTGCTCGAGCCGGGCGAACCTACGCTGAGCAACAACTACCAATCGTCTTCCTGCACCGGTGATTTTACCTATAATTACACCTATCAAGATTGTGCGGGCAAGGTATTCCAGTGGTATTATACGTACCATGTCCTGCCTTCACAGCTGCATTTCACCGACAACGACCTGACAGATGTGACTTTGGGCAACGCTTGTTACTCAGCAGATGTGACTTCGCATCTCAAAACCAATGGCGATGTCTGGAATATGTACTCCACCGATTGCAACAACATCCATAGTCTATCTGTCACCTCCGAAGATGTTGTGGAGAGTGCCAGCAACTGTTCTTGGAAAGTGACCCGTACCTTCACCATCACAAACGGCTGTGTCACGGAAACGAAGACGCAAAGCGTGAGTGGTGGCAACACGACGGCACCCACTTTTGCCGCGCCCAATAATATCACCGTTTTCCGCAACTTGGACAGCACTTATGACATTGATCCGGCGATCACTGGAACGGTCAGTAATGTGTCGGCCACCTGTTCAACGGCCGATACAACTTATCAGGATTCCGCCCCTGCTACAAATCCTGACGGCTCCCTGACCATCGTCAGAAGCTGGACGATGACGGACACCTGTCAGAATGCAACCACAAAGGAGCAGACGATTACCGTGAAACCAGCGTCCGTAACGGTCACCATCACCGGCAACACGGCCTCGAAGACCTACAACGGCAGTGAGCAGAGCGTGACGGGTTATACCGTCAACATCCCCACCGGGACAACATTGACCGAAAATGACATCGTTGGTCCTGAAGCAGTGGCCCGCGGCACGAATGTGACCTCTGAAAACGGTGGCAAGTACATGATGGGATTGACGGCCGAGCAGTTCAGCGCAACGAACACCAACTATGATGTTTCTTTCGATGTGACGGACGGTTGGCTGAAGATCACCAAGAAGTCCATTAGCATTTCTCTCGATTCCAGCAAGGTGTATGATGGCGAGATTTTCACCGTCACTGCTGATCAGCTCCATGTGACGGGATTAGTGGAGGGACAATCGCTTAGCGGCCAACTATGGACGTCAAGTGCAGCCCCGGGCGTGTATGTCAGCCATGATGGCTCTTCCCAGGCTTTCATGGAAACCGGTACCATCGAAAAGTCCCTCTTTGTCCTAGATGCCACTTCTTCGAATGTGACCTCCAGTTACGCTCCCGCCTTCGATGTCACGCTCCTCATTGAGCAGAATCTCGCCGAATGCTCCGGGATGGAGTTCTACGGCCATATCTACGACGCTGTTCGCATCGGCACGCAGTGCTGGTTCACCGAGAACCTGCAGTGGGCCACCGGCAAACATAAAGCATTCGGAGACGACGATGCCAATGTGGAGAAGTTCGGCTATCTCTACAGCTGGTACACCGCCATGGGCGTACCCGAGAACGACAATAACGCTGTTCCCGCGACACAGATCGGCTACGACGGCGAACCCTACGTGCAGGGTATCTGTCCCGACGGCTGGGCGGTGGCCAACGAGGCCGACTTCGCCCTGCTGAACGCTACCGCCGGCGGCACCGAACTGCTGAAGGATCCGGGCACGCAGTATTGGCTGAGCGGCCACGAGGGCACCGTCCCGAACACGGGCTTCAACGCACGCGCCAACGGCCACTTCAACAGTGTGTCCCAACGTTACGAAGACCAGCTGACCGGCAGCTACTTCTGGATGCCCGGGACCAACACCAGCACTTTCAACAGCGCCGTTATACAATATTATTGTAATGAGGGATTGTTCAGCAATCATCCAAAGACCGACCTTCAAGGCGTGCGCTGCATCCGGAAGATCTCCCAGTAGAGACGTGCCATGGCGCGTCTCTACAACGGGACACCATCCCTATAAACTTGTAAACTTCTAACCACCTAAACTCCTAAGCTTCTAAACTTGTAACCTCTTTTTAACACCTGTTGAAAAAAAAAGTTTGCGACCACAAATCAGAATCAAAAAAAGTGTATTTTTGCAGCCCGAAATTTTAGAACAAAAAGAACTTAAAATCAAAAAATTAAAAGGAAAAAAAATTTATGCCTACCATTCAACAATTAGTAAGAAAGGGAAGAAAAAAGCTTACTTCGCAAAGTAAGTCCAAGGCTTTGGACGCATGTCCGCAAAGACGCGGTGTTTGCTTGAGAGTGTACACCACGACGCCGAAAAAACCTAATTCAGCCATGCGTAAGGTGGCCAGAGTTAGAATGACCAACGGTAAAGAGGTGAACGCCTACATCCCCGGTGAAGGCCACAACCTTCAGGAACACAGCATCGTGCTGGTTCGCGGAGGCCGTGTGAAAGACCTTCCTGGTGTCCGTTACCACATCGTTCGCGGTGCCCTTGACTCCGCCGGCGTTGACGGCCGTCTGCAAGGACGCTCCAAATACGGTGCCAAACGTCCCAAAAAAGCCCCTAGCAAATAATAATTCCCTAAAATTAATGTAAATTGAACGCCGCGATTGGCGATTCAAGAGTAAATAACCCAATTATTGAAGATACAAGAGTATGAGAAATTCACATGCAAAGAAAAGGATCATTCTTCCGGATCCGAAATTCAATGACGAACAAGTAACGAAATTCGTCAATAACATCATGTTGAAAGGCAAAAAGAACCTTGCTTTCGAAATCTTCTACAACGCTATCGACATCGTGAGCGAGAAGACCAACGAGAACGGTCTCGAAGTGTGGAAGAAAGCCCTCGAAAACGTCACCCCCAGCGTGGAGGTCAAGAGTAAGCGCGTCGGCGGTACCACCCTCCCCGTCCCTGAGGAAATCAAACCGGGCAGAAAGCAGTCCGTAGGTATGAAGAACCTGATCGCCTTCGCACGCAAACGTCATGAGAAAACCATGGCCGACAAGCTTGCTCAGGAGATCATGGCTGCATATAAGAGTGAAGGCGCCGCTTTCAAGAAGAAAGAGGAAATTCACAGAATGGCCGAAGCCAACAAGGCATTCGCACACATGCGCATGTAGTTGGCGTCAGCCTCCCATTCATTTCACCTTAAAACAGCATTCGCTAAGATGGCAGAAGATTTGCATCAGATACGCAATATCGGCATAATGGCCCATATTGACGCCGGCAAGACGACCACCACCGAACGGATTCTGTACTACACCGGAAAAAGCTATAAGATCGGTGAGGTGGATGAGGGAACTGCCACGATGGACTGGATGGTGCAGGAGCAAGAACGCGGAATCACCATCACCAGCGCGGCCACCACAGTGATGTGGAAATACAACGACCAAGACTATAAAATCAACATCATCGACACTCCAGGTCACGTTGATTTCACCGTCGAAGTCGAACGTTCTTTGAGAATATTGGATGGAGCTGTAGCCATATTCTGCGCCGTCGGAGGCGTGGAAGCACAGTCGGAGACCGTATGGCGGCAGGCTAACAAGTACGACGTGGCACGCATCTGCTACGTCAACAAGATGGACCGCGCCGGCGCTAACTTCTACGCCGTCGTCAACCAGATTCAAGACAAACTGAAAGCCCACCCCCTGCCCCTCCAACTGCCCATCGGCAGCGAAGACAACTTCACCGGCATTGTTGACCTCCTCGAAATGAAGGCATACGAATGGGACGAGGATGACCTCGGTAGCACCTACCACGAAATCCCCATCCCCGCCGACATGCAGGACGATGTCAACCAATACCGCACCCTCCTTCTCGAGACTCTGTCAGAGCTCAACGAATCCATCATGGAGAAATACTTCGAAGATCCTGACAGCATCACCATCGAGGAGATGGAGGCCACGATTCGCGAGGCGACCCTCGCCCGCAAGATCGAACCCGTACTCTGCGGGTCCTCTTTCAAGAACAAAGGGGTGCAACGTGTCATTGACGCCATCGTGAAGTACCTCCCCTCCCCTTTGGACATGCCTGCAATCGAAGGCATTAACCCCAAAACCGAGGAGAAAGAGACCCGCAAGGCTGATGTCAACGAACCGTTTGCAGCCCTCGCTTTCAAAATCGCAACCGATCCTTATATCGGAAAACTGACCTTCATCAAGGTCTATTCCGGCGAACTGAAAGCAGGCGAGAACGTTTTCAATGTCACCTCCGGCAAAAAAGAGCGCGCAGCCAAGATTCTGCAAATGCACTCCAACAAGCAACAACCGTTGGAAAGCGCTACCGCAGGAAATATCGTCGCCCTCGTCGGCATGAAAGACATTCACACCGGCGACAGCTTGACGGACGAACGGCATCCCGTGATTCTGGAGAACATCGTGTTCCCCGAACCCGTGATCCAAATCGCCATCGAGCCCAAAACCAAAGACGATGAGGAGAAGATGACGCTGGCCCTCAGCAAGCTGGCTGATGAGGATCCCACCTTCCAAGTGAAGGAGGACTCCGAATCCGGACAAACGCTGATCAGCGGCATGGGCGAGTTGCACTTGGAAATCCTGTTGGACCGCCTCAAACGCGAGTTCAACGTCGATTGCAACCACGGTAAACCGCGCGTCGCCTACAAGGAGGCCGTACTGGTACCCGTGCAACACCGCGAAGCCTACAAACGCCAAAACGGCGGACGCGGATCCTTCGCAGTGCTGGACTTCCATATCGACCCGCTGCCCCTCGACGCCAAAGGGTTGCAATTCAGCAACGAAATCAAGGGCGACCTCGTGCCGAAGAACTACATCATCGGTGCGGAAAAAGGATTCAAAATCGCCATGTCCAACGGCAAATACGGTTTTCCGTTGGAGGCTCTCTCAGTCACCGTCACGGACGGCGAATCGCACCCCACAGACTCTGACGCTCTGTCGTTCGAGGTCTGCGCGAAGATCGGCTTCCGCGAAGCACTGAAAGACATCGACACCGCCATACTCGAACCCATCATGAAGGTGGAAATCACCACCCCGGACGAGTACATCGGCAACGTCACCGGCGACCTCAACCGCAGACGCTCCGTGCTGGAACAAATCGACGCCAAAGTCGGTTTCCAAATCATCACGGCGCAAGTGCCCTTGGCTGAAATGTTCGGATATGTGACTACGTTACGCTCCATCACCTCAGGACGCGCCACCTTCAGTATGGAATTCCTGAAATACGCGGAGGTCACCCCTGAGATCAAAGACTACATCATGAACGTTGGACGTTTTATTTTATAACTTTGAATCTAAGCTATTAAGCTTCTAAGCTACTAAGCTTTAACCCTTAAACAGTAAACAGTAAACAATTAAACAATAAAGATAAATGGCTCATAGAATTAGAATTAAACTGAAATCATTCGACCACACGTTGGTTGACAAGTCTGCCGAGAAGATCGTCAAGACTGTGAACAGCGTGAAGGACGACAAAGTGGTGCTCGTTGGCCCTATTCCGCTTCCGACCCACAAGAAAATCTTCACCGTGAACCGCTCTACCTTCGTCAACAAGAAGTCTAGAGAACAGTTCCAGCTCTCCACCTACAAGAGAATCCTGGACATCTACGGTACCACCACTCAGACCATCGACGCTCTGATGAAGCTGGAATTGCCCAGCGGCGTTGACGTTGAAATCAAAGTCTGAAGTAAACAAACAGCCTGAACATCAGGCTAACTCTGGGGCGTTAGCTCAGTTGGCTAGAGCGTTTGACTGGCAGTCAAGAGGTCGTGAGTTCGATTCTCATACGCTCCACGTACGTAAAAAAAACGGTTTCGAAAGAAACCGTTTTTTTTATCGTTCAACCCATATGTAGAGACGTGGTGCACCGCGTCTCTACATACGGGAACACTGTGTCTCTATTGTTCCACGTTATTTTTGCTGTAATAATTAAGATCCACCCTCTCCGTCCAGCCCTGCATTTGCCAGAACTTATTACCGATTTCGTTGTTTTTCAGCACCAATAAGCCGTTCTTCTTGATGCCCTCCTGTTCGATGGCGTGATAGACCATGTTGAGCAGGGCTTTGCCGATGCCGCGCTGACGGAGGTCCTTGCGCACGACCGTGTGGTAGATGTAGGCGCGGCGACCGTCCATGCCGCACATGATCACACCTACAATTTCACCGTCCATAACCGCTACAAAATTGGAGGTGGGGTTCTTTTTCAGGAACTTGGCGATGCCTTCCGCGGAGTCATCGTAGCCGCGCAACGCCATGCCTTCCGTGATCGACCACAACGCATATACCTGGTCGTAGTCGTCCATCGTCATCAATCGTATCTGATATTCTTGCATAATCTTAAATTTTTCAATTGAGGCGCAAAGATATACAATCTTTGCGGACATACGCCGTTATTTCCTCGTGAATCACATTTTTTGTTATTTTTGTGCCTTAAAACCAAACCACCTATGGCCTTAGAGCAACTTCTCGAAAGAATTGAGAATCAAAAAGTTATTATATTAGGATTCGGTAAGGAAGGAATCTCCACCTACCGTTTTATCCGCCGGCACTTCCCGAAAATGAAACTGGTGGTCGCTGACGGCAACGAGAACCTGAAAACCGATGACTTTGCCGAGGACAAGCACCTCAAAATCATCAAAGGCAAGGAGTACGACCGCAACCTCAACAACTACGACCTGATTTTCAAAAGTCCGGGCATCAGCTTCAATATGCTGGACTATTACATCGACAATGAGCGAATCACCTCGCAGACGAACCTCTTTTTGGAGTATTTCCACGAGCAGGTGGTGGGCATCACGGGGACGAAGGGCAAGAGCACCACGGCCTCGCTGATCTACCACATCCTGAGCCATGTGCGCGAAAACGTCTTTCTGGCGGGCAACATCGGTACCCCGTTTTTCGACATCGTGGAGCAGCTCACTCCCGAATCCATCGTGGTGGCGGAGCTTTCGGCCCACCAGCTGGAGTTCACGCACCACTCCCCCGACTACGCTGTGCTGCTCAACATCTACCAAGAGCACCTCGACCACTTCAACTCGTTCAACAACTACCAGAACGCCAAAACCAACATCTTCAAGTTCCAACATGCCGGCAACTTCTTGGTTTACAACGGCGACGACGAACATATCCCCGGTTGGGTGAAGGGCAACAAACCCGAGAGCGACACCTGCGTCTTCGGCACGCAAATCCATCCCGGTCTGCACGCCCGCTGTCATAACCACCTCGTCCGCTTCTTCAACGACGGCGAAATCATCGATGAATACGACCTCATCGACTACAAGAACCTGCCCGGCACGCACAATTATTTCAACATCATGGCTGCCATCGCCATTAGCCGCCGGTTCGGTGTCGCGCACAACGACATCATGGATGCACTGCTGACCTTCAAGGGGTTGCCGCACCGCATTGAGTTCGTAGGCACTTTCAAGGGCATCGAGTTCTACAACGACAGCATCTCCACGATCCCCGAGTCGGCCATCGCGGCGGTGAAAGCCCTGCGTGGCGTGGAGACCCTTATCCTCGGTGGTCACGACCGCGGCATCGACTACCAGGTGCTCATCGACTTCCTCAAGAAGAATCCGATTGAGAACATCGCCTTCACGGGTCCTGCCGGCCACCGGATGCTGGAGATGTGCCGCGAGCAAAACGCCATGCCGACCAACTTCATCGAAACCGACGACTGGGAGGCCATCGTCCGTTTCGCCTTCGACAAGACCCCCGAAGGCGGCATCGTCCTCCTCTCCCCCGCCGCCGCCAGCTACAACCAGTTCAAGAACTTCGAACAACGCGGAACGTACTTCAAACAGTTAGTAGTTGGCAGTTAGTAGTACATTCCAAGAGGGCTGCAAGCCCGACACGTGTCAACCTAGGGTGAGACGAAGTCGAGCCCTAGGGTCATCAGAACAAACCAGTAATCAATATGAAAAAACACATCCTCATCCTCACCCTCGCGGCAATGATGTTCACCGCCTGCGGACAGAAAAACAAAACGGACCAGAATCAAGATCCGACCCAAACAGAAACGGCCAACGACTACAGCCATCTGAATCCGGGCCAAGAGGCAACTCCCGCCCAGAAGGAAGACCTCTCCGGCAAGGTCATCGCCCTCACCGCCGAAGAATTCCGGGATCGCGTCGCCGACATGAACCCCGAACTCGGACTCCGCTACAAGGGCAGCACTCCTTGCATCGTCGATTTCTACGCCGACTGGTGCAAACCGTGTATGCAGCTGAAGCCCATCACGGAGAAACTCGCCGAAAAGTACAAGGGAAAACTGATCATCTACAAGATCAATGTTGACAGGGCGCAAGACATCTGCCAAAGTCTCGGCATCAGCAGCATCCCCACTCTTATCTTCCTGAAATCCAACACCCAACCCGGCAAGATGGTCGGTGCTCCTTCAGAGGCCGAACTGGTGAATGCCATTGAAGATTTCATCAAATAATATTCGGATTAGGGTATTGTAGAGACGCAGGATTTTGCGTCTCTACGACACCCATTTAACAACCATTAACCATTTAAGAATGAGAACAAGGATCCTTTTCCTCTTCCTGTTGCCGGTGGTTTTCGAACTGCAGGCACAGAAGCCCGTTCCCGCAGACTCGCTACCGGTGATGTTCCAGCGTTGGGACAGTCGGCTGAATGAGCTGGAGTACGAGGATCCTGAGATTGTATCGCTACACTACCTATTCCTGCGGGACATCCTCAAGGAGATGGACAAGATTGCCCCGCAGCTGAACACCACGTTGGCACGGAACCCCCGGATGGATTTCTACGCCACCAAGCAAGCATACGTACGCGTTCGCAGCAAAGCAGAGCGTATGAACGAAATCTTTGCCGCGCGCAAGGCACGGGTGGACCAGGATTTTTACGTCCGCGCCGTGGAGGAGATGTCGTTCTATGACACCAACCGAGCCATGTACAATCTCGATCGGGCACTGCAATACAACCCGCTTAACCCCGATGCCATGCTGCTGAAGTGCAAGATTCTGCTGGCACAACGACAATACCAGCCTTGCGTCGATCTCATCCACAAAGTCTATACGCAGACCACCCTCACCGACGAGCAGGAGATGGCGGTCTCTGACTTCACGCTGATGCTTTACGACCGACTTTACACGCACGGCGACGAGCTGGTGAAAAACGGTCATGCAGCGGAGGCTCTGGAGGTCTTCCTCGCCCTGGAGCACTTCTGCAACAACATGCCCAGCGGCTACTGCAACGACGACTATTACAAAGGCATCCTGCGTTCCCGCGAGGGCGTCTATGAGTCGTACCTCACCATCGCCCGCGAGGCCGAAAAGCGCGGCAACAAGGAAATGGCGATGAAATTCTACCGGTATGCGGAAGAGTACCTGCGGAAAAATGAAGAATGATGAATGTAGAATGATGAATTATGAATGTGTTAACCCCCATATTTTAAAACATAATTCCTTAAGCAGCCCCGGAGGGGCAAAACGCGCGAAGCGCAATTAACCCCACACAAGGCGATAGCCGCAGTGTGGGGCACATCAAAATAACATAATTATGAAAAAACTCCTCCTCTTAGCCTTGGCGACCATCCTTGCGGCCGCCACCTTCGCCCAGACCCCCGCGAAGTACTGGGTGGCGTTCACCGACAAAAAGGGAACCCCCTACTCCATTGACAAACCCGAGGCATTTCTGTCGCCCCGCGCCCTCGAACTACGCAAGGTCCGCGGCATCGCCATCGACGAGCGCGACCTGCCCGTGAACCCCGAATACGTGCGGCAGGTGCTCGCCCTCGACACCGCCGCCCGCTGCTTCACCACCTCCAAGTGGCTCAACGGCATGACCGTCTATGCCCTGCGCGAGGACATGAAGGAGGCCATCGAAAAGCTGCCTTTCGTGGATTCCGTGCAGCGCACCGATGTCCCGAAAGAGCCCCTGCCGCCTGTTGAGCCAGCCTACGTCTTTCCTGGCAGCGGTGGCCAACCAACATACTCCTATCAAACTGACATACAACAAAATAACGACTTTGACTACGGTAAAGCAAAACTGCAGGTGCGTGTCAACAACGTGCATTGGTTGCACCGCATGGGCTTCCGCGGCGAGGGTATGCAGATGATGGTCCTCGATGGCGGCTTCGAAAACATCGACTCCATCTCCTGCTTCGACATCCTGCGCAACGACCATCGTCTGCTCGGTGCCCGCAACTTCGTGCAACCCGAGAAAGACCCGATGCGCAAGCACTCGCACGGCACGATGGTGCTCTCCTGCATCGCCTCCTACATCCCCGGAAAACTCGTCGGCACCGCCCCGATGGTGCAGGTTTATGTGGCACAAACCGAAGAGTCTGGTAGTGAGGACCGCGTGGAAGAGGACAACTGGGTGGCCGGCTTGGAATACGCCGACAGTCTTGGTTGTCAGACTCTTAACTCCTCATTAGGCTACACCACCTTCGACGACAGCGTGAACCAGCGTACCTACGAAGACCTCACGGGTGAGGTGAGCCGTGCCTCCCGCGCCGCCACCATCGCCGCCAGCAAAGGTTTGCTGATCTGCAACAGTGCGGGCAACGAGGGCGGCAAAAAGTGGAAATATATCGGTGCTCCGGCAGATGCCAAGGACATCCTCACCGTGGGTGCCGTCAACATCAAGGGCGGGCGGGCGTATTTCAGCTCGTTCGGTCCCACCGCCGACGGCCGCATCAAGCCCGACGCGTGCGCCGTGGGCCGCAACACCTACCTCAGCACACCCAAAGGGGTCATCACCATGGCCGATGGCACCTCCTTCTCCTCCCCGATGCTCTCCGGCATGGTCACCTGTCTGTGGCAGGCCTTCCCCGAAAAGAGCAACTACGAGATCATGGCGGCCGTGCGCCAAGCCGGCGACCGCAACATGAGTATTAACGGCAAATCTATCACTGAGGTGGATGTTGAAAACGGCTACGGCTATGGTATCACCGACTTCCTTAGAGCCTATAACATCCTGAAATACGGCGAAAAAGATGTCGTCATTTTGGCAAATTGCGGCTACAGCACACAAGACCGAGACCTCCACGCCATCACTGAAAACGGCGTGTTCCCTGAATCTGTGACAGCCACGCCCATCACATTCGTCAACGGGCAAATAGTTGAAGGTAAAACGATCAAACTGAAATACAAAACGATACAGACTACGAAAGGCTTCCTTTCACACGAACTCGTCCTGCCCAAATTGTCCAAAAAACAGCCATACCAGTTCTACCGCCTCGATTTCGTCATCAACGGCAAGACACAGAGCAGAATAGTAGGATTGGAACCGCCCATGGAAGAGCCCAAACGGTAGAGACACAAAAAATTTTTCAACAAAGTGCAACCCTTTGGCACTTTTGTATCATATAACCGGGAACGGCTGTTGTTTCCTCCGTTATAATGATATATTAACAAAATAAAACACTATGAAAAGACTATTCATTTGGATGGTACTCTGCTGTTTTGGAACACTGACAGCACAAACCACCCTCACCTTCACGGGGAAAGACAATCTTGACAACTATGTGCAGTTGCATCATGTTGTGGTTGAGAACCTTACACAAAACTGGGCAGACACGCTCTACTATCCTGACACGATCCTTATCCTGTCAGGCGCGGGCTTGAATGACTACGAGAATGTCTCAGCATTCTCGCTTTCGCAGAATGTCCCGAACCCTTTCGATGGGGTGACAGACTTCAACATGACGATGCCGTATGACGATCACGTTGTCATAACGGTGACAGACATGTCAGGACGAAAAGTAACAGAAAAGTCCGTTCGACTGCACGCGGGAACGCACACGTTCCGCATTTGGCTGAACACCCCGCAATCCTATCTGCTGACAGTGAAGACCAGCCGCGATGGGGCCTCCATCAAGATGGTGAACAACGGGAATGCCGGCCATAACCACATCGAGTACCTCAACGCCGGTCCGCTAACCTATACCCTGAAACGGACCATGAGCGGCGAACATCCTTACGTCCCCGGCGACCTGATGCGCTACACCGGCATCATCCTGAATGACAACACCCCTTACTACAGCGACACCATTGAACAAGAACTTTACGGAGACGAGACCATTGAATTGGTATTCCATCTATGGGAGCATACCACGGTAGATGGGCATTTCGTCAACACGGACACCTTGTTCATCCCTGATGGGATGGCCTGCAACAACACCTGTCTTGGCACCATTGACTTTATGGTAAGCGGCTATCCCTCTGGAAAAACCATACAAAGTGAAGAAACCATCCGCTATATACGGTTAAAAATGGAACATTCCTACGTGGGCGACTTGTGGATTTCGCTCACCTGTCCCAACGGACAGTCCGCCGCCATCCTGAGAAAACATAACTCTGGCGGCAGCAACAATTGTACCTCGTTAATACCTTCGGATGATTGGGGATGGCAAACAAACGACTCTCCTGTCCTCCGCTTCGGGCAATATTACAAACCCGACGGCTATGATCCATGTAATCTTGGGCTAAACCCCATAGGAATTTGTTGGAACTACTGCTGGTCCAATAATGTTTCCGAAGGATACCAATATGCCTGTTCCAATGCGTTAGTCTATGAATCCTGTAGCCGCATCTACGCAAACAATCCCTCGCCAAACGGCCTAAGCAACAATTCGTATGCGGATTCCACAGATGTCGCCAATATGACCAACGTCTATCATCCCGACCAGTCCTTTGCCTCGCTAATCGGTTGTCCGATGAACGGTCTCTGGCAGATCAAGATCATTGACGGATGGAGCCAGGACAACGGCTACATTGTGGAAGCCGAACTCGCATTTCCGTCAGATTCCGCTGACGTCCAAGTGAGCATTCCTACTGTAATTACAGGGAATGCAACGTCCATCGGCTACTACTCTGCCACCTGTAGCGGCACCGTGTTGTATGACGGCTTGCAGACGGTCACCGAACGTGGTATCTGCTGGGACACCGAGCCCAACCCCACAACGGCATCCCTGCACACGGTTGAAGGTCAAGGGATGGGTACCTTTTCTTCGAACTTGACCAACCTCACGGCCGGCACTATCTACTACTACAGAGCCTATGCAACCAACGCCTCCGGCACGGCTTACGGAGAAAACAGTTCTTTTTCTACCGTAGCTTACACCCTACCTTACGTCAACACCTCCAATGTCACCAATATCCTTGACACTTCCGCGGTCTCAGGTGGCACCGTCTCGAATAATGGTGGAACGCCTATTCTGGAACAGGGTTTGTGTTGGAGTGAGACGCAAACAACCCCTACCCTTGCGGACTTCCATGTCGCAGCCGGGACAAATACGTCACCGTTCACGTGCACTATGGGAGGGTTAGTCTCCGGACACACCTATCACGTGCGCGCGTACGCCACCAACCAAGTAGGCACCGCTTACGGCAATATGAGGACGTTCACCACTATAAGCCTTCCCGATGGCATTACGGCAAACTACACATACGTCTCCAACACCGAAGCCGATGTCACCGGCTCTATTACTGATGACGGCGGCAACAATATCACTGAAAGAGGGTTCTGCTGGAGCACCACGCCGTCACCGACCCTCCAAGACAATCACACCGTAGTGTCTGAGACTTCAACAGGATCTTTCTCCAGCCGTATCAGCGGGTTAGTTCCCGGTACCACCTACTACCTGAACGCTTTCGCCACCAACAATGCCGGCACCAATTACAGCGCAGATGTCACCTTTACAACCACTTCCAAACCCTTCGTCACCACAGCTACCGCCCACGACTTCACCAACTCTTCGGCTACTGTCGGCGGTACGGTGGTCTATGACGGGGGAATACCCGTCACCGAACGGGGTATCTGTTGGGGTACTCAACCGGAACCCTCCTTGGATGATCAATTTGCACCAATAGGAGCGGGTTTGGGTGACTTCACCTACATGTTGACTGATCTTGAACCGAACACACTTTACTATGTCCGCACTTACGCCACCAACGCTATTGCAACTGCGTATGGAAATACGGTTACCTTTGTCACGGACGACAACGAGTTCTTCTGCGGGGTTTCCACCGTCCGCGATTATGACGAAAACCGCTACCACACCCTCGCCTTGGGTACACAATGCTGGATGAAGGAGAATATGCGGAGTACCCACTACGCTGACGGAACTCTTATCCCGCTGGGCACCAATGTCTCCGCCACAACATCCATTCGCTGCTATCCAAACGGGAACCCCATCAACGTGGCCCAATACGGATATCTGTACAGTTGGTACGCGGCCATGCACGGAAACCCGCCCGCAAATAATCAAGGCATCTGTCCCGATGGCTGGCACGTCCCCAGTTATGATGAGTGGAATGTCCTTTTCAACTATGTGCGCAGCAAGCCCCCTTACTATTGCAACAATCAAAGCGACCACTTCGCAAAAGCGCTGGCTGCCGACTATGCCTGGCAATCGTATGATGGATTTTGTAGTATTGGAAATGGCGTCTCCAACAACAACGCCACCGATTTTTCCATGCTACCCGCCGGCGAATATAACACATTCGATTCTTACGAGGCTTTTGGAATTGAATCCGCTTTTCTCAATTCTACTTTGGAAGGAAACAATTTCTTGGTGATTTCCCTCTCCAAATTTGACTCCTACTACGTTCCAACTCTGACCCCCATTCAATATTATATGACTTCGGTGAGATGTCTGAGAGATTTGCCGCTGAATATGACATCCTTAGTGGCCATCACCGATGCGGCCGGCAGCATCACCACTAATTCCGCAGTAATTCCTTATTCTATCAGTGTTTACGATGCCGACACGGTCATCACCAACGGTATCTGTTGGGGCACCGAACCCTCTCCGTCTTTAGTTGACAACATAATCTATTCAGAATCATTAAATGCTGGGGATCACTCCATTCAAGTCAATGATTTGGCGAGTAATACGGTTTACTATGTCCGTGCTTTTGCCACCAACAATTCCGGAACTGTCTATGGCCGGCAGCGGGTATTCCGCACGTTGGATCCTGCCAATGCCGGAAGTGCCAATCCCTCTCCGATTCTGCCCATCGTGAAGACCGTGCAAATCGCCAACGCTTTCAACGGCAGTTCGGCCAATTGTGACGGAAACGTCCTTTTCGACGGCTACAGCACCATAACACAACGGGGCATCTGTTGGGGCACCACCCCGAATCCCACCATTTCCGGGATGCATGTCGCGTGTGGCACGGGAACGGGGCTGTTTATGGGAGAGCTTAACAGTCTTTCCGCCGGCGACACCTACTACGTCCGCGCGTACGCCACCAACAGCGCTGGCACGGCCTATGGCGAAAACCTCATCCTGACAGTACCCGTACTGCCAAGCGTAACCACACAATCCGTCACTAACATTGGAGGTATCTCCGCCACCTGCAGCGGCATGGTCACCTTCGACGGTTACGAAGAGATTCTTGCCCGAGGGATCTGTTGGGACACGCTTCCCAACCCCACCCTTTCGGCCAATTTCACCACGGATGGGATGGGAATAGGCATCTTCAGCCACTCTATCACCGATCTCATCCCTAACACCACCTACTACGTCCGCGCCTACGCCACCAACAAGGTCGGAACCAGTTACGGAAACGAGGTCACGTTCACTACCGTAGCCATTCCCGAAATCACCACCGAAGTCCCGAACATGATCACTTACAACTCGGCATGGACAGGCGGTTCAAACATCCAGGACAACGGCTTCCCCATCACGGAGAAGGGCATTTGCTGGTCTGAGCAACCCCATCCGGACATTAACGGACAACACAGTGTTGCCGATGGAACCGGCACGTACCCCTTTGCGTACCAACTTACCGGTCTTACACAAGGTTTCCGCTATTACGTGCGGGCTTACGCCACCAACAGCCAAGGCACGGCTTACGGACAGGAGGTCACGTTCATCGCCCGCAATGACGCAAATCCCTGTCCGGGTGACACCACCGTGACGGATTTCGATGGAAACATCTATCACACCGTGCAGATCGGCGAACAATGCTGGCTGAAGGAGAATCTCCGCTCCACCCATTATGTTGACGGTTCCTACTTCTCCAACAGCAGCTATCCAGACAACGATAGCGCAAATGTTCCCATCTACGGACTGATGTATTCATGGGAAACAGCGATGAACGGTGCGGCCTCTTCTGAGACGCCCGGTGCAGTTCAGGGAATTTGTCCCAACGGCTGGCACTTGCCATCCTATTCAGAATTCCAAACACTGAAAAATTACTGCGAAGCCACCTATTCCTGCGTGTCAAAAGCACTGGCATCCACCTCTGGATGGCATTACACCAACCTCTCAGGATGCTATCCAAGCTACAATTCTCAACTCAACAATCAATCCGGATTTTCAGCATATCCTACTGGCTCACTCGACAGTCATCCTGTTCTTAGTGGAATTAGCTACTCCACAGCCTTCTGGAGCTCGACCTTGCATCATTCAGATAGTTTTAGCACCTGCTCATACACTCCGGTCCTGATGTACATTGAATCAGACTTCTATATCACCTGGTCCCCTATCAGCGGCCATCTGCCTGTAAGATGTGTAAGAAACGAGTAATCGTGGACACAATTGTAACGTCATAAGAAACGAAAATTTTTCGTACTTTTGCGGCCTGTTTTCAGTAAACAATAAACCAAAAAATATGACCTTACAAGAATTCCAAGCAGATCTGAGAATGGGCATTCCGGCTGAAATCCCCGCCGCACAGCCCTACGACCCGAATATCAACCACGCGCCGAAGCGCAAGGACATCCTCACCAAGAAGGAGAAACAGCTCGCCCTGCGCAACGCGCTCCGCTATTTCCCGGCTTCGCAGCACGCTGTATTGGCTCCCGAATTCGTGAAGGAGCTGCACGACTACGGCCGCATCTACATGTATCGCTACCGTCCCACCTACGAGATGTACGCCCGTCCCATTGACGCGTATCCCGCTAAATGCAAACAGGCGGCAGCCATCATGCTGATGATCCAGAACAACCTCGACCCCGCCGTGGCACAGCACCCGCACGAGCTTATCACATACGGTGGCAACGGCGCCGTTTTCCAGAACTGGGCACAGTACCGCCTCGTTATGAAATACCTGTCGGAGATGACCGACGAGCAGACCCTCGTGATGTATTCCGGTCACCCGCTGGGACTCTTCCCGTCGCACAAGGACGCACCCCGCGTGGTCGTGACCAACGGCATGGTGATCCCCAACTACTCCAAACCCGATGACTGGGAGCGCATGAACGCGCTGGGTGTCAGCCAGTACGGACAGATGACCGCCGGTTCCTACATGTACATCGGACCGCAAGGTATCGTGCACGGCACCACCATCACGGTGCTGAACGCCAGCCGTAAGATTGGTGGCGAAATCGGAGGCAAGCTCTTCGTGACCGCCGGTTTGGGCGGCATGTCGGGCGCACAACCGAAAGCCGGCAACATCGCCGGTGTGGTCTCCATCACCGCCGAAATCAATCCCGCCGCCACACAGAAACGCTACGAGCAGGGCTGGGTCGATGAGGTGCACGAGAACCTCGACGAACTCTTCGTCAAAGTCAACGAGGCCCGCGCCCAGAAAATCGCGAAATCGTTCGCCTATCAAGGCAATATCGTCGATCTGTGGGAATATTGCGCTGAGCACGACATTCAGGTCGATCTCGGCAGCGACCAGACCTCCCTGCACAACCCGTGGGCAGGCGGCTACTACCCTGTGGACATCTCCTTCGAGGAGGCCAAGCAGATGATGGCCGACTATCCCGAGAAGTTCAAAGCCGCTGTGGAGGCCAGTTTGCGCCGCCAGGTGGCCGCTATCAACAAGCTGACGGCCAAGGGCATGTACTTCTTCGACTACGGCAACGCTTTCCTGTTGCAATCCTCCCGCGCCGGTGCCGACATCCTCAAGGAGGACGGCACGTTCCGCTATCCCTCTTACGTCCAGGATATTATGGGACCGATGTGCTTCGACTACGGCTTCGGCCCGTTCCGCTGGGTCTGCACTTCCGGCAAACCCGAGGACCTCGATGTCACCGACCATATTGCCATGGACGTGCTGAGAGAGATCAGCGAGCATGCTCCTGCGGAGATTTCGCAGCAGATGCGCGACAACATCACCTGGATCAAGGGCGCCAAGGAGAACCACCTCGTGGTGGGTTCCCAAGCCCGTATCCTGTACGCTGACTGCGAGGGTCGTACGAAGATCGCTGCCGAGTTCAACAAGGCGGTGCGCGACGGCAGACTCTCCGCGCCGGTCGTGCTCGGTCGTGACCACCACGACGTTTCCGGTACGGACTCCCCGTTCCGCGAGACCTCCAACATCTACGATGGCAGTAGCTTCTGCGCCGACATGGCCGTGCAGAACGTCATCGGCGACGGTTTCCGCGGCGCCACGTGGGTGAGCATCCACAACGGCGGCGGCGTCGGCTGGGGCGAGGTCATCAACGGCGGCTTCGGCATGGTGCTCGACGGCAGCGCCGACAGCGACAGACGCTTGCGCTCGATGCTCTTCTGGGACGTGAACAACGGCATTTCGCGTCGCGCATGGGCCCGCAACGACGGTGCCCTCTTCGCCATCAAACGCGCGATGGAGGCATGTCCGGAATTGCACGTCACGTTGCCGAATTTCGCAGACGACGCATTAATTGAGAAAATGTTCTAATTAGTTAGTAGTTAGTAATTAGCAGTTAGCAGTTCACTTACCGACAACCAACTACTAACTGCTAACTGCTAACTACTAACTAATCCAAATAATATGATAAAGCGACATTTTTTCATACTTCTTGCCATATTGGCGATTGTGGCCGGCGGCTGTAAAAAGAAGCCCGCTCCCATAGTCATCACCCCTGACATTGAGAAGAATCATCTTCAGCGGAACCATATCTTCGGGAGGGTCAAGACGTTGGAGACGGAGACCTGCAATGTTTGGGCAGACTCCGTTTCCGTGGCAGACACCTCCGATCTGGCAAAGCTGAAAAAGTATTACGATCTTGACGAATTTTTCTCCCACAGTGCCCACCATCTGCAACGATATACCTCGGACGGTTATCTTCTCGAGCACATCAAATACGGGTGGAAAGGCAAGGATGGCGTCTATGAATATACCAAATATACGTATGCAAAAGATGCGAAAATAGAGCGTTGGGACTGTTTCGATTCGAATGACCGACTGCTGAGCTACTGTCTTTATCACTACGACCGCAACCGTTTCCTGGCCAGTGAGGAAATATATCATAGGTATGATGATCAGGATTCGCTTGAATTGACATACACCCACACAACGGACGGGATCGGCAACATCATCCGCACAGTGGAAAAGTTCTCGCAAACGCCCGACAAATTTCTGACGGAGTATCATTACAATGACCAAGGACTTGTTTACGAGATTGTTGAGCATGAACCTAACGGCAAAGTCTTCAAGACTGCCAAGATTGAATACGACAACTACGGCGACGAAGTCAACCGCTGCGTCTATAAGACTGGTGACCAGATGATTGAATACACCTATACGCAGTACGCCCAGGACGGTCGCGTGCGCAAGGTCATCTACGAGGACAAGCTTCACAACGTCAAGGAAAACCACTACTTCTTCGACTACGACAAGAACAAAAACTGGCAAACCGAGGTCTGCGCTGTCGATAACCAGATTGTATATGTCAAAAAACGGACGTTCGAATATTATAACGAATGATATTGATTATCGTTTCTTCCTGCTCTACCGAGCTCTTGCCCCTACCTGGGCTACTCAAGGAAATCTTTCTAACCGTGTAACCCTTAACCCTTAAACATTAAACATTAAACATTAAACTTCAATAACCTATAACCAATAACCAATAAACTTTAAAAAAATGGATTTAAGCAAAATCTTATCGATCACAGGCAAAGGAGGCCTGTTCAAATTCCTTTCCAAAACCCCTAATAGCTTCATCGTGGAAGGTCTCGATGACGGCAAACGCTTCCCCGCATTCTCCAACGACGGCGTAGCAGCTTTGGACAACATCGCCATTTTCACGGAAACCGACGAAGTGCCCCTCCAGACCGTTTTCCAGAACATCTACAAGAAAGAAGACGGCAAGAAAATGGAGATGCCGAAGGACAACAACGCCATCAAGGCCTATTTCGCCGAAATTCTGCCCGAATACGACCGCGACCGCGTCTATGTCTCCAACATGAAGAAGGTCTTCACCTGGTACAACATCCTCGTGGAACACAACCTCGTTGACCTTGAGGAACCCGCCACCGAAGAACCTGCCGCCGAACAAACCGACAACCAATAATCCCCATAACCTGTAGAGACGCAATGCATTGCGTCTCTACAATTTCCCATTAACTCTCTAACCTCTCAACCATAAACCATAAACCATAAACTATAAACTATAAACCAACTTCAATAACCAATAACCATTTATGAAAAACTACGCACGCGAAAGCCGTCCCTGGCTCATCTGGCTCACCATTTTCGCCGTGATTGCGGCCGGAATCGGTGCCTATTTTTACTACACCCTCTTCCGGCAAGCGAAATCGGAGCTGATTGAGGCCATCCCGACGGACGCGGCGTTCATTTTCGCCCTGAACGACAACGACGGGTTTGTGAGCAGCACCGCGATGCTGACCCCATACCTGAACGAACTTTTCGTGATGGATGCGCTGCCGGCGTATGAGACTATGCGCAGCAAACTGCCCGCCGGCGAGTACGACCTCACCGTCTCGGGGCACACGCAGGGCAACACCATCAGCCTGCTGTTTAACATGCACGCCGACAAAGCGGCCTTCAAACGGCTGTTGCGCGCCCTCAGCATCGACCCTAACAACTACACCGCTTTTGAAAACAACCGCATCTACACCTACGGCACCAACTTCAAAAGCATGAAGTTCGTCTATCTGAACCACATCATCTCCTTCTCCCCGGATATCGAGCTGCTGAAACGCGCCATCGTGCAGCACGCCCATCCCAAAAACCTGCTGTCAGACAAGCAGTTCAAGGAGGTTTATCAACTTACAGAAAAAAATCGCAAACAAAACTGGCTGGTCGTCAACCCGTCAGAATATATGACTTACCTCTCCTCTTTCTTGAAAGAAGAGAGCGCCAACAAGCTGTCCAACGGTCTGAAAAAGGCGGGATGGACGGCTTTCCAACTACGTTTTTCCGGCAACGAGATGCATCTTTCGGGATACATGCTCACGGATAATCCGGATAACGGGAATTTCGAGCTGTTTGTCAAAAAGACGGGCGACGGCATGACCATCACCAACCACTATCCGGCCACCACCGACTGGTACACCCATTTGGAAACGCCCAATGCCAAAGAGTTCAAAAGCAAGAAGCTGTTCGACGACCCGCAGACGCTTCGCGACCTCGCCCCCTCGGAAATCGGCTACTTCTCCCTGCTCGACGACTCCACCGACTATCGCTATGCCATCCTGCTCCCGAACGGCGAGAAAAGTGCCATGGAAATATTCTACAAAGATGCAGTCAGGGCCGATTCCGCCTGCGCCGCCCATCCCGACGGCTTCTTCCAGACTCCGCAACCGCTGCGTCCCCTGCTGAAAGCCTTCGCCCCCGATTCCGCCACATGGTTTGTCGAGAAAGAGGATGCACTGATCTTTGCGGATTCCAAAGAGGCGCTGAAAACGTATCAAAACCAGATCAAAACAGCGGGAGGACTTCCACAAAATAGACTCTATCCGTTTGTGGATGATGCCGTTGCGTCTTCTTCCATCCTGAATTACGTGCTCTTTAACGACGCCTCCTCCTCTTTCCTGAGCAGCCGCATGTCCGACAAAGGCAAAGCCAGTCTCACCGGACAGAACCTGCGAATCCTCTCCTTCAGCTGCGAAACAATGGATAAAGAGAAGGGATTTCTCCCCGTAAACCTCTTCCTACACTTTTAACCCTTAACCGCTAATCGTTAACCTTTTAAAAATCGGAATTGATTTCTAAGGCCTCCACTTTGGAATTCTTCCCATCAATGTAGGTGATGACCACCGGCGAGGTGCTGTGATAGCTGCATTTGGAAAGGATAATGGTGTTAAACCCTTGCGTCACCGTATCGGTGTCGATCTGCCATTTGGAATAGTCTGTGGTGTATTTCACGTAGATGGGTTCTTCCTTGATATTATTAACTTCCTGGGTAATTGCACCATATTTGCCGCTCAAGCGCTCCTGCAAATCCTCGTAGGTGAACTGCGTGCTCATGTTGAAAAAGACGTTCACGCTATAGACAAGGTGCGTTTTGGCGGCAGAACGAATCTCGATTTTCACGCGTTCGCCCGCGAAAGTGCCCTTCATCAGCGTATAATTGGGCTTCGTATGGTTGACATCCTCCACAAATCCCTTACCCTTCATCTTGGACACAAACGTGGACATCGTGCTGTTCATGCCGACCCCGAGGAACCTCATCGGCTGAGTCTGTCCGAAAATGAGCGTCAGCGACATACAAAACAAAACGGTAAACAATATCTTTTTCATAAAAACAGATTCACACAAATTTGCCTGCAAAAGTACATTTTTCATCGGATATATGAGACTGCCGACGCTCCATTTGGTTTATTTCGTAACTTTGCAGTACGATTTTTTCGGTTAGCTCTATAAATGAAACAGCTGATATACAGAATATTGACGGTTATATTTCTCCTTTCGCTGCTCCTGTCGGCACAGGCACAGCGAGAGCGCAACTATATCTACATGGTGGAGGCCACCCCATCAATGTTACATCCCGATAACCTCGGGAAGAACACCCGGAGATGGCTCTATAACGAGGTGAAAGCGCTGCAGGAAGGTACCGTCACGCTGATTCCCTACCAGAGCGAACCACAGAAGCCCATCACCTTCGATGTCAATGGGGCCACTGACAACCAAATTGACGGTTATTTGGGCAAAGCCGGCAAAACCATCTGGAAACTAATGCAAAATGATGGAAAAGCCAACCTTTACGCCGCATTAAAGGATGCCGTGAAGCATATTGACAACAAAAAAGACAATTTTATCTATATTTTGAGCAACAGTACAGATCTGGAAAACGAAGAGGCCGTCTGCCGTTTTATCCGGAACTGGTGCACCATGAAGCCTGACAATGTCTATATTTTCTACATCATGCTCACGCGAAACGCTTACAGTCAGCCTCTTGTGGATGCCATCAACCGTTGTCCCGACATATTCCTCATCGATGCCAGAGGCAAGAAACTGAAGTCCATCTGCGCCCTTATGCCGCGCGTAATAGTGGAAAACCTACAAGATATCATCGAAGGCGGACGAGATAATTACCAAACACGCCGGCAGAACATTCACTCCTCCATTGACGGCCCTTACTTCTTGAAATTTCACGCCAAAGATAGCCTTTTTTCCCTTGGAACCTCCGTGCGCGTGAACGAATATGGGAGCATCCATGTATCCCCCCGCTCACCCAACGAAATTGAAAGAATGCTGAGCGGCAAAAACGAGTACAGCTTTGACGTCCGAGTCAGTATTGACACCGAAAAAGTATGGCTAATCACCGACAGTCTGCGAATTCGGGTGATCAACAAGCCCGAACGGATTCTGTATCTGCCACCGACCCTGCATCCGAGTCTCGACGTGCGGCATTATCCCCGATTCCTTTTCTGGAAGGCTAACCGTCCCGACACCCTCCATCTTTTCCTGAACGACTGGATGAACAAGGAGGCACGACTGCGGAACGCTTCAGCGCTGTTTATGCTGACATTTAACGACATTCCCGACGGGGAATACCGGTTACTCTTGGATGGGCATCTCCTGGCAGACAAAACGTTCCAACTGGATTCCAACAACACCCAAACCTGTCTGGATGTTGTATTTTCCGATAATGTTCCCGCCGGCTCCTACCAGATGGTGCTGCAGTGTCTCTCCAGCGACCAACTCGACCGCATCAATGCGACGTTGCCGTATAATTACTATCAGTCGCAACTCGTGGCCTACCAGTTCGGGCACAATCCCCTAGCCTACCTGATAATCTTGTTCTGCCTACTACTGTTTGCGGCCATTTCTGTCATTATAATCAAGAAAAACACTAAAAATCAAAATGATGGAGAAGAATGAGCTGTCGAATGAAGCCCCTTTCATCGGAGTGAACCGCCACCGCATTGGGGTGGATGGCGAAGGCGTGACCACGCTGGCTGCCTTCCATGGCTGTCCGCTTCAGTGTCGTTACTGTCTGAATCCCAGCTGCTTGGATACCAATGCCCGCGTTCGCCGGTTCACGCCGGAGAGCCTCTATCAAGAACTGCTCATCGACGACCTCTACTTCATCGCCACGGGCGGCGGAGTTTGCTTCGGCGGCGGGGAGCCGTTGTTGCGTCCCGAGTTCATCCGCCAGTTCCACGCCCTTTGTGCCGACCGCTGGAAAATCACCCTCGAAACCTCGCTCAACGTGCCGCTGCCCTCCCTGCAAACGGTCGCCCCGCTCGTCAACGACTTCATCATCGACATCAAGGACACCAACGACGAGATATACGCAGCATACACGGGGAAATCGAACGCGCAGGTGTGGGAAAACCTTTCATGGCTCGCCACCAACTACGACAACGAGCATGTCATCCTCCGCGTACCGCTGATTCCGGAGTTCAACACCGAGGAGGACAGAGAGCGCAGCGTGGAACGTTTGCAAGGGTTAGGGTTTGGGAATTTCGACCGGTTCTCGTATAGAGTGAAGTAGGGTCAAGAGTCAATGTTCAAGGGTCGATGTTCAAGGGTATAGGGATTAGGGAACAGTTTTATACGTGCAGATACGAGTGATCCGCGGAGATCACAATCGAAACGTCACAGGCACCTGGTACCAGCAGCGCACCGGTTTCCCCATGTTTCTGCCGGGTTTCCACTTCGGCATTGACATCACGCCGCGCACGGCTTCCTTGTCGCATTCGGGGAAGAGCGGGATCTTTACCTTGGCGTTGGTCACACTCCCGTCTTTCTCCACCACGAACTCAACCAAGACCGTGCCTGTGATGCCATTATCCTTCGCCACCTGAGGATATTGGATCTCCCTTACCAAAAAGGCTTGCAAGGAATCCATTCCTCCGGGAAATTCAGGCATCTCCTCCACGAACATCATCGGCGACTCATCGAAATAAACATCGTCTTCAATTTCCCCCACCACAACTACCCCCTCCTCCCAATCATCTGCATCAGCCACTTGTAAAGGCTTCTGTGTACAGCGATTCGGAGTGGATCCAGACGAATTTTCCGGGAGGTCTGGTATTTTCCCCACTTCTTCCACGATGCCGTCCACCTCATACGGATCTGATTGCCCAGGAGGCGGCGGAACTTCCTGTCCGTCTGCTGCTTCCTGAACTTGCTGGGAGGTTGCCTCCACGGTGGGCTCAGGCTCGTTGCTGGCGGCTGGTGCGGGCGTTTTCGGACTGTGGCACGCGCCCATCATCATGGTGGAGACAGCGATGCCCGCCACAGTGACGGCCTTGCCGAGCGCCCGGCGTTTGGAGAGTTCCCGCTCCAAGTAGCGCACCTCCGATTCGCAATAGGGACATGTGCCCCGGCAGTCTCCCTCGTGGGTGCATTCGCGTTCCACCAACGGGATGTCGTTCTCTTGTGCGATCTTCCGCCGCACATCCTTCAGGATTTTGCAAGTCCGTTTGCCCTTTTTCATAATGTAGAATGTAGAATGATGAATGATGAATATCGGGTGCGAAAATACTTTTTTTTAGAAACGCAAAAGCTGGGAGTTTATTGTGTTGTTTGTCATTTCAGCAGCCGCGCTTGGGTCTGCTGCTTCTCCCGTTTGGGAGCTTAAAGCCATAGATGAGCTCGCCGCAGGTGCAATCGTGGAAGATGTAGATCTGCTCCTCCCACACAGTACGAGCACGTCCTTCGTCAAGACTGCACGGGATGATCTCGCGGCCGCGCGCATTGACATAGCCCAGCCGGTTGTTCGTGTCGTAAACGGCCCAACATGTTTCCGCTGACGAGGAGTTGACGCCCAACCAAATGTAGTAGTAGCGGCTCAGGCGCTTGCCCGTCCGACTGTCCGCGATGGCCCACATCCCCTTTTTGTTGGCGACATACAGCACATTTTCCTCCCGATGGGCGCCCCAGCAGGAGAGCAGCTTCCGGCCCTTGCCGTTAAACACCTCCACCTTCCCCGACGGACAGCGGGCAAGGATGACATCGTCACCGTCGGCATCGGCCTCCACGTAGCGCAACGGCACCACCACATTTCCCCACAGATCGACAATGCCGTGGTGCAGCGAATCCGTGGCCACACTCATCAGCGTGGAAGACCAATAATTAGATGCCTCGCTGTAACGCTGCGGAAGTAACTTTCCCATAGGATCCACCAACCGCCATGCACTATCGACATAAACCAAAGGGTATAAGTAAGGGAGATTGTCGTTGTCAAAATGTATGGTCGTGTCCATAGCAACAACACGTCCCGCCGTATCGATGATTTCCACTCGGCCATCCCGCATAACACCATAAAAATAATAGGAATCGCCCAACTCGCCAAGCGCGTTCAGCTCGGTATAGCGATGAGGGATGAGCACCCGGAAATGCGTGTCCATCAATCCCCAAAGCCCAGAGCGGTCCTTCGCTTCAATCAACCCTTTTGTAGAATACAACGGCCTTACCTCCTGATACTCAATAGGCAAAACTATATTGCCGTCATCCGATATCAGGCCCTCAAGACGGGTTCTTCTCTCTTTGATTGACACATAAAAATCATCATAATAGTTGTCGTATGTGTACAATGGACTGATTGGGCGGATCCACTCCCCCTTGAAATCCATCACCCCTTCGTAATCATTCGTGTCCGTAACAATGATTGCATTGTCACCACAAAACAGGTTCTTATAGACCGGGGCCAGCACCTCGCGACCGTTCAGGTCCAACAAACCGCTCAGAATCTGCTTCCGTTTCGTGCGATTGGATGAGGTTTCGCCATTATTGGTAGTTTTCTCTACGGAGTAAATGAGCAGCGGCGGTGAGCCGGTTTTGCCGAAGTCGAAGTATCCAAACTCCGAAAGGTTAAGATAGCGGAAGGGCACCACCGTATCGCCTTTGCTGTTGACGACCCCGCCGAACCTATCATCTCCGCAGACCACGAAAAGTCCCCCGCTGTTGGCAATCGGTTTCGGTCTCGCGTCATAGCGGTAAGGGAGTATCGGCCGCCCGTTCCAGTCCAATACGCCACAAAGTCCATTTCGTTTCGCTATGATGTAACCTTCCGGATAGGCCATGTCGTTGTAAGTGAGAAGTTCCTCGTACTCGCATGGCAGCACGGTTTTCCCCGAGCCGTCGATGAGTCCGAAAAGAGTGTCCTGCCACACCAGCAGCCGCGGGGGAAGGTCTCTGTAATCCTGTGCCCGGACAGAGAAAGAGGTCACACCCAGCAAGAGTGCGAGCACCAGCAAAACCGACAAAAAGCGTTTCATTTCTTCAACTTTTGGGACTTCTGATGATTGATTCTCCGCGTTGCTCCCGCCGGATGCGAAGTCCGCCAACCATCCCGACAGGAAAACACCGCCGCAAAACTACAATAATTTTATTGATATGACGCAGAAATTCCAAAAGGTTGCAGGGTGTTGATATTTTTTTATCGCCACGTATCGCGCGGATCGGCACGGAATTTCCATTGCCTCAAAAAAAGTGGCCTGCCTTTGTCATTTCCGTAATTTTTGTATTTTTGCGCTCTAAAAATTTAAACTTGACGTGAAGACAAAAAAGTACAAATTCAAAGAAAAGCCTCTACCCAAAGCGGAAGAGCCCGTTGCCACTTACGGTCCAACGGCTGCCAACAGTAACGATGTTATCATTCCCAATCTGTCATCTGAATCCTTGGGCGACAAGCCGGAAGGGTTTGACGCCTGCTATGCCCGGTTGAAAGCGGAAGCCGATGAAAAATTCGGCAACAAAGAGCTTATGACAGTGGAAGAGTATTTCGGGAAACTTTGGTACATCGTGGAGGGGCTCTATGAAAACATATAACATCAAAATCAATGCCGCAGCAGATGCTGATATGATGAACTTGGCCCTTTTTCTGCGCAAAGTCATGTCTATTGAGGGTGCGCAGAAATATCACCAAAACATGATTAACGAAGTGAATTCCCTGTCTATATTGGCAGACTTGTATCCTCCCAGCCACTATGCGGACATCCGCCGTTATCATCCCCGTGCCCGCCGCATGGTGTCGCATAACAAACGTTGGGTCTATATCTTTCACATCGAGGACGACACAGTGATAGTTGACCGAATTCTTCCCTCTAAATTGATGACGAAATAGGAAAGCATTTTCCGTGCAGATACGCGTGATCCACGGAGATTACCCATGTTTCCGGTGAATCATTTCAGCCGCACCTCGCGCCCCTCCGACAGGATGAAAACCGCGATCTGTCCGTTCTCGATGCCGAAGCGGATGGCGGCGGCAAGGGAGTCCTCGGGGAAGAGGCGGGAACTGTCGAAGTAGTAGAGGCTGTCGGTGGTGTCGAGCCAGCCGCCCACGTAACCATCGTGGCGGAGCGCGTGGCGCACCACCCTGCCGAGCTGTTTGCGGGAGTGGCAGCCCTGCGTGGCGGCGTATGCCACGACAACGCCCTCCGCGGGCTCCGTCATCGTGGCGACATCCATCGTGAAGCCGCCGGGATGTCGGAGGCTGTACGCCCAAATGCTGTCCGAAACGGCCTTGACACTGCCGCCCACTAACTTGCTGCCGCTATAGCAGGAGGTCAGGAGCAGGGCGCACGACAGGAGCACCGTCATCGCTATCTTTTTCGGGAACAGAATTCTGTCCATTGTCTAATGTTTGTTTATTAATTTGTCCATTAATCCCAGGGTTGCGGCCTTACCCTGAGCTACCGAGCTCTTGCCCCTCCGGGGCTACTCAAGGAATTATGTTTTTAAATAATGCCACCTCTTACGTTCTACCCTACAAAAGCACCGACCAACTACTAACTGCTAACTGCTAACTGCTAACTACTAACTGCTAACTGCTAACTACTAACTACTAACTGCTAACTACTAACTGCTAACTGCTAACTCAACATAGAAGCTCACCGGTCGGAACCCATCGTTGCAGCTGATCATGGCGGAGTGCGGGTTTTTCATCCAGCCGTCGTAGAAGTTGCCGCGGCCGGCGGCCAGTTCCTGCACGAACCACCGCATCGACTCCCACGCGCTGTCGCACATCCCCTCGGGCTGCGCGCCGTTGACCGAAATCCATGTCTGCCCCTCCTGCACGTCGCACGCGTGCTCGATGGGGTTCTCGAACCGCGCCTGCAAATCGCGGTAGTCCGCCTTCCGTATGGCTGTGATCTTGATATTCATTATGCGGTTATTTAGGGTCGCAAAAATACAAAATTATTCCCGCAGGACTCGCAGATTCCCGCAGATATTTTTTAAGGTGGAAAAAAAGTCGCAAGTCTTTTCCATTTCCGAAATTTTTGTATTTTTGCACTCTAAAAATTTAAAATTGAAATGAAGACAAAAAAATACAAATCTAAAGAAAAGCCTCTACCCAAAGCGGAAGAACCCGTTGCCACGTACGGTCCAACGGCCACCATCAGTAACGATACTGTCATTTCAAACTTAATGCCCGATTCCTTCGACGAAAAACCAGAAGGATTCGATGCCTGTTATGCGCGATTGAAAGCGGAAGCCGATGAGAAGTTCGGAAAAAAAGAGCTCATGACGGTTGACGAGTATTTTGGGAAACTTCGTTACATGGTAAACGCCTATTATGACGACATACAAGGTCAGGATTGACAAATCGGCAGAGTCCGATTTAAGAGATATGTTCGGTTTCCTCATCTCTGTAATGTCGCGTGATGGGGCGAATCGTTATATTGATATGATAACAAATGAGGTTCTTTCCTTATCTATTTTGGCAGACATATATCCTCCCAGCCCCTATGCTGACATCCGCCGTTATCATCCCCATGCCCGCCGCATGGTGTCACACAATAAACGTTGGGTCTATATTTTTCATATTGAGGACGACACGGTAATGGTTGACCGGATTCTTCCTTCAAAAATGGTGACGAAATAGGAAAGGGATTTTCTACGCAAAGATACGAGTGATCCGTGGAGATATTTTTTTCAACAAACTGTAACCTTTCGGGATTTTTGCGTCATTTATAAAAATAATGACTACTTTTGCAACCGAAATACATAATCATTATGATAAACTTTCGAACATTTCGACTTCTCATACCATTGGCAATCTGCAGTTTATGCATACACCTGAACGCACAGAAGGATTCGGTGTATGAGGGGCCTGTGCATCATTTCTGGACGGGATACGGCAATCACGTGCGTTACGGACTGATGGACACCACAGGGAACATCATCTGCCGGCCGACCTTTAGCCAAATCGGAGTTCCTTACTTTGATCTCAAGTCCGAGCCTGTTCCCGCAGCCAAGGGACGGAAGTGGGGTTTCATCAACACAAAAGGCGAATGGGTCGTCCGCCCGCAGTTCGAATACGCCGGTTATTTCCACAATGGACTTGCCAAGGTCGTCGTCAAGGACAAAATCGGCTACATCCGGCAGGACGGCACCATGGCCATTGAGCCCCGTTTTGAAGAGGGGGATGATTTTCTTGACACCATTACCGTAGTAAGGGGATATTTCCAAAACAAATTTCAAAATCTATACATAAACACTTGTGGGAAAATCCTTTGGGAAGAGAAATTCTGCTTTGCCTGGCCATTTCAGGACGGAATTGCGGAAGGAAGAACCTGCATGTTTAACGATGGAGAGGAAGAATTATGGGGAGCCATCAATGCAAACGGCGAATATCTTTTCACACCACAATTCAAGTCTCCGCCGGATTTCCTCAACAAAAACGCAGCTTTGGCAGAAAAGGACAGCTTGTGGGGAATCATCAACATTGACGGGCAGTGGATTGTGCCGCCGTTATTCGAATCCGCGTTCAAGGCATATTCAGGTGATCTTGCATGGACAAAGCGCGAGGGCAAATGGACTCTGACCACCCACGATGGGAAAACCGTGACAGCGCAACAATTCGACGATGTGGGAATATTCCATGAAGGGCTCGCCGCTGTGAAGATCGGCGACCATTACGGCTTCATCGATTCAACGGGGACTGTGGTGTTCACGCTGGAGCCGGAATACTATCCCATGCATTTCTCCGACGGGCTGGCACTAGTTGTCCAAACCATTGACAGTACAGACAGATGGGGTTATATCAACAAAAAGGGTGAGTGGGTCATTCCGCCGCAATACGTTGACGCGGACCATTTTTACGGTGGACTCGCATACGTGATTCTGAGCAACGACCCGAAAGACAGACGGTCCGGCTACATCAACCACCGCGGCCAAGTCGTCTGGCAGCACAAGGACAAGTACCCGATAGAGATTTGGAGGTTCTAGCAGCAATGAAATATACAAATAACAATGGTCATATGATTACATTGACATTGTTATTCGTGTTTTATTGTACACATATTTCGGGAATTAAATGTATCTTTGCCGCTGAAAATCAATAGTACAGAATCGTCATGAAGAAAATGATCACTTGCATACTGGCCACCATCGGCCTTTTTTCCGCCTGCGGGCAAAAAGCAAACTACGAAACCGACGTCTTCACCACCAAAAGCGGGAAAACTGTCAAGATCTACGCGCTGATGCACTCCAGCATCCGCATTGAATACGACGGACGGGAAATTGAAATCGATCCGTGCCCAAAACTGCAGAACAGGACGGTGGACTATTCCACCTTTCCCAAAGCCGACATCATCCTCGTCACGCACGAGCATTTCGACCACTACAACGAGGCCTCGATCCGACTGCTCTCCACAGCGAAAACGCAATTGGTGATGAATCAGCGTTGTGTCAAGATGTACGGCAGCGGCACGACGATGGCCAACGGCGACAAGTTGCAACTCGCCGACGACATCACAGTAGAGGCTGTCCCCGCCTACAACACCACCGAGGGGCATCTGCAGTTCCACCCCAAAGGACGCGACAACGGCTACATCTTCACCATCGACGGACTGCGCATCTACATTGCCGGTGACACGGAAGACATACCGGAAATGGAAAACATTAAGGATATTGACATTGCCTTCCTGCCCTGCAACCAGCCTTACACAATGACTCCCGAGCAGCTGGTTCGTGCTGCCAAGATCGTGAAGCCCAAGGTGTTGTTTCCTTATCACTACGGCCAAACCGATGTGAGCGGAATTCCTGCGCAGTTACAAGGCATCGATGTGAGGATTAGACATTACGAATAGGGGTTCTGTTTACGAATTTCGGAAACTATTCAGACAATTGGATGTTCTCCCTTGTAGAGACGCAAAATTCTCGTCTCTACTCGCCAGTTTCTAAATTCCCAAAGAGTAAACGTACGATTTTATCTCGCAGTTCGGCTTTTTAAAGGTCACGGTCTTCACCGTTTTGCTTTTGGTATCGTAAATTTTCCAGCGGCCGACACACCAATAACCCTCTGCAAGTAGCGAGCCATTGTCCCCGTAATAGCCTACGCCCTCGAATCGGACAGTTTTTCCATCGTTAAGATACTCCTTGATATATGCCCGGTAATCCACCCGTATTCTTCATACGTCCAGGAACCCGTTCTCCGGCCTTCGGAATCGTATTGCTTGACCTCCTTGAGAGTGTCGGAGTCATAAGAAATGGTGTCGCTTTGTGGCGTAGTGTCAGCCTCAAGGCTGTTAACGTTACCGTTCTTGCAGGCCATTAATCCGATGACGAGCAGGGCGGCACAAAATATCAATTTCGTTGAAAAACGTTTCATATTATCAAAAAAAAATGAAAATACACTGAATTTCAACACATTAAAACATATTCAACCTACTTTTCTGAACGAATCATCCAATCTCCTCCAACGCCCCCGTCTCCGAATCAATAATAAATCCTCTGACCACGATGTCTTTCGGCACGAGCGGGTGGGTGCGGATGGTCTCCACGGTCTTGCGAACGGAGGTCGGAGTATCCTTGAAACCCTCCAACCAGTGGTCAAGGTCGATGCCGCATTTGCGGATGGTTTCGAGCGTTTCGTCCGTCACACCGCGGGCAATCATCTCGTGGTGGAAGTGGTCGTAGCTCATGTGGCAGGCGCCGCAATGCGAGTGCGCCACCACCATGATTTCCTCAACTCCAAGCTCGTAGATGGCCACAATCAGGCTGCGCATGGCGGAATCGAAGGCGGAGATTACCAGTCCTCCCGCGTTTTTGATGATCTTTGCGTCGCCGTTTTTCAGTCCGAGGGCGGCGGGCAGCAGCTCCGTCAACCGCGTGTCCATGCACGACAACACCGCCAACTTTTTGTCGGGATACTTGTCCGTGAGATACTTCTCGTAGCCTTTCTGCGCCACGAATGTCTTGTTGTATTCGATAATTTGGTCGATCATAATGCTTTAGAATAGAAATCGAAATGCGAAGATACACTTATTACTACGAAATTTTTCAGGCTGATTTCAAACACTTTTTTCCGGCTTTACCGCGTTTGCTGGCCACACAGTCTTGCCATTACACGATACTGTCCACATCTCTCCGTAGTAATTATCTGTCATGTATTTCACGAACTCATCAATCCACTTGTCGTCTTTGTCCACAAACTGTAATAATCCGTCAGCATCTACCCATAAAGCTGACCAAAAGCTCTCTTCTCCAAGACTCCTACCAACATAATCTGGCATTTCCCTGCCAGGATAGTTGTCCACTACAAGCCCACGTTCGTTGACATTCACCACCATCCATGTTATTGGTCTGGGACTGTCCAACCGGGAGACGCATTCCTTATAGACCTCTTCCCACGGCTGACCAACGTGGGCATGAAGGAATTTGATTAACGGTGTATAGTCGTAACCTGTTCTATGGAATGAGTTGTGCTGCTTTATGGGCATCTTCTCCGGCAAAGCATCCTGTTTCTTTCCTCGTTCAAAACGGTACTTCAAGTTGCCAACCTGAATATAATGCCAATACCCATTGTGGGTTCGCTTGTTCACCTTTCGGTAAAGCGGAGGCTTGCCTTCTTTTCTATTGAATCCCATATTGTAACAGTGTTATATTATCTGCGACATATATTACACCAACCCGTTTCGTTTCATCAACTGCTTAAGCTCTTTGTCGGTAATGTTTTCTTGGTCGGATTTGTCATAAATGGCGACAAGAGTGATATCCGTTTCGTTTGTTTCCACAAGGACATGGGTAATAACTCTTGCTCCGCCACTTTTTCCTTTGTCTTTGGAAGTGATGGGGAAACGAACTTTGCGCAAATGTTTACCGAGAGGTGTTCCCATTTGCGGTGTTTCACGCAACGCTTTAAGAAAAGCACTATAATCTTGCTTCATCGAAGGATAGTGCTTGGCCAGTTGCTTTAAATCGCGGGCGAAGTCCGGTGTGGTGGTAATTTTACAGTTCATTGAGCAATTCTTCTGCATCGACACCATTAATTTTCCCTTCCTGCATCTGCTTGAGTTGTCCAAAAGCATGGTCAACTTTGGCTAAAGCCTGTTCTTTCGGCGTGGCTTTCATTTGCACCACGTCAGCCTCACTGTAAGTCCAACCCATTTTTGAAATCATCTTTTTGAAAAAGCTGACCTCATGGTTTGGTATGTTAATGGTAATTGCTGTCATATCTGTTTCTTTCTTAAGATTTCGGCTGCAAAGATACACTTTTTCCAACGAATAATCATCTCTCACTGCATTTTTCCATAAAAAGTGATTACCCATTCAAATGTTACACAAGAAATTCCCGCATCGTTTCAATTGAGACATCATATTCCGGACTCGTTTGCGCAAAGTAAAACGCTCTTTCATAATTCATCGCAAAACGACCGCGCACAAATACAAAAAAATATCAACCGATTCGTTGACAAAAAAAATCAAGCATTGTGTCGCCTTGTAAACTGTTTATGGCTCGTGTGGTGCATAGCCTCGGAGAGGCGTCACGCACGCAGTGCAATTAACACCGTCACAACTTCTTCCCCACCATCCGCTGCATCACCACGGCGCAGGAGGCGTCGCCGGTGACCGACATGACCGTGCGGCCCATGTCGATGAGGCGGTCGATGCCAGCGGCCACCGCCACGCACTCGACTGGGATGCCCGCTGAGGCGAACACCATCGCCATCAACGCCAAGCTACCGCCCGGGATGCCCGGGGTGCCGATGGAGGCCACCGTGGAGGCAAAAGCGATGGCCAAGTACTGGCTCATGGTGAGGTCGATGCCGCAACAGGTCGCCATGAACACGGAGGCCACACCCAAATAGATGGCGACACCGTCCATGTTGATGGTGGCGCCCACCGAGAGCACAAAACTGCCGATATCCTTGCTGACACCCATCTTTTCCGCACATTGCATCGTGTAGGGCAGCGTGGCCACCGACGAGTCGCTAGAGAAGGCGAACAGCATGGCCGGCTGCATACCCTTGAAGAACTTCAGCGGCGACATGCCTCCCAACAGTGCCACCGCAGAGGAATAAACCACTCCGGCATGAACCACGAAACAGAGGTAGGCCAGCGCCAGCAGCGCCGCGTAGGAACCCAGCACCGCCGGACCGTTATCGACCACCACAGGGGTCAGCATACAGAACACCCCGATGGGGGCCAATGCCATGATGTAGTCCAGAATCTTGCCCACCACGTCGTTGAAGCTGAGGGTCACTTTCCGCGCCATCTCGCCTTTCTCGCCCACGTGGACCATGGCGATGCCGAAAAGCAGGGCGATCACGATGACCTGCATCATTGCCATCGAGCTCAACGGCTCAATGATGTTCTCCGGAAACATGTTGACCAGTTGGTCCATCACCGTAACATTGGATGTTTCCACGGGCTCCGCCGCAGCATCCAAATCAATGTTGATAACCGGCAGGAAGCCCTTCAACAGACTGGGAACCACCAGTCCCAACGTCACTGCGAAAAGGGTGGTTGTCATGAAATAGAGCAGAGCCCGGAATCCCAGCTTTCCCACTTTCGAGATGTCGTTCATCGAAAGGATGCCCGCCATGATGGAGAAGAGCACCAGCGGTGCCACAATAAACTTCAGCAAGTTCAGGAAGATAATGCCAAAGGGTTTGATATACGTATCGACAAAGCCGGCTTGGTTGCGAAGCAAGATGCCCGCCACCACTGCAAGCAGCAGGGCGATGCCAATCTGGGCGGTAAGGGAGAGCTTTTTCATATTCTATCGTAAAAGAACGCGCAAAAATACAACTTATTCCAACGAATAATCTTCATCTCACTACATTTTTCCAATAGCTAACTTATAATACCTCTTCCTGATCACCACGATCCGCACCAACCAAATGACAAAGAAAACATTGGACAGGATTTTGTAGAGCGGCGGCATAGTGACGAACCACGAGACCACCCAAAGGATGAGGTCGATGTCGAAGAGGATGTTCCACAGCCGCTCTCGGTCGTGGAACTCGCAGAGGACATCCCCTTCCTGCGGCACCTCCACCTGCGCGGTGGAAGAGACCGATAAATCGATGCTTTTGCCACTTTTGCCTAACGGAATAAGCCCGCCGAACTGCACCTTCAGGTTATAGATGCCTGCCGGGATTTCAATACGCAGGTCGTGGTCTTTCATCATACCGACGTATAGTCCGTTGATGAAGACAGCATGGGGCAGCTTCGGCTCGTACCAGTGGCGGAGATGATGGATGGTGAGAGTAGACATAATCGTTTATTCAATCTTCAAACTGCTTATCGCGGATTACAATACAATCCGTGACTATGGGCAATTTTGCTGATGGTCTCTTCAGGCAAGCGGCTATGAAAATGAAGGTAATAGTCATATCCAACATCCACTTGCACTTTTTTAGCCTCGTTCACTAATGCACACCAGAACAATTCCCTCAAACAAGCTTTCAAAACCGTATCTATCTTGGAAGCTGCTATACGTTGCCCCTCTTTCAAAGAGGATACAATCTGATAGATAGCCTTGTTCTCTTTGTTGAACGCCTTTGATCGACGCCAATAAAAAGTGTTTGGTTCAACAATCGTTAAGAACTTGACACCCGATACTTCCAAAAGTTCTTTTAGGGTATCAACGTATGCGGACTCGACTCTCAGATATTCCTCCTTGGTCAACACCTCTCCATCAAAGCTTCTCCCGATGTCGCTAACAGATATCCACTCGTTTTTGGTATAAACACAATCTTTATAGTATTGAGGTTGGTATTTGACTATCTCACAGCCGTATTTTATGAACGGGCTGTTAAGATTTGTGCTGTTCATTCGTTTGAAAACTTTGTCACGTAACATACTTTGATCTTGATGATTCTTGTTCTTGGTGAGGTTTTACTGGCGCAAAAATAGAAAAAAATATTATGGTGTTAATTGCGCTTGTCAGCGCGTCTCATGCCTCCGGCATGATGCCGATGCCGATACAAAGTACTTCTTAACGTGAAGTCACCACCAAGAGATCTGAAAGAGAAATCACACGCTTACCTTCTCGAAATCCGACGCCGGATGTTTACAAAGAGGACAAACGAAGTCCTCGGGCAGCTCATCACCCTCATACTCGTAACCGCAGATGACGCAACGCCAGATGGTCTTGCCTTCGGCGGTATGGCCCACGGGTTCGGGTTGCGGCTTGATGTGTTCCTGGTAGTAATTGTAGGTGGCGGAGGGCACGTCGGAGAGCACCTCCATCTCGGTGACAGGGCCGATGAAGAGGACGTGCGAACCGAGGTCCACGACCTGCTCCACCTTGACGGAGAGGAAGGTGTTGGTGCCGCGCGTGATGGCCAACGTGCCGTTGCTGACACGGCGGCAGTCCTTGAAGTCGGCGAACTTATCGACCTCGCGCCCGCTCTGGAATCCGAAGTGCTTGAAAAGCTCGAAGTCAGCGACTTCGCTGAGGATGGAGGCCGTGAATCGGCGTGAACGCTGGATGAGCTCGGTGGTCAGGTTTTCCTTGCACAAGGCCACGGAGATGCGGTCGGGCTGCATCGCCACCTGCGCGATGGTGTTACTGATACAGCCGTTGTCGCGGCCACCGTCGCACGTCGTGATGACGAACAGACCGTACTGGATGTTGAAAAGGGGGTTGCTCATATCGTCATTTTTTATATTGGATACAAAAAATGGGAGCAAGTCCAAATCCCCACTCCCATTATATTCTTCATTCTACATTCATCATTCTTCATTCATGATGATGTCCAGCATCGCATTCGCCGAATCGGCAATACGAGTGCCAGGACCGAAGATGGCGGCGACACCGCAATCGTACAGGAACTGGTAGTCCTGCGGCGGAATCACACCACCCACGGTGATGATGATGTCCTCGCGGCCTAACTTCTTGAGCTCCTCGATAACCTGCGGAACCAGCGTTTTGTGACCAGCGGCCAATGAGGAAACGCCGAGGAAGTGGACGTCGTTCTCCACAGCCTGCTTTGCAGCCTCCTCGGGGGTTTGGAACAGCGGACCCATATCGACGTCGAAACCGATGTCGGCATAGCCGGTAGCGACCACCTTGGCACCACGGTCGTGACCGTCCTGTCCCATCTTGGCAATCATGATACGCGGGCGACGGCCCTCCTTTTTGGCAAATTCGTTGCAACGCTCGCAAGCCCGTTTGAATGCGGCGTTGTCTTGTTGTTCTTTACTGTACACGCCTGAAATTAAGTTGATTTTTGCTTTATAACGTCCATAGACTTTCTCCAACGCCATGGAAATCTCGCCCAAGGAAGCACGCACTCTCGCGGCCTTGATGGAGAGGTCGAGCAGGTTGCCGTTGCCGGTCTTGGCGCACTCGGTGAGGGCTTCCAAAGCGGCCTGCACATCCTCCTCGTTACGATTAGCGCGAAGCTCGGCTAAACGCTTGATCTGCGCCTCGCGAACCGTCGTGTTATCGACCTCCAAGGTCTCGATCGGAGACTCCTTGTCGAGTTTGTACTTGCTGACGCCGATGATGGATTCCTTGCCAGAGTCGATACGAGCCTGCTTGCGGGCGGAAGCCTCCTCGATACGCATTTTCGGAATGCCGGTTTCGATGGCCTTGGCCATACCGCCGAGGGATTCCACTTCCTGGATGTGCTCCCAAGCGCGGTGTGCGATCTGGTGCGTGAGGCTCTCGATATAGTAGGAACCGGCCCACGGGTCGATGGAGCGGCACACTTGCGTCTCTTCCTGGATGTAAATCTGCGTGTTACGGGCGATACGTGCGGAGAAGTCGGTCGGCAGGGCGATGGCCTCGTCCAACGCGTTGGTGTGCAACGACTGGGTGTGTCCCAGCGCAGCGCCCATAGCCTCGACGCAGGTACGGCAGACGTTGTTGAACGGATCCTGCTCGGTGAGCGACCAACCAGAGGTCTGACAGTGCGTACGCAACGCCATGGACTTCGGATTCTGCGGGTTGAACTGCTTCACGATCTTGGCCCACAGCATACGGGCGGCGCGCATCTTCGCGATCTCCATGAAATGGTTCATACCGACTGCCCAGAAGAAGGACAAGCGCGGAGCAAACTCATCGACGCTCATGCCTGCGTTCACACCGGCGCGGAGGTACTCCAGACCGTCGGCGAGCGTGTAAGCCAGCTCGATGTCGTCGGTGGCACCGGCCTCCTGCATGTGGTAGCCGGAGATGGAGATGGAGTTGAACTTCGGCATATTCTTGGCCGTGAACTCGAAAATGTCGGCGATGATCTTCATGGAGTGTGCCGGCGGGTAAATGTAGGTGTTACGCACCATGAACTCCTTGAGGATATCGTTCTGGATGGTGCCCGACAGCTGGTCGAGCGTCGCGCCCTGCTCCTCGGCGGCGATGATGTAGAACGCCAAAATCGGCAGCACGGCACCGTTCATCGTCATGGAGACGGACATCTTGTCCAACGGGATCTGGTCGAAGAGGATCTTCATGTCGAGGATGGAGTCTATGGCCACACCGGCCTTACCCACATCACCCACCACACGCGGGTGATCGGAGTCGTAGCCACGGTGCGTGGCCAAGTCGAAAGCCACAGACAAACCCTTCTGACCGGCAGCCAAGTTGCGGCGGTAGAAGGCGTTGGACTCTTCGGCGGTGGAGAATCCGGCGTACTGGCGAATGGTCCACGGACGGAAAACGTACATCATCGAGTAGGGTCCGCGCAAATACGGCGGGATACCCGACGCGTAGTTCAGGTGTTCCATACCGAGGAGGTCGTCCGCGCCATACACCTGTTTGACAGGAATCTGCTCGGAAGTCATCCAGTTGGAAATGATGTTGTTATCTTTCTCCCACTGACGGAAATCCGTCGGGTTTTGCGGGAGCTTCTTGAAGTCGATATTGCTGAAATCAGGA
>ONCM01000005.1 GCA_900316305.1 uncultured Bacteroidales bacterium | reverse complement strand
AACGAGCTGAGAAAGGAGAATTACTATACCCTGAATATAGACTACCTGCAGGCCGGGTTAGGCACGGCCACTTGCGGTCCCGGCATCGCAGACCGCGACCTGGTGGAGACCAGCCGGATGATGTCCTTTGATTTGCTTCTGCAAGTGGGCGAGAATGCATTTTTCGAGGATCTTTTCGTCGACAAGTCCAAATACTTTCTCTATTTCCATCCCGATGTCAATTTTCGGGTTTCCAGAAAAACAGGCGATTTCGACCCCGTCACCTTGCTGTCCAAGCCCGATGCCCCTTACGACAAGCACGCGGATTCCGTCCTCATTGACGAGTACATCGGCAACCCTGCCAACTATCGCGAAGGTTGGGTCGGCTATTTCGGGAAGCCGATGGAGTTGCGCTTGGAGACCTTGCCCCTCAACGGCGACTCCTTGACGGTCACCCTCAGTTTCGCCCACCACCCGTCGCAGTGGGTCTTTATGCCGCAGAAGGTGTTGGTGTCATACTCCAAGAACGGCAAGAAGTACAGCAAGCCCGAGGAGGTCGCGCTGCCCTTTGACCCAACCTTAGAGGCCAACAGCAAGCCGCGGGTCTGCATCCTGCGTCACAAAATCCCGGGCAAAGGGGTGAAATACATCCGCATCGAGACCGAGCCGGTAGAGAAACTGCCCGAATGGCACGCGGCAGCAGGGGAGAAGGCGTGGATTATGACCGATGAGATCCGGGTAGGGTGGTAGAGACGTTTCATGAAACGTCTCTACATAACGGCATCTGGTTCGATCTCGGCAAAATGTCATTTTTAAGAATTTTTAAGACACCACGGTTTGAAAAAAGTATATTTTTGCGCCTTGGAATAAAAGGCGAAAATTAGTTTATCAAAATCAATAATTATTAACCCAAAAAAATTCAAAGAAATGAAAAAAACATTAAGCGTGCTGGCTATTGCAGCCATGGTTATGTTAACCGCATGTACTCCCCAACAATCCGAGACCCCTATCACGGATATTTTGAAATCCGCTAAGAAAGGTTGGGTGATGACCTCCGTTAAATCCGTTCCCGCATACGTCCTCGAATCCGGCGTTGCCCTCGAAGAACTTTATGCTGACGGTGACTATGAGCACAACACGGGCTTCTTCACTGCTGCTGAAAAAGACGATGCCATTATCTTTGGCGAAAATGGCGTTCAGACCATCGATCCCGGTACCCTTCTTCCTGATGATCCGACCGAGCCTTATCAAGTCGCTACCGTCGCTACTTACACGGTGAATGAAGCTACGGAAGAACTTTCATTCCAAATGCCTTGGGAATATGATGACGCAATCGAAAAATGCTCGGTCCAATCATACGACAAGAACCAGCTGGTCATCAAATACACCAGAAACGATGACAGCAATCCCACCAAGTCTCAGAACACATTCACCATCACCTACGTTCCTGCCAAATAATTTCATCAGAAATCATCACTTAAAATTAGAATAAAATGAAAAAAGTATTTTTAGCAGTATTGTGCGCAGGTCTTTTCTTTGCCTGTGGTAACAAGAAACAAGCCGAACAACCCGAGACCTTAGTTGACACTCCTGTTGTGGAGCAAACTGTTGCGGAAATCACCGAAGAGGCTGAGCCCGTCGCTGAAGAGCCCGTTGCTGAAGCTGCTCCCGCTAAGAAAACCGCTACTCCCGCCAAGAAAACTACGAAAAACAACAACAGTGGCATGACGGCTGGTAAGACCAACGAAGCTCCTTCTGTCGAGGACCACGCTAAGAGCGCCGCTAATAAGGTTGCCAACACCGCTATCGACAAAGCTGAGAAAGAAACCACCAATGCTATCGTCAACAGCGGTAAAAAGAAAAGATAATCTTTTCTAAAATATCTGAAAAAAAAGGTGTTCGTTCAAGAACACCTTTTTTGTTTTAAAAAAAAGTGTACTTTTGTGCACCTTTTTTTTGGATAATAAAATGATGAATATCAAGGAGAAAATACGTGTGATTCCTGACTTTCCGAAACCCGGAATCCAGTTCTATGACATTACCACTTTGCTGAGTGATGGGCAAGCTTTTCGCGAAACCATCGATGTCATGGTGCAGATTTCGCGGAAGTATAACCCCGATTTAGTTGTCGCTCTTGAGTCGCGCGGCTTTTTCTTTGGACCTGCCATCGCCTACCAACTGGGTCTTCCTTTCGTGCCGATACGTAAGGAAGGCAAGCTCCCCTACAAGACTTACAAGGAGACTTACCTGCTCGAATACGGCAGTGCGACTATGGAAATCCACAATGACAACTACCCTAAAGACCAAAAGGTGCTCATCGTGGACGATGTACTGGCCACTGGCGGTTCCATGGCCGCAGCCATCAACTTAGTGAATCATTTCAACCCCAAAGAGATACATCTGCTCTTCTTGATGGAGCTTGAGGCGCTCAAAGGTCGCGAAAAATTATCCCAATATTCTATTGACAGCTTAATAACAGTATAAAAAAACTAATCAAATAAATTTTTTATGAAGAACATCGATTGGAAAAATCTGTCTTTCGGTTACATGAAGACCGACTACAATGTCCGCTGCTATTTCAGAAACGGCGAGTGGGGAAAACTGGAATTGTCTTCTGACGAATACATTCCGATGCACATGGCAGCTTCTTGCTTGCACTATGGTCAAGAGGCTTTCGAAGGTATGAAAGCCTTCCGCGGCAAAGACGGTAAGGTGCGTTTGTTCCGTTGGGAAGAGAACTGGAAACGTCTCAACAGCTCTGCCGACACCATCATGCTGGCACCCATCCCTGAAAAGCTGTTCTTCGACGCTTTGGAGATGGTGATCAAGGCCAACGCCGAATATATCCCGCCTTACGGCACCGAGGGTTCCCTCTATATCCGTCCGTTGCTCATCGGTACCGGCGCCACCATTGGTGTGAAACCCGCTGACGAATACCTCTTCATCGTCTTCGTGATGCCCGTCGGACCTTATTTCAAGGAAGGTTTCAAACCCACTGACATGCAGATCGCTAAGGATTACGACCGCGCAGCTCCCCTGGGTACCGGTCACGTGAAGGTTGGTGGTAACTACGCCGCTTCTCTCCGCGCCGGCGAACGCGCCCACAAGGAAGGCTTCAGCGCTTCTATCTTCGCTGATGCCAAGACGAAGACCTTCATCGATGAAGCTGGCCCCGCTAACTTCTTCGGTATCAAGGACGGCAAGTATGTAACCCCGGATTCCGGCTCCATCCTGCCTTCTATCACCAACATGAGCCTCCGCACCATTGCTGAAGACCTTGGTCTCGTCGTTGAGAGACGCCACGTCAGACTCGACGAAATCGACACCTTTGAGGAAGCTGGTGCTTGCGGTACCGCAGCTGTCATTTCCCCCATCCACAAGATTCAGGACAGAGAGACCGGCAAGGAATATGTCATCTCCAAAGACGGCAAACCTGGTCCTTGGTCTATCAAGATGCGTGAGATGCTCATGGGCATCCAATACGGCGAAATCGAAGACAAATTCGGTTGGTGCACCATCGTGGACTGCTAAACCGCTTGTTCCACCACAACAAAAAAAGGATGCTGAAAAGCATCCTTTTTTTGTTTGTGTTCCAGCTGGGGCTCGAACCCAGGACCCCATCCTTAAAAGGGATGTGCTCTACCTGCTGAGCTACTGAAACTCCTTTCGTTTTGAGGCTGCAAAAATACACTTTTTTTAATATGGCGGCATCATTCTTTTAAAAATAATTTTTTTGTCATATCGTATTGTTGATCAATACTTTGCGTGTTTTTCGAAAATAATTGCATTTTTCGTCTTTTTTGATTGAAATTGTATATATTTGCAATGTATCTTATTGATTCATAATATGTTAAAAAGATATTTGACCAAATGCAAATATATGCTTCATTTTGCAGAAATAATGGAATTAGATGTCATTTTTGTTCAAAATGATATCCATCGTGCGAATTCTCACCAAATCACGAAAAGATGAAAAAGTTGATTCTGACACCCCAAAAAGACACCGTCACCATCTGTTTGCCGCAGGAATGGATTGGCAAGCCATTGGTGTGCATTTTGCGCCATCCGTCGGAAAAAGGCGCATATCCTGTCGAGTCGGAGTATATTTCCGAAATTCGGGAGGAAAGTATAGGTTACAGTATAAAACGCTACCGCCAAGTTCGAAAACCGAGGAAGAAGCGTTTGAGAAGAACGAGGAGATACAAGAACCAGTTCTTGTAGGTCAACGGAACTGTCTGAATCAGTGGAGATTGGCACCGATAAGGTGCATGAACTCTTGGCGTGTGTTCTCGTTTTTGAGGAAGGCGCCGGTAAACTCTGATGTGGTGGTCACGGAATTCTGTTTCTGAATGCCGCGCATGGACATGCAAAGGTGCTGTGCTTCGATGACGACGGCCACGCCGAGCGGGTTCAGCACTTCCTGCAAGCAATCCTTGATTTGGGAGGTGAGCCTTTCTTGAAGTTGCAGACGACGGGCGAAGCACTCCACCACCCGTGGGATCTTGCTCAGTCCCACGATGGTGCCGTTCGGAATGTAGCCGATGTGTGCTTTGCCGAGGAATGGCAGCATGTGGTGTTCGCAAAGGGAGTAAATCTCAATGTCTTTCACCACGACGATTTGTTTGTAATCTTCATGGAAAAGGGCGCTTTCCAGGATAGCTTTGGGGTCTTGGCGGTATCCGTGGGTCAAGAAATCCATGGCTTTAGCGACGCGGATCGGCGTTTTCACCAAACCCTCGCGATTCGGATCTTCGCCAAGAAGGTTTAATATCTCTTTATAATGATAGGCTAACTGTGATAATGTTTCCTCTGAAAATTTCGGAATTTGACTCATATTTTATGCTGTTAATTTTTCTAAATTATAGATTGTCATAGAGACGCGCCATGGCACGTTTTTACATGGTGATGTAGGGATTCGAACGCCGTTCGCGCCCCACAGTGGTGGAATCGCCGTGGCCAGAAAGGATGGTGACATCGTCATCAAGGGTGAGGATTTTCTCTCGGATGCTTTGTTGCAGCAATGCTTCATTGCCGGAGGGCAGGTCGCTGCGGCCGACACATTGCTCGAAGATCAGATCACCAGTGATAATTACCTTGTTGTCAGCACTGTACAGACAGATACTTCCGTCACAGTGACCGGGGGTGTAGCTCACGCTGAGCTGTTGGTTGCCGAACGTCACCACATCGCCCTCTTTCAGGAACCTGTCGGGGTCGGGCATTTTCTCGATTTCCAGCCCGAAAGCGACAGCGTAAGCGAATGCCTTGTTGTAAATGGGCATACCAGCCTCATGCATCAGCAGTTCCGGATGGTATTCCGACACGCACCACGGATTGCCCGCAATATGGTCGATGTGCGGATGGGTGTTGATGATATATTTGATTTTCAAATTCTTGCTGGCAACATAATCGCGGATCTGTGCGTCCTCGTACGACTGGCAGTTGCCCGGATCCACAATCACCGCCTCGCCCGTTTCATCCGATAAGATATAGGTGTTGACCATAATCGGATTGAAATGAAACGTCTTAATATCCATATTCACAAATTTTAACTTGGATTCCTCCATTATTTCACGCAGGGATTTGTGTTTTTTTAACAGGTTAAAAGGGAGTTTTCTTTGGATCCGAGACATACACTTCTTTCACTTTGTGACCATTTTCGAAGATGGCGCAGTATTGTAATTGCCCTTGCGGGTTCCAGCTGGACCATTTGCCGTGACGGACACGGTTATGGAATGCGCCCTGCGTGTGTTTCACGCCGTTGTCGTAATATTCGGTGAAGGTGCCTTCGGGCACATCGTGTACGAAGTTTTGCTCTCTCGCCACTTTCTCGTACATGTTGTAGAAAACCCATTTGCCCTCTTTCATGTCTTTGGCGTATTTGCCTGTGGAGAGGATATGGCCGTTTTGCGCATATTCGTTCCATACGCCATTTTTCTGGTTTTCAGTGTATTTGCCTTGGCGGTGCATCTTGCCTGTCTCCTCCCAATACATGGTGCAGAGACCGTTCAGCTGGCCGCCTTTGTAATTGTTTTCGTACTTCTTGTATCCGTTCTCGAACCATCCTTCCCAAAAACCATCCATGATGCCGTCCTTGAAAGTGCCTTTGTCCTTGACTTTTCCGTTCGGGAAATAGGCGATCCAAAGACCGTTTTCCTTATCATTTTTGAATGAGCCTTCGCGTTGCAGTTTGCCGTCCTCGAACCAAGCTTTCCAGATGCCTTCGCGTTTTCCGTTTACATAATCGCCTTTGCGCCAAGTGTTTCCATTTTCATAATAGTAGATCCATGTACCGTTTTGCAGACCCTTGTCGAAGTCGCCTTCGCTGCCGAGACGGCCTTCGTTGTCATAAAATTTCCAGTGGCCCTGTTGCAGTCCATGCACAAGCTTGCCCTCCATATCCTTTTTGCCGCCGCGGTTCCACCAGTAGGCGTCACCCTCCAGCAGCCCCATGTCGTAGGTACCTTCAAAGTATTTATCACCGTTGTCGAAATACTCAATGACGTGTCCGTGGACGCTGTCGCCAATATACGTCACACTCTTATATAACTGTCCATTAGGATGATAGAATGTCCATTGTCCATCGCGTTGTCCCTCTTTGAACTGGCCTTCTGACTCCACCTTGCCCGACTGGAACCAGCTTTTGAACGGACCGTTGTCAGCGTGGTATTCCTGTCCGAGTTTGCCGTTATCATACCACACTTTCCAGATGCCCACCTTGATGCCGTCGCGGTAGTCGCCCTCAGTCCATTTGGTGCCGTTGTTGTGGTAATAGATCCAATGTCCTTGTTGGACACCTTTTTTCTCCACGCCAATGGACATCAGTTTGCCGTTATTTTTCCAATAGGTCTTAGTAGTGTCTTGCGCCGACATTCCTGATGCCAGTGCCACACACAGCCATAACAAAAGTATCTTTTTCATCCTTAAAAAATTACGGGGCAAAAATACAATTTTTAGGTCATATTTGAAAATTATATAATTTTGCCGCTCAAATTTAAACTTAGTAATTATGGCCATATTAGTAAAGAATATAAAGCAACTGGTGCAAGCGGAGCCGAAAGCAGTGAAGTTCCGCGCTGGCAAGGAGATGCAGAATCTTCCCCTCATTGATAACGCGTACTTGCTTACGGAGGGCGACAAAATCAAGGATTTCGGCAAGATGGAGGATTTCAACCCCGACATTTTGAAGAAAATCAAGGAACCGATTGAGGAAATCGACGCTACAGGCAAGTTCGTGTTCCCCTCCTTCTGCGATTCACACACGCACATCGTGTATGCGGGTAGTCGCGAGGTCGAATACATTGACAAAATCAAAGGCTTGAGCTACGAGGAGATTTTCAAACGCGGTGGCGGCATTCTCAACTCTGCGAAACGGTTGCATGAAACCTCTGAGGAGGAACTTTACGACCAAGCTTGGCAGCGCTTGGAGGAGATGGCCTCCTTTGGTACTGGCGCGTGCGAAATCAAGAGCGGCTACGGCCTCACCACCGAGGACGAACTCAAGATGTTGCGCGTAATCAGGAAGTTAAAAGAGAACTCCCCGATGACCATCAAGGCCAACTTTTTGGGAGCTCATGCGGTACCGTTGCTCTACAAGGACAACCCCGACGGCTATGTGGATCTCATCATCAATGAGATGATTCCGATGGTGGCCGCTGAGGAACTCGCCGATTTCGTCGATGTTTTCTGCGACAAGGGATTCTTCACTCCTGAGCAGACCGAGCGCATCTTGATGCAGGGCATCAAGTACGGTTTGCGGCCAAAGATTCACGCCAACGAGATGGCCTGCTCTGGCGGTATCCAAGTGGGTGTAAAATACAATGCGTTGTCAGTTGACCATCTGGAATACACTGGTGATGAGGAAATTAAAGCTCTCTACAAGAGTGAGACGATGCCTACGGTGTTGCCCGGTGCCGCCTTTTTCCTCGGCATGGTTTGCGCGCCCATCCGCAAGATGATCGAGGGCGGTCTGCCCGTTGCGCTGGCCTCCGACTTCAACCCCGGTTCCTGTCCGTCCGGCAACATGCAGCTGGTCTTCGCCATGGGTTCCGTCATGTACAAGATGTTGCCCGAGGAGACGGTGAACGCCACGACCATCAACACGGCTTACGCTATGGACGTATGGCGTGAGTTGGGAACCATCACCAAAGGAAAAATCGCCAACTTCTTCATCACCAAGCCGATGGATACGCTCTACTACATGAACTACGCCTTTGGATCGAATAAGGTGGAGCAGTACTTCCTGAATGGTAAACGGCAATAGACTTAATCTCCTATAAACAGAAAAGGTGGCCAAAAAATTGGTCACCTTTCGTTTTTTATAGATATATTCTTAATTTATCTTACAATTGTGATGGAACCGTGCCATTGGGTGGTTTTGGCCTTGCCCTTGTAACTGAAAGTGTAGAAATAGACACCATCGGAGAGGTCTTGACCGGAGAATGGGTTCGTGCCGACGTAGATTTGGCCGTCTTTGGAGTATGTGTCGTAGTTTTTGGCCTTGAATACCACTTTACCATAGCGGTCGCTGATGCGCAGTTCGTTGGTGCGGTAACCGTCAGGATCCTCGAAATTGATGTCCGTGTTCAGGTTGCCGATGGCCCATACATCGTTGATGCCGTCACCGTTAGGAGTGATGACGTTCGGGAAGATTAGGTCGTCTTCGATGACTACGACGTGGCTAACCGAGTCACCGCAACCCGAATCCGTAATCAAGGACAGTGTGACGATATAGTCACCCCATGTGGAATAAACGTGCGACGTGTTCAATTCGTTTTGGGTTGACTGGCCGTCGCCGAAATTCCAGGTGAGTTGGTTGGTGGGGTTGTCCATCACGTTTTCGGAAAGGAAGACGGTAAAGGCGATTTCGCCATTGGTTTCGCTCATCATGCAGCTTTCCGGTGTGGAGGCAAAGTCGATGGTCGGTTGTGGGGAGGTGATGATGTAATTCCATTTGGTAAGGGAATCCTTGCACCCTTCTTCGGTGGTGGTCACCAGTTTGACAGAGTAGGTGCCGGCCGATTCAAAGTGGAAGGAAGGGGCGTAATCCGATGAGTAATAGATGATATTGAAGTTTTCATCGAAAACATACCATTGGCAATAGATGGTGTCGGAACCAGTGGTGGTAAGATTGGTGAACTGGGAAACAACAGGCGTGCAGCCGGAGGTCACATCTGCCTCGAAATCGGGTTTTGGCAGGTCCCAGAAGTTCACCACTATAGTGTCGGAGCTGCGGCAGTTGGTGTGCGTTTCGGGATTTGGCATCACCACTTCAAGGACATATTCTCCAGAAGTGATCACATCAATGGATTCGGTCTGGTCACCCGTATTCCAGAAATAAAGGGCGGTGGTGTCGTTGTAATGGGGGTCCAAAACAGCCACCTCACCGGTGCAAAGCCATTGGTCTTCGCCGAGGTTGGGTTTGAAGGTGTTGACCACATTGATGAAGATGCTGTCGTAGGTCCAAAGGTCCACGCAGTTTAGGGCGGCATGGGCATAGAGGTAGTAGAGCCCGCTGTCCGAAATGTCGGCGTCAGTCAGCATGAAGGGTTGCTGCCAGAGGGTGTCGCCATGGGGGGTGAGCACGAAGACGGTGTCCACCTCATCAGAAACATAGTCGAAAACGATGTCTTCGTGCAGGCAGTAGGTGTTGCGCATCATCAGTCTGGTGGTGATGCTACTTTGGAAACTCTTTCCTTCGAGGAACACGCCGGAGTCGTAGGAGTTGTCGCCCACATTTCCGATGGCCAGGTGCATGTGGTAGGTCTCACAGGCCAGAATATTACCTTCGGCGCTCATACCAATCGTACGGCCATTGTATTCCACGCCGTTGTTGCCGGTATTACTGGCGATGAAGTAGTTGGAGTAGGTCCCGCTATAACATCCGGGATTGCCAGCATAACCACTGGAGGCACCCCCGTTGATGGTGCTGATGGAAACGGGCAGCCCGTTCGGGTTGGCGGCGGATATCGTATTGGGGATGGTAGCCACATTGCGGGTCACGGTAGTGCCGGTTACTGGGTCGGGACCCGTAAGCATGAAGATGAAAATGTCGTTGTAGGTGGCGCAGACGAATGACGGATACTCCTCCGAACCGAATACATAGTTGAAGGCGAATGTGTCAGCGTAGGCGAGGAAGTCGAAATCCAGTGCGGCACAGCCGTTCAGGGTGGCGGTGGCGAGGCCGGAATTTTGAAGAACCTGGTCTGTATAGTAATTAGAGATAGGACTGGAGGCACTTGCGGAGCTGTTAGGACCTGCTGCCACGGATACTTCGCCGGTGGTCATCACCAGACCTGTTGCAAACGGAAACTGCGTGTAATTGTTCCGGTTGAAAGATCCAATCTGGTTATAGGTGACATTACCAGCAATGTTGTTGAATTTTCCATTGGAGAGTTCAACCGCCTCGCCGGCCAAGTGGTATTTCAGGATGGTGTCGATGTGGGTGCCTAACAAGGACTGCACGGTCACGTTGTTTTGGGCAAACAACATTACCTGAAAACCTACTATCAAAAGAGCCAATAAAAGTATATGTTTTTTCATACTCTACGAATTGATGATGACAAACCAGATTCAAGATGGCAAAATTACATTTTTTATTTTACAAACCAGTAATCCTAAATTTTTTTTTCTTTCATATAATATGACGAAAAAAACACCTGTTTCGTTACAACAAGGGGTAAAAAAAGTAGAGACGTGCAGCAGCGCGTCTCTACAAGGGTGTTTTGTTTATAAAATAAAATTAGATTATCCGCAATAGAAATATTCCTTCACCATTTTGGTCATCAGCTCGGGTTTCTTGGCGATTTGTTCGCGGATTTTGCGGTCGTCGAAGGATTTGAGCTGTTTGATGATGTCGTCAATCATGGAGCGGTCGAAGACGCCGTGAGCCTCGAATATAGCGCGGTGTGCGCTGAGCTCATCGGCGGACTCCCAGCAGGAGGCGGGCAGCTGTGCCAGTCTTTCCACGAGAGCCTTGTTCTCCGGACGGTGGATATCCACATCGACGTAAGTCTTCTCGGCGAATTCGAGGGCGTTCTCCATTTCGAAGCCGTGACGGGCAGCGCAGACGAGACCGGCGAGCAGGAGGTAGATGTCGGCGGAGCCATCCGGACAGCGGAATTCTACAGTCTGTTTCTGGGAACGGTCTTTGTTGACGGCCTTCTCCAGCGGGTTCAGCTCAGCCACGATGTCGTTCTTATGAGTCCAACCCAGCGGCACGCGCACGAGCACGGAACGGTTGCGATCGCCCCAGCATACAGACGTGGGAGCTTCCTGATGCGGCACGAGGCGGAAGTAGGAGGTCGGGTTGGTGTTGCCGAAGGCGGTGAGGGAGCCGGCGCAGGTCATATAGCCGGCGATGGCGGTCTTGGCGATGCTGTTGAGCTTGCCCTTGGTCACCATCTGGTTCTTGCCCTTGCCATCGACGATGCAGGTGTGGATGTGGAGACCGCTGCCTGCCTTGCCGGCGGTGATCTTCGGGGAGAAGGTCACGTCGAAGCCGTATTCGTAAGCGAGGTTGCGGATAATCCACTTGGCCAGAATCAGCTGGTCTGCAGCATCTTGCACATCCGTAACGAGGAATTCGATTTCGTTCTGCTCGTAGATCTTGCCGTCCATGGTGAAGTTGCCCACTTCGGAGTGACCGTATTTGATTAGACCGCCCATCTTGGCGATGTTGAGCATACATTCAGCGCGGAAGTGCTCGAACTTGGTGAACGGAGAAGACTCGTGATAGCCTCTCTGATCCGGGATGGTGAAGAGGTCGTCTTCATCGCCGATAACGTAATATTCGAGCTCGCCCATGGCTTGGAAGTAGTTGCCGGTGACTTCGGTGAACGATTTGGCAGCCTTGCGCAGGATGTATTCAGGAGAGTTTTCCAGCGGTTTGCCTTCGTTGTTATAGTAGGAGCAGAGGAAGGAGAGGGTGGGGATCTCGGTGAAGGGGTTCAGGAAAGCGGTGGAGAAGCGCGGGATTACATACAGGTCGCTGGAGCCGGCATGGATGAAGGCCGGGAAAATATTGGAGCCATCGACGCGTTCGCCGTTGGAGAGGATCTGTTCGAGGTAATCGCGGCTGTGCAGCACGAAACCGAGGGTCTTGATGCGCCCGTCGCCTGCCACATAGTGAAAATTGACCATGGGGATGTTGTTCTCCTCCACGTATTTGATCATGTCCGCCTTGGTGAATTCTTTCGGGCTTTTCTTGAAATAGTTCACGAGCGGATTCAAGCTCATCGTGATGTTGTCTTTCATACTTTTCGGTATTTTTTATAGGTTTGAAATTGCTTTTTTATGCGGGGGCAAATATACATATTTTTCGAATAGTATATGCAATGATTATTTTTGTATTTTTGCCGTCAGAATAATCTTTGTCGTATTAAAAACAGAAAAGATGAAAAAAGTATTTTTGTTATTATTGAGTGTGATAGCGCTCAATGTGCACGCTTTCGCAGACATACCTGTCACGTTTGCACAACTGCCGCAAAAAGCGCAACAGTTTATTAATAAGCACTTCAGCAATGTTGGTTTCCTTTCTGCCAAACAGGATGACGGCGAATATGAGGTGATGTTGAAGGATGGTACCAAGATCGATTTCACCCTCCAAGGTGACTGGAAAGAGGTAGATTGCCACGTGACTGCGGTTCCGGCAGCCCTTATTCCTACGGCCATTGCGCAATACGTGAAGACCAATTTTCCGAACAATATCATCACTAAGATTGAGAAAAAATACAACGGTTACGACATCGAGCTCGAAACCGATTTGGAGTTGAAGTTCGACAAGAGCGGCAAATTCCTCTATGCCGACGATTGATTATAATGGTTATAGGTTATTGGTTATAGGTTATTGGTTAATAGTCAATGGTCAATATCAAAGTATTACGAATAATTCTAAAATATGAAAAAATTAATTGCAATTATAATGGGCGTTTTTATGTTAGGAGCGTTTGTGTCGTGTGACAGAACCGTTTCCCCTGACAAGTTGCCCAACAAGGCAAAACAGTTTATCTCTGCCAATTTTCAAGGTGCGGAAGTCCTTTCCGTGCGCCGGGATGGCCTCAAGTATGATGTCATTTTGTTTGATGGTACGGAGATGGAGTTCAAATCCAACGGCCAGTGGAAAGAGGTTGATTGCGGCCTGAATCCGCTGCCCGCTGGTATTCTTCTTCCCAACACTGCCAAATATCTTTCCGCCAAGTTTCCCATGAATTTCCCCACCCACGTCAAATATGAGCACAAGCGCTATGAAGTGGAGATGGACAATGACCTTGATTTGGTCTTCGACAAAAATGGCGGCTTCATGGGAGCGGATGATTAATAACGGTTAATGGTTAATAGTCAAACAAACAACCCAAATTATTAATAACTAAAAATTTAAGCAATGAAAAAATTATTTGTGATTATAATGAGCGTGGTCGCTTTGACCGCTTTCGTGTCTTGTAGTGACAAACCGGTTCCTGCCGACAAATTGCCTGCTAAGGCTAAGACGTTTTTGAGCTCCTATTTCCCGGGCATTGATATTGTGTCCGTTATCAAAGAGCAAGACGGTGACTACGATGTGGATCTCATTGATGGAACGGATGTGGACTTCAGATCCAATGGTGATTGGAAGAAGGTTGATTGCGAAGACAGACCCGTTCCCGTTGGTTTCTTCCCCGCCAGCATATCCACGTATGTGACCGACAATTATCCTGGTGCATTTATTGAGGAAATCGAATTTGAGAATAATCGCTATAAAGTCGGCTTGTCCGTGTTAGGGGTTGACACCGATGTTGACCTGATATTCGACAAGAATGGTAATTTCATCGGTTTAGATGATTAAAACGATGTATTAAAAACTAGTAGAGACGCAAAATTTTGCGTCTCTATTTTTTTTGTACCTTTGCCGCCTAAACTAAATGACCTATGGCGAAGAGCAAAACGATGTACTATTGCAAAAACTGCGGGGCGCAGTCGGCGAAATGGCTGGGTCGCTGCCCCGAATGTAACGAGTGGAACACTTTTGAGGAGGAGGTGATCCTGCAAGAAACTGCTGCCCCGAAAGGGCATTTCTCGCCCGTGGTGGCGCAGAGTACCCCCAAGGTGATCGACGATATCGAACTGACCCGTTTTCCGCGCACGGCGACCGGCTTTGCGGAGTTCGACCGCGTACTCGGCGGCGGCATCGTGAAGGGCTCCATCGTGCTGTTGGGTGGCGAGCCGGGCATCGGCAAATCGACCCTGCTGCTGCAGATGGCTCTCCACTTACATGGACAGAAGGTGCTCTACGTCTCCGGCGAAGAGAGCGAGGCGCAACTCAAGATGCGCGCCGCCCGCCTCTCGGATGCGCCCGCGCCCCACTGCTATGTCCTCACCGAAACTAACACCCAGCAGATTTTCAAGCATATAGAAGATTTACAGCCCGACATTCTTATCGTGGATTCCATCCAGACGATGCAGAGCAACTTGATAGAGTCGGCGGCGGGCTCTATTTCGCAGCTCAAGGAGTGCGCGGCCGAGTTCCAGCATTTTGCCAAGCGCACCGCCTGCCCCGTTTTCCTCATCGGCCACATTACCAAGGACGGTTCCTTGGCCGGTCCCAAGTTGCTGGAGCACATCGTGGATACGGTACTGCAGTTCGAAGGCGACCAACATTACGGCTACCGCATGGTGCGCTGCATCAAGAACCGTTTCGGATCCACCTCTGAGTTGGGCATCTTCGAGATGCTGCAGGACGGGCTGCGCGAGGTGCAGAACCCGTCTGAGATCTTGGTCTCCCAGCGCGAGGAGGACTACAGCGGCAACGCCATCGCTTGCATCTTGGAGGGCAACCGTCCTATGATGATTGAGACGCAGGCGTTAGTGAGCACGGCGGTCTATGGCACGCCGCAACGCTCCGCCACGGGATACGACATTCGCCGTATGAACATGCTGTTAGCCGTGCTGGAGAAGCGCTGTCGGTTCAAGCTTGGCGCTAAGGATGTCTTCCTGAACATCGCTGGCGGACTTCGAGTGGAGGATCCCGCCATCAACGTCGCCATTGTGGCCGCCATTTTGTCTTCGGCCACCGACATCGCTCTAGACAACAAGACCTGCTTCGCTGGCGAGATGGGACTCAGCGGCGAGGTGCGTCCTGTGACCCGCATCGCCCAACGCATCGCCGAGGCCGACAAGCTCGGTTTCACCCGAATGTTCGTCTCCAAATACAACCTCAAAGGTATTCGCCCGTCGGATTATAAGCTGAAGATTGTGCCGATTACGAAAGTAGAGGAGATGGCGAAACTATTGTTTAGTTAGTAGTTAGCAGTTAGAAGTTAGCAGTTAGGGCTGAAAGCCCGACGTATGTTAGCCTAGAGTGAGGCGGAGCCGAGCCCTAGGACAAAACGAACAAATATGAACGAAGAACATAACATCTGCCGAGAAGGCATCGTGCGCGCCGTCAACGGCGACGACATCAGCGTGGAGGTCATCGTGAGCTCCGCGTGCAGTGGCTGCCATGCCAAGAGCATTTGCATCCCCTCCGACCATCGGCAGGAGATCATCACCGTCAAGAACACCCGCCACGAGAACTATCAGGTGGGGGAGACTGTAGAGCTCCTGTTGGAGACCTCCGCCGGCAACAAGGCCGTGCTGTTGGCCTATGTGCTGCCGCTTCTTGTCCTGCTTGTTCTCCTCTTCGGCTGCTACGCCCTCACCCACAAGGAGTTGCTCAGCGTCGGAGTCGGTGTCTTCGGGGTCGTCATCTACTACCTCATTCTCAAGTCTGCAGGGAAATCTGTGGAGAAGGGGATGGAGTTTGGGATACGTAAAAATGTTAGCAGTTAACAGTTAGTAGTTAGCAGTTGGCGGTAGAGCCATCATATTATGGCGGATTGAACTTGAAATAATCAAAATTATAGATATGAATTCCCATAAAAAATTATTCGCAACATTGTTCGTTATCCTCTGCGGATTTGGTTTTGCCCAAGCGCAGCATTTCAACGATTACTTCGTTGACAAAACCTTAAGAATCAATTATCTGCATATTGGAAACAAAGATGTGGAGAAGTTGCAGATCGACCATTTCACGATGGTGAACCATTGGAACGGTACGCGTTCGCAGCTGGTGGAACCCTACCATTATGGTGACATTCTCATCGAAGTGCTCGACCAAGCTTCGCAGAAGCTGATTTTCAGTCGCAGCTATTCCTGTCTTTTTACGGAGTACCGCACCACCGAGCGTGGGGAGACAGAAATTGCCAGCATGGAGGAGTGTGTCAACATGCCGATGCCGAAAGAGCCCGTGCGTGTGCGGTTCACCTCCTTCAATCGTAAACGCGAGGCTACCGTGCTGAAAGACACGGTGTTGAACCCCGCCAATCTACCTGTACAAATGGCCAAGAAAGAGTACGCCGTCATGAACCTGCACAAAGGCAGTTCGTCGGATGACGCTATTGACATCCTCTTTATTCCTGACGGTTATGCCAAAAGCGATGCCAAGGCGCTCAAATACGACATGAAGCGTTTCGCCAAGTACGTGATGAACTGTACGCCCTACAAGGAAAACCGCCGTCACGTGAATATCCGCGCTATTGAGGGCTATTCCGAAGAGTCAGGCATTACCCAACCGCAGAACAATCTGTATGTCAAGACGTTGTTGAACTGTACGTACAATGCTCTCGACCTTGATCGATATCTGATGTGTCTGGGTGTGTGGAACCTCCACGAGGTGGCCGACGATGCGCCTTACGACGTTATCATCATCATCTGCAACAGTGAAAAGTACGGTGGTGGTGGTATCTACAATTTCTATTGCACGGTTTATAATCACGGTCAATATCCTGATTATGTGATTGTTCATGAAATGGGACACCTCATTGGAGGTCTGGCCGACGAGTACTACACGTCGGAGGTTTCCGTGCAGGACTTTTATCCAGCTGGAGTGGAGCCCACCGAACCCAACCTCACCACGTTGGTGGACTTCAGTTCCAAGTGGGTGGACAAGGTGCCGAGCGGTACTCCGATTCCCACGCCGCCCGTCAGCAAGAACCACCCCGACTACGATCGCGTAGGTGTCTATGAGGGAGGCGGTTACGTAGCGAAAGGTGTCTATCGTCCGACGATGCACTGCACCATGAATAGCATCAGCTACAACGACTTCTGCCCTGTCTGTCGCGAGGCACTGGAGAAGGTGATACAATATTATAGTAAGTAAGTTAGCTGTTTTTTTCCTATTTTTGCACCCAAATTCAAACTCACCAATATGAGAATCATCGACGGAAAAATTTGCGCACAACAAGTTAAGGATCAGATAGCCAAGGAAGTGGCGGAGATCAAAGCGAAGGGGCAACGGCCTCCCAGGCTCGACATTTTCCTCGTCGGCGAGCGCCCTGACAGCCTCTCCTACGTGCACAGTAAGGACAAGACCTGCAGATCGTTAGGCATGGATTGCCAGCTGCATCTTTTGCCTGACACCACCACTGAAAGTGAGCTGATGGTCATGATTGACGAATGTAACCGCAACGATGAGGTCGATGCCATACTTATCCAGTTGCCTCTGCCCGATCACTACAATTCTGCGCGCGTTCTCGATTTTATTGACTATCGCAAGGATGCCGATGGATTGCACCTCATGAACGTCGGACTTCTGCATTTGGGTGAGCCATACGTGATGCCTTGCACACCAAAGGGTATCATCACATTGCTGGAAACCAACAATATAGAGGTAGCTGGTGAGCATGTGGTGATGATCGGTCGCAGTCAGTTAGTGGGTGAGCCGACCGCGCAATTGTTAATCCATAGTAATGCCACGGTCACGCTGTGCCACTCCCGTACGAAAAACTTGGCGGAGATTGCCCATATCGGTGATATTGTGATCACGGCCGTCGGTTGTCCGAATTTGCTCCAGCCTTACGATTTTAAACAAGGCGCTGTTCTGATTGATGTGGCCATGAACCGCGTAAATGGCAAGTTGCAGGGCGATGTCTATAGTGAGGAGACCCGTCCGGAATTGGAGAAACGGCTCAGGGCCTGCACGCCCGTGCCCGGCGGCGTGGGTCCCATGACTATCGCCATGTTGATGCAGAACGTGTTGGATATCTATAAGTTAAGAGTTAAATAATACAGAAAATTTGAAATAATGAAAAAAATTGTTGCAATAATCGCTGTTTTAATCCTGTTTTTGACTTCCTGTGACAGTGGAAGTATCATTGGAGGCCGCTATTTTGGAACGTTCAACAACTTGAATAACGGCAAGTTGGAAGCAGGTGATCTTAGTTTCAAATACACCAATAAAGGGGGCGAAACCTATTTCCTGATGAACGGAATCCTGCCCTTGGGCCAAGTTGCAGAGAAGAGATTCGAAGGGAGTTTGGAGGGCAACATGCTCAGAGACTTGCTGAAGACCATGCCCGCCATCGACGGCGTACAGGTATGCGACTCCACGGAAGCGGTTAGATCGTTGACGGTGGATGCGGAATTCAAAGGCAATTCCGTCAAATCCAACCTGATTTTCACCACCACGAACGACAATGTCGTGACGGTAGAATTTATCGGAGGACTGGAATAATTATTTTTTTGCGGGCTCCTCTTCTTTGTAAGGGCATTCCGGATAAGAGGGTTTCACGAAAGAGTAGATTAATAGTGATAATCCCATGATAATGAGCGGGATACTGAGCAATTGACCGTTGTTGAGCACGTGACCGGCTTCGCTTAGCACCTGTACTTCTTTGAAAAATTCGATAATAAAACGTGCCGTGAAAATGACGGTCAGCGTGATGCCGGAGGTGCGCCCTGCGGCAACTTTCCCTTTGGCATATTTAAAATAGTATATGGTCAAACCGATAAAGACCAAAAGATAGACGATGGATTCGTAGAGTTGTGCCGGATGCCGATAGGTACCTGCGATGCCAAAACCGCCATAGATGAAATCGAATGCCCACGGCACATCCGTGATGCTGCCCACAATCTCGTGGTTCATCAGGTTGCCGATGCGCACGAAAGAAGCTGCGATGGGCACTGCAATGCCCAAACGGTCCAAAATCCATAAGAAGTTGATTTTGTGGCGCCAGCAGTAGTAAATCAAGAACCCGATGATGCCGAGAACACCGCCATGGCTCGCAAGCCCTTGGTAACCAATAAAATGCCAATTTTCATCTACTGGTAATAGAATCTGTAGCGGGGCTTTCACGAACATTTCCGGTTCGTAAAACAGGAAGTGCCCCAGCCGCAAACCGATAATCGTCCACACAATGGTCCAAATGGAGATTTTATCCAGTAATTTTTGCGAAAGGTGCTCCGTCTTGAATATTTGTTGCAGGGTGTAGTAAGCCAGTAAAAAGCCCAATGCCAGGAAGATACCATACCATCTGACCTCAACGGAACCGAGATGGAATGCCACTGGATTCACCTTCCAAGTAATGTAGCCTAACGTATTCAAAAACATAGTTATTCGGTTTTTAAAATGCGGGGCAAAAGTACATAAAAAAAGTGTATCTTTGCCGCCGAAAACGCGTGGACAGATTTGTAATGATTGCAACCACAGAAAAAAATGCTAAACCATCTATCTCCGCGCTTTTCGGTTTTTAAAAATTAACGATTTAAAATACTGAATATGAGTTATTTATTCACATCAGAATCCGTGTCAGAAGGGCACCCGGATAAGATTTGCGACCAGATTTCGGACGCATTGTTGGATAGTTTTTTGGCGCAGGACGCTGAATCAAAAGTGGCATGTGAGACACTGGTGACCACCGGATTGGTGGTGTGCGCCGGCGAGGTGAAGACCGAAGGTTATGTTTCCGTGGACGATGTGGCTCGCCGCGTCATTCGGAATATCGGTTACAATAAAAGCGACTATCAATTTGACTATAAGTCTTGTGGCGTGATTTCCACCATTCACAGTCAGTCACCGGATATTAACCAAGGGGTGGAGCGTGCGGCATTGGAAGAACAAGGAGCTGGCGACCAAGGCATGATGTTCGGGTATGCTTGCAATGAGATGGACAACTACATGCCGCTGCCTATCGAACTGGCTCATCGTTTTGTGCAGGAATTGGCCGCCATCCGCAAGGAAGGCAAAAAGATGACCTACCTGCGCCCCGATTCCAAATCGCAGGTTACTGTACAGTATTCGGAGCGACACAGACCTGAACGCATTGACAGCATCGTTGTCTCCACGCAGCATGACGACTTCGCTGACGAAGCTACCATGTTGGAGACCATTCGTCGCGATGTGGAGAAAATTTTGATTCCTCGCGTCAAGAAAAGCTGTCCGAAGAAGGTGCAACGCCTTTTCAATACGGATTTTCAGCTCTTTGTGAACCCAACCGGTAAGTTCGTCATTGGCGGACCGCACGGGGACACGGGTCTCACGGGCCGTAAAATTATCGTGGACACCTACGGTGGTCGCGGTGCGCACGGCGGAGGTGCCTTCTCCGGCAAGGATCCCTCAAAGGTTGATCGTTCAGCAGCTTACGCCACCCGCCATATTGCCAAAAACATGGTGGCTGCTGGTTTGTGCGACCAAGTGCTGATCCAAGTGGCCTACGCCATTGGCAAGGCAGAGCCCGTGGGCCTTTATGTCAACACTTACGGTACCGCCAAGGTGAAAATGCACGATAGCGAGATTGCTATGCACATCCGCGACATCTTCCCGATGCGTCCGTACGACATCATCACCCGCTTCCAGCTCAAGAACCCGATTTACGAGCCCACCGCTTCATACGGTCATTTCGGACGTGACACCTACGAAGCGGAGGTCCAGACGGCACAAGGTCCCCGCAAAGTCACTTTCTTCCCATGGGAAAGACTCGATTACGTGGACGTCATTAAAAAAGAATTTGGATTGTAAATTGTTTTCGTAGAGACGCGCCATGGCACGTCTCTACGTCAATAACCCATAACCTATAACCAATAACCATTAAAGAATGAACGCATACATTTTTCCCGGTCAAGGTTCACAGCATCCCGGCATGGGGCTGCAGATGTACAACGATTTCCTACAAGCAAAGGAGCTTTTCCGTCGCGCGGACGAGGTGTTGGGCTATTCGATGTCGGAAATTATGTTCCATGGGACGGAGGAACAGTTGAAACAGACCCAATATACGCAGTTGGCAATGTTCCTGCATGGATATATCTCATACCAGTGTTTTAAGAAAGCTATTCCCGATATGACCGCTGGGCATTCGTTAGGCGAATACACCGCTTTGGCTGCCGCCGGCTGTTTGGCGTTTGAGGATGCCCTTCAGTTGGTTGAGAAACGAGCTAATGCCATGCAAAAAGCTTGTGAAACAGAGCCTTCTGGTATGGCCGTTGTTTTGAAATTCGACAGCGCTATCATTGAAGAGGTGTGCGCCTCTATTACGGATGAGGTGGTGGTACCGGCCAACTACAACTCCCAGCAACAGTTGGTGATTTCTGGCAGCATCAAAGGACTGGAACTGGCTACAGAGAAGTTGAAAGAGGCTGGTGCTAAGCGTATTATGATGCTGAAGGTGGGTGGTGCTTTCCACTCCCCGCTGATGCAGAGTGCGCAGGACGAATTGGCAGACGCTATTCAAAAAAGTCCATTTGCAGCACCCGTTTGTCCTGTATATCAAAATGTTACTGCTTTCCCTACGACTGATCCCGAATTGATTCGGAAGAACCTGGTCTCGCAACTCACCTCGCCTGTGCTTTGGACGCAGACGGTTCTGAACATGGTGCGCGACGGTGCAGATGCGTTTACAGAGTTCGGCCCCGGCCCCACACTCGTCAATCTTGTGAAGCGAATTGTTCCGGAAGTCGGGACAGAATGTCTGGGAGCCGACGCGAGCGAGCTTTGACCGTTGACCATTGACTATTGACTGTTAGGCGTGGTTCGTACATAATTTTAAACAGAGCATTTTTCATGCTGATTTTTAACAAAAAAAGTGTATTTTTGCACCCTTGAAAAATTAGACGTATAATTATGGCAAATACAGAAAATCTGGGTTCCAAGAAGATGGAACAAACGGCTGAAAATGAGAGCTTTTTGACAAGATTCTTTGCTTTCTTCAGCAAATATCAGAACATTATTTATGGTGTCATTATTGGCATCCTCGTCATCATTCTTGCAATTTTGGCCTTCAACCGCTTCTACTTGCAGAAGAAAAACGCTGAGGCTTCCGCCCAAATCGTGCAACCTATCCATTGGTTCATTCAAGGTGATACCGCTTCTTTGAAGCTGGCTCTTGAAGGTGACGGCGAAAACGATGGTTTCCTGGATATCGCCAGCGGTTATAAGATTACGAAGACCGCCAACACGGCCAACTATTATGCCGGTCTGACTTACATGAAGCTGGGTCAGAAAGATGAAGCTATGGATTATCTCAAAAAGTTCAAAAAGAAAGAGGATGTGCTGTGGTATGCTTGTCAGGCCACGATTGGAGACCTCTATGATGAGCAAGGTGATGAAGCTCAGGCTATTAAGTATTATGAGAAAGCTGTGAAGGGCACGGATCCTTATTTCACGCCTATCGCACTCTTCAAACTCGGCCAAATGTATGAGAGACAAGGTGATTGGAAGAAAGCAGCTGCCGCTTACGAAACTATTGAGAAAGATTTCTATTTGGAATACAATAAAATGAGCGTTGCCCAATACGCTGAAAGAGCGAAAGCGAACGCTTCTAAATAATAAACAATGACGGAAAAGAAGAAAAACTTATCGGAATTCAAGCCCTTTGAGTTTTCTTCCGCCAGTAAAAAGAAAATCGGTATTGTGGTCAGCGAATGGAATGACCGCATTACCGATTCGCTTTTAAAAGGTGCGGAAGAATGCCTGCTCGAACACGGCGTACCTCAAGAGAACATCCTCGTGAAGCACGTTCCAGGCAGTTTTGAGCTGCCCATGGGTGCCCAGTGGATGCTTAAAGAGGCTTTCGTGGATGCGGTCATCTGCATCGGGTGTGTCATACAAGGCGAAACCCGCCATTTCGACTTTATCTCGCAAGCCGTTGCTGACGGTATCATGAATGTGGGGTTGAAGTTTTCTAAGCCGGTGATTTTCAGTGTGCTGACTTGCAACACGATGGAACAGGCAGAAGACCGTGCGGGCGGTAAACACGGCAATAAGGGAGTTGAAGGGGCGGTTACTGCGCTGAAGATGTTGGAATTGTCACACGATCTTGGTTGATGTTTCCCGTAGAGACGTGCCGTGGCGCGTCTCTACAATAGGGTATAAAAGAAATAACAAATATGCTATGAAACAATTACGAGTGGTTTTCATGGGTACGCCTGAGTTTGCGGTGGCAACGCTGGATGCTATCCGTCAGGCCGGACATGAGGTGGTGTGTGTGGTCACCACGCCCGATAAACCTGCGGGACGTGGACAGCAGATGCATTGTTCTGATGTGAAGAACTATGCGGTGGCAAATCAATTACCGGTCTTGCAGCCTGAAAAACTTAAGGAAGAGTCTTTTGTGGAGGCACTTCGTGGCTATGCTGCCGATGTTTTTGTCGTCGTGGCTTTCCGTATGTTGCCTCAGTCCGTTTATACCATTCCACCGCTTGGAACGTTCAACGTACATGCCTCACTTTTACCGCAATATCGCGGTGCGGCTCCAATTCAACGGGCTATTATGAACGGCGAAACGGAGACGGGTGTGACCACTTTTTTACTGGATGAGCATACGGACACAGGTGCCCTTTTGCTGCAGAAGTCGGTAGAAATTACCCATGATGACAATGCTGGTACCTTGCACGACAAATTGATGTCTTTAGGTGCAGAAGTGGCCGTTGAGACGCTCGCCCTGCTGGCTACAGGGAATGTAACTCCGATGGCGCAACCGGAAGTTGCCACGTTGAAGCCGGCACCCAAGATTTTCAAGGAGGACATGCACATTTGCTGGGATGAGACTGCCGAGCATATCTACAACCATGTTCGGGGATTGTCTCCCTATCCGACTGCGTTTTCCTATATCGGTCGTCTTAACCCTGATGGGACGGAACCCACCCCTTGCGTGTTGAAGCTATTTGATATTCGGATTACAGATCGGAAAAGTACTGAAATACCGGGAAAAATCATGCTTATTGCGAGTAAGGAAATGCTGATTTCTACGCAAAATTATGACATTTCTGTCAAAATTCTCCAAATTCAGGGAAAGTCCAAAATGAAAATTGAAGATTTTATGGCGGGATTCAGATTTATTAACTATACTGATTATTTATATTAGTATATATTATAGCCTGATATTGACCGCTTTATCAACCAACTAAAATAATTACCAACATTCTGATATCTGGGGCTGTTTTTTACAATTTTTATTAAATTTGTGGCTCAAACTTATTATCATTATTAACCCCATAAATTAGTAAACATGAACAAGAGCGAATTAATCAATGTAATGGCAGAAGAAGCCGGTTTGACAAAAGTTCAAGCTAAAATTGCCTTGGAGGCATTAGTAGGTGCAACTGAGAAAGCTTTGAAAAAAGGCGAAAGACTTGCTTTGATTGGCTTTGGCACATTTTATGTTGCCGATCGCAAAGCTAGAACAGGTCACAATCCTGCAACGGGCAAAAAGATCAACATCCCCGCTAAGAAGGTTGTTAAATTCAAACCCGGTTCTGCATTTGCAAAAATGAAATAGTAAATATTTCGTTTAACCTTAAAAAGCCCTTATTAAGGGCTTTTTTGTTTATATAGAGATGAGAAAAATCGAGGATAAACAACTTAGAGACCAATTGGTTGAATATCTCCAACAGTTCGTGTCGGAAACGCGTCAGGAGCGTTTGGCAGAAGTGTTGGAAAACCGCACTCGTCACATTACGGTAGTGTTGGAAGATCTTTTCCAGACTCAGAATATCAGTGCGGTGTTGCGCACCTGCGACTGTTACGGAATCCAAGATGTTCATGTTATTCAACACCGGAACGCGTTCGAAATACACAAGGATATCAGCATGGGGGCCGACAAATGGCTCACCATTCAGGACTATCCGCACAGCGATCATAATGTCAAGGATTGTATTGACCGGTTGCATGAGCAAGGCTATTGGGTTGCTGCCACGCTGCCAGATGAGCGAAGACGTACCATTTTTGATTTACCAGTGGAGCAGAAGACCGCGTTCTTGTTCGGGACGGAGCTGACTGGGCTTTCGGAAGATGCGATTCGCTATGCGGACGGTAATGTGCTGATTCCGATGTACGGATTTACGGAAAGTTTCAATATCTCCAATTCTGCAGCTATTATTTTATCCCATTTTAGCGAGCGGATGCGCCGTTCGGATGTACAGTGGAAACTCTCGGAAGATGAGCGTAACGAGCTCTATTTCGAATGGTTACAAAAGAGCGTTAAAGATCCGGATGGTTTGATTGCGTATTACATGAAAAATAATGGTTTGACCCATTTGTAGAGACGCAATGCAGTAGAGACGCGTTACAGTAGAGACGTGCTGCAGCGCGTCTCTACAACGGGATGTTGCGGGGTTCCGAAATTCACCTTACGCCATCTCCCAGGCTTGGCGGATGGTTTTTTCTATAGAATCGTTGTCGAAACCGACCTTTTTGTACAGATTCGGGATGTCACCATGGGTGATGAACTCGTCGGGGATGGCAATATGCAGCAGTTGGGGATGATGGAAATCTGAACCATTCGTAGAGACGTGCTGCAGCGCGTCTCTACAGGCGAGGAATTCCGCAATTTCGGAGAATAATCCTCCTTTTTCGGTACCATCCTCCACCGTAATCCACACTGAATATTGTTTTGTAAATTCTTCCAAAGCGCTTTCGTCCAGCGGTTTAAGGAACTTCACGTCAAAATGTCCCGGATGGATACCTTCTTTTGCCAACGTCTCCAGCACATGGCTGACGGCATTGCCCAAGGGTCCGAGGGTCAGCAACAATACTTTTTCACCCTTTTGCAGGAGTTGCCCTTTCCCAATAGGCAGCACTTGAGGTTCATTGTGCCAGTCAAGGAGTACGCCTCTACCGCGCGGGTAACGGATGACGAACGGAAGTCCTTGATTCTTTGCGTTTTGATAGGCGGTGACCATCATGTTGCGCAACTCGTGTTCGTTCAGAGGGGAGGCGATGATCAGGTCGGGGATGCAGCGCAGGAAGGCCAAATCGAAAGCGCCTTGGTGCGTGGAGCCGTCCTCGCCGACCAGTCCTGCACGGTCTATGCAGAAAATAACTGGCAGTTTCTGTAATGCCACGTCATGGATTACCTGATCGTAGCCGCGCTGCAGGAATGAGGAGTATATATTGCAGAAAGGAATGTAGCCTTCGGTGGCCAAACCAGCCGAGAAAGTTACGGCATGTTGTTCGGCAATGCCTACATCGAAGACGCGTTCAGGATAAACGGCATCCATAATGGTGAGTGAGCATCCGGTGGCCATGGCGGGCGTAATGCCAACTATTTTCTCATCTTCTCGTGCCAGTTCTAAAATAGTATTACCGAAAACATCTTGATATTTAGGCGGTTGTTGCTTGGTTTCGGCAGCAATAATCTCGCCCGTGTCAGGGTCGAACTTGCCAGGTGCATGATACTTCGTCTGGTTCTGTTCTGCCGCTTCCAATCCCTTACCCTTTATGGTCAGCACATGGAGAACTTTCTGTCCGGGCAATTTTTTGAGCCCTTTGAGAGCCTTCACCAGATTGATGACATCGTGGCCGTCGGCGGGCCCGAAATAGCGGTAGCCGAGGCTCTGAAACCAGTTGCTGCCACCGAACAGCCAGCCTTTCATGGAGTTGCCCATCTTGCTGAAGAAGTTGGTGACGCGGTTGGGATGGTTGGTGCGGAAGGTGAAGAAGTTCCACAAACGGTTTTTCATCCGATTGTAAGTCGGGGAGGCGGTAATAGAGAGCAGGTACTTGCTCATCGCACCAGTACTTTTGTCGATGGAAATCTTGTTGTCATTGAGGATCACCAGCATGTTGACATCGCGGTAGGGCGCTTGGTTCATGGCTTCGAAGGCCATGCCGCCACCGATAGCGCCATCGCCGATGACGGCAATATGGTTGCGCTTCATGTTGCCTTCCATCTTTGCGGCCAATGCCATGCCAAGAACTGCGGAAATGGAGGTGGAGGAGTGTCCAGTGCCGAATGCGTCATATTCGCTTTCGTCGCGACGGGGAAAACCACTGATGCCGCCATAACAGCGGTTGGTGCAGAACTGTTCCTTACGTCCCGTCAAGATTTTATGGCAGTAGGCCTGGTGTCCCACATCCCAAATCAATTTGTCATCAGGGGTGTCGAAGACATAATGGATGGCCACGGTGAGCTCCACTACGCCGAGACTGGATCCGAGATGGCCAGGATGCTGGGCGGTTTGCTCGATGATGTACTGACGCAACTCTTCGCACAACTGTGGCAGCTGATTGACAGGAAGTTTGCGCAGATCTTCAACCGTTTCTATATCTGACAAAAGTTTTTTCATTGTTTATTGGTCACTTTTTGATAAAAGTCCATGATTTGTTGCGCGATAACGGCATTATTGTGGTGAACGGAGATGTAATGCTGGGCGTTTTCGCTGATAATGGAGCAGATGTCGGGCATAGCCACGCATTTGTTGATGACTGCCACAAACTCTTCCGGAGTGTCGGCGATGAACAGATGCTTACCATCTTGAACATCCAGTCCTTCTGCACCGATGGAGGTAGTAATCACCACTTTACCCAACGCCATGGCTTCCACTATTTTGATACGGATACCGCTACCCGAAAGCAAGGGTACGATCATAATGTCATGTTCCGCCATAAATTCGTTGGCATTCGGTACAGAGCCGACGACGTTCACGTTCCGATCGTGGCGGGAGCGAATGCTCTCCGGAATGTCATGGCCGGCCAACGTAAAGGTCAGATCGGGGTGTGCGGCCAGAATGTCGGGCCACACTTCTTCCAAAAACCACAGGATGCCTTCCACGTTGGGAGACCAGTTCATGCTACCGATATGGAACAGTTCCGGATGGTCGGTGGCGATGTAGTCATCCTCCTCTAACTCATAGTTGTCCAGATTGATACCGAATGGGATTACGGTGCCGGGAACATTGGGGAAAGCTTCGTGGAAGTAGTTGTAATCGGGTTCCGAGATAGACATGTAGCCGTCCACCCCATGCAGGATTTTCCGTTCCACTCGTTTGAGTTGGTGGGCGTTAACACGGTAAGCCAGCTTCATGATGGGGTTCCGTTCGTTTTCGGAGAGCCGTTCCCAAATCTGATGCTCGATATTGTGCAGACGCATCAGGATTTTTGCTTTGGAGAGTTTCCGAATCAACGGTATATAGGGTGCCATGTAAATGGATTCGATATGGACGATGTCGAAATCTTCCTTTTTGAGTGTTTCGCTCAGTTTCGTCGCCATGTTTTTGCTATAAAACCGGCTAATTTGGTAGGAATTGCCCGTAAATAGTGTTTTCAGTGCTTCGATTTTGTGAGGGGTCGTGTCAATATAGACCGATTCGAAGCGGGTTTTCTCCAGATAGGATTTGGAGTAGGCTGAAACCACGTAGGGGTGTTTGGGAGTGGCCACTGCGAGTACCTTCACATCGGCGCCGCTGTTCAGCAGGCACTGCGTGATGTTGTGAATGGCAATGCATCCACCATCGATGGCGGGCAAGGGCGTTTTATGACAAAGTTGAAGAATCTTCATGTCTTTTTTTCGAAAACAGTTTTATATTTTTGAGTTTGATGTTCTTGATTTTATCCATCCATTTGGCGTAGGTGTCGGGTGACAGTACGGCGGTGTCCATGGTGGCATGATAAGTCAGGAAGACGCACAGGGGAAGGAGTATGAATGAGGAAAGCCAAGTACCGAACCAAACCGGCATGGTGCTGCCTTTTGCGATTTTCTCCCCGATGACGGAGAGTGCGAAGTAGATGACGAAGAATAAGACCGTAAGGACCAGCGGCACGGCAATGCCGCCTTTGCGGATGATGGATCCCAAAGGCGCTCCGATGAAGAAGAAGAGCAGACACGCAACGGCCAAACGGTATTTGCGCTGAAGCTCAATCTGAAAATTCCACATGTAAGATGTTCTGTAAGAGGCATCTGTGTAGTTAAACTGCATGGAGTAGATAAAGGAGCGGGAGGAGTTTTCCGCATGATTCAACACTCGGCTCCTCAGGTCGGGTGAAAGCTCGGAGATGTCCAACGGACAAGAAACCTCCTGGGTGGCGAATTGTTCGTTGCCCCGTACGAAATTGTTGTAAAAGTAGAGGTTGCTAAAGAAGACATTTGCCGTATTTTCCTCAATTTCACGGATTTGCTTCTTCATGGTGTCGATTTCTTCGCTGAGTTGCTTGTTGGTCATGGAGGAGGAGTGGCCTTCGAAGAGCTGTGCATCCGCCTGGTTGAGGGAGAAGTCGGACATGTCGAACCGTTTGTATTGCTTGTCGAAGGAGGCGCGCATCAGGGGCATCTGGACGCGCTTTCCGCGACTCACGCCCATGGAGGAGGTCTCGTCCCAATAAGAGCCGTTGTTCAGGACGAAAATGAGGTAGTGTTTGTCTGGGGTGATGGTCATTTTCCCTGATTCAGCGTACGTTACGCAGGTGTTGCCTTGTCGTCTGGAGTGGTCGTAAATCAGGATGTCTTTTACCGTTTCCCCGTCAGGCATCTTTTTGCCTATCATGATGGAGTAGTTGTCGAAACCATCATAGAAGACACCCTCTTCGATATTGAGGGCGGGTTTCTGCTCTTGGATGTCGTATAGTAACATCCTGAGTTTCAATGTGGCGCGGGGAATAACTTGGTCGGAGAAAAGGAAGGAGACAATGGTGATGATGACTGTCAGGCAAGCCAGCGGGGTCATCATCTTGCGTGTGGAGATGCCGGCGGACTTCAGGGCGACGATTTCGTAACGTTCGCCCATGTTGCCGAAAGTCATCAGGGAAGCAAGCATAACCGCCAACGGGAATGCCATGGAAGAGAGGGAGATAGCCGCGTAAAACAACAGTTTCAGCATTACGGTCAGCTCCAAACCTTTGCCCACAAGCTCATCCACCCATTTCCAGACGAACTGCATGAGCAAAACAAACAGTGCCACGAAGAAGGTGAGGAAAAAGGGACCGAGGAAGTTTTTGCAGAGGTATTTGTTGACGATCTTCACGCGGGCAAGTATTAGTAATCTCCCAAAGTCTCAGGGAGTTGAGCCAAAGCGGCTGCGGCTTGTTCGTCGTTAGGAGGCGTGCCGTGCCATTTGTGCGTGCCCATCATGAAATCCACGCCCTGTCCCATCTCCGTTTTCATCAGGATGGCGATCGGTTTCTGATTTCCAGCCAATGTTTTGGCGAGTTTCAGGGTTTGGATGCAGCTTTTCATATCGTTGCCGTTCATTTCAAGGACCATCCATTGGAAGGCTTGGATTTTGGCTCGGAGGTTGCCGAGGCTCATCACGGCATCGGTGCTGCCGTCAATCTGTTTTTTGTTGTAGTCAACGGTAATGATAAGGTTGTCAACATGTTTGGAACCTGCGAACATCAGGGCTTCCCAGTTTTGTCCCTCTTCGAGTTCGCCGTCGCCGGTGAGTGCAAATACAAGGTGTTTGTCTTGGTTGGCCTTCTTCGCCAAGGCGGCGCCGATGGCGACAGAGAGACCTTGTCCGAGAGAACCGGAAGCGATGCGTACGCCGGGAAGACCTTCCACTGGAGTGGGGTGTCCTTGCAGACGTGTGCCCAGTTTGCGGAAGGTGGTCAGTTCAGAGATCGGGAAATAGCCGCGGCGAGCCATCACACTGTAGAACACGGGGCTGATATGGCCGTTGGAGAGGAAAAACATGTCCTCATCCTTGCCCTCACGGGTAAAATGCTCAGGATCAATCTCCATCACATTGAAATAGAGAGCTGTCAGAAAATCAGCGCAACCCAGCGAACCGCCCGGATGTCCGGATTTGGCACTGTGAACCATGCGGATAATATCTCTGCGAACTTGTGCAGCAACATCTTGTAATTCTTTGATTTCCATAATGATATATTGTTAGCGGTTTTGTTCTTTAATATTTTTTACCTTAATATAATTGAGCGGCAAATGTACATAAATTACGAATACGCACCGACTATTTCACAATCCGGTCGGAATTTTGAGAAATGAAGCTTTTCCAGTCCGTGGCCTTCGATTTTCCGAACACCACTTTGTGTTGCAAATGATGGCAGACAGCTACCGCCAAGGCATCCGTAGCATCCAGATATTCAATGCTTTCCGAAATGGGATACATCCGACAGAGCATGGCGGACACCTGTTCCTTGGAGGCATTGCCGTTACCGGTGATGGACTGCTTGATCTTACGTGGCGAGTATTCATACACTTCCATGCCGGCATGCAATGAGGCGGCGATTACAATGCCCTGCGCACGACCCAGTTTCAGCATTGATTGCACATTTTTGCCGTAAAACGGAGCTTCAATAGCCAGAATATCAGGATGATATTGTTCGATTAACCCATTAATTCTTTCGTAAATATATTTCAACTTAGCGTACGGATCTACGAGTTTGGTCATCTTCAACACGCTGAGCACTTCCACGTCTGACTTGTTCAGGTTCGTGTTCAATAGGGCATAACCCATAATGTTGGTACCTGGGTCCACGCCTAAAATTTTCTGTTGTGTCGGTTGGTTTTCCATTTGATTTTGACTGTTGACCATTGATTCCTAGGGCTCGACTTCGTCTCACCCTAGGCTAACATACGTCGGGCTTTCAGCCCTTTTGGAATGTGATTAACTTTTGTTCGTAATCGATTATGGCTTTGTGGTTGACACAGAAGTCGTTGCCTAATATCATTTGGACGGGCTTGAGGTGCAGGGCCTCGTATGCCATATTGATGTGGGTGAAGTCGATTACCGCGATGTTCTCCAGGAGTTTCTGATGGTAGTGGCCGATTTTGAAGTCCGGCAGATCCGTTACCAGCACTTCAAAGTCTGTCCCGCCAATGCCTGCATTCACGCCATCATTTTTTTCCATTTCTCTATCCGGAAATAACTGATTGACAAACTGTTTGTCAATACAACTGTGGGACGCACCTGTGTCAAGGACGATACGAATTCTTTCACCCGCCACCGACCCGTTCAATAACGTGTGGTAGTCGCCCTGCTCTAATTCTGCTATTTTTAATGAGGATTTGTACATTGACCGTTGACCATTAATTGCTAACTACTAACTGCTAACTTCTAACTAAGTTATAGCCAGTGCTTTTTCATGAAGAAAATGATTAGCACCACCGAAATGAATAAACAAATTCCGATTACAATGAGGAATGCGAATGGGGAATTCGCCATAGGAAGTCCGACATTCATGCCGTAAAGTCCTGATATAAAGGTCAATGGAAGTACAATAGTGGAAATAATCGTAAGCATACGCATGATCTCGTTGGTCTTGTTGGCCTGCAACGAATCGAACGTACTCGACAGACCGGCCACCAATTCGCCATAGTCATCGACCATATCCCACATTTTCTGGTAGAAGTCCAAAATGTTGCCCCAGTATTCTTCCATGTCATCGGCGAACCCTTTCACTTCGCCGCTTTCAAACATCTTGAACAGACGGAGTTGCGGTTTGAACATGGTGTTCATCTGGATGATGTTTTTACGGATGATGGAGATCTGTTCGATGATCTTCTCTGCCTTGCTGCTAAACAGTTCGCGGCTGATGAAATCAATTTGCGTACCAAGACGCTCCACGATGAGGAAGGTCTCCTTCATCATCCTATAGAGGATATGGTAGAGCATGGCGTCGGAAGTGCCGCTGATTTCGTCCTCGTCCTCAGGTTCCGGGTCGATTTTCTTCAGGTTGAAGAGATCTTGTACCACATAATGGGAATTTCCGACAGTGATCAGGTAATCCTGACCCCAGAAAATCTTGGTTTCCTCTGTTTTGACCAGATTAGTACGTTGGTCAAGCAATGGGAAATGCAGCACCAAGAAGAAATAGTCGTCGTAAATATCTATTTTGGGGCGTTGTACAAAGCTAGAACAGTCTTCTATGTCCAAAGGGTGGAAATGGAAGTTATCTCGTAAGAAATCCAAATCTTCAACGGTAGGATTGGTGATATGATGCCACTTGTATGCACCGAAATTAATGGTGTCAACCATAAGATAACCTCCTTTCTTTTAATTGGTTAGAAACTCTATACTACATCTTTGCGCAATATTTTTATAGCCTGCAAAAATACACTTTTTGTCCTATAGGTTTTGGTTTTTGGAACAATAAGGTGAAAAAAATGTATTTTTGCGCCCTTAAATTTTGTGTCACTAAATTGTAAGATTATGAAAAACAGAGTTTTAAGAACGATTATGGTGTTGTGCATTGCCGCAATTTGCGGGATCAGCACCCTGCATGCACAAGAGCAACAAGAGAAAAAGATTGCTTACAACTTCATCAATGAGTATGGTTTCTTCCTCGGCAAGAATGTTGGTTGGACAGGTGTATTTGTCAACAGTATTGCCTTCAAACAGAATGATTTGTTGGGTTTGGGTATCGGTTACGGTCTGAACACTGCCTCTTTCCAGGAGGTTCCGCTTTATATCAACTATCGTCACTATTTTGACATGGGCAAAAAACTGAAACCCCTCATCAACGTGGCGGCAGGTGTCGGATTCCATTTCTGGACGGAGGAAGTCATGGTTCCTGTTCAAAACCAGTACGGTTATACGGATTATTATGACTACGTGGAAGAAAGCAGATCCGGAGTGGGACTTTACGCCACTCTTTCTGGCGGTTTCCGTGTAAAGGCTCTCTCATTCACAGGAGGTTTCTTCTTCAGAACCTTCCCGAGCCAACCTGGTTTCAATGGCGGTATCGAGGCTAAAGTCGGTTACACTTTCTAATGATTCGACTGCACGGAGATTTTTCCATGCACGGCCAATTTGAACAGCCCGGCCCAGTAGCCGCATCCGTAACTGAGGTGGATGGTGGCGTAAATGATGGGCATACAGAGAATGTCAATGCCCCGTCGGGTACACTTGATGCCGGAAAAAAGACCTAATAATAGGTACACGGCCAATACACCAAAATAGATCAGCCTGATTGTTGGGCTGAATATGCTGAGCAACCCTCCGATGACAATTCCGGCCAAAAACAAGGGCGGGAAGAATTGCCGGAGGGTTGATGGTTTCTGCAACTTCTTGTTTACGAGAGGTTTGAATAGTCCGTATTGGTAGAACATTTTCGCAGTCTTGCTGATGGAGTCGCGTGCGAAATAGTCGATCACCACTTGCGGAAGCAACAGAATCTTGCCGCCATTTCGGATGATTCTTCCATTGTATTCGTCGTCTTGATTGCGCACCAGCTCTTCGTCAAAGAGTCCGATTTTATCGAAAATTTCCCGACGGAAGCAACCAAAAGGCACGGTATCGACCTCCATTTCGTGGTCGGCACCGATGCGGAAATGGGAATTCCCCATCCCGAAAGAGGAGCTCATGGCGTGGGCGATAGCCCTGCACATAGGGGTGTCCTTGGCGGGCAACGTGTTACAAACACCTCCTACATTGTCGGCATCAGTGCTTTGTAACTTATTGACTAATACGGTAAAATAATCGCTGGGGTATTTCGCGTGCGCATCTAAGCGCAGGATGATCTCGCCTTTTGCCGCCCGTATTCCGATGTTCAACGCGGTCGGTGCGATGCGCTTCGGATTATCCAATAGTCGGATGAACGGATACTGCTGAATGTAGTTTCCGATGATGTCCCGCGTGCGGTCGTCACTCATGCCGTCCACAAACAGCACTTCCAAATCCTCCTTCGGGAAATCTTGCGCGAGGATGGACCGGATGCAGCTGTCAATGCGGTTCTCTTCGTTGTAAATGGGACAAATGACACTTATCATACGTTCATTTATACGGTTACACGGTTACAGGGTTACACGGTTAGGAGTTTTCGGGGTTATGCAATTGGGAGTAGATGGACAGGTATCGTTGGGCAACGGAAGACCAGCGGAACTTTTCAAAAGTGTCTGCGGAAAGGGTTTCGTAGTTTTCGGGATGGCGCATCATTTTGTCTAAGGCATTGGTTATGTCGTAGTTATTCAGTGGGATAACGTGTTCGCCGATATGTTCGTGGAACATGCCATCAATGGCTTCGCCGCGACTCCAGAGCACTTTCACCCCTTGGGAGAGCGCTTCAATATAGACCAGCCCGAAGGTTTCCGACTTGGAAGGCATGGCCATGATGCTGTTAGCGCGGTAAAGTTCCTGAAGTCGTTCTAAATCAGTGATTTTACCGTGGTATGTGATGCATTCAGGATGTTTTTCAATGAGAGATAACACATAGCGTTCATTGTTGCCACCTGCGCCCGCCACATCCAGATGGATTTCGGGGAATTCCGAGTATAATGCGAGTATGGAATAGATTAGACGGGTAAGGTTTTTGTTACTAGTGAAGTTGCCAACATACAGCACATGATGTGGATTCGCGGTATTGGTGGTTTGCAAATGGTTGATCCAATACTCGTTGATGCCGTTTGGAATCACCTCGACTCTTTTAGAAACGGAGTCCCGTATTCCCGCCAAGGTCGGATGCTTGAGTAGTCGTTGTTGTAATGCCGGTGCTATAAAGATTACTTTTTCAGTGGCTTCCAATACAGCGCGGTGCACCCACCATAGGTGTGGCATGTAGCGCATGAAGGCGTTGATGTCGCAGTTCCGGACCGCCACGATGTAAGGAATGCCGTATTTTCGGTACAATTCCATGGCCACCATGCCGTCGCTGAAGAGGGTGGTGGCGTGGATGCAGGAAATGGTGCTCAGATCAACCTGCTTCTCGATTTCAGAAACAGTGCGTTCTATCTTGTGGAAAAAGAAGAGTTTATGCAGCGGTTTCAGAATATGAGCATAGATGATTTTCGTGTGTTCGCCCTCAAAAAGGTGGTTTTCGGGAGTGGATTTATGCACCGGAGAGAACACCACTTGCTTTACTCCTTGGCGGTCTAATTCTTGGTATAGATTTGAGTGTACTTTGCTGTAAAACATGTCGTTACAGATGTGTAGTACCGTATCTGTCTTTTCATCAGGAGTACGTGTGGGCGGGTCGGAAGGACGCAAGGAGTAGCCCAACAGCAGGAATGCCAGCATTTGCACCAGACCGGGACCGTAAGGGAAGTTGGGCTCGGCGAAACTGATGAGCAACGGAATGCAGCACACCACCCAACCCGCTTGTTTGAGCTCCGTCTTCCGTGATTTGAACAACTCAATTAATGTGCTGACACCAAAATAGATATAGAAAAACAACAAAGGTAAGGAGAAGAAGCTGTAGCGGGCCAACCGTAGTAGCGGATAATTGTGGATAAACGGGATTTTCATAGGATTCTTCAGATCCTCCATGGAATGGTGGTGCATGATGATGTCCATACCCTTTTGGTTGCGGGCCCATCGGCGGGTGGTAAGGTCATTGATCCCGTTTCCGCTTTTGCCGCCGTGCATGAATGTGTGTAACTCGTTGTTAATAAATCCGGTGTAAATGATGACTCCAATCAGGAGAATGGTGATGATAGCCAGTATGGTTTTCACGTTCCATTTGATGTTGAAGTCGGCTTCTTTTATTGTAATCATCAACATGCAGATTATCAATGCAAAACAGTCGGCGCGGGACCGGATTAGTACTAGGCAGATGAGGGAGAGAATAGCGGTAGAGAGGAAAGGAATCCTATCTTCCTTGAACTTCATTCCGAAATAGAAACAGGCGGTTGCGCCGATGGCCACCATCGCCCCGACTTGGTTTTTCCCTTCGTCAAACATGTAATGCTCAGGCACATACAGCCCTCCTGTGAAATAGAGGCAGTTGCAGATGGTGACCGCAATCATCAACATGGTGTAGCCATAGCTGACGTTCGCCCACTCTCGGGCGTTCCAGTCCAGCCCAGCTCCGATGGAGAGGGTGATCATGGCGATAACCAATTGCGAGATATCTGATGGTCGGACCGGTATGATAAAGAAAATCAGTACCATACAGGTGACAGTCAGGAGGAGGAGCCGCACAAATCGCATGGACATAAACCGGGTGAGGGAGAATGTCAGCACAAAAGCCACGGCGGTCATAGCCATGACGATGTAACGCATGATATAGTAGATGGGTGTCAGGTATATCCATGGCAGGAACATCAGCGTGGACAATCCTAATATTATCAATACCAGTATCTTGGCGATTTTCTGTTTTTTCATTATAACTAGTTTACGATTTATGGTAGGGGCGAATAATCATTCGCCCTTAAGAATAATTGATTATTTCTCAGGTAATTGCACCATATTTCCAAACAACAAGTCGCTTTCCGGCAATCGTCCGTAGTCGAAGCCGCCTCCTGGGGTGAAAGTGAGTTCGCCGAACCAGGGTTTTCCGAACTCCAGATAGAAGTCGGCGCGCACAAATGGAAACGGGGCGGAGAGTTTTTCGGCAATATCGAACAGTTGGTCAATGCCGTCGGGTTTAGGCACGCTGAACCCTTCCGGTGCCATTTTTCCCTGACGGTTAAGTCGTTGCAGTTCCCAGTTGCGGTCGAAGAAATAGAATGACGGTTTTTGTCCTTCTTCGCGCCCTATGCAGCACAATACGTATTTCGCTTCTCCGTTGAAACAGTAAAATTTGTAATCCACAGGGGATTTTCCGTGCTCAGGTTCGATGAATTTTTCGCAAATCAGCATCTTTTCTGCCACATTGTACTGTGGTTCGGCAGCCAACAGGTGGAATTTGAGCTTTTCGAAGCGTTTCAGGTCTCGGATTGCCCGTTCCTTATCCAAATTGCTTTTATCGGTGCAGACCACGTTGCCTCCGTTCCCAAAGTTCCATTTCAGTACGAACTTTTCGGGCAGCGCGTCCCAGTCTATCTCTTCAGGATGGTGATAGGTTGTAATGACTTCTGTAAGAATGTCTTCCAATCCATTGTCTCTAACATAGTTGCGGACTTGCCATTTGTCTGCGCATTGTTTTACCAGAGGATTATCGTTGTAGTAGTGCAACTTCATCCATTGGATTTTTTCGTCCAATGTCTGTGGATTTTCCAAATCTGGTTTCCGATGGTGGCACATCCGGAACAGCAAATTGATGGTCCACTTGGGAGAGATGGTCGTCATGAGGTAACGGAGCCAGATGTTCGGATTAGAGCGTATTTCCATATTGCAATTATTTTCTGTGAAAAGATTTGGTGATAATGCCCGTGTAAATAGCTAATTCTTCCATTTTCAGTAATTTAGCTAAAAGAAGATACACGGAGGGATAGAGTAGAATTTGGATTAGCATAATGAGATAGATATGGCAGGGCAGTAACCGGCCGATGCCGTAAGTGATGATTCCGGAGAAGACGGCGAGCAGCAGAAAGATGCCGACATCGCCTAACTGTCTGAATATACCGTAGTTGATGAGTTTTCTATTAACGGATGCGTTGATAAAAAAGCTGATGTATGCGGTAGCAGCGGTGGCCCAAAGCAGTCCGTAGATGCCATAACGCATACCAAAGAGGATTAATCCGATGCCGATCACTCGTTTAGTGATTTGGATGACAAAAAAGATTTTTCCTTTCCCTAATGATTTGATTACATTAGAGTTAAGGGTATTTATCGTATAAATTAATCCAGAGATGCAGAGGATTTGGAAGTAGGGGACGGAGGTGCCCCATTTGCTGCCGTAAAGCAGGGTGATGAGCGGCTGGGCGATGATAATCAGCAGTATCATCATCGGAAAATTGAGGAAAGAGAGCGCTTTCGTGCTTTTGCGAACGCCGGTCAGCAATCGATCGGGGTCGTTCTGGAGAGAGGCGAAGGCCGGGAAGGTTACTTCGTTGACGATGGAAGAGAGTCCGGTGACCGGCACTTCCTCCAGCTTTTTCGCCTGCATGTAGTAACCGAGGTTGCCGGAAGGGAACCGTTTGCCGATGATCAGCCCCTGAAGATTGGTGTAGAGGGTTTCGGCCAAAGAGGAGAGAAGCATGAGTCCGCCGAAGCTGAAGAGTTGTTTGAGGGAGGTGAGGCTGAATTCCCAGGAAGGTCTCCAAGAGCTCATCTTCCAGAGTAACAGTACATTGATGATGGCAGCCGTGATGGCAGAGGCCACTAAGCTCCAAGCTCCGTACCCGCGCAAGGCCATCGGAATAGCGATGAGGGTGCCTGCAAAGGCAGCAGCCATGTTTCGAATGGCTAAAGCCTTGAAATTCATCTCTTTCTGCAGTTTTGTAATCTGCACAATGGCGAAAGATTGGATGATCAAAACGATGCCTTGTACTCGCAGCATGGGCTGCAGGATTGGCAGTTCGTAAAAGTGTGCGACAGCTGGAGCGATGGCAAAAAGCAGTCCGTAGAACAGACTGGCGAAAACCAGATTCCAATAAAATACAGTCGAATAGTCAAGCTCGGTAGGTTCCTTTTTCTGGATGAGGGCGGCACCCAACCCACCTTGGATGAAGATGTTGGAGACGGCGAGGAAGATGGCGAGCATTCCGATGCAGTCGAAATCCGCCGGCATCAGCAGACGCGCCAGCACGAGGTTGGAGAGGAAATTGATGGTGAGGGTCCCCACCTTTCCCACAGCACTCCACATCATGCCGGAAATCGTTTTGTTCTTCAAATTGTCTCCTGTAGCCATCTTTTTTGGGGTGTTTCGTCGTTATTTCCCTTCGGCGAAGGCAGTGAGATATTGGAATCGCGGAGTCAGCTTCCCTTTGTCCAGAATGGTGGAGCGCTGGATGACCTTCGATTCGCGCCGTTCCAGTAATGGGGTGAGCACATGTTCGATGAGCATTTCACCAAAGTAGTTGCTGGTGTCGGCGGCCAGGGCGTTGGGACAGGTGTCCACCGCCATGACGGTGATATTGCGTTCGGAGGAGAAGGCTGGTTCTTCGGCGCCTGTCTCCGGATTGTAGTCGTAGTAGGGATTTTCGTGGGTGGAGGAACGTAGCGTGGATTGGATGCTACCCTGGATGTCGCAGGTGATGTCGCCGATGAGGCGGATGTTGAGGTCAGGGGAAGCCAGATCCGCACGGGTCAGATAGACAGGGGCTTCCGGATTCCAGAAATGGGCCGAAATCAGGATGTCCGCGTGTCTGCCCCAGCGCATAAAGTCGCTTCGATACTCGTTGGGGTTCGCCGTGAAGTCCTCCCAGGAGAAAGGCTTTCCGTCGTTGCGCACCACCAGTCGGTCGGCATCGGCGGCGCAGAAGGAGAGCTTGTTGACGGGATAGTCGGAGAGGAACTCTTCCTCGGAGAGCCGTTCCGCCCCAATTTGTTCCATCAGTTCTTGCACGCCTTTCGACACGCGGCCGTTGCCGGTCACGAGCAGTTTTACGGAAGGCAGTTCCACCGAGCGCAGGGCGTGGATCAGCTTGTCCATGGAAAAATTCCGGTCGGGTTTCGGCAAAACGTAGCGGCCGTAGCGCAAACCATAACCGCGCAGCGTATAGTATGCACCTACGAATCCCGCCCACCATCCGAAGGCACAGAGCCGATGGTTATGGTCGTCTACCAAGTACTCGTAATCCGAAAAAGTAATCTTTTTTTCGATAAGCGCTTGTAGCAGCGGACGGTTTGAAACCTGTTGTTTGGCGAAATGTCCGAAGAAGAAATAGTGCTTGTTAGGGATAAGTTTTTCGATATCTACTTCCTTGATACCCAGTAGGATGTCGCAGTCGTTGATCTGATCTTGAACGGTCAGTCCGGCTTGGCGGTAGTCGTTGTCCGAAAACACGCGGGTGTCGCTGGATTGCACGACAAACGCATCATCAGGATAGCGTTTCCGAAGGATGGAAAGCTGTTCCGGAGTCAGCGCAACACGGTTGTCAACGGGACTTTTGGTCTCCCTGATCAATCCTATTTTCATATCTTTCAGTATATTTTTTCCCTAATATAATACGCGGGGCAAAAATACAAAAAGTACTTTTCGATTCCACACTTTTATTCATTCTACAGATACTAATTTCTGACTTTTCACGTTTGTTTGTGTTTCGGATATAAATTGTATCTTTGCACCTTTAAAAATATAGCGTTATAGAGAATAGTACTCATGAACAAAACGTCAACTAAAAAAAGAAGACTGACCCCCGACAAAGTGGGATATCATATACTGTTGGCCTTAGTGGTCACCGCAGTTATTTTTATACTTACCATCCTGTTTCTCAGACTGTTCACGCGCCATGGACGTGAGATCGAGATGCCTTCGTACATGGGACAGTCAGCCGAAGAGCTTACCCAGCACGGACGTTCGGAAGGTTTTGTTTTCGTAGTCAGTGACGAGTTGTACGAGAATGGTGCGGAACCAGGCACGGTGCTGAAGCAGAACCCGTTGCCCGGTGAAAAGGTCAAACACGGACGAAAAGTGTATCTCACCGTGGCTGCCGCTGAGCCGCCCACTATCAAAATGTTGGAATTGAGGGATTTGTCGCTTCGTCAGGCGCAAATCATGATCGAATCTCAAGGGTTGGTGTTGGACCGTGTGATTGAAAAGCCGAGTCCGTACGAGAACGTGGTGTTGGAAGTGCTCTACAAGGGTCATTCCATTGCGCAAGGTACACCCATCAAGCAAGGGGAGAAAATCACGTTGGTGGTGGGTAAGAACATTGGCGACTTGCCCGATAGCACACAAACAGAAACTCCAGAAAATCAAATATAACCATCTTAAACAAATGCATTTATGAACATTAAACGAACGATTAGCATCTTTTTTCTATTATGGATTCCCTTTTGGGGAATGACACAGGAGGTTTTGACCGGGGTGGCGCAGAATGTGCCGATTGTGAAGATGGCGAAGAAGGGTATTCCCATGCGCTCTTCTGAGACGGTCAAATTGCCTTTTTTTGATGATTTTTCCAATTACACTGGTTATCCTGATCCCAAATTGTGGCAAGACCGGCTAGGGTATGTCAACACTGGGTTTTCGGTTTATCCACCCTCAATCGGTGTGGTGACGTTGGACATCCTTGACGAGTATGGTCAAGTATATAAACATGCCATCCCATCCCCTTTTCCTGCGGATACGCTGACATCCAACAAGATACGATTGGATAGTAATTTCGTTCAGCATCGTCCTATGCAGGTTTCGGATTCCCTCTATCTGAGTTTCTATTATCAACCCGCTGGTGCCAGCAAAACGTATCCTGCTGGCGGTTGGGAAGTGGTGGGTGACGCGCCCGAAACTTTCGACAAGTTGGTGCTGGAGTTCGGCTATGCTACCGGTGATACGGCCTTTGCCGGCTACGAAATGGGAGAATATGTGGTCGAAGCGTCTTATTCTGCAGGCGATACAATAGAAAATCCTTTTATGCCAGGCACTTATTATGTGTTTGAGACTAGTGTTTACGCCGGCGAAATTATCCTCATACCTGCAGATTCCATCTTCGTGGACGAATATGTTTGGAATGAGGTTTGGTCGTCCAACGGTTGCAACGTGAGTGATTGGGTGGCTGAAAATCCTTATGAGTATTTTAAGTTGGTGATGATCCCGATTACGGATGAGCAGTATCTTCGTGATAACTTCCAGTTCCGTTTCCGCAATTTCGGCAGTTTGGATCTTGACTCGTGGTCGGCTGCCAATATCGTGGGTTGGTCCAGCAACTGTGACCAATGGAATATCGATTACGTGAAGTTGGATCTAAACCGCACGATTAACGATATTTATCCTGTTGACGTAACCTATGTCAGCCCGTCCATCTCCTCACTGACGGAATATCAGGCTATGCCTTGGAGACAATATCGCCCGACAGACATGATTACGAAGTTCCATAACGATTTAAGTAATCTGTCGAATACGGTTCGCAACACTTATTATACGTATAATATTGTCAAGAATCACGAACAGACCATCTATGTTTACCCGCTGAATAATGAGAATGCGCTACCGTATTCTACTAATGGGCTCCATCAATACGAAAACCATGCGAATCCGAATCTGGAGATGGCTTACGAATATGATGGGGCGGACAGTGCGGTGTTCACCATCACACATGTGTTCAGTATGGTGGGTGGTAATGACGATTGCCGGTCTAACGACACTTCTCGTTTTGAACAGAAGTTCTACAACTATTATGCCTACGATGACGGCACGGCGGAAGCTGGTTATGGACTGATCTCCGCCATGACGAGTCCTGATGTCTCTTTTGCAATGAAGTTCACTTTGGCGGAGCCTGATACCTTGCAGGCAGTACGGATGTGGTTCAACCATACGTTGAACGATGAGAATGTGGCCGAATTTATGTTGGTGGTTTGGGACGATGACAACGGTCTTCCTGGTAATGTTTTGTATGAGATGCCGGGACAATTGCCGGCCTTTGCGGAGGATTACCTCGATTTCGTCCCTTATTACCTCGAAACCCCTCTTGCCATCTCAGGAACATTCTATGTGGGTTTTCGCCAGTACAATGATGTTCAGCTGAATATCGGTTTTGACCAAAACAATGACGCGCGTGGTAAGTTTTTCTACCGCACGGCTTCCTTGTGGATGGAGTCGTACTACAAAGGTGCGCCCATGATTCGTCCTGTGGTCGGTAAGTCTTTTGACCATTCTGGTGTGAAACCTCACGATAATCGTTCAGATGTTACTCTTTATCCTAATCCGACAACTGGAATAGTGCATATTGAATCTTCTGATTATGAAGAAAATATGAGCTATACTATAACGAATGCTTTTGGACAGTGCCTCGAAACTGGCATATTGCAATCCAATATGTTATCGTTGGAAAAGCTTCCTTCCGGTATCTATTTTGTACAGCTTTCTTCTAAGAATCAACATATTGTCACCAAAAAAATTATCAAAAAATAATATGAAGTTCAATTTAACCAGACCTTTGGTCTTTTTTGATTTGGAAACCACCGGCTTGAATGTCGGAAAAGATAAAATCGTAGAAATTTCACTGTTGAAAATTATGCCCGACGGGGAGGAAATCAGTCGTACGGAGCTCATCAACCCTGAGGTGCCGATTCCGGAGGAGTGTTCCGCCATTCATGGGATCACGGACGAAGATGTGCGCGACAAGCCCACGTTTGAGCAGCTTGCTGACGATTTGGTCGCATTTATCGGGGATGCGGATTTGGCTGGCTTCAACTCCAACAAGTTCGATGTGCCGTTGCTCGTGGAGGAGTTTCTGCGTTGCGGTCGCCGTTTCGATTTGCGGAACCGTTATCTCATTGATGTCCAGAATATTTTCCATAAGATGGAGCCCCGCAACTTGGTGGCTGCTTATAAGTTCTATTGCAATGCCGATCTGACCGATGCTCATCAGGCAACGGCCGATACCCGAGCTACTTACGAGGTCTTGAAGGCTCAATTGGACAAATATGACGGGGTGGAATATACCGACCGTCATAGCAAGCGTACGTATGTGCCTGTGCAGAACGACGTGAAGGCGTTGAGTGCGTTCACGACTGAGCGTCAGACGGTTGATTTGGCTGGACATATCGTAATGGATGCGCAACAGCGTCCGGTTTTCAACTTTGGAAAGCACAAAAACCGTCCGGTTAGCGAGGTGTTCAGAACCGAACCCGCCTACTACGATTGGATGATGAAGGCCGATTTCCCGTTATACACTAAAGAGGTCATCACCCAAATCTACCATGAGGTAGCGTTGGAGAAAAAGTTTGCAAGACAATAAAAACGGTTAACGGTTAATGGTTAACGGTTGGGTGGATTCTGAATGCTTTTCGGATGAGGCGGTTGACTTCCTCTGAAATGCTCATTTTATAGCATACGATGATGGATACCGTCAGGATAAATGCGCTTCTCACGATTGTTTCGGTGAATATGGCCGCAGTGTGTGAGCAGGGCAGTTTATAGAATACGGGTTGGAAAATGGTGATGCAGAGGTAATTCAGTAGCACGAGACCGGCCATCAGTGCCAGAACTTTGAGATGCGCTGTGGAAAAAATGCCGATGTTAATTTTTATTTTGACCACTACTATAAGACACAGATAGAAAACCAGATAGGAAATCAGTTGTGAGAGTGCAGCACCGTCCATGCCCATTCGGGGAATCAGGAGCACATTCAGTGCTATAGCCATACTGGTTAGCATTACAGTGAAAACGAACGACCAGTAGTAATATTTGGAGTAGTTTAGGGCGCTGGAACTGACAAACAGCGTGGAACCGATTATTTTTGCAAGGCCAAGGATGGTGACCACGCTTTTGCCCGCCTCATATTGTTCGCCATTGGGCAGCAGGAGGAACAGCGCATCAAGGTTAATCCAGATGAAGAAAAAGATGAGCGCACTGGAAAGCATAAGGTGTAAAGATACAGATTTGCAGAGCTTTTCAGTGTGTTGGAAATCGTTGTTTTTGATTGTTTCTGAGATTTCGGGCTGAACGATGGCGTTAAGTGAGCGGTTGGGTATTTCCACCACCGTGGCGATATAGTTGGCGATAGCATAAATACCGGTGAAAGAGAGCCCCATGCCGGCGCTGAGGAAGAATGTGTTGAGTAGCGGCATCACGTTCACAGTAATGGCGTTCAGTAGCAGAAAAAGTGTGTAAAAAAGAATGTTTTTCAGTAAAGGCTTGGTAAATATCTTGAAATCAGGCTTAAAAGAAATTCTGCCTAATGTGAGCAGGTAAAAGAAATCGACGAGGGCAGCGAGGAAATAGGTGATGCAGACACCGATGACCAGCCCATTAAGATCAATAATATTCCAATAGCCGTACAGTAAATAGCTGATGAGCAGACCGATACGAACGCCGACTTCTCGCACGAATTTTGGTACGACGATGCGCATCAGCACATTGGCGTTGGCCTCGAAGACGCCCTGATACAGCATAAATAACGATAGAGGAAACACGAACCTGTAGTAGGTGACAAACAGTTCGGAATTTTTCGAAAATGTTTGAATGATAGTTCCTTGCAAACATTTTGCAACGAGTAAAAACACTAAAAAACCGAAAAACGGAACTATCAGTGTCCAAAAGAAGAATCCGTGATGTTTGGCCTTTTCGTCTTTGAAAAAGGGGAAAAACCGGATGATGGATGAGCTGGTGCCGAGCTGAGCGAAACTGGAGAAGAGGATGGCGGCGTCAATCAACACACGTGTCAGTCCGACCTCTTCTTGTGTCAGGTAGGCGGTGACAATAAAAAAAGTGGTGACAAAGCCGATGGCCACTCCCAAGTAGTTGACGAGAGTGCCTCTGATGCTCTGTTTGATGACTATGCCCATGATTGCTCTATGTTTTCCGGCAGAGACGTTTCAAGAAACGTCTCTACAGACGGTGAAACGTCAAACTGGTTTTATTTTTGGGGGATTTTCAGCTTTTGTCCGATTCTGAGAGCATCCTTGTTGGTCAGGTTGTTGTATTCTGCCAAGTCGTTAGCGGTGGTTCCGTAACGTCTGGCGATAGAGGAGAGTGTGTCACCCTGACGGATGGTGTATGAGGTGTAGTTTACCTGTTGTTGCACTGGTTTGATAACCGGTTGAGGTTTGGCCGGTTGCACGTTTGAGGAATCTTTAACAGTTACTGAATCAGTTGCACTGTTCTGAGCCATCATTTTCGTGGAATCCTGAGTGGCAGGTTTCGCGTTGGGATTCGGCACTTTGACGGTTGTCCCTTTTTTCACCAGAAGACGTTGTCCGATGCGCAAGCTTGTGCTACGCAGATGGTTTAGGGATTTGATACTGTTAACTGTAGTATGGTATTTTGCGGCAATTTTACCCAAAGTTTCTCCTTTTTTGACAACGTGATACTTGTTCGGGGTCTGTTGTACAATCATCATGTCATCGTCAGAGACAGTTTCGTTGGCGACAACGGTGTTCAGATTCTTGGTCGGGTTAAAGTACAAATCGTAGTTGTAATTGGAGACGGAATCGCTCATGGCGATGTAGAGGAGCAGGTCGTTGGAGCGGAGTCGCAACGGCATGGCTTCTGTAAAGGCAGGAATAATTTCTTTCTTGTATTGCGGGTTCAGTGATTTGATTTCGTCGTAGCTAACGTTCAACACTTCAGCGATTTGACGGAAGTGGGTTTCCTTGTTGATCATGACGGTGTCAACATCAAAGGGGATGGAGATTTGTGCCGGCTGGATGCCATAGAGGTTGTGGTAGGTCATCATGTACATGGCCCCGATAAAGGCGGGGAAGTAGTTCTGTGTTTCACGAGGCAGATAGGGATAGACACCCCAGAAGTCGGTTTTGCCGCCAGAGCGCTGGATGGCCTTACGCACGTTGCCCGCACCGCAGTTGTATGCGGAGATGGCTAAACCCCAATCACCGAAGATGTTATAGAGGTCGCGGAAGTGGCGTGCAGCGGCGTCGGTGGCTTTGTAGGGGTCGCGGCGGTCGTCCACGTATGAGTTCACCTCCAGCCCGTAAAGTTTGCCGGTACCGTACATGAACTGCCAAATGCCGGTGGCTCCCGCTTTCGAAACAGCCGTAGGATTCAACGCAGACTCGATAATGGTGATATAGACTAACTCTTCCGGCAGATCGTATTTGTCGAAGATGGCCTTCATCCACGGGTAATAGTATTGCGCCAGCCCCAAAATGACAGATGAGCTGCGTTGGCGTTGCACGGAATAAAGTTCAATGAAACGTTTCACACGGTCGTTGTAGGCCACTACGATAGGCGTATGTATCTGACAGAGACGTTTATAGATCAATGAGTCGTTGTTGTCATATTTAGTGGTGTCGTCGGTCAGTTTGGAGAGTACGGAGTTTTGGGAGGCCAGGTCGCGTTTTACGTACCAGACGTTCAGCAACGAATCCATCAAGCGGATTTCGTTGCGGGTAAAAATTTCCAGACTCTCTTCTGCGGCGTTGGCGGCTGCGGAATCTTTCGGCGTGAGGTCACCCTGTGCGCGCAGATTCCATATAAAACCACAAATCAACGTCAATATTATTATTCTACATTTCATATTTCAAATTTATAAAACAATAAAAATCAAGACTTTAATAAGTCATGAGCCAAAAAAGAGCAATCCGTTATAATGCAAGATAAGTAAACAGATTGATTTTTGAGGCCACAAAAATACGATTTTTTTAAACGCGCGGCCTTCTATTTTATTGTATAGTTATTCCATTTTAATTCCTTACCTTCACTAAATAAGGTAGTTATCTCTAAAATTCCATCCTCATTGTAAAGTTGCCAGATGCCTTCCTGAAGCCCGTGCTCATATTTTCCAGTCAGGCGAATATTGCCATTTTCCCAATAAAGAGTGTATTTCCCATCCAGCAAGTCATCGGAATAATGGATTTCGGAGGCGATTTTACCGTTCTCAAACCATGTTTTCCAGATTCCTTCGCGCAACCCGCCTTCGTATTTTCCTGTTTCTATGGAAGTTCCATTGACAAATTTCCAGACGCCCTCTTCGTACCCGGCCGTGTAGTCTCCTTCGGTCACAGGATGTCCTTCCTCGTCATATTCCACGTATCGGCCTTCCAATTCGCCGTCTTCATAGTTGGCGAAGGTCATCGTGTCGCCGCTTTGGTAAAACCAGATCCATTCGCCGATTTTCTGCCCTTTACTATTGTAACTGCCTGTAATCTCGATCGTTTTATCTGGGAAATAGAAGTTCCATTCGCCGATGGGTTTGGAGTTTTTATATTTGCCCTTGGAACGCAGTTCGCCGGTAGGGTAGTACTCTTTCCAGAGACCCTGTCGCAGTCCGTTGAGATCGGTGATACCCTCGTAGCGGAGCCAGCCGTCTTCGTAGAGATAGCCGTTCGTGATTTTGCCGGTGGAGTCGAAGTCGCGGCGCACCCCGTCGGGACGACCGTTGTAGTAGGTGGCTGAAATGGCCACCTGTCCGTTCGGGTGGTACGTTTGCCGCCGTTGCATCTCCTTGGTCTCCTTGGCGTCCTTCACCAACTGGTCGTTTTCGTACTTTTCCACGTACAGGAAATCGCCATTTTCATCGTAATATTTGAAAAAGCCGTGCTTTTTGTCGTTGAGGTACTGGGCCTCCAAGCGTAAATTGCCGTTCTCCCAGAAATATTTCCAACTGCCCTGTTTGAGGCCGAACTTGTCGGTGCGATTGATGGCCTCGCGACGGCTGCGCACCCCGCGGTAGTACTTGGTTACCGCCACCACCAGCCCTGTGTCGTTGTACTCCTTGGCCAGTCCGTGCGGCAGACCATTTACGTATGGCACCGTTTTCGATAATACATTATTTATATTGTATGTATTCACCGTGCCGACAATTGAGTCTTGCCGCCACTGTGTCACGGTATATTCATCTTTCTGATAAACAATCTGTTCCCCGTCTTTTTTGTCTTCCTTGTAATGCACTTTCATGCGCACGGAGGCATCGTCGTTGTAGAACGTCCATAAGCTGTCGAGGAGGAAATTTTTGCGGTTCCCTTCAGAGACCAGAACGCCTTTTTCATTGTATGATTTCCAATAGCCATCGGGCTTGCCGTTGACGATGCGGCCTTCGCTCGACTTCACGCCGTTGGGATAGTAGAATATTTTGTAATCATCAGGATACAAAAAAGTGGAGTCCTGAGCTTGGCAGAACACCACTCCTGTAAGGAGGAACAGCCCAAGAATCCACTTTTTCATTTCAGTACAGCGAAAAAATTATTTTACACCGTCAAATGTGACAATTGTGATACGGGTATTGATTGTACCCAAAATCTCAATTTCGTACTGCAATTCAGCGTGGACACTGTTTCCGGAGAAGTCAGCTGTTACGGCCACGTTTTTAATTTGTTCAGTTGCAGCATTGTAGATACTGTTTTGGTAGCCGATGCTTTCCAGCAGCATATCGAGGTATTCCAACAAACCGCTATTGGAAACATAATGTTCAGGTGTGACATTGTTGAGCGGAATCACGCTGTAGAGGAACAATCCGTTTGTCAGCGGGTTGGTGAGGAACTGCATTTTGCCACTTTTGTTGTCGGTGGGGTTTGCATTCGGAATAATCTCAGAAGTAGAGAATTTAAAGAACTTGAAAGTACCGGTATAGGTGCCGGCATACTGGTTCTTGTTGGTGCAGCCGGTCAGGGCCAGCACAGCGATCAGCAGAATTGGAATAATCTTTTTCATATTGACTATAATTTTTGGTGAACAATATTCTGACGGCAAAAATACAAAATATATTATTTGTCTGTATTTTTTCGAATTTCTTTATCTTGACCTTTGACTGTTGACCATTGACTGTTGACTGTTGACATTGATCAAAACATAAACAAAAGACTGTTGGCAAAAAGAAAGGTTAAAATATCCTGTTTTGAAAAAATGTATATTTTTGCAGGCGAAAATAAATCGATTTATTCACCTTAAAATTGAAAGAAAATGAAGAAAGTAATGGCAATTTTTGGTGCCGCATTATTGCTGGCAGGCGTTGCAACCTCTTGCAACAAGAAATGTGAATGCAAACTTTATGTAGCTGGTGTTGTTACGACCACTTCTGAACAAGAATTGGATAAAGACACCTACAAAAGTTGCTCCGAACTTAACACCATTGTTGACATCAACGGAACAAAGAACGGTCTGGAATGCAAATCCAAATTGTTCTAATTTGTTTTTACAAAGTGAGAAAGGCCGCGGCATTGCACCGCGGCTTTTTTTGTATCTTTGCCGACTGTAATTTGAAAAATATGACTATCAATATTATTACCCTAGGATGTTCCAAGAATGTTGTGGATTCGGAGGTTATGGCCGCGCAGCTGCACCGCAACGGACATGAACTTTATTACGAAAGTGCGCAAAAGTCCGATGTTGTGATCATCAATACTTGCAGCTTCATCCACGACGCGCGGGAAGAGTCCGTGAACGAGATTTTGCAACAGATTGAGCGCAAGAAACGCCGCCAAATCAAGAAGTTGTACGTGGTGGGATGCCTTGTCCAGCGCAATATGGCGGAACTGCAAGAGGCGTTGCCCGAGGTGGATGGCTTCTTCACCTTCGCGGAACTGCCGAAACTGTTGGAATCTCCCGATTTCCAACTGCTTAACACGCCCGACCGGATGCTCTCGACTCCGCGCCACTACGCCTACCTCAAGATTTCCGAAGGCTGTGACCATCAGTGCTCATACTGCTCCATCCCGCTCATCCGCGACCGGCAGATTTCCAAACCGATTCCGCTTTTGGTGGAGGAAGCACAACGTCTTGCCGACCAGGGAGTTAAGGAACTGATGCTGATTGCCCAAGACCTCACCTACTACGGCATCGACCGCAGCGGCAAGCGCGAACTCGCCGACCTGATGGATAAACTTGCGCAAGTGAATGGGATCCAGTGGATTCGACTTCACTACGCCTACCCGCTGAACTTCCCTTACGAGATATTGGAGGTGATGAAGCAGTACCCGCAATATTGCCGCTACTTGGACATTCCGTTCCAGCATGTGAGCGACGACATCCTGCAAAGTATGCGGCGTGGCGGCAGCTCGGCCTACATCTACGACCTTATCGCCCGCATCCGCGAGACCATTCCTGGTATCGCGTTGCGCACCACGCTGATCTCAGGCTACCCGACCGAGACCCGCGAGCAGCACAAGGAACTCGTGGAGTTCGTACGCCGCAACCGTTTCGAACGGCTTGGGGTTTTCGCTTACTCCCAAGAGGAAGACACGCCCGCCTACGACCTCGGCGACCCGATCAAGGCTTCCGAAAAGAACAAGCGCGTCAACGAAATCATGAAACTTCAGGAGAAAATCTCCTACGAGATCAATCAGACCCGCGTCGGAACCACTATGAAGGTGCTGATTGACAGCGAGGAACCCGACTGCTACATCGGCCGCACCGAGTTCGACTCGCCCGATGTCGATAACACCGTCTTCATCGACAAATCCCAATCACTCACAGTCGGAGAATTCTACAACGTGGAAATCACGGATGCGGCAGAATATGACCTTTTCGGAAACGTAATGGATTGATAATCGAAATATCATTCTCTACCAAGCTCTTGCCCCTTCGGGGCTGCTCAAGGAAATTATTCTTCATTCTACATTCATAATTCTACATTAAAATGAACCTCCTGCAACTTTTCAAAAACCTCCGCCCATTCGTAAAACCTTACAAATGGTTGGTGCTCATTACGTTAATCCTCACCTTGGTCGGATCTTTGATGGCGCAGGTTAACGCCATTGTACTCGACCGGACGGTGGATGCCATCAACGCGCTGATTGGCACGAACTTCCAATGGAGTCAGGCGGCGCGGATTATGACTATTATCAGCGTTGTGCTGTTGGGCAAGGAGTTGCTCTCCGCGCTGGTCACCTTTGCACAGAACTATTTCGGTGAGCGGATGCGGATTTACGTCAGTCGCGATCTGGCGCAGAGCGTCATTGAGAAGGTGCTCACCTTCAAGATGGCGTTTTTCAACTCCGGTGACAATGCTACAGGAAAGTTGCAGGCCCGTATCGACCAGGGTGTCAGCTCGTTGTCGCGAACGGTGCAGAACTTTTTCATTGACTTGCTGCCGCTGTTCACCAGCGCCTTGCTCGCCCTTATCCTGATGTTTGCGGCCAACGTCTATGTGGGTTTGGTCGCCCTCGGCATCGTGCCCATCTACTTTTGGATCACCTATCGACAAGCGAGGAGACTCAAAGGCTGGCGGCGCGAAATGCGGAGCCATTTGGAGTCTAAAAGTCAGGGAATCAAGAACATCATCGACTCTATCAACGTCATCAAGAGCTTCAACCGCGAAGAAATCGAGGGACAGAAACAGCTCGACATCCAGAACCAAGTGACGGAAAACCAGATGAAGACCCGCAAGGTGGCTTTCTACTACAACGGCTTGAAGAGTTTCGTGAAACAGATTGGTACTGTGTTGGTTATTATCCTCACCGCCTATCTGGTACTCATCGAATATCCCGGCATGACCATCGGTAAAATCATGTATCACGTGATGCTTTTCAGCAACGTCATCGCGCCCATTACGCAATTGCAGCGTATTTTTGACGATGTGAACGATGCGCTGATCTACGCAGAGGGCTTCTTCGGCATCCTCAACTCCGAAGCGGAAGTCGAACCGTCGGGTGACTACAAACCCGAGCAGATTCACGGCAACTTCGAGCTTACGAACGTTGATTTCACCTACCCGAACGGCACGCAGGCATTGTTCGACGTCAACATGAAGATTGAGCCGGGCAAGATTACGGCGTTGGTCGGACTTTCGGGCGCTGGCAAGAGTACCATCGTCAACCTGTTAGACAAGTTCTACGAACCGCAGGTGGGCACGATCACCCTCGACGGGGTCGATTTGCGCGACTACGACACGCATTATCTGCGCGAGAACATCGGATTGGTGTTGCAGAAAAACCACATTTTCGATGGCACCATCGAGGAGAACATCCTCTACGGCAACCCGGAGGCCACGCACGAGGAGGTGGTGGAGGCCGCCCAAAAGGCGCATCTTTACGACCAGATTATGGAGTTGCCGAAACAGTTCTCGCATAGTGCCACCGATCTTTCCGGCGGGCAGCAGCAGCGCGTGGCCATTGCCCGTATGTTCCTCAAGAATCCGCCCATCATCTTTTTGGATGAGCCCACCGCCAGCTTGGATGCCATTGCCACGGAACAGATCAAGAACAGCATCGACGCCATCAAGCAAGATCGCACCGTCATCATCATCTCCCACAGCATCTCGCAGATCATCGACGCGGACTACATTTACGCCCTCAAGGACGGCCGCGTGGAGGAATCCGGTGACCCCGACGAAATCTACAAGAAAGGCGGCATCTACAAAGACATCATCGACGCTTCGGCGCGGAGTTTGAACATCGAGAAGATTGCGAAAACGATAGGGTAATGGTTATGGGTTATTGGTTATGGGTTATTGAAGCTTGAATTATCGGAATATAATCTGAAAAATTAGTACTTTTGCCGCCATGAAAGGACGTAATGACAAGCCGCATATCGGCATTTTTGGAAGAAGGAACAACGGCAAGAGCTCGCTGATCAACGCCATCACGGGACAGGAGGTCGCCATTGTGGACGCCACGGCCGGCACCACCACCGACCCCGTGCGCAAATCGATTGAGATTTTCGGCATCGGACCGTGCATCATCATCGACACTGCCGGTATCGATGACGAAGGTGCCGTCGGGGCGAAGCGCATTCAGAAGTCGCTGGAAGTGCTGAAAATCATTGACTTGGCCATCCTTGTGATTACCGATTACGAAGTAGGCATTCCCGAACGGCAGTTGATGGAGCAGTTCCGACACTATGAGATCCCCTACCTCATCGTTAACAATAAATGCGACCTTGTCACTTCGCGCGAGATGGAAGTTGATGGTTGCACAGTTTTGAATATCAGTACGAAAACGCGCAACGGCATTGACGAGATGCTGCAGGAAGTCGTGCGGATAATGCCAGAGTCGGCGTACCGCACTCGCTCGCTGCTCGGCGACCTTATCAATGAGGGCGATGAGGTGCTGTTAGTTACGCCTATTGATTCTGAAGCCCCCGAAGGACGGATGATTCTCCCGCAGGTGCAAATGATTCGCGATGTACTTGATAACGAGGCTATTGTCATTGTATTGAAAGAGGACAAAGTGGCCGCTTATTTGCAAAACCACCGTGCCCCGAAATTAGTCATCACCGACAGTCAAGCCTTCCACAAGGTAGAGAAAGATGTGCCGGAAAACATTCCCCTGACGGGCTTCAGCGTGGTTTTGGCGCACCACAAGGGCGAGTTCGAAGCCTATCTCGAAGGTACTCCCAAATTACGCGAACTTCAAGACGGCAATCGCATCCTGATGTTGGAATCGTGTACGCATCTTACCTCCTGCGAGGACATCGGGCGGGTGAAGTTGCCAAGGCTTATCCAAAAGTTTACGGGCAAAACACTGCAATTCGACTTTGTGTCGGGTCTCAACCAAATCCCTGATATCCAGCAATATGCAATGGTTGTCCAATGTGGCGGCTGCATGGTCACGCGCAAGCAACTGCACGAACGCCTGCGTCCGGCTATCGAGGCGGGAATCCCCGTCAGCAACTATGGCATGGTGCTCGCCTACGTGAATGGCATTTTTGACCGAGCTGTCGCACCATTTGTAGAGACGTTTCATGAAACGTCTCTACCCTAAACCTTAAACCCTAAACTCTAAACCTTCTATATGCAGAAATATCGCAGTTATGTGCTCCCTGTCGCCATCCTATTGGGACTGCTGTTCCACGGGGTCAGCGTGCAACTTTCTGCGTTGGTACCGTGGCTCATTTTCACCATCCTGCTCCTGAATTTCGTGACCGTCGATTTGCGGCATCTGCGTTTCTCGATGCTGCATTTCTGGCTGTTGGTCTTCCAGCTGACGGTCAGTGCAGGACTCTATTTGCTGGTACGAGCCGTGTCGGGCAACGAAACGATGGCGCAAGGTTTCATGATGTGCGCCCTGTGTCCCGTAGCCGCTTCGGTGGTGGTCATCTCCTCCATGCTTGGCGCCGACCGCATGACAACTACCGCCTACACCATGCTCTGCAATTTGGTGATGTCGGTGGCGGCGCCGCTCTACTTCACCCTTATCGGTGTGCATCCGGAACTCACCTTCTGGAACTCGTTTTTGATGATTCTGCGGCGCATCACCCCCACGCTGGCTCTGCCGTTTTTCACGGTGTTGGCGTTGCAGACGTGGGCGCCCAAGGCCAACGACTGGCTCTGTCGCTATAAAAGTGTTTCATTCTACCTGTGGGCATTCGCACTTTTTATTACGTTGGGTCGCACCATCGACTATATTTTCCTCCAAGGTCGTGGGAATGGACACGTCATCCTCATAGGTGCGATTTTCTCTGCGGTGATGTGTGCGATACAGTTCGGCTTCGGCAAATGGCTGGGGCACCGTTACGGTGACACCGTGGCGGGCGGTCAGCTGCTCGGCCAAAAGAACACCGCCATGGGCATTTGGATGTCCAATACCTACCTCCAGCCGCTCTCTTCTGTGTTCCTCGCCTTTTACATCATCTGGCAAAACCTCTTCAACAGCCTGCAGTTATGGTGGCATGACCGCAAGAGGTAGAGACGCGGTGCACCACGTCTCTACGTCTGAAAAATTTGTATCTTTGCCGCTCAGATTCTTAAAAAAAACATAGAAGAGATTATGAGCGAATGTAATCACAATTGTCAGGAATGCAGTCAGAAAGACTGCGGAAGCAGAGATTTGCACGAAAAACCGAATGCATTAAGCAATATAAAGAAGGTCATTGGCGTGGTGAGCGGCAAGGGCGGCGTGGGCAAGAGCTCCGTCACCGCGATGTTGGCCGTGGCCCTGCGCAAAAAGGGTTATCGTGTAGGTGTTTTGGATGCCGATGTCACCGGTCCTTCCATTCCGAAAATGTTCAACCTCCACGAGATGGTGCGCGGCAGCGAGCAGGGGGTCTATCCTGCTGTTACTGAAACGGGTATCGAGGTGATTTCCAGTAATTTGCTGATTGCCGATGAGAAGTCGCCCGTCCTTTGGCGCGGTCCGATGATTGCCGGCATGGTGAAACAGTTCTGGACCGAAGTGATCTGGGAAAACATTGATTTTCTGTTGATTGACATGCCTCCCGGAACAGGTGATGTGCCGTTGACCGTTTTCCAAAGTATCACCCTCGACGGTATTCTGATGATCACTTCCCCGCAGGAGCTGGTTTCCCTCATCGTAAGCAAGGCTGTGAACATGGCCAGCATGATGAACATTCCAGTACTCGGTTTGATTGAAAACTACAGCTATATCAAATGTCCGCACTGCGGTGAGAGGATCTCCGTGTTTGGCAAGAGCAATGCTGAAGAGGTGGCTAAGGAGTTCAATATTAAATTGTTGGATAGACTGCCTATCGATCCCGAAATGGCCACTTTGTGTGATAAGGGCGAAATTGAGAAGGTTGATAACCACTACCTCGACAATGTCATTGACATGCTCGAAAGTTTGGAAGCATAATGAAACAATACCTTGACTTGATGCGCACGATCCTCGACGAGGGTCACTACAAATCTGACCGCACGGGCACGGGCACATACAGCATTTTCGGCTATCAGATGCGCTTCGACCTGCAGAAGGGTTTTCCTTTGTTGACTACTAAGAAGTTACATTTGCGTTCCATTATCTATGAGTTGCTGTGGTTTTTGCGTGGTGATACGAACATCCAGTATCTGCACGACCATAACGTCACTATTTGGGACGAGTGGGCTGACGAAAATGGAGACCTTGGACCGGTCTATGGCAAGCAATGGCGCTCGTGGGTGGCTCCTGACGGTCGTATTATTGATCAGATTACCAGCCTGATAGAGCAGCTTAAGCGCAATCCCGATTCCCGTCGTCTCATCGTGAGTGCGTGGAATCCCGCCGATGTGGATCAAATGGCACTGCCGCCCTGTCACACGATGTTCCAGTTTTACGCCAATGATGGTCAACTCTCCTGCCAACTATACCAGCGTAGTGCGGACGTCTTCCTCGGAGTGCCCTTCAACATAGCCTCTTATGCCTTGCTGACGATGATGGTGGCACAGGTCTGCGGCCTTCAACCCAAGGATTTCGTACACACTTTTGGCGACGCACACATTTACTCCAACCACGTGGAGCAGGCTAAGTTACAGCTCTCCCGTGAGCCGCGTGCCCTCCCGCAGATGCACATCAATCCCGAGGTCAAGAGCATTTTTGACTTCCAATACGAGGACTTTACGTTAGAGAATTACGACCCGCATCCTCACATCAAGGCGGAAGTAGCGGTATAACGAAAATATTTATTCACCAAAATACCAAACTATTATGAAATCAATCCAAGAACATAACTTCAGTGGCGAAAGAGCCCTGATTCGCGTTGACTACAACGTGCCGTTGGATGAAAACTTCAATGTGACCGATGTTACCCGCATCGTGCGCACGAAAGATACCATCGGCAAGATTCTGAACGATGGCGGTTCCGCCATTCTGCTTTCCCACCTCGGTCGTCCGAAAGGTGAGGTGAAAGACGATATGTCCTTGCGCCACATCGTGAAGAAAACATCGGAAATCCTTGGTACCGAGGTTGTTTTCGGTGGTGATGTACTGACTGCTGAGGCCGAAACTCTCTGCAAGAATCTGAAACCCGGTAGCGTTGTGCTGATGGAGAATCTGCGCTTCCACAAGGAAGAGGAGAAGGGTGATGTTGATTTCGCTAAGGCTATCGCACGTCTTGGCGATGTGTACGTGAACGATGCGTTCGGTACCGCACACCGCGAGCACGCTTCCACCGCGACCGTGGCTCGTTGCTTCCCGGGCAAGGCTTTCGCCGGCTATTTGCTCTACAACGAGGTGATGAACCTCGAAAAGACCCTCAACGGTCAAGAGCGTCCTTTCACCGCTATCATCGGCGGCTCCAAGGTTTCCACGAAGATCAACATCCTCAAGAACCTCATCCCCAAGGTTGACAACCTCGTCGTGGGCGGCGGTTTGAGCTACACCTTCCTGAAGGCTATGGGCTTTACTATCGGTAACTCACTGTACGAACCCGACATGCTTCCTGTTGCTCAAGAGATTCTCGACCAAGTGAAAGCCTCTGGCGTGAACTTCGTCTGCCGTGTCGATAGCGTCTGCGCCGACAAATTCAGCAACGATGCTAACGTTTTAGTGACAGAAGACAACAACATCCCCGACAACTGGGAAGCCCTCGACATCGGTCCGAAGAGCCGCGTGAACATCGCGAAGGTCATTAAGGATTCCAAGACCATTTTGTGGAACGGTCCTGTGGGCGTGTTCGAGCTGGAGAAATTCAGCGAAGGTACCCGCGCCGTGGCGTTGAGCGTGGCAGCCACCACCTTGGCTGGCGCTTATTCCATTGTGGGCGGTGGCGATTCTATTGCAGCTGTCAATAAATACGATCTCGGCAACTACATCTCCTACATCAGCACCGGCGGCGGCGCGATGTTGGAATACTTGGAAGGTAAGGAACTTCCGGGTGTAAAAGCCTTGAATGAGAATTAACCGTTAATCCGTTGTAGAGACGCGGTGCACCGCGTCTCTACGTAACGGGTGAATACAATTTATCAACAAAAAGAACAACATGCTGAACAATAACTATTACTGTGTCATCATGGCCGGTGGCGTGGGTGCACGTTTTTGGCCGATGAGCAACAGCACCACGCCCAAGCAGTTCATCGATGTGTTGGGCGACGGTCAGACTTTGATCCAAAAAACGTTCGCGCGTTTTGCGAAAATCTGTCCGAAGGAGAACATCTACATTGTCACCAACAAGGCTTATCAGCAAATCACGCATGAGCAACTTCCTGATATTTCGGAAGAACAGATTATTCTGGAACCTTATCGCCGGAATACCGCCCCGTGTATTGCGTATGCCAACTACAAAATCAAGGCCAAGAATCCGAATGCGGTGATCGTGGTAGCTCCTTCCGACCATTACATCTTGAAAGAGAACATCTTTGTGGATATCATCAAAAATGGTTTAGCTATAACGGAGGCTAATCCGTGCTTGCTTACTATCGGCATCCGCCCGACGTTCCCGAACACGGGGTACGGTTATATCCAATACAATGAAGATGAGGGATTTATGGGCAATCCTTCGGTGTATGCAGTGAAAACTTTCACTGAAAAACCGGAGTTGGAGATGGCCAAGAGTTTCCTGGAAAGCGGTGATTTCCTGTGGAATGCGGGCATTTTCATGTGGTCGTTATCGACCATTGAAAAGGCTTTTGAAATGTATCTGCCCGATATCAACGACCTCTTCAAGCAGGGCGAGGGTTTGTACAATACACCGAAAGAGGAAGAATTTATTGACCGTATCTATCAGGTTTGCAGAAAGATATCTATCGACTACGGCGTGATGGAGAAAGCCGATAATGTGAAAGTCTATGCCGCCAATTTCGGTTGGTCAGACCTTGGCACGTGGAGTTCCTTGTATGATCTTCGCAAAAAGGACGACAAACTCAACTCGGTGGTCGGTAATCATGTGAAGATGTACGATTCTGAAAAGTGCATCGTCAACATGCCGCGTAACAAAGTGGTGGTCATCCAAGGTCTGGAAGACTACATTGTGGTGGAAAATAACGATATGTTATTGATTTGCAAGAAGTCTGAGGAACAGCAGATCCGTCAGTATGTTACGGACATACAGGTGGATTTTGGCAAGGAGTTCGTGTAAACGTCAGTCGTTGACCACGGCTTTCTTCGTGGAAAGATCCGTTTTCATAGACTAAATTGCCATTAACAAACGTGTGGGTGACCACCGTCCGGACTGCAGTGCCGTCGTATGGTGTCCATTTGCATTTGTAAAGAGCTTCCTCATTACTAATCAGCCTGTTGGCATTTGTGTCAACGATGGCTAAATCCGCAAAATAGCCCTCGCGGATGAAACCGCGGCGGTCAATCTGATACAAGATGGCGGGGTTGTGGCACATAAGTTGCACCAACTCCGTCATTTTTAATTGATTACGTTTGAAATTGTCCGCCATCAATGGCAGATTGTATTGGATTGACGGAAAGCCCGATTTGGCGGTGAAATAGCTGTCCGTGAATTTCTCCTCGCGCAGGTGTGGGGCGTGGTCGGAACCAATGGTGTCGATATAGCCGTCTTTCACGCCTCTCCACAGTGCCAGTTTGTCGTGCGCTGATTTGATAGCAGGATTGCACTTGATAGCGAAGCCGAAATGCGCGTAGTCGCGGTCGTCGAACAGCAGATAATGAGGACAGGTCTCTGCAGTTATCTTTTTGGATTTCAAAGGGATGGTAGGATCAAAAAGCAACAGTTCCGCACGCGTGGAGATGTGCATGACATGCAGTCGTGCTCCCGTTTTCTGGGCCAGCTTCACGGCCTTTTCGGTGGAGCGATAGCAGGCCTCCTCCGTGCGCACGAGCGGGTGAATGACGGCGTCCGGAATGATTTCGTGCCTTTCTGCTAACTCCTTATATCGTAGCGTATTCCGTTTGATGATTTCTTCGTCTTCACAGTGTGCGGCAATCAGGCAAGGCGATTCCTTGAAGAGTGTTTCCAAAACGGAATCTTGATCCACCAGCATGTTGCCGGTGCTGGAACCCATAAACAGCTTTACACCGCAAACCTTTTCGGGATCCGTCTTCACAATCTCGTCCAGATTGTCATTGGTGGCCCCGATGTAGAACGAATAGTTGGCCAATGATTTCTCGGCCGCAAGGTCGAATTTCTCCTGCAAAAGAGCTTGCGTGGTGGTCTGTGGAATGGTGTTGGGCATCTCCATGTAGGTGGTGACGCCGCCCGCCACCGCCGCCCGACTTTCGCTGTAGATGTCGGCCTTGGCAGTCATTCCCGGCTCCCGAAAGTGCACGTGCTCGTCAATGACCCCAGGGATGAGGTATTTGCCCCGAGCATCAATAATCTGCGCATTTTCCGGCTCAAAACGATCGCCTTCGCGCACAATTTTGGCGATGATGTCGTCTTTAATAAAAAGGTGAGCGTTAAATGTCTCACCTTCATTTACTATCGTAGCGTTTTTGATGTAATAATTCATTAGTAATGGTATTGGTTATAGGTTATGGGTTATTGAAGCGGTTACACGGTTATGGATGATTCGTAAAAACGTGACACATTGCGTCTTTACACCAACTTTAGTCTACATTCAGAATTCTACATTTAGAATCGTCCGCCGGCGCCGCCTCCACCGAAGCCACCGCCTCCGCCGAAACCGCCGAAACCGCCTCCGCCAAAGCCACCGCCACCGAAGCCGCCAAAGCCTCCTCCTCCGTAACCGCCTTTATAGCCGCCACTATAGTCGGACCAGTTGCCGCCGGAGTGACTGGGTGGGAAGAACGAACCGCCGTAATAGTGACCGCCGTTGCCGCCTTTGCCCAGTTTGTGGAGGACAACGCAAACGACCACGACCGCAATGATGAAGAACAGCAAAGCTATAAGCGCTCCCACATCATCGTCGTTATTATCATCACGGATATCCGAGATTTCGCCTGCAGCAAGCGGTAGGATGTACGCCAACGCAGAGTCAATGGCCGCGTTGTAATCGCCCTCGCGCAAGGCGGGCATCATCTTCAATTCAATGATGCGCTTGGCGATAGCGTCCGGAATAGCGCCCTCAAGATCATATCCCACAGCGATATAGACTTCGCCGGAAGTTTCGTTACGTGGTTTCAACAGGAGTACCACACCGTTGCGCTTGTCGTCGGTGGAACGTACGCCCCATCGGTCGCCGATTTCGTAGGCGAATTCCGCAGCGGAATAATCGCCTAAGTCATTGACGGTCACCACGCAAATGACATTGGTGGTGGAGTCGTTGAAAGCCACGAGCAAGTCCTCCTTCTCCTGAATCTGCTCAGGGGTCAGGAGTCCGGCTAAGTCGTTGACCAAGCGCGGCGGATTGGGAGCAGGCGGAATAACATCCTTATCCCTCGCCGCGCTTGATCCGACGGCGATAAATGCCAATAATATGATTAACAGGCGTTTCACTGCCAAATTCTAATCAGATTAGTTGAAATTAAACTCCACATCGGGAGCTTTGTCAGCCCCTTCTGTAGCTTTGAAGTAACCCTTCTTGTCGAAGTTGAACATGCCGGCGATGATGTTGTTCGGGAAACGGCGGATGTAGCTGTTATAATCGTTCACCGTTTCGTTGAACTTGCCGCGCTCCACAGCGATACGATTTTCCGTACCCTCCAACTGAGCTTGCAATTCCAAGAAGTTCTCGTTAGCCTTCAGTTCGGGATAGCGTTCCACGACCACCATCAAACGGCTCAATGCGGAACTCAATTGGTCTTGAGCAGCTTGGAATTTGGCGATGGATTCTTCAGTCAAATTGCTCGGATCCACTTGCACAGACGTGGCTTTAGCGCGGGCCTCAATCACCTCCGTCAAGGTGCCTTTTTCATAATCGGCAGCTCCTTGCACGGTTTTCACCAAGTTGGGAATCAGGTCCAAACGGCGTTGATAGGCATTCTCCACGTTGGCCCAAGCTTTGGAACACTCCTCATCCTTTTGGACCATCTTGTTATAAGGTTTCACAAACATGGCCGCCAAAACGATGACGATGCCAACAATAATCAGAACGGTTTTTAATGTTTTACTCATTTTATTGAATTTTTAGGTTTTAATTGTCGATATTGGGTTGTTGTAGAGACGTTTCATGAAACGTCTCTACAGATGGATTCTTCGATTTGTTTGTATATGGTGTCCGCCGCACCCGAATTATCCGCCACAAATTGTTGGCAGATCTCGCAGGTTTGGGCGTAGTAGTCCGGATTCTGCTCAAATTTTTCCATGATAGCCTGCATTTCTGCGGTGGAATTCACGGAAAACGCCCCTTTCAATGCCACCAAGTTCACCGCTTCGTTAAAATGGTCGTAGTGCGGACCGAAGAAGAGCGGTTTGCCATAGACGGCGGCTTCCAGAATGTTGTGCAGTCCGGTTTTGAAGGCGCCGCCGATATAGGAGACGGTGCTGTATTGGTAGAGACGGCTCAAAATGCCGATTGTGTCTATGATAAGAACTTGCGTGTCAGCGAGTTCCTCCTCGTTCATGGAGGTGTATAAAGCGGTTTTAGATGCAGCAAAGGTCTCTTTCACTTCGGGCGTGCGACTGATTTCGTGGGGTGCGACAACCAATTTATAATCAGGGAAATGCTGCAATAATTGTGCCAGTAAATGCTCGTCGGGTCCCCATGAGCTTCCGGCAATGATGATTTTCTTGTTTTGGCAGAAAGTTTCCATGAAAGGAAACGGTTCAACCTTCTCGGCAATGGCTTTCACGCGGTCGAAACGGGTGTCACCACAAACGATAACTTGCTTGATGCCAATGCTTTCCAATAATTGTTTTGATTTTTCCGTTTGCACGAAAAAATGTGTGGCTTGCCGTAACTGTTTGGCAAACCAACGTCCAGAAGACTTGAAGAAGTGCTGATTCTCTCTGAAAATCGCACTGATGTAATAGAAGGGTATGGTTTTCTGGGACAATTGACGCATGTAATTGAACCAGAATTCGTATTTCACAAAGATGGCCGCCTTGGGCTGCACAATGTCGATAAACTTACGGACATTGCAAGGCAAATCCAACGGCAGATAGAAATTGTAGTCGGCAAGAGGTTTCTTGACGGCCTGTACATAGCCTGATGGCGAAAAAAAGGTGGTCAGGATTTTGATTTCAGGTTGCTCTTTCTTAATCTTTTCAATTAGCGGTTTGGCTTGCTCATACTCGCCTAACGAGGCACAGTGCACCCAAATAGGATAGGTTTTTCCGTCAAATGTCTTTTCCAATTCGGCGAAAATGCCTTTCCGTCCGCGCACCCATTGTTTCGCTTTTTCATTGAATAGCGAAGCAATCCGGATGCCTAGCCCATAAAACCAAATCCCTATCGTGTACAATCCTCTCATTCTCTTATCATCTGATCATCTTATCCTCTCATCATCTATAATAGAACGTCGTTGTTGTCTTTTTCTCATACAACGGAATATTCCATCCGGCTTTGACACCAACCAGACCGCTGAATTTGGCTTTCATCTCATCGGTGGGGCCTTCGAAGAAGACATAATTGCGGTTGGGCTTGGTCCACATCTCGTGGAATTCGAGACCGATGAAGAAGTTCAGCATACGGTTTTTGCGGATAAACTGATAACCGATGAACTGGTTGAGGGCGAAACCTCCCGATTGGCGGTCGTAACCTTTGGCGTAGTCCCCGTCGAGTTGCGGGTACTGATTGCCAAAGTCGTTGAGACGCAGCCGGTGATTGAAGTATCCGGCGCCGATTCGGAGCCAAATTCCGGAGTTCTTCCATCGGTCAACAGGGATAATCTTGCCGAAGTCGGCCATGAGGGACCAGTAGCGTCCTTCTGCGGTGATGCCGCCCGGCGACACCAGTCCATTGCCGTCGATGACGATGCCGTCGTCGTTGGCCAATGTGCCGTTAAAGAAGTTCGGATCTCGCATGTTTGCGCCGAACATGTAGTCGAAATGGAACCCGATAGTCCAGTTTGTCTTTGATTTGAACGTGAAACCCGGTCCCACCCCGAAATTGTTCTTAAACATGTTGCCCAGGTCTCCAAACGGAAACATATAAGACAAGTGAGCATCCAGCCAGATCATCGGAGCGGTAGTATCGACGTAGTTTTTGTCGGTAAAGTCAGTCTGATAGATCGGCCGTGAACCCTGAGCCTTAGCATTTTGTGGAAAAACAAAAGCCAGAATCGCCACAAAAAAGAGAAAAAGATGTAACAGGCGGTGACCTGCCACATCTTTTTCGGTATGTTTAAAGTTAATCATAATTTAGCCTGAATAATTCATACTTGACATCTGCCGAGTATGGCTTTTAGCTTTTGGCCATTAGCTTTTGGCCAATGGCTAATAGCTAATAGCCAATAGCCAGCATTAGTTCGTGCGGCCGGGATAAACCTTGAGGGCCTCGCGGAGGCACTCGACGGATTTTTCGAGGTCACTCACGTTCAGGCAGTAGCTGATACGGACCTCGTTCACGCCTTGTCCCTTCTTGGAGTAGAATCCCGTGGCGGGGGCGAACATCACCGTGGCACCCTTGTAGCTGAAGTCTTCGAGCAGCCAACGGCAGAATTTGTCGGAGTCGTCGATGGGCAGACGGGCGACGCAGTAGAAGGCGCCCTTCGGCATCGGGACGAAGCAGCCGGGGATGGCGTTCACGCCGTTCACGATAGTGTTGCGGCGGGCCACATATTCCTTGTTTACGCTGTCGAAATAGACTTTCGGGGTGTCGACGGCGGCCTCACCGAGAATCTGGCCGTAGGACGGCGGGCTCAGACGGGCCTGGGCCATCTTCATCGCGGTGGCATAAACTTCCTTGTTATGCGTGATGAAGGCACCCACACGTACACCGCAGGCGCTGTAACGCTTTGACACAGAGTCCAAAAGCACCACATTGTCGGCAATGTCGGTCAGCTCCATGACGGAGAAATGTTTCACGCCGTCGTAGCAGAATTCGCGATACACCTCATCGGCGAAGAGGAAGAGGTCGTGCTTTTTGGCAATCTCACCTAACTTCAGGATTTCCTCTTTGGAGTAGAGGTAGCCGGTGGGGTTGTTGGGGTTACAGATCATGATGGCTTTCGTCTTCGGGGTGATGACCTTCTCGAAATCCTCGATGGAGGGCAGCGCAAAACCATCTTCAATGGTGGAGATGATGGGTTTCACCACTACGCCGCACATGGTGGCGAAAGCGTTATAGTTAGCATAGAAAGGTTCGGGGATGATGATTTCGTCGCCCGGGTCCATGCAGCTGTTGAAGGCGAAAAGAAGGCCTTCGCTGCCGCCGGTAGTGACGATGATTTCGTCAGTGGTGACTTCGATGCCCACACTGTGGTAGTATTCAACCAGTTTCTTGCGGTAGCTGAGGTTACCGGCGGAGTGGCTGTAGGCGATCACCGGGATGTCGGCGTTGCGCACGGCGTCACGGGCACCTTTCGGGGTCTCGATATCGGGTTGACCGATGTTCAAATGATAGACATGGATGCCACGGTTCTTGGCAGCATCAGAGAAGGGGACGAGCTTCCGGATAGGGGAAGACTGCATGCTTGCACCTTTTTGGGAAATTTTCGGCATAATTTTTTATGTTATTAAATTGATACTCAGTTAGATATATTATATATTTTAATCTGCAAATATACAAAATCTTCAAACCGTTTGATAAATATGTTATTTTTGCCAGTTGTATGACGATGAGGCGATGAAAGAAGCGATGAATGAACGATGAAAGAAGCGATGAATGAACGATGAATGAACGATGAATAAACGATGAAATGGTACGAGCAAAAAAACGGTTAGGACAACATTTTCTGAACAACCAGGCGATTGCGCAGGACATCGCGGAGGCGGTGCTCACGCCCGACGCGCACGTGCTGGAGATCGGACCAGGTATGGGCGTGCTCACGCAGTACTTACTGCAGCGCGAGTTTCCGCAGTTTGCGGTCATTGAGCTGGATGAGGAGTCGGTAGAATACCTGCAGAAGCATTTTCCAGAGCTAGGTAACAACCTGATTCATGGTGACTTTCTGCAGTATCCGCTGTCGGATTTCTATGACGGTCCGAAGGTGATTGTGGGCAATTTCCCCTACAACATCTCCTCGCAGATCCTCTTCAAGGTTTTGGATGAGAAGGAGACCGTGGTGGAGATGGTGGGTATGTTCCAAAAAGAGGTGGCCGAGCGGGTGTGTGCCCAGCCCGGCAACAAGCAGTACGGCATCCTCAGCGTGTTGCTGCAGGCCTTTTATGACACCGAGTACCTCTTCACCGTCGGGGAGCATGAGTTCACCCCGCCGCCGCAAGTGAAGTCCGCCGTCATCCGCCTCACCCGTAATTTCGACAAAAAGTTGCACTGCGACGAGAAGACCTTCCGCACGGTGGTGAAAACCGCCTTCAACTACCGCCGCAAAACCCTTCGCAACGCACTGCAATCGTTGCCGTTCGACAAGGCGTTTGTGGAAACCGAACCATTATTCACGAAACGCGCCGAGCAATTGTCGTTGAAGGATTTCGAGTACTTAACCTCCAAATTGTAAACGTCCCCCCCTAAGCGTGTAAACTTCTAAGCTTGTAAGCCAAAAAAATGTATCTTTGCGCTCCAAAAATAATGTAATGCAGAAGCAGCCGTTAGCAGAGATTCTTCGCCCACATTCCATTGAGGGATACATCGGTCAGGAGCACCTGATGGGTGAAGGGGCGGTGTTGCGTACGGCCATCGAGAGCGGCAACATCCAGTCGATGATCTTTTGGGGACCGCCGGGCGTGGGCAAGACCACCCTCGCGCTGCTCATCGCCAACGCCATCGATGCGGAGTTCTTCACCCTCAGCGCTATCAGCAGCGGCGTGAAGGATATCCGCGAGGTTATCGACAAAGCCAAAAAATCCGAACGGCGCTGCATTCTCTTCATCGACGAAATTCACCGGTTCTCCAAATCCCAGCAGGATTCGCTGCTCGGCGCGGTGGAACAGGGCGTGGTCACGCTCATCGGCGCCACCACGGAGAATCCCTCTTTCGAGGTTATTTCCCCACTACTTTCTCGTTGTCAGGTTTATGTCCTGAAGGGACTTTCCAAGGAGAATCTTGAGCAACTGTTACAGACGGCTATCGCCTACCTCGAAGGGCAGATGAACTGCAAAATCAAGTTGGAGAATACGGAAGCTTTATTGCGCATCTCTGGCGGTGATGCCCGCAAATTGCTGAATGCCATCGAGTTGGTGTCGTGGATGACCCCGCCGGTGGACGGTGTCATCACCCTCACCCGCGAGCAGATCATTCACGTCATCCAGCAGAATTTGGCACTTTACGACAAGAAGGGCGAACAGCATTATGATATCATCTCCGCTTTCATCAAGTCGTTGCGCGGCAGCGACCCCAACGCAGCGGTCTATTGGATGGCCCGGATGCTGGTTGCTGGTGAAGACCCGCTTTTCATCGCCCGCCGTATGGTGATTTTGGCCTCCGAGGACATCGGCAACGCCAACCCTAACGCGTTGCTGCTGGCCAACAACTGTTTCCAGGCAGTCAACGTCATTGGGATGCCGGAAGCGCGTATCGTACTCTCGCAAACGGCTGTGTATCTGGCTTCTTCGCCCAAGAGCAACGCCTCTTATATGGCTATCGAGAACGCCTACGGACTTGTCAAGCAGACCGGCGACCTGCCTGTGCCGCTGCACATCCGCAACGCCCCGACCAAACTGATGAAGGAGTTGGGCTATCACAAAGGTTACCAATACGCCCACGATTTCGAGCACAATTTCGTGCAGCAGGAGTTCCTACCCGAACAGATTGCGGGCACGAAACTCTATGAGCCTCAGAACAATCCGCGTGAAAACGAGTTGCGACGCTATCTTAGGAACTGTTGGAACGAGAAGTACAGATATGTGATGCTGTTGCTGACGGCACTGACTTTTTTTTTTAAGATAACTTTTGCCCAAGATTATCATTTCTCCCAGTTTTATGCCAATCCGACCGGGGTGAACCCTGCGTTGACAGCGGCGTTCGATGGTGTGGTGCGTGGCGGCGTCATTATGCGGGAGCAGTGGCTTTCGGTGACAAAGCCGTTCATGACTATGGGTGCGGAAGTCGATGGTGCGATCTATAAGAATCATCGGCGGCAGGAACTATTGGGTATCGGACTCACCTTCAACGGGGACAGATCTGGTGATGTGCGATACAGCTCCGTGCAGGCAATACTCTCGTTGTCGTACATCAAAAATCTTGGTCGGCACAGTCGCCACAAAATCGGTCTGGGACTCTATGGCGGCATCATCAACAACCACTTCGATTTCGATGAGGGCACTTGGGACAACCAGTTTTTAGATGGAATGTTCTATTCCTATCTGCCTGCTGGTGAGAATTTTGAAATTTTTCAACGGCTCTATCCCGATTTTGGGGTAGGTGCGTTTTGGGGATTCTTGCCCTCCAAGACCACCCTTTTCAGGTTGGCAGTGAGTGCGTCCCACATCAATATGCCCTTTTATGGTTTCGATGAGAGCAATGCCCGTTTGCCTATCAAATACACGGCTCATTTCTACTCCCAAATCGCCCTCAACCGCGAATTATCCTTGTCGCCAATGCTCTACGCCTCTTGGCAGCGTACCTTTAGTGAGTATTTGCTCGGCTGTAATGTGGAATATTTCAAGAAGAAAAACAGCTATACTACTCTGTTCACTCTTGGTGGCGGACTTTTCTATCGTTGGAATGATGCCTTGATTATCAACGGGTTCGTCAGTTGGCAGAACCTCCGTTTTTCCCTCGCCTACGACGTGAACGTATCTCCTTTCGTGGTGGCCACGCACGGTCGCGGCGGCATGGAACTCGCTATCTCCTATATTTTCAAGAAACGAACGATTACTCGAGCGGGGAAGGAACCGTGCCCGTATGACATTATGTAATGGTTATTGGTTATTGGTTATTGAAGTTTAGAGTTTAGAGTTTAGAGTTTAGGGTTTAGAGTTTAGGGTTTAGAGTTTAAGGTAATGATAGGGTAAGAATGAATGATAAATCGTTTATAATAAAGGCTTTATGTGTTTTCATTGTGACGCTGTTCTTGTGGGTTTCTGCGAGGGCGCAGAGCAATGTTGTAACAGTATTGCCCATAACGGATTCTATCATCGTGACAATAGATCCTTTACCGTCGTCAATCAACAGCTCCTTTTCGGAATATGCTGGAAAGTTGCTGCCGGATTCCACCTTTCTTTTTACCGCTATGCGCAATGATGCGGCGGAGGATGCGGAACATTTCTTTGAAACGAATTGGTACTGCTATATTTACGAATCCCGAATGTTGTCGGAAGAACGGTTTGCAACTGCGAAACCATTACCTCGGAACATTAACCACCCCAACTATTTCAACAGCAATTTCTGCTTGAGCGAGGACGGTCAGCGAATGATGTTGACCCGTTGTGAGCGAACAGGGGAGGGGGATCTCCATTGCCATTTGTGGGAATCGGAACGGCGTGGTGGCAACTGGACGAAACCTAAAAAATTATCCTCGGTTATCAATCCGGGCGACTACTCTTCCATGCAGCCTTGTTTGGTGGAATATGCTGATTACGAGGTACTTTACTTCTCCTCCAATCGTCCCGGTGGGTATGGAAAATCGGATATTTGGTATGCCATCCGCAAGAATGGGCATTTCCAGTCGCCCGTCAACCTCGGACCGGCCATCAACACCGATGGGGATGAGGTTACCCCTTTCTATGATAAACATTCTAACATGCTCTATTTCAGCTCGGACGAGCATCACCCTATAGGCGATTTCGACATTTTTTGTAGCGAGGGTGCTTTGGGTCGTTGGCAACCGGTAAAACACCTTCCTCGACCCTTTAATTCGGTGTATAACGACTTCTATTTTGTTGTAAATCAATGTAGTAAGAGCGGTTTTCTCTCCTCCAACAGACCTCACCGCGATATGGTGGATGAAGATACCTGCTGCAACGACATCTTCTATGTGGAATGGTCTAAGCCTCAGAAAGATACGGTTGTGTTGCCACACAAGCCGGACATTCATGAAAAAATAGCCTCTGTGTTGCCGATAACGTTGTACTTCCAAAATGACTGTCCCGACCCGAAGTCTGTTTCTGACACTACCGATAAGGATTATTTGGAACTATACAATGCGTATATCGGTGATATCCAAGGATATGTTAACAAATCTGGAGAAGGACTGACTGGAGAAGAACAGCGCAAGGCAATGTACGCGGTGGCAGGCTTTATGCGCGACTCTGTGCAGACGGGTTACGCACGCTTACAGCTTCTGCAGCAGTATCTTACCGAAGCGATGTTGAACGGTGATACGGTGAATCTGGTCATCAGCGGATTTGCCAGTCCGTTGCATAACAGCGACTATAACAAGCATTTATCCTCACGAAGAATTGTCAGTTTGCTGAACTATCTTCGCAAGGCGGATGACGCTCGGTTATCTCCATATATAACGGGTGAAAAATCAGGTCTTTATCTACAAATTTTCCCTGAAGGGGCTGTGAATCACGCTTTTGAGACCGACGAAGTGCGCGAAACAGTCTTCGGCTTGAAAGCAGCAAAAGACCGTAAGATTGTGATTACCAATCAGTAACAATGGTAGTAGTTCATTCTGAATCTTGAAACCTGAAACCTGAAACTTGAAACTTTCTGTCCAGCCAAATCGCCAATCCTGCGAGCATCGTCGCGATAAGCAAACCACACAGAATGTCGAATGGATAGTGCACGCCCACGTACATGCGGCTGTAACAGCTCAGTAAGGTGCATCCAAAGACGAAAATCGCTAATAGCCAGCGTCTTCTGACCTTCTTCCCCAAAAAATAGAAAAAGAGTATGGAAGTGGTCATATAGTTGAGGGCGTGGTTCGATGGACAGCTGTATTTGCCTCCATAATAGTAAGTTCCATCTTTCTTTTGCAATAAATGCACATGATAGTCCCCATGGTATTCAGGATCATGTGAGGGACGCAAGCGCTTTATGGAAGGTTTCAGTACACGGGCTCCAATTGTGTCCCCTAACAAGGTGACAATGGCGATGAAAAGCAGGATCCTCCACGACTGTTTGCGATAATACCATACGACCATCGCGGACAGAATCAGGAAAAAGAGCACCCCGAGGTGCGCACTGGTGATCACCCACATCACCTTGTCCCAAAAGGGCGAATTATGGCCATTGATGAATTGGAACAGGTTTTTGTCCCAATCGAACCAGTGACTGTAGAAAAAGTCGTTTAATAAGAGCATATTTACAAGTTTAAGGCGGCAAAGATAGTATTTTTAGGCAATAGGCAATAGCTATTTAATATATTCCTTGAAAGCCCTGAAGGGGCGTCATATGTTAGCCTAGGGTGAGCGATAGCGAGCCCTAGGTATTAAAATGTAAACAAATAATTCATCGCGAAATTCCAAATGGTGACCACCGCGACGGCGATGATTTTGGCGAGGTAGAAATTCAGTTTCAGTTTGCCATGGAGAAGATAAACCACAAAATTGTTGATAGCCAAACCTATCGCGGCGATAATGAGGAATTTGCCATATTCAACGGGGATTTCCGTGCAGGTGCTTTGGAAGGTCCAGAGGCGGTTCCAAATGTAGTTGTTGGTGGCGGCCAGTACGAAGCCAAGGGAGTTGGAAAGGTACTTGTTCCACTCGAACTTCTCCTTGCAAAGCCATGTGGTGCCGAAATCGACCACCATGCCCGAAAAGCCGACCAAGCAGAATTTCAAGAATTTTACTATCAATGTGCTGTCAATCATTGCTTTAGCTTTAAGGGTTTACTATTCACGGAACGATTGACAATATTGTCCAAGCAGATGACAATTGGGGCATCTGGGATATACTTGACCACGGTTTTGCAACTAAGGCTTCCGCCAGCAGGAATGACCATGTCAAAGCCTATCGGACAGGTAATAGGATAACAGTCGCTATTCCGCAGATAGACAACGTGTAGCGTAATCGGAAATTCGGGATTGTTGAACACAAAATCCGTTTCGTAAGGATTGGATAGCGTGAGATCGAGATAAAGAGAGTCGTTTGCAACGCGATATTGGTCAATGGCTACCTGAATCCGGTTGGTGCCTTGGAACGATTCTGTCTTGTGGAGATAAAAGGCGATCTCATCCTTTTCAATGAGGTCGAAACCTGCTTTTGGTCCACGATCATACACATTTGTGTTGATGATATAGGCAGGCTTTCCCTGAATCGTCTTGTCAAGCTGCCATAGGTCGAATTGCGTTTGTCGGTTATAAACTGAACTGATGAGCAAGGCATCCTCTTCAGTGTAGAAATGATATAAGGAGGGTTCTTGGAAAGAACCCACGAATATGGCGGGTGTTTTTCCGCAATATTCGTGAATGACATCGTATTTGTGCGGGTTGCCAAAGGCATTGAGGGAATGGTTGCTCAGCAGGATTGGGGCAATGATTCGAAAGATCAGCAGCACGCCGACAATGGGTACGATACCTCGCATCAACCATTTGTGCCACTGTTCGTTACGGAGTTCTTGCCACAGCAGGAGAATCATGGGGATGGAGGCCGCCACGGTCCAGTGGGGCTCTGCGTGTCCTTTCACGGTCATTATCCAGAAAAAGAGGATAAAACCCGCGATGGTGAAGATACCGGCTCTCTCGAAGAGGTCGTCGGTTTTGCGTCTCTTCCAGCAGAAGTAAAGGGCAAGACAGAGACATACAGGATTGAAGACCAGCAATTGATTCGGAAAGTATTCCAGCAGATATTGCATTCGGAAACCCGTGTTGCGACCCAGCAAGTGGTATTGGAAGCTGGGGAAATGGTGGTTGATTTGCCATAAAATGTGTGGCACGAAAAGGAGTGCAGACAACAGCACCGCTATCCAGACTTTTGGATCTTTCAGCAGTTTGAGGTTCGAAAGGAGGACAAACCCGGCGACAAGTACGGCCATGTATTTGCTATAGAGCATAGCGGCAAGTGTTACTCCGAGCGCGAATGCGAGCGGCCATGTAGGGGTATTGAGGTAGTGCTTGTAGAGGTAGAAGAAGAGTGCGGTGAAGAAGAGCAGCGGTGCGTCAGGGGTGGTGATAAAACCATATGCCGAGAACATCACTAAGGAAGATGCTATTGCGAAAAAGGTCCATACATCCTTGTTGGTCAACGTTTTGTGGGGTAAAGTTATCCAAACCAACCAGACGGTTCCGCCGTGAAGCAGCACGGTGGCAAAGCGGATGGAAAGATTTCCCTTGAAAAGTGCGCCGCTGAGCGCGGTGAGCAGTGCCACCATCGGCGGGTGGTCGTAGTAGCCCCAGTCCAGAAACCTCCCATATAGCGCATAGTAGGCCTCGTCCGCGTGCACGGGCGTGAAGATGGCCTGCAGTAGGTCGGCTAAAACCCAAATAGCCAGTAAGATATAGAATAGTTTCTGCGGCTTCATATCAACGGCAAAAGTACATAAAAAACAATAGAGACGCGATGAATCGCGTCTCTACATTTTTGAGGTCTCGTCCAGATTCGAACTGGAGTCAACGGTTTTGCAGACCGGTACCTAACCACTCGGCCACGAGACCTTCTCGTTTTGCGCGGCAAAAATACACTTTTTTTTGATACGCAAAACGGTTTGAGAAAATAAATTATTTCACTGGGTACGGCACCACGATGTCGTCGCAGTACTCGCAGCGGTAGGAACGTTTATCCTTATCGACAAGGTGGAAGACGTGCGGGAAGTAGTGCTCCACGGAGGTGACGCAGCGCGGGTTCTTGCAGCGGATGATATTCTCCACTCTGTCAGGCACTTCTAACTTCACCTTTTTGATGGTCTTCCCCTCCTCGATGATGTTCACCGTGGCGTTCGGGTCGATCAGCCCGAGGAAGTCGTAGTTGATGTCGATGACATTGTTGATCTTGATGATGTCTTTTTTACCCATCTTTTGGCTGTAAGCGTTGCAGATGAGCGCGACATTATAATCGGCCTTGTCAAGGTTCAAATAGTTGAACACCTGGATTCCGTAGCCGGCGGTAATGTGGTCGATGACAATACCTTTTTCTATACTGGTGATTTCTAACATGATGTTTCTAATTGATGATGATGTATCTTTAACTTTGGCTATTGGCTGTTAGCTATTGGCTTTTGCCTATTGCCTTAAAAACTCCTAGTATATACCCAGTAATTTGAGTATCAACGCCATACGGACATACATGCCGTTCTTGGCTTGCTGGAAATATTGTGCTCTCGGGTCGTCATCGACTTCGGTGCTGATTTCGTTGACGCGCGGCAGCGGGTGAAGGATGTAGGTGTCGGGACGGGCGTAGGACATCTTTTCTTTGTCGAGGATGAATCTGTCTTTCAGGCGGATATAGTCCTCTTCGTTGAAGAAGCGCTCGCGCTGTACGCGGGTCATATAGAGGAAGTCAAGTTGGTTCATGTAGGGCTCCATCTGGTCAACCTCCTGGAAGGGGATGCCTTTCTTGCGGACCACCTCTTCGCGGATGTATTCCGGAACGCGCAGTTCCTCGGGAGAGATGAAGATGAACTTCACGCCTTCGTAGTTGCTGAGGAACTTGACGAGGGAGTGCACGGTGCGGCCGAACTTGAGGTCTCCGCAGAAACCGTAAGTCTTATTCTCCACGTTACCACGTAAACGTTCGATGGTGAGGATGTCGGTGAGGGTTTGCGTGGGGTGCTGGTGACCGCCGTCGCCGGCGTTGATCAGCGGCATGTGGATGTAGTGGCTGGCCAGGCGCGGGGCACCCTCCTTGGGATGGCGCATGGCCGCGATGTCGGCGTAGCATTCCACGGTACGCAGCGTGTCGGCGATGCTCTCACCCTTCGCGGTGGAAGAGGAAGCGGCTTCGGAGAAACCGATCACCTGACCGCCCAGACGTAACATGGCCGTCTCGAAGCTCAAGCGCGTACGCGTACTCGGTTCATAAAAAAGAGTTGCCAGGATTTTGCCTTCACAACTCTTGCTGTACTTCGCCGGATCGGCGATAATCTGGTGACCCAAATCGAAAATTTCGCGGAATTCCTCGCGCGTGAAATCGTTCGGATCAATCAAACTTCTGTTTTTTAACATAATGAAACCTCCTATATTTTTAATTATAAACTACTTCCACACTTCAAAACGGCTTTTTCCTCCCCTTAATTTACCAAAACTAATACCAATGCAAAAATAGTATTTTTTTTAGTTGATACTCAAAAATGAAAAATATTTCTCATTTAGGTCTCATTTAAAACAAAAAGTGGTGGCATCTGAATGATACCACCACCTATATATAATTATAATGAATAGCTTAGTCGGCCAGCCCGTGGAAGACGTCAAAGACATCGTCCTTCAGCTCATAATAGACGGCGTTGTTGGGCTCTTCCTCCAACGTGACAGGGGCTTTGACCTGTGCGGAAGTCATCACTTCGTTGTTGCGGTTGATGGACGGCTCGTTAACCATCTTGTTGAAGATATCGTCATCGTTATAGTTGAAAGAGGGGTAGGTAGGCTCGGGTGTTTCCACGTTTCTGAAGAGCGGGTCGGTGAACTCGGGTGTGGAAGCCTCGGGCATTGTGAACTCTTGGCTTTCCATCACAGGAGCTGTAGCAGGTTCCTCTTGTGCTTGAGGAGCTTGTTCGGTGGAGATTTCCGGAATGGTGGTGACAGGGGCCTCTTCGATAGAATCGACAATCGTCTTTCCAGTGGTATCGATGATGATTTCCGACTCTTCCTTGTGTGAGGAGTCGAAATTGGTGACCACGAGGGAAAGCTTGATGCTGTCGCCCAGTGTTTCGTCGAGACCGTGACCCCAGATGACGTGCACGTTGTCGGATTGCATCTCGTCGAAGCGGTCTTCGAGCATTTCCAGTTCGCCCATGGTGATCTGTTTGTCGGGACCGTAGGTGACGAAGAAGAGGAAGTTCTTGGCGTCGCTGATGTCGGAGTTCTCCAGCAGCGGGCAGTTGAGCACGTCTTCCAGTACCGTACGCACGCGGTCCTCGCCGTTGGCGGTGGCGATGCCCAAGAGGGCTTTGCCGCTGTGTTCCATGATGGATTTCACATCGTTGAAATCGACGTTCTGACCGTAGGTCACGGTGACGATTTCCGCGATACACTTCACTGCGTTCTTGAGGATGTCATCCACTTGGGCGTAAGCCTCGTTGATAGGCAGTGAGTTGTAGTATTTCATCAGGTTCTGGTTATTGACGATAATCAGGGAATCGACATATTTGCTCATCTCCTCGATACCGCTTTTGGCAGCGTTCATGATGCGTTTACCTTCGAATTTGAAAGGTTCGGTCACGACACCGACGGTAAGGATGCCCATGTCCTTGGCCACTTTAGCCACGACGGGAGAAGCGCCCGTACCGGTACCTTTACCCATACCAGCGGCGATAAAGAGCATCTTGGTGTTTTCACCGATGAACTCTCTGATCTCCTTTTCGCTCTCAGAGGCAAATTTCTGAGCCACTTCGGGATTCGCACCGGCACCAAGGCCGTTGCCTAACAACAGCTTATCCTGTATCTTACAGGCTTCCAGATGGCATTTGTCTGTGTTACAGACCAGATAGTCAACACCTTCGATTCCTTCGGAATACATGTGTTGAACGGCGTTGCTTCCGCCTCCGCCCACACCAATCACTTTGATGGAGGAGGAGTTCTCTTTAGCGCCAAAATCAGGTGTAAAATTGATTGATTCTGTCATATTTCTATTGTTATTACTTTCGGTTAATGGGTTTGGTTTAGGAAATCTGTTCGAAGAACTTCGTGAACGTCTTTTTCAGCGTATCCAGCAATTTGCCACCTTTTGCATCCCGTTCGCCATACGGTTCTGCAGGTTGGTAGGTGTAGTTGTCATCGTTGGTGTTGCTGACAAATTCGTCGGTGGTGTTTTCGGTCAGATGGATGCCTTTGGTCTCTTCTTCGATACCATATTTGAGCAGGCCGAGAGCGGTGGAGTAGAGGGGTTGTTTGAGCTCGTTGGAGAGGGAATCGGCGAAACCGATGCCCGGGATGCCGATGCGGGTGTTGAGCCCGAGGTCGAACTGGCAGAGCTCGACGAGATGGCGGAGTTTTGCGCCGCCGCCAGTGAGAACAAGACCTGCGCCGTTCTGGAGCATCTTCATGCATCCGGAATTTTCGAGTTCCTTCTTGACGAATCCGAGGATGTCGTTGTGGACGCGGCTGTAGATGATGCGAGCCAGTTGCTCATCGGTGATGCGCAACGGGGTTTGTTGATGCGGACGGAGGATGGTGCTCACGCGGTTGGGGTTGCTCTTCGCGGGAATACAGCTGCCGTGGTTGACCTTCAGTTCTTCGGCGGTGTCTTCCGGGATATTGCAGACATTGGCGATGTCTTTGGTGATCACGGAGCCGGCGAAGGGGATGACCTTGCAAAATTTCGGGTGGCCATTCTGGAAGATGACCATGTCGGTGGTGCCGCCGCCGATGTCAATCAGGGCGACGCCGCGCTGTTTTTCCTCTTCGGACAAACAAGAGAGTCCGGAGGCGATGGGTTCGAGAATCAGCTCTTCCGCATTGATATTCACATTGGAGATACAGGTGTGTATCTTTTTGATTTCGTGATAATTTCCAGTGATAATCTGGTAAAATCCTGTGATTTTGGAACCCAGTTCGCCGACGGGGTCCATGGATTCGTGGCTGGCGCCGTCCGCAGAGTCTTCGATGACGTATTTCTGCGGGATGATGGCGATGATTTTCTGGTCCGGTGGCAGGGCGATGTTCTCGACATCGTGTTTCATGGCGTCGAGTTCGTCCTGCGTGATGAGGGCGTTATGGTTAGTGCGGAAAATGTAGTGTTTGCAGTTGGCGGTGCGGATATGGCGGGCGGCGATGCCGGCATACACTCTGTTGATTTCATCCACGCGGGCATGGTTGGATGCGATTTGTACGGAGGTCTTGATGCTCTCCTGGGCTTTCAGGAGGTTTTGGATGAGACCGAATTCCACACCTTTGGAGGTGGATTTTCCGTGGCCGAGGATCTCAATTTTGCCTCTGTTGTTCAGATAACCGATAATGGTGGCCACCTTGGTGGTGCCGATGTCGAGACCGACCACGATGTCGCTCGCCATGTTGTTGACAGGTCCGAAATTCGGTGAGTAATTTTTCTCCATACGCTCAGGGTTATTTTCTTGTTGCAATAATTCTGTTCTTGTAGCGGGCGTCCAGCTGGGAGTAGGTGTTGTACCCCTTGTGGGACAGTCCGTTTTCGTAAACCGTTTTGAGGTTTTTGAGCTTTTCCGCGGCATTGTCGGCCGATCCAAAGAGGATGTTCTGTCCGCCGATGGCGGTGGTCAGTTCGAGTTCGTTGCGGTTGTTGAGGTATATCTGCCGGTATTGGGCTTGGGAAAAGTCGTCTTTTTGGATTTCCTTGGTGAGCGCCAGCGCATCCTGCACCTTGCCGGGTGCCTTCTTGCCGCTCTTGTAGTTGTCGGACACGTTGCCGTTGACAATCATCAGGTAGTCTTTCATCTTGGCGGTGAAGGGGACCACAATCCCTTCATTGTCCACCAGATAGTGCCCGCCGTTGGGGGTGAACACGTGGAGCATGATGTTCCGGAGGTCGTAGTCGATCACCAGTTTCTTGCCCGCGAAGTGGACGAAATTCACGTTTGCGATGTAGGGGTTGGACTTCAGCAACGCGGTGATTTCGCCGAGGTCGATTTCCTTCATGGCTTTGCCCACCACCTCGATGTTGGCCGCCGCCAGCATCGCCTCCACGTCCGCCTGTCCGAGCGTGACGCTTTCGTTCTGCGTGTGCGCCACCGCAGAGATACGCTCACACCGCTGTCTCGGCATGTTGACAGCAGCCAAGATGAATACCACTACCAAAGTGATACTCAGCAAGATACGGACTATCGGCTTAGCGTATTTCATACAATTTTGCACAATTACTTTTAATCTGACAAAATTAATATTATTACAGATTTTAAAACCTGCATTCAGATAAAAAAATAAACACTATAATGTTGAAATATCAGTCGTCCAATTGAGTAGTTTTCAGCCGTTGGCTTTTAGCTTTTAGCTAACGGCTAATAGCCAAAAGCTAATAGCCAATAGCCGTGTATTAGTCGTTCCGTTTGTCCAGTCCCCACAGCAATTTTTCGCGTATGGTGGAATAGAAATCGGCGTTGTCGAAAAGGACGGTTTTAATAGTGAAGTTTTCCTTGGAGATGCTGAGTTTGACCTTGTCGTTGAGAATAATCCGTTGAGTGTCAACGCAAAGCGAATATTTTCCGCCACGTCCGTTGACGGAGATTTCCAGGGTTTGGGCGGCGGGGATAACCAGCGGCCGCACGCTGAGGGAGTGGGAGGCGATGGGGGTGAGCACCACCACGTCGGTTTGGGGGTGCAGGATGGGACCGCCGCAACTCATGGAATAGGCCGTGGAGCCCGTCGGGGTGGCCACAATCAGTCCGTCGGCCCAGTAGGTGTTGATGTGCTTGCCACCGGCCTCCACCGAAATGGCGTTGATGGAGTCGTTGTCGGTGGCGCGGATGGTCACGTCGTTCACCACGAAACGCGTGTCCAGCGGTAACGGCTCGCTGCCCTCGATGTGAAGCAGCGAGCGCGATTCCAACGTGTATTGTTTGTCGAAAAGCATCCGGATGGAAGCTTCGAAGTTGTCTTTTTTAATGGCTGACAGAAAGCCGATGCGCCCGGTGTTGATGCCGACCAGCGGAATATTCAGATCCCCGATGAGGTTGGCGGCGTCAATGAAGGAGCCGTCACCGCCTACGGAAATCATAAAGTCCACATTCCCAATTCGTTGAAGGTCTTCGTATGTCGCAAACCGTTCTAAATCAACACACTGGCAAGGTGCGTTCTGATGCAGACACACCTTGCCGTCGTGGGTTTGTATATAACGGACGACCGAATCGATGAGCGGTTGGGGACCGCTACCGGAACGGCTGTAGAGCGCGAAAGTGAGCATTATACGTACTCTTGGATTTCGATTTCCTTGTTCAGGATCATGTTGGCATTCAAGGCCATAGCGGCCATTTCGTCTTCGCCGGGATAGACGGCCACAGGGGCGATCCACTCCACATATTTCTTGATGCGGGCAACGACCGGTTTGCCGTAAGCAATACCGCCGGTGAGGATGATGGCATCGACCTTGCCTTTCAGCACGCAGGCGTTCTCACCAATCTGCTTGGCTACTTGGTAAGCGAAAGCCTCTTCGAGGAGATCAGCTTTGGGGTCGCCGGCGATGGCTGCCTTCTCGACTGCATAGGCGTCATTGCTGCCGAAATAGCCGACATAACCGCCCTTGCCAACGAGCATCTTCTGCATGTCTTGTTGGGTGTATTTGCCACTGAAACAAGCTTTTAAGAATTGGTTCATCGGCAGGGAACCGGAACGTTCGGGAGAGAACGGACCTTCGCCGTCGAGAGCTTGGTTCACATCGATGACCTTGCCCTTTTCGTGTGCGCCGACGCTCACACCGCCACCCATGTGGGTGATGATGAGGTTGAGGTCCTCATACTTCTTTCCGCAATCCTTGGCGTACATGCGGCCGATGGCTTTGTGGTTGAGGGCGTGGAAAATAGACTGACGCTCAAACATTGGGTGACCGGAGATGCGGGCGATGTCGTGCATCTCGTCAACCATCACAGGATCAGCGATATAGGCACATTCCAAACCGATGTATTTGGCAATGCTGTCGGCGATGAGACCGCCGAGGTTGCAGGCGTGTTGACCGCTGTAGCCCATCTTCAGATGCTCCAGCATCAAATCATTGACTCTGTAAACACCAGATTTGAGGGGTTTTACAAGACCGCCGCGGCCCATCACGATGGAGATGTCGTGCAGGTCAATGCCTTCCGCCTCCAAAGTGGAGGTGATGATGTTCTTGCGGAACTCGTATTGGTCGGCAATCGTGGCAAACTGGGACAGTTCTTCCGTGGAATGCTTGATGTTCTTCAGGAATATTTGTTCGTTGCCGTCGAAAATAGCAACTTTGGTGGAGGTGGCTCCGGGATTGATGGCAAGAATTTTCTTCATTATTATATTAAATTGGTTAAAATTATTCTTGGGGGGCTGGATAATCGGCGGGGTTGGTGGAGACCTTCACGGCATCGCTGTAGGAGAGGCCCGCACTGTTCTTCACATACGCGCAAACGTAATACGCGGTGTCGGCCAGCGGCAAGGTGAAGGTGGCCGAGAAGGTATCGATTTCGGAATAGTTGTTGACTTTCACCAGTGTGGTGTAGATGTCGGTGAGGTTCGGCGGACAGAACAGGCTGTAGCAGAAACCTTGTTCCATGTAGTAGTTGCAGCCGCCGTCGTCGGTTACCACGGCATTGACAGTCAGTTGTTTGTTGGCGTAAGAATAATCGGTGATGGTGGAGACTGCAGTACCGTATTTGGTGCATCCGGCCAGCAGGATTGCCGCACAAAAACAGAGTGTCATTAATCTTTTCAACTGTTTCATCTTCTAATAAATTTCACGGTGGCAAATATACAAAATTTTTGGACGTCTAAAAAAATTGTATCTTTGCGGCTTAATAATTTAAAATCCAAATATTATGGCATTAGCAATTAACAAAGAGAATTTTGAAAGCCTGATTAAGGGCGACAAGCTGGTCGTCATTGATTTCTGGGCAACGTGGTGCGGCCCGTGCAGAAGCATCGCTCCCATCGTGGAGGAGGTCGCCGCCGAATTTGAGGGCAAAGCCGTGGTCGGCAAGTGTGATACCGATGAGAACGGCGACATCGCCATGCAGTTCGGCATCATGAACATCCCCACCCTCGTTTTCATCAAGAACGGTGAGCTCGTCGATCGTCACGTCGGTGTCATCAAGAAAGACGAACTGGTGGCGAAAATCAACCAACATCTGTAAACAATTAAAATTCAATAAAATATGAGTATAGCTGGTATTATTTGTCTTGTCGGCGCACTAGTTATTGTGCCGTTCATTATTTACTATGTGAAGGAAGCGAAAAACCACCCGAAAGGCCTTATCGCTGCGGCGTTGAGTAACATGGGTGAGCGTTTTGGCTACTACATCATGAACGCTGTGTTGCTTCTCTTCCTGGTGTCAAAGTTCGGTCTTCCCGATGGGACGGCTGGCGTCATCTATTCCGTGTTCTATTTCGGAATTTACGTCTTGAGTCTCGTGGGCGGTATCATCGCCGACAGAACGCAAAACTACAACAAGACCATCCAATGGGGTCTCATCATCATGGCTATTGGTTATGTGGTGATGGCTATTCCGTTGTTCAGCAAGACCGCTGACGGTGCTATTCTGGATAGCGGTGCCGGTTGGGCTACCATCCTGACTATCACCTGTATGGCTCTGTTGTTCATTGCTTTCGGTAACGGTCTGTTCAAGGGCAACTTGCAGGCTATCGTCGGCAAACTGTACGACGAGTTCGAGGAAGAGGCCGCCAAGAAGGGTCCCGAAGCACTCGCAGAAGCTAAAAAGCGTCGTGACTCCGGTTTCCAGATTTTCTACGTCTTCATCAACATTGGTGGTTTCTTTGCTCCGTTCATCGCCCCGTTCCTCCGCGAATGGTGGTTGAAGGCGCATCACCTTGTATATAACGCTGATATGTCTGGTCTTTGTCACCAATTCTTGGCAAACGGTCAGGAGACCCAGAAGTTCACGGAGACCATGGCTGCTGTGCTGCAAGACGGTTACGTCTTCACTGACACGGCTGCATTCTGCTCCGACTACATCACCGTTTTCAATCAGGGTGTCCATTTCTCCTTCATCGCCTCTGTGATTGCAATGGCTATTTCTTTGATTATCTTCTTGGTTAACAAGTATAAATTCCCGCAACCGGCCAAGAAAGAAGTTGCTCAGGTGGTGGAATATACCGCTGAAGAGAAACAAGCTATGGCTACGGAAATCAAACAACGTCTGTATGCCCTTTTCGCAGTGCTGGGTATCGCCATCTTCTTCTGGTTCTCTTTCCACCAGAACGGCCAGTCGTTGTCTGTGTTCGCCCGTGACTTCGTTAAAACGGATGCTATCGCTCCTGAAATTTGGCAGGCTTTGAACCCCTTCTTTGTGATTGTGCTTACTCCCATTATGATCCTCTTCAACAAACGTGTCACGATGTCCACCCCGCGTAAGATCGCTTTGGGTATGGCCATTGCCGGTAGTGCATATCTCTTCCTGATGATCTTCTCTATCATCAAGAATTATCCTTCTGGTGAGGAATTCCGTTTGTTGGATGCTGCCCAGATGGCTGCTGCTGGTCTTTCCAAAGCTGCTCCTTGGGTGCTGCTCGTCACCTACTTCCTGCTGACCGTCGCTGAGTTGTTCATCTCCCCGCTGGGTCTGTCATTCGTCTCCAAGGTGGCTCCGCGCCACATGGTGGGTTTGTGCCAAGGCTTGTGGCTCGGTGCTACCGCCATCGGTAACCTGATGATCTGGCTCGGACCTGTGATGTACAACGCATGGCCTATCAAATACTGCTGGGCCGTCTTCGCAGTGGTCTGCTTCGTCTCCATGGCCGTCATGCTTGGCATGGTGAAATGGCTGGAGCGCGTGACGCAATAGTCGGTATTTACCATATTATATATAAAGAGAGACCTGTCGGAAGATGGGTCTCTTTTTGGTTTCAGGTTTCAAGTTTCAGGAATTTCTTCCCAAAGGGCTGTAAGCCCGAAATATGTCAGCCTAGGGTGAAGCGAATCGGAGCCCTGGGTCAATGTCAATGGTCAAATAAAGATACGTGGTGTAGAAGGAATTGTTATTTTTGCCGCAAAATTGACGATAAGATTAACGAAATAATAAAACAATGAAACAAACAATGGTATTAAAGTCGTTGTGCATTGTGATGTTGCTGTGCATGACGGCATTAACCGTCTCCGCCCAATGGTCCGTGGGCGTGAAGGGCGGGTGGGACTACACCACCATCACGCGCTCTGACGCGGGGCGCATCGACGAATCCTATTCCGGGTTCAGCGGCTTTGATGCGGGCGTCCAGGCTCGCTACGGTTTCACCGAATGGTTCGCTTTGCGTGCCGATCTCAGCTTCATGCGGCGGTCTCACCGTATGGACCGAAATCTCAACTACTTGGATCCCGTCTTTACGAACCATCACAACTATTATCTGATGTTGCCCGTGCTGGCCGACTTTTCCTTTGGGGGAAAAGATCTGCGTGGTCATGCGTATGCCGGCGGCTATGTGGGCTACTGGCTTCGCGAGCGCAGGGTTGGCAAAACTTATTGGATGACAGATTATTACGTTTATTATGACGATTTCAACGAAGTGCGTCCGTTCACGAGTGAGGATAACCGCTTCTGTGCAGGCCTCATCGGCGGTTTAGGCATAAGCTACAAGCTAGACAACCACTGGGACATCAACCTTGACGCACTTTATTACTACGACCTCACCTCTTACCATCGCAGTTCTGAACACATGCGCGATCCCCGCTATCTCAGTACGTTGTCCATCACCTTCGGCGCATCATACATTTTTTAAAATTATTTTCTTTGAGCAGCCTCGGAGAGGCAAAACGCACGGAGTGCAATTAACCCCACACAAGCGAAGCGCAGTGTGGGGCCATCAAAAACCAAAGTCATGAAGAAAATCATCACAATAGCAGCAATATTAGTCCTGATAGGCATCTCCTGTCGCAAACAGGCCGACTACATGCCCTACATCGGCGAAAACGGCAAGCTGGCATACAGCACTTACACCGAACAGTTCGATTATCTCTGGAAAGTCCTCAGTACGGGCTATGTCTTCTGGGACGTCGATACCACGGATTGGGAGGCTGCGTACAGTCGGTATTATCCTAAATTCCAGGAACTTGACAAGAAATACGAGGAGGTTGGATATGTTTCGACGAATGAGTTACAAGCGCTCTACACTGGTTTGGTGGGCGGCATGGTTGACCACCACATGTCGTTCAATGTCAGGAACTTGCATCCGGCTCCCGATGACTTGACCAGCTATGTGAGCGTCCGTCCTTACGATTTGGAAATTCCTACCCGCGATTACTATTTTGAGTCGGCTTCGGATGAAAATGCTGGTATTCAGGCATTTTTGCAAAATATCGAATCGCAATATACGGTGGAAACACACGAAACAGGTGTGGGATACGCTCCGGAATTGGGAATGTATGTCATATACCATTATATTCTTTTTAAGCTTCCCGATGGGCGGAAGATTCCGTACTTGTGGCAATCTTCCGCTGGTATCACACCGATAATGCTCCAGAATGGCGAAGCCGCGCAGCTGCTCGACCACTATTTCCGCGCCATCACGGAGACCCCGCGCCACCAGCTGGCCGGTATTATCCTCGATAATCGTTGCAACCGTGGCGGCTATCAGGACGACTTGGACTACCTCATCGGCAACTACCTCAACGAGCGCACGGAGATTATGAAGACTCGCTACAAAGAGGGTCCGGGGCGGTTGGAGCATTCCGTGTGGACGCCCTACTATATTGACCCCAATAAGAGATACCACCGCGATATCACGGCGGAGAACATTCCGTATGTGGTCATTTGCGACATCAACTCGGTGAGTATGGGCGAGATAGAGCCGATGACCATCAAGGCGGTGTTGCCCACCAGCCATACGATTGGCGAACGCACGCACGGAGGCACGGGTCCGTTGCAGCCTGCCAACTGCATCGACCTTAACTACGGTGGTCCCTTTGGGGACATTAACACCGGCCATTACGTCTATACCTCCTCTTTCGAGGCGCAAATCAGTGGCAAAGTTTGGGAAGGCATCGGCCACACCCCCGACGAGATTGTCCTACGCAAGAACTACAATGGTGATTTCAAACCGCAATTGGATGCCGCGATCCAATACATTACTGGCATTAACACATTAGCTTTTAGCCAACAGCCAATAGCCAACAGCTAAAGTTCAATTCAAAAAAAGTGTACTTTTGCCTTTTCAAAATTAAATACGTAAATAATTATGAACCCCTTATTCGAACCCCAAGTTTATCAAAACAGAAGAGAGAAACTGACGGCGGCCGTCAAGAGCGGCATCGCCGTGTTTTTGGGCAACCATGAGGCCCCGATGAACTATCCTGATAACACCTACAACTTCCGTCAGGACAGCGACTTCCTCTATTTCTTCGGACTTTCCATCGCCGACATCGCCGCCGTTATCGACTTTGACGCGCACCAGTCCATCATTTTCGGCAACGACTTCACCATCGACGATATCATCTGGATGGGTGACCAGCCGACGATTGCCTCTTTGGCCGAGAAGGTGGGCGTGACGGAGACCCGTCCGTTCGCGCAGTTAGTCGAGTATATCCAGCAAGCCCAGGCACAAGGTCGTAAGGTGCATTTTACCCCGCAATATCGCGGTGATAACCAGATTTTGATGGCTAACCTCACCGGCATTGACGTTAACCACATTCGCGAGGCTGCCTCTGTAGAGTTGATTATGGGCATCGTGAACCTGCGTTCCGCGAAGGAGCAGTGCGAAATCGACGAGATGGACAAGGCTTGCGAGATTGGTGTGAAGATGCACACCGCTGTGATGCGCCGTGCTGTGGAAGGCGAATCCGAGCGCGAGTTGGCCGGCTTGGCCGAGGGCATTGCCCTGTCGTACGGCAACGGCATCTCTTTCCCGGTGATTCTGTCTCAACATGGCGAAACGCTGCACAACCACCTGCACAATGGCATCTTGAAGGCCGGCAATATGCTGCTGATGGACGCCGGTGCGGAAGGACTGATGAACTACTGCTCCGACTACACCCGTACGCTGCCTGTCAACGGTAAGTTTACGCAGAAGCAGCAGGAGATTTACGAAATCGTGCTGAAAGCCAACATGGACGCCATTGATGCGGCGCATCCGGGCATGTACAACAAGGAACTGCACCGTCTCTCTTGCGAGGTTATCGCCCAGGGTCTCAAGGATTTGGGATTGATGAAGGGTGACGTGAAAGAGGCAGTGGAGCTGGGTGCTCATGCTTTGTTCATGGTTCACGGTCTGGGTCACCAAATCGGTTTGGATGTCCACGATATGGAAGGTTTGGGCCAGATTTACGTCGGCTATGACGATACTGTGCGTCCGAGCAACATCTTCGGCTGGGCTTCTTTGCGTATGGCCCGCGAGCTGAAGCCGGGCTTTGTGGTCTCCATCGAGCCGGGTATCTACTTCATCCCGCACCTCATCGATATTTGGAAAAAGGAGAACAAGTTCGCCGACTTCATCAACTACGATGTGGTGGAGAAGTATCGCGACTTCGGCGGCATCCGCATCGAGGACGACCTGCTGATCACCGAGACCGGTCACCGCGTGTTAGGTCCGCATTTGCCGAAGGGCGTGGACGAGCTGGCCGCGATTATCGGCAAGTAAGCGATTTTGTATTAAGATATTAAGAAATCCACCGTGCCGATCCTGAAAGGGTTATGGCGCGGTGGATTTTTGTTGATGATGGAATTATTCCCGCATCATTTTCTGGAGTTCTTCCTCGGACAGCTTTGTGTACTTTGCTACCACTGTCGGTTCGAGGCCGTCAGCGAGCATATTGCGTGCGAGGAAACGTTTTTCTAGTTCGCGTCCTTTCTCCATCCCTTCTTTCTCCCCTTCGCGCCGTCCGATGCCCTTCCAGGTGGCTTCGATGCTGACCGCGTCCCAGTATTTGTCGTAGAGGTACTGTTCCGCCTCGTTGTAGTTGATGACCTCCAGCAGGTTGATGGCCTTGGCTATATCGGGGTCGGCGAGCAATTCAGGTGCAGGCACGCGTGTTTTCTCTCGCATCTCGGTGAAGTAGCGCATCCACAGGTCCATCTTGGTGTTCCCTTTTACCGCCAGCTTCTCGTATTTCTCCATTTCGGCGAAGACGATCTGGAGTCCTTCGAACACACGGTCGGTGTGGTAGATATGGACGAATTTGTAGGGGTGGTACCATTCGTCGAGTCCCTTGTGCAGGTCTATTGCTCCCCATCCTTGAGTTGTCGGACGTATGCCTTGGAGGCGTTGAAGAAGACGCGCTGGAAGAAGTCGGTGTCCCAGTTGAGCTGCATCTCGACGAGGAAGGATGCGCCGGCGGAGTCGGTGCAGTGCACATCGACGATGCTGTGTTTTCGGGCAGGCGTCTCCGGCATCAGTTCGGGAGGCAGATAGCGGAGGTCGGTGATGGTCCTTCCCTCTTCCAGCGGGAGGAAGGCGTTGAGCAGGCTGGTGGCCAGGTCGATGTTTTCTCCGAAAACTTTCCGGAAGGTGACGTCTGTCACGGGGCTATAATATTTACATGGTTCGAACATAATAATAGTTTTTTTACGGTGCAAAGATACAATAAGATTTCGCTCTTGTCAAGACTTTTTGAAGAAAAATTTTCTCGTTGAAAATCAGCATATTGAGAATTTATGTGAAAATATATTAACAAATAATTGTAAAAAAATAATTGATGATTTCGAAGAAAGTCGGCGGATCAGATCAAATTTCGTTGATTCGTTGTGAAAAATTCAGGGGTTGTTTTTTTGTCGTTTTATGACAAAAGTTGCGCCACATTTCCAATGCGTTCGGATAGCGTGTGGCTATCGTACGGATAGCGTGTGGATAGCGTGTGCGGTGAAAGGGGAAAAGTAAAGGAGTCATGCATAATCATATTGCTGATATGCATGTCGTTCCTTATGCAGGTCTCGGGGCAAAGTAGTCTGCCCGACAACATGGTGGAGGCGGACTGCTCGACGGAGGTGGAATCGATGACTTGGGGTGTGGAGAATGCCTGGTCATCATCGGCAATCGTATCTAACTTGAACATTCCTTTGGTGGGCGACCTTGACGGTGACGGGCATCCAGAGATTGTCTGCTTTTCTCTCGCCGGTCAGTCGCATTATGTGAACGATGGGTATATCGGGAATGTGGGATTTGAACTGTTGGTGTACGACGGGGTGACGCACCAACTGAAGACGACGGTGACAATGGATTCGCCGGTGTCGGAGTATGACGCTGCCGCTTACGGGCTGGTACGCACCTCCAGCGGCAAAGGACTGATTGTGGTGGCGAGCTACGATAACCGGTTGCGGGCCTACGACATCACTTCGGCGACACCCAATACGCCCTTCTGGGTATCGGACGAGACCTATGCTTCTGGCTCTAACAACTACGCCGTGAATGTGAGTTTCGTGGACTTTAACGGTGACGGACACCCGGAAGTATATGTGCGTAATAAAATCTACAACGCAGAGACAGGCAAGCTGTTGGCAGAGGCTGCCACCTCGAACGCAGGTTTGTCGTATGCGCACTACAGCCAGTTCACGCATCGGAAACTGTCATCCCCATTTGCCGCCGACCTGACGGAAGACGGGCATCCGGAACTGATACTCGGCAACGAAATCTATCAAGTTTCCATCACCAACACCAATGGCACATCGGGGAATTCCACCACTTTGTGGAAGCAGACCGCCCCACCCGCTTCCGTGCCTGCAGATGGACACACTCAAGTGGCGGATTTCAATCAGGATGGGCATCTGGACGTGTTCATCAGCGTCAGAAACACGGACAGCCATTATGGGAACGTGTATTGTTACGTGTGGGATGTACACAACGAAACAGTCAGTCCTGCTCTCAATATCAGCACCACGAATTCCGGCAAAAGCATCCCCTTGATAGCCGACATTAACAACGACGGTTCGATGGAGATAGTGATACAGAACGGATCTACCAACACAAACAACAGGATACAGGCATACACATACAATGCAACTACTGGGGCTTTTTCGATGATTTGGGGCATGCACCCCGACGAAGATTCGTTTTCCAACAGTTTCACCGCATTCGACTTTAATCAAGATGGCATTTTGGAACTGATTATCTGCGACCAGTCCACACTGAAGATCGTGAACGGCAGCGGCAAAAGCCACATCACCCACAACGACACGGTGGCGATGTATGTGCTGAGCACATTCCCCTACAGCGAGACCACCATCATGCAGTATCCAGTCATTGCTGACGTGGATGCCGACGGGGCGGCGGAAATCGTCTCCGTGGGCAGCTCGAAGCTGAACATCTTCAAGTCCTCGGGACAGCCTTGGGCACCCGCGCGGCCCGTGTGGAACCAGTACATGTACAACGTGACGAACATCAACAAGGACCTCACCGTGCCCACTACATCGTTTAACAACGCCACTGCCTTCACCGATCCGCAGGGCGTGGTACGCCGTCCGTTCAACAATTGCCTCCAGCAAGCCACTACACTTGATTTGTACGGGCGACCGTTCATGCCGCTGGCGAACATTTCCGCCTCTACAGACACCTCCTTTTCCTACGAAAACGGAGTTTTCACTTACACCTTCCAATTCTGCAATACTGGTAGCCAAGTACTTACCGCCCCGTTCTATATCACCTATTATGCCAACAACTACGGAGGAACCGTGGTGAACACCGAGCTGGTTTCCGCCCCGCTGCTGCCTGGCAATTGCATTACACAGCAGGTGCAATTTGCTGAAGAGGATCTGATGGGAATTCCCGAGCTCGAAAATATCGTGGTGGCGCTGAACGACCACGGGACCGGTGTGGCCCAAAATGGCGGACAGCAGGAAGAGTGCGACACTACCGACAACTTTTTCATCTTCAGTGTCAATCCCTGCAACATCCCCAAAGACACCGTCACAGCGGACGTTTGCGTACATGAATCATATTTGGATGAGAACTTTAATATACCCGCCACAGAAACAGAAGTCGCTGGTACTTATTATTTTAGCAGGATTTTTCAAGTGGGTGCGTGTGACAGTGTGATTGTCTTGAAGTTGCGAGTACATCCGGAGTATGACCAGCATTATACAGAAACTATTCCAGAAGGAACAGCATACGACTGTCATGGAATATTCCTGAGTGAGAGCTTATTGGAAAGCGGAAGTCGCATTGACACCTCCATTGCTTTGCAAAGCGTATATGGTTGTGACAGTGTCATACATGTTTCAATCATGGTTTCTGCAACGGAAATCACTCTGTACCTCCCCAATGCCATTACCCCTTCAAAATCAGACGGTCTGAACGATGGCTTTTTTCTTCCTGAAAGTATTCAGAATCAAATCAATGATTTTGAGATAGTGATTTTTAACCGTTGGGGTGAGATGGTCTTCTATTCCAATGACAAAAACTTCTGCTGGCACGGGGAAGTCAAGGGAAAGATATTCTATAACAATGTGTATCAGTACGTTATTCATTACTCGAATCCGTTTGGCAAGACGTTCATCAAAAAAGGCACTATCACCGTGCTCTAGCGCTCCGCTGCGCCACCAGCAGCAAGAAGCGACAGCAATTGAACACGAGAAAGGAGTCATGCATAATCATATTGCTGATATGCATGTCGTTCCTTATGCAGGTCTCGGGGCAAAGTAGTCTGCCCGACAACATGGTGGAGGCGGACTGTTCGACGGAGGCGGAAGGGCAGCCGTGGGATGCCCATGTGTTGTATTCTGCCAACGACATTCATAACTATTATGTACCTTTAGTAGGTGATATTGATGGGGATGGTGTTGTCGAGATAGTGGCAGGAAAGTCAACATCCAATGACCATTACACCACCCAAGTAGGAATTTACCGCGGAACAAACCTGCAACAAATCGGCACTATCAATATTCCGCAAAAAATATATGCAGGTTATGGTGGACCTATGGCTTTGGTACGCTATCCGACTGAAAATGGTGGAATGCAAGGAACCATTGTATTGCATTGCTACGACAGCAAACTGCGTTCATACGACATTAATGGCAATCTTTTGGCGACCTCCGATGTGAATACTCCATGTGAAGGAATGATATCGGTGACGGATTTCAACTATGATGGTTGGCCGGAAATCTATATCGGTAACGCAATATATGATGCGGCAACGCTCAAACGTCTGTGTGCGGGTCCTGTAGGTGGCAACATGGGGCGAAGCTGGCGATGCTCCATTAATGAACACGGTCGTTGCGCTATGTCTTTTGCCGCAAACGTGCTGGGAGACTCCATTCCCGAACTTATCTGTGGAAACACTATCTATAACGTGAACATTGTCAGTCGCACAGATGTCTCTCTTAACAGCATTGCTGAACTCAAAACGATTGCCATACCTTCTCGTATACCTCAAGATGGAAATGTGGCCGTCGCGGATTTCAATCTCGATGGACAATTAGACGTGATGGTCGTCATTGACGGCACACAGTCCGAAATCACAGACTCTGCCTACATTTACGCATACGACCCTGTGACGGAAGACATTCTGTTCACTCATGGCAAATATGCAAAAACTATTGGATATCCGATGGTCGGAGACATTGATGGCGACGGCTTTTTGGAATTCATATACATTGATTACCAACAACCGGTGAGTTCCGCCAGAATCACGGCTATGAAATTCAATCCTGCTTCTGGGATCCAAAACCAATGGCAGGCTTCGCATACAGATCAATCTGGTCAAACTTCCATGACTTTGTTCGACTTCAACCAGGACGGCATCATGGAGATTGTCTATCGAGATGAGAGCAATCTGCGCATAATCAATGGCAGTGGTAAAAGTCACAAGACGGGTAACGACACCATACCGTTTTACAACTTATACACGAAAAGCATGTCCGCCGGCACTTGGAAGGAATATCCCGTAGTTGCGGATGTGAATGGTGATGGTGCGGCGGAAATCGTGGTCTGTGGAAAGGTGAGCAGCGGTTTGGGTTGGGTTGGAGGACAATTGTGGGTCATTGGTGGTGTACATCCATGGGCGCCTGCGCGTTCTGTCTGGAACCAGTACATGTATAATGTAACGAATATCAACAAGGATTTGACGATACCGACACCTTTGTTCGACAACTCTACAGCTTTCACCGATCCGCAGGGTGTGGTGCGTCGGCCGTTCAACAACTTTCTACAACAGGCTACTACGCTCGACCAGTACGGTCGGCCTTTTTCCCGACTCATGAATGTTACCGCCACATTGGATACTAGTATGACATACGAAAATGGGATGTTTACATACGTTTTCAAATTCTGCAACACAGGTGGAAAGACTTTAAACGATCCTTTCAGTATCACGTATTACGCGGATTCGTTTCATGGGCCAATTATTCGAACGGAAGAAATTTATGCCTCGCTGACGGTGGATAATTGCCTGACAATTACGACCCAGTTCACAGACGAAGAGATACTTGCTTTCCCAGGACTGGAGACAATTGTGATAGCGATTAATGATAATGGAACTGGGGTGGCACAAAACGGCGGACAGCAGGAGGAATGCGATACCACTGACAACTTTTTCTGTTTTCCTGCGAACCCCTGTAACATTCCTAGAGATACTGTAATTGCCGATATATGTGTGCGTGAAACTTATTCTGATGACAATTTCAATATTGTAGCTGATGAAACGCAGTCGGCTGGTACGTTCTTTTATGAAAGGATATATGAAGTTGGTGCGTGTGACAGTGTGATTGTCTTGAAGTTGCGAGTACATCCGGAATATGATCAGCATTATACAGAAACTATTCCAGAAGGAACAGCCTACGACCGTCATGGAATATTCCTAAGTGAGAGTTTGTTGGAAAGCGGAAGTCGCATAGACACCTCCATTGCTTTCCAAACCGAATATGGTTGTGACAGTGTCATACATGTCACAATCATGGTTTCTGCAACAGAAATCACCTTGTACCTTCCTAATGCCATCACTCCGTCAAAATCCGATGGGTTGAACGACGGTTTTTTCCTTCCTGAAAGAATTCAGAATCAGATCAATGATTTCGAGATAGTGATTTTCAACCGCTGGGGGGAGATGGTGTTTTATTCCACCGACAAGAATTTCTGTTGGCATGGGGAAGTCAAAGGGAAAACGTTCTACGACAATGTTTATCAGTATGTGATTCATTATTCGAATTCATTTGGAAAATATTTTACAACGAAAGGCATTGTTACCGTGCTCTAAATCGCACACAACATGAAAATCATTGTCAAACTGGGGATTCTCATTTGCATATTAGGTCTCTGTATCAAAATGGAGGCGCAGACTGTGCTGCCCGACAACATGGTGGAGGCGAACTGCTCGACAGACGTGTTGCAGCAACCTTGGGATGCTCAAGTATTGCATTCGGCTAGTAATATCCACTGCTACTATGTGCCTCTAGTAGGAGATATTGATGGGGACGGTATCACCGAGATTGTAGCTGGGAAAACCGTTACCAACGACCATTACACCACACAAGTGGGTATCTATCGGGGCACTGACCTGCAACAGGTTGGCACCATCAACCTTCCGCAAAGAATTTATGCAGGTTTTGGTGGCCCTATAGCGTTGGTTCGTTATCCTGATGGCAATGGTGGGATGCAAGGTGCTATAGTTCTCCATTGTTACGACAACAAGCTGCGTTCCTACGACGTCTTCGGCAACCAACTGGCCACCTCAGATGTGAACACGCCGTGCGAAGGAATGATTTCGGTAACGGACTTCAACTACGACGGCTGGCCCGAGATTTATGTAGGCAACGCAATCTATGATGCGGCAACGCTCAAGCGGTTGTGTGCAGGCTCTGCAAGTGGCAATATGGGGCGAAGTTGGCGATGCTCTATCAATGAAAAAGGACGTTGCGCCATGTCGTTCGCTGCAAATGTGTTAGGAGACTCCCTTCCCGAACTCATTTGTGGTAATACCATCTATAACGTGAACATTGTCAGTCGTACCGATGTCAACCTCAATAGTGTGACGGAAATAAAGACCATCACCATCCCAGACCGCATTCCCCAAGACGGTAATGTGGCCGTTGCTGATTTCAACCTTGATGGGCAACTGGATGTGATGGTTGTCATTGATGGCACACAATCTGAGATTACAGATTCTGCGTACATTTATGCCTACGACCCTGTAAATGAAAACATTCTGTTCGTTCACGGCCATTATGCCAAAACCATCGGTTACCCCTTAGTGGGCGATATTGACGGAGACGGTTTCTTAGAGTTTGTTTATCTTGATTATAAAACTCCCGTGAGCAGTTCCAGAATTACGGCGATGAAGTATAATCCGCAAATCGGTTTGCAGACCAAGTGGCAGGCCACGCATTCCGACGAGTCGGGACAAACCTCCATGACCCTGTTTGACTTCAACCAGGACGGCATCATGGAAATCGTCTATCGCGACCAAGACAAATTGCGCATCATAAACGGCAGTGGCAAAAGCCATTTGACCGGGGACGACACGATATCCTTCTACAACCTATATGCCAAAAGTATGTCTGCCGGCACATGGAAAGAGTATCCCGTGGTGGCGGATGTGAATGGCGATGGAGCGGCGGAAATCGTGACCTGCGGAAAGGTGAATAGTGGTTTGGGCTGGGTTGGTGGAGAGTTGTGGGTCATCGGCGGTATCCACCCTTGGGCGCCCGCACGATCCGTCTGGAACCAGTATATGTATAATGTAACGAATATCAATAAGGACTTGACGGTGTCGAAACCGTTGTTTGATAACGCTACTGCTTTTACCGATCCACAGGGCGTGGTGCGGCGGCCTTTCAACAACTTCCTGCAGCAGGCTACCAAGTTGGACCAGTACGGAAGACCGTTTGCATTGCTCGCGAATCTCTCCATTACAGGGGATCCGTCTGTGGAGTTTGAAAGTGATGTGATTTCTTTGGAGATGGAGGTTTGCAACACTGGGGAAATGGCATTCTCGCCGCCAATGTACGTCTCCGTATATACGATTTCCGGCGAACTGGTACAAGCGGAAGAAATCGCCCAAGGGTTGCTGCCGGGCGAATGCGCTACGATCATCCTCTTCATCAGCCAAACTAAGCTGAAGCAGTTTGACAACCCTTATCCATTGCAAATCGTTGTCAACGACAATGGGGAAGGTGCTGCCCAGTATGGCGGTCTGCAACCCGAATGTGACACTACGGACAACTATGCCCATTTCGATGGAAGGCCGTGCACGATGAACCTACCAAACGTAGTCACTCCCAACGGCGACGGGTTCAACGACGTGTTTGAGCCGCAGCTGGAGGGCGACTTCCTCAGCATGGAGATGGAAATCTTCGACCGCTGGGGGAAGCGCGTTTACCGACAGGAGAGCAAAGAATCCTTGAGTTGGGATGCCGCCAATGTTTCCGACGGAGTCTATTTCTGCGCCATTGAATTCCGCTGCGCCACCAGCAGCAAGAAGCGACAGCAGTTGAACACAAGCGTGACGGTGGTGCGGTGAGAAGGGAAGCTGTTCTGAAAAATTTGAAATATTAGGATTTTTATTCCGAAAAATTTGTAATTTTGCAACCTCTATTCTGAAAAATTTGAATGAAACCATTATTGGACTTAAATAAAGAAATAATTTTTGCATCATCCGATTCAGATGTTTCTCACCAAATTTCACGTCTGGTGGGGTTGAGCCGTTTGCGCAAAATCGCTCCGCGAATCTATACCCCTAATATGATAGATAGCCCGGAAATCATCGTCAGAAGAAACATTCTCAGCATCTTAAATTGGCGTTTTCCTAATACGGTCATCAGCCATAGGAGTGCATGCGAAATGCGTGTCACTTCCAAAGGAACATTCTATCTGACAGGAACATATAATCGAAAAGTAACTGACTTGCCAGGGATAACGATTTATCTGATGAACGGACCTGCTGCTGACATCCAAGATATGGCGTATGGACGTATGTTCATTGCCAGCGAGTACCGGTGGGTATTAGAAAATATGCAATCCAGTCGCAAACAAGGTGACGATTCAAAAGTTCTTCCTATATCATTGATTGAGAAAAAGTTGGAAAGTGTTTTGGTCGCTGGAGGTGAGGAACAGTTGATCCAGTATAGGGATACATTGCGTGAAACCGCTGAACGTCTGGGTATGACGAATGAATTTGCCAAAATCAACATTTTGATTTCGGCATTGCTGAACACACATTCTTCGCAAGTGCTCACAGACCCTGTTGTGAAGGCTGCAGCGGCTGGCACTCCTTACGATGAAAAACGGGTTGAACTGTTCGAGAAGTTGTTTGATGCGCTACAGAGTCAGCATTTTTTGTCCAGACCCATATCCGAACAAACGGAAAACGAATACCTTGATATCGCTTTCTTTGAGAGCTATTTTTCCAACTATATCGAAGGTACGGAATTTGCAGTTGATGAAGCCCGCCAGATTGTGGAGACTGGAATCACAATTCCCAAAAGGACGGAGGATTCTCATGACATATTGGGAACATTCCATGTGGTCTCCAACCGGATGGAAATGCAGGCTTTTCCCGCTTCATCCCAAGAGTTTTTTGAGATTCTCAGTCGTAGACACGCCGTTTTGTTGGAAGGCCGTCCCGAATTGAATCCCGGGCACTTCAAGACCAAGAACAATCGTGCGGGAAACACTGAATTTGTGGATGTGAACCGTGTACAAGGGACTTTGGATGCCGGATTCAACTATTATTGTGCCCTCACTTCCCCTATCGCTAAGGCCATATAGATGATGTTCCTTATCAGTGAAGTGCATCCTTTCCAGGATGGCAACGGACGTCTGGCCAGAATCATGATGAATTCGGAGTTGTTTCGTGCTAAAGAGTCAGAGATTATCGTTCCGACGGTTTACCGGGAGGATTACCTTTTGGCTTTGAGGAAATGCAGCCGTCAGAGAATTGTGCAACCCTACATAAATGTGATGACTCACCTCCACCATTTCAGCAGCACCCTATATGGAAAAAACTTTCAGGAACTGTTGGATTATTTGAATTATTGCAACGCCTTTGAGGAGCCTGACGAAGCCAAATTGAGGTTCGGATGATTGTTACCGTTTTTTTGTCATTTTAGGATTATCATTTTATGACAAAAATTTTATCTTTGCCGCGAAATTCTTGAATGATGAACAAAATTCTAAAATCGATACTGACAGACATTGACGGGGTGTGGACTGACGGTGGAATGTGTTACGATGAAGCGAATGTGGAACTAAAAAAGTTCAATACTTATGACAGTACCGGTGTCCTTTTTGCTCATCATGAAGGAATTCCTGTGGGAATTATTACTGGGGAGCACACAGCAATAGTGCAAGGTTGTGTCAAAATAATCAATATTGATTTCGTGTATGTTGGCGTAAAAGACAAATTAAAACCGCTAGTGAATTATGCGATAATATGAATATTAGCTTAAACTAGGTTGCAAATGTAGGCGATGACATTAATGATATCGATTGTTACAAAAGGTTTGTTGGATAGGTGCTCCTTTTTATGCACCCGAATATATACATGAATTAGCTAAGGTGACACTAGAAAAGCGGGGGGCGTGTTTCACGAATTTGTTGAGAGATTGCTTTCAATCACTCGTGTTCGATAAATAATCCATGAAGTATATTTAGAAGAACTGTAATTTTTGACATGTTAATATTTTTTTAATAATTATTGTATGTTATTATCCGTAATAATCCCTTGTTATAACGAAGAACTAGTAATCCAAGAAACCTACAATCGATTGTCGGAAGTCATGAAAAAAACCGAAATGGACTACGAATTGATTTTCGTCAATGATGGTAGTCGTGATCGAACTTTCTCAATTCTTCTCCAATTATCTCAAAAGGATCAATTCGTAAAAATCATTAGCTTTTCTCGAAACTTTGGTCATCAATGTGCAGTCACAGCGGGAATAAATAATTGTAATGGGAATTTGGCGGCTATTATTGATGCGGATTTACAAGATCCACCTGAAATTATTTTGGACATGTTGGAGATTCAACAGCGGGAAAAAGCCAATGTTGTTTATGGGGTCCGAAAGAAAAGAGAGGGAGAAAGCCGATTTAAACTTTTAACAGCCAAGTATTTTTACAGATTTCTCAATAAAGTATCGGAGGTGCAGTTTCCCATTGACACAGGAGATTTTCGTTTAATTGACCGAAACATAATAGATGAATTCAATAATTTGCACGAAAAGAATAAATACATTCGGGGGTTAATTAGTTGGATGGGATATAAGCAAATGCCTTGTTATTATGAGCGCAAAGAGCGTTTTGCTGGAGAGACCAAGTATCCACTTAAAAAAATGATGAAACTTGCAAAGACTGGTTTGTTGTCGTTCTCTAATAAACCATTAATGCTGCCTATTTGGATAGGTTGTATATTTTTGTTAATCAGTTTGTTGTATGCTATTATTGCACTCGTCCTTGTAATAATCAAATCTGGATCTTTTGTGGCAGGTTGGTCCTCAATATTTTTCATTGTCATTTTTCTTGGAGGTGTCCAACTCCTTACCGTTGGTATTTTGGGAGAATATATTGGAGAGTTGTTTGATGAGGCCAAAAATCGTCCAGAATATATTATCAGTGAAAAAGTCAATCTTTAAGTTGGAATAGTTTTAATAATTAAGAAGTGTCATTTATGATATGAGCACATACTGAACGAGAACTTTATTTGGTTCATCGGAGGCCTGTTGATGATGCAAATGGAAATTTTGGGCATTTATATTGGCAGGGTCTTTGATTAAGTAAAAGGGAAACCTTTGTATGTTGTAATGGATGAAGTTAATATCGAAAATTAAAATAATGACAAACAAGAAAAAATACATGCTTTTAGGGGGTATAGTTATTCTCATATGCTATATTCCGTATTTAATTATAGGATCTGACAGCTACATTCTTATTCATGATTATTTAGATTCATATATATCCCATTTTAAAATGCTGTCAAATGCGAATGCATTCTTTGATTACTCTGTCAATATACCTGTGATGGGAGGGCTTTCTCGCTCATGTTTTGATTTGTCTAATTGGATTACTAATTCCCTGTTATTCAATTTGCCTTTGTTTTCGGCAATTGTAATTAATGATTTTTTGGTTCATTTTGTAGCATTTGTTGGAATGTTTCTGTTACTCGAGAAATTGATAAACTCTGAATCCAAACATAAGAATGTACTCTGTTTCTGCTCGGCTATTTGTTTCGCCAGCATACCCTTTTACTCCATTCTTGGAATTTCTTCTGCGGGTATCCCTCTTGTATTTTATGCTTTTTATAACTTAAATGAAGAGAAAAGAATTATTTTTTCGTATAGCTTAATAGTACTCTTCTGTCTCTTTTCATATATGATACTTTCAGGTGTTTTTGTTGGTTTTGTACTTGTTGTTTTGTTTGCTTTGAAATGGAAAAAAGAAAAAACAATCCCCAAATTCTTTCTGGGAGGCTTGGTATTAATGGGCATGTGTTATATAGTCACAAATTTTCACTTGTTTATGGATTATTTTACTCTATCTAACATTCAACCTCATCGTACAGAGTTTTTATATAATGTATCTATTACTTCCATCATAAAAAACCATATTTCATTATTCCTTCGTACTCAATATCATTCTGGTGCATTAATTACTATCCCTATTATTATTGCCGCCTTATATATATGGGGTAAAAATAAAACAATAGGGAGCAAACCCATGCTTATTTCTATCGCCATTATATCAATAGTGGTGTTTTGCTTCATATATCGTATCATATGCTCTTACCTTGACAGGGGAAACCTCTTTTTACAGTTTCAGTTTGACAGGATATATTTTTTACTTCCAACATTATGGATAATACTGTTTGCTTATTTATTGCAGGATATTATAAAAAACAGGTTTGGCAAATGGGTGTGTGGTACACTCGTTTTGTTGGTTTTAATTGGAACATTTTCCCAAACAAAACAATACACTTTTTATATTAAAAAATATGTTTTTCACAAACAGGAAGAACCTACTTTCAAACAATTCTTTGATGTGTCTCTTTTTGAAGAAGTAGGGACGTATATCAACAGACCTAAAAAGAATTATAAAATTGCTAGTATAGGTATGTATCCTGCTATAGCACAATATAGCGGCTTCTATTGTATTGATGGTTATTGGAATGTGTATCCTTTGGCCTACAAACATGAGTTTAGAAAAATCATAGCAAATGAGTTGACTAAAAGCGAGGAATTATCGAACTATTTCGACAATTGGGGTAGCCGATGCTATATTTTCTCTTCGGAACTTGGCGAACACTATGTTTTCGGTAAAAACATTAACACGAGCATCAATAGTCTCAATGTTGATACAGACCAACTTCGTAAAATGGGATGTGAATATGTTTTTTCTACAGTTCCTATTCTTAATTATGAACAATTAGGATGGACGTTTGAGAGATACTTTACCAATAAAGAGTCATTTTGGAAGATATATTTGTATAAAATCTAATTTTGCACCGCCCAATATGAAGGATTGCAGGCCGAATATTTCTGCGCAATCGAGTTCTGCTGCGCTACAAAAGGAGGATGTTTACAACAGCAAGAAGTGTCTGCTGTTAAAAACGAGTTTAACGGTGGTGTGGTAATTGGAAAAATGTGTATTTTTGCAGCTTTAAATCTAAGATTTGCAGATAAAAAAATACAGTATATGTTAAATAATAAAACAGTTCTTATTACTGGTGGTACCGGCTCATTTGGAAAAAAATTCGTTGAGGTGATTTTAAGGGATTATCCCAATGTGAAAAAAATAATTATTTACTCGCGTGATGAGCTGAAACAGTATGAGTTGAAACTCAAGTATCCCGAAAACAAGTATCCGATGATGCGTTTTTTCATAGGTGATGTGCGTGACTTGGAACGCCTTACCCGTGCCTGCGAGGGGGTGGATGTGATTATTCACGCGGCTGCCATCAAACAGGTGGACACCGCGGAATATAATCCGGAAGAATGCATTAAGACTAATGTGCATGGGGCACAAAACGTAATTAAAGCTGCCCTTGCTTGTGGCGTTCACGATGTTGTTGCACTTTCCACCGACAAAGCTTGTGCACCTATTAACTTGTATGGCGCAACCAAACTGACTTCTGACAAATTGTTTACGGCTGCGAATAATATCAAAGGTTCCAAAGACATTCGTTTCTCGGTGGTCCGTTACGGAAATGTGATGGGCAGTCGTGGAAGCGTTATCCCTTTCTTTATCCGTCTTCGTGACCAGGGGGCTTCACAGATACCGATTACGGACATGCGCATGACCCGTTTCAATATCTCCCTGGAAGAAGGGGTTGCCATGGTGATGTATGCCATCGGACATCATCTTGGTGGAGAGATTTTTATTCCCAAAATCCCCTCCTACCATATCAAGGATGTGGCTACCGCCATTGCCCCAAACATCCCACAAGTGGAGGTGGGCATTCGGCCGGGAGAAAAACTTCACGAAGAGATGATCACGGTAACAGACGCGTTAGACACAATAGATTTAGGCAAATACTATGTGATTATGCCTTCGGTATCGTTTAATCATACACGAGAAGAATACATAAAGCACCACAATGCCGTTTTAGTTCCTGACGGTTTCCACTATAGTTCTGATAACAACACCGAATGGGAAACGGTGGATACTATGCGTGAGAAAATCTGCCAATTTGTTGACCCTAACTTTATCGTGAAATAAGATGATTGACCACAACATTTCATACGGACACCAGTATATCAGCGAGGAGGACATCCAAGCTGTCGTTGAAACGCTGAAATCGGACTATCTGACTCAAGGACCGAAAATCGGTGAATTTGAGAAAAATTTTTCCGAATATCTGGGTTGCAAGTACGCCTGTATGGTGAGCAATGGCACTGCATCTCTCCATCTTTGTGCGATGGCATTGGGTATCAAACCTGGTGACAAAGTAATTACTACGCCCATCACTTTCGTGGCCTCCGCGAATGGATTCCGTTATTTGGGCGCCGAGATTGTCTTCTGCGATATTGATGCAAAGACCTACTGTCTGGATTTGGACAAACTGGAGCAAATTTTGAGATCCTCACCTAAAGGCACGTACAAGGCCGTGGTTCCTGTGGATTTCGCCGGATATCCTGTGGACGAAGAAAGATTGAGACACTTGGCTGATGAATATGGATTCGCCATTGTGGTGGATGCCTGCCACGCACCTGGAGGAAGTTATATGGACAGCAAGGGCATTAAACAAATGGTCGGAAATTGCCATTATGCCGACCTGACTTGTTTCTCCTTCCATCCAGTAAAACATATCGCTACAGGAGAAGGCGGTGCTGTCACCACCAACAGGAAAGATCTGTATGAGAAGGTGATGCTGTACCGCACGCATGGCATTACCAAGAACCCCGATCTGCTCACAAAGAACGATGGTGGATGGTACTACGAAATGCAAGATTTGGGCTACAACTACCGTATTACCGATTTCCAAGCCGCGTTGGGCATTTCCCAACTCAAACGTCTGGATTGGAGCATCCAACGCCGGAACGAGATTGCTCGCAAGTATGATGAGGCTTTCAACGAAAGCCCGATAAAAACGCCCTATAGGGCGGAGAACATCACCCATGCATTCCATCTGTATATTATTCAGGTAGATGCAGACAAACGCAAAGGACTGTATGATTTTTTGCGCGCCAACAAGATTTTCGCCCAAGTGCTCTATATTCCTGCTCACACTATGCCCTACTACCGTCAGTTTGGCTGGAAAAAGGGCGACATGCCTGTGGCGGAAGAGTATTATCAGCACTGTTTGGCTTTGCCAATGTACCCGACATTGACGGAGGAAGAACAGGATTGGGTGATTGAGAAAGTAGAAGAATTCATTGGCAAATGAAAAATTTAGCGATTATTCCGGCTAGAGGTGGCAGCAAACGCATCCCAAGAAAAAACATCAAGGAGTTTCTTGGCAAACCCATTATTGCATATTCCATCGAAACCGCGTTGAAAACTGGTTTGTTTGATGAGGTCATGGTTTCCACTGATGATATGGAAATCGCAGAAGTCGCTAAAAGATTTGGTGCAAGCGTTCCTTTTATGCGCTCTGCAGAGACATCCAGTGATTATGCAACCACCGCTGATGTCCTGAAAGAAGTGATTGCCAAGTACCAAAAGTTGAGATTAGAATTCGATAACTTCTGCTGTTTCTATGCTACAGCACCTTTAGTCCAAATCAAGGATGTCGTTTCTGCTTTTGAACGATTACAACAATCTGATTTCACCTGTGTGTATCCTGTAGTTCAGTTCTCATATCCTATCTGGCGTTGTCTTGATCTTGCCGATGACGGTACAATGACACGTCACTGGCCTGAATATGAGAACAGCCGTAGTCAGGATTTACCCAAAGAGTATCATGATACGGGTACATTCTATTGGTATAAGACTAGAGAATGGTTAGCTGGCAATATCAAAGTTGGTGGTATTGAGGTTGATGAAACCACCATTCAGGACATTGATACAGAAACTGACTGGAGGCTGGCAGAGATGAAGTATAAGTTAATAAATATCAATTAAACGCAAAGTTTTGTTTCATCAAATAGGATAAAACAACAGATTATGTTTTCGGAATAAAAGATGGGCTTGTATATCAACATAGGGAATGATGGTTTTCGTGCCGCACGAAATGGCGAATATGTTGACAAAAGTGCTTTGATTGAACTTGTCAACAATTCGTTGAATTCCGAACGGCAGTTTATGTGCATCAGCCGTGCGCGGCGTTTTGGCAAGTCGATGGCTGCGAAAATGTTGAATGCCTACTATGATCATTCGTGTCAATCCGAAGCACTATTCCAAGACCTTAAAATTGCAAGTAGCCCTTCCTTTCAGCAGCATCTGAATAAGTATCCAGTGCTGTATGTGGATATGACCAATTTCGTTACTCGCTATAGAAATAGTGTTGATATTGTACGTCATATTCAGGCTGATATTATAGCAGAATTAGAAGATGCCTATCCTAATGTAAATTATGGCGCAAATGAAGATTTGCTGTCTGTTTTATACGCGATTGTGCAGCAAGTAGAACCTGTCAAATTCATTATGATTGTGGATGAGTGGGATGCCATTCTGCGCGAAACCAATCCTAATCACGACGAGGGTGAAAAATATGTGGATTTTCTTCGTTTGCTTTTCAAATCGGGCAATTCATTGTCAGTATTTGCGGGAGTTTATATGACGGGAATTCTGCCAATCAAAAAGTACAGAACCCAGTCGGCTCTGAATAATTTTGAGGAATATACCATGATTTCCCCAGGAGAGATGGCTGCTTGTTTTGGTTTCACGGATGAAGAGGTTTCGGAATTATGTATCCGCAACAAGATTGATAAAGAACAAGTCAGAATCTGGTATGACGGATATCGGATAGGCGAACAAAAATCAATTTACAACCCTTTGTCAGTTATCAGAGCAATTAAGCGTCACTATTTCGAAAGTTACTGGTCGAATACGGGAACTTACGAAACGGTATCACACTACATTAAGATGAATTACGAGGGACTAAAAGATGATGTGATAAAACTGCTTGCAGGGGATAATTGTGTTGTAAATACCAAGAACTTCCAAAATGACGTGAATGTTATCAACAGTAAGAATGATGTTTTGACTGTCTTGATACATTTGGGATATCTGTCGTATAATAGAGACACGAATGAGTGTTATATTCCCAACAAGGAGATAGGATTAGAGTTTGAAAATGCCGTTGAAGATACTGGATGGGGAGTTGTTTCGGATGCTTTGAAGCAATCCGAGCAACTACTGCGAAGGACCATCAATGGCGAGGCTGAACGGGTGGCAGAGGCAATAGACCGCATCCATTCTGATAATACCAGTATCTTGCAATATAATGATGAAAATTCGCTAGCTTGTGTACTTGCCTTAGCCTATTATGCAGCCAAGAACAAATACATGATGATTCGGGAATTGCCAACTGGCAAAGGTTTCGCCGACATGGTGCTTGTACCTCGGCGAAATGTGGATATGCCCGCTCTTGTGCTTGAGCTGAAATACATTAATAAGGCCGTAACTGCTATCAATCAGATAAAAGAAAAACATTATACCGATTCTCTTGTGGAATACGTGGGAGAGGTGATTTTGGTGGGTATTAATTACAACAAACGGACTAAGAATCACCAATGTGTTATTGAACGAGTTGAAAAAGTGTACCAAGTTCAGGATGAAAATGTACCAAGTTCAGATAAGAGCGTATCAAGTTCAAGGAGATGGAATATTGTATTCTCTGCAAAACAGGAGGACAAAGCACTGCTTTTACTCAATGTTTTGAAAGTTGGACCAATGTCAATGAAAGAGATACAGTTCCGCATGAATATAGGTAACCGATCTCGTTTTAAACAGAATATAATGGACCCTTTGATAGATGACGATATCATAAGTTCAATGTATGAGCAACCTAATCATCCGGATCAGAAATATAGATTAACAGAAAAAGGCCAGCAACTAATAATGGATTGTGTAGATAACAGATAAAACAATGCCTTCATATACTTGCTTACACCAACAAGAACACCACCTTGGCGATCACTTGATAGTCCCGCTCCGCTATGAAGACCGATTCCTCATTATGAAGTGGCGCAACGAGCAGATTTACCATTTACGCCAAGCTAAGCCTCTCACTGAAGAAGACCAGCAACGTTATTTCGATAACGTGGTGTCCAAACTGTACGATAATCCTAAACCCGACCAAATACTCTTCTCCTATCTGGAAAAAGGTGTTTGCATAGGGTACGGTGGTCTGGTCCATATCAATTGGATTGACCGTAATGCAGAGATTTCCTTTATTATGGACACCCAATTAGAGAAAGATTACTTTGCCGAACATTGGAGTAATTATTTGACAATGCTCAAAAAGGTTGCTTTTTCTGATCTGAAACTACATAAGATTTACACCTACGCCTTTGACTTGCGTCCACATCTTTATCCAATGCTTGAGGCAAATGGGTTTGTGCGTGAAGCCACATTGAAAGACCATTGTTGTTTTGAAGGCAAATACAAGGACGTTGTTTTACACTCCTTCATCAACGATCAGTATGACATTGTCAATTATGTTAATTGCACCCAAGAACAACATTTGGAGATTCTCAATTTGAGAAACCTTGATGATGTTCGTAAATGGATGGTGAATCCAGAAGTGATTTCTGAAGAAAACCATTTCCAGTTTGTAGAGCGTTTAAAGGAAAATCCTGATAGACTTTACTTTGCTATTTACAAAGATGGTTTACTGGTGGGAACGTATAACCTAACCAAAGAAAAAGATGGAGTATGGGAACGTGGAATTATCGCCAACCCTAACACAAAAATTAAAGGTGAAACCGCAAAATGGGAAGGAATTATTTTGGCTGATTTATCCAAACAGGGTATCAAAACGGTTACAGCCAAGGTAAAACAAGATAATCCTAGATCAATCAAATATCACGAAAAACTTGGCTATCAAGAACAAAGCAGAGACAACGAGTATATTTATTACATATTGAGATTACAATGAGGAAGACGTTTATTATAGCAGAACTATCCGCCAATCACAACGGCAGCAAGCAAACCGCTATAGAAAGCATTAAAGCCGCAAAACAAGCAGGAGCTGATGCCATTAAAATTCAGACTTATACGGCTGACACGCTCACGCTAAATTGTGATGCCCCCGATTTCCGTCTTGGAAAAGGGCTGTGGGAGGGTGAGACCTTTTATTCCCTTTACCAAAAAGCCTACACCCCTTGGGAATGGCACGAAGAAATATTCCGTGTGGCACGGGAAGAGGGACTTGTATGCTTCTCGACACCTTTCGACAAGACTGCTGTAGATTTGTTGGAGAGTTTAGACAATCCCATATACAAGATTGCTTCGTTTGAGATTACGGATATCCCGCTGATTAAGTATATTGCCTCTAAACACAAACCGATTATTCTGTCCACCGGCATTGCCATGGAAGAGGATATTCAGCTTGCATTGGATACCATTCGAGGCGAAGGTTGCAATGATATTACGTTGCTCAAATGCACTTCCGCATACCCAGCACCCATCGAAGATGCCAACCTATTAACCATTCCCGACATGAAGCAGCGTTTTGGCGTAAAAGTCGGACTTTCTGATCACACGAAAGGAAGCGTGGTGCCGATGGCGGCAGTAGCGTTGGGCGCCGAAGTGGTGGAGAAACACTTCATTATCAACCGTAATATAGGTGGTCCAGATAGTGCGTTTTCAATGGAAGCCCACGAATTTAAGGCTATGGTTGAAAGCATACGCCAAATAGAAAAAGCGTTGGGCGAAGTGAATTACCCCACTGATCCTTCAATAATAAAAGGTCGTGAATATTCCCGATCGTTATATGTTGCCCAACCGCTAAAGAAAGGTGACGTTATAACGGAACAAAATGTGCGTTCGGTACGTCCCGGCTTTGGTCTCCACCCAAAATATCTCCAAGATCTACTCGGCCGAAAAGTGAACTGTGATTTGGAGATAGGAGATAGGATGAGTTGGGAATTGATAGAATGAATTTCTTGTTGACAATCATGATTTCACCTCCTTCTTCCTTCTTACCGCCCTGTATATCGCCACTCCAATAATACTCAAAATTGTTAAATTCATCACATACTTGCTTGCGATGGCCAGCTTGCCCCATTTCTCTACCGTAGCCGGACGGAATTCGAAGCGGATGTGGTGCGAACCCGCAGGCACGCCCATGGCACGCAACGTGTAGTTCGCACGGAAGTGGTCAGCAGGTTTACCGTCTATATAGGCGTTCCAGCCATACGGGTAGTAGATTTCTGAGAAAACGACCATACCGTCTTCAGCGGCATTATAATCGTACTCCACATAATCCGGCGCATATTTGGTGAGTTGGATCTTCGCTGTGCTGTCGTGGTGCGGACGGAAGTTCTTGACAAACTCCTGGTATTTCACATCCGTTACCAACGTATTGCGCAGGTCGATCGTGTTCAGCGCATCCGACTCCTCGTTGGGATTTTGGGCGACCAGCACGTTATCCACGAACCATGCGTTACCCATCGCATTCGGATTCTCCACAATGACTGGATTTTCCGGATTCAACACGGCATATTTCATGTTCATCATGTTCAACACCGGGTAATCTGTCGAATCACTGGGCACCAACGACAAGCGGTTCCCCTGTTGCACGATAGATTTGTACATCGGATTGATTTCCGAGCTGATATGCGCATCAATCAGATCTTGATAACGGCGCAGTTTGGCAGCGTTATAACCACCAACGGATTTGAAATAGTAGGAGGTTCTGGCATCGTTGAACGGTCCCTGCGGATCGGTCAGATTGAACACACGATAACTGAGATTGTCCTTCTCCTTCTCCAAAATGGCCTCTTCCCATGGTTTCTTGGCGAAATAGGACTTCATGGTCTTCTCGCTGACAAAATTGTTTTCGTTGAGGAATTTTTTATCAATAGTCAACATGTCCACCAAGACCAAAATACCTAAAATGGCGACAAAATAACCAAATTTGAGCTTTTCTTGCACAAACATCCATACGAGGGCGGCGCCCATCGCCACAAATAAGAGGGAACGAATGGCACTGGCACGCAAGATGGAAGCTCGTTCTGCCAGCACTGCACTGGACAGCCATTCCGGCCACTGGGCGAAGATGTCGGCATCGCGACCCCAAGAATAATTCAGGAAGAAGCTGGCAATGAAAGTCAGCAGACACAATCCACCCGTCACTGAAGCCGCAATATAGATGTTTTTGGTCAGCTGCTTTTTCTCCATCTTATTATCCAGAATCTCACGCAAGGCCATAAAGCCAAGCAAAGGTATGGTGATTTCCGCTACGATTAGGATGGATTCCACCGCACGGAATTTCGTGTACATTGGGAAATAGTTGGCGAAAAACTCTTGCAGAGGCATAAAGTTGTAACCCCATGAGAGCAAAATTGCGAAGATGGTAGCAAATAACAACGCCCATTTGTAAGGCCCTTTGACAATTAACAAACCCAAAACAAAAAGAAAGCAGATAATGGCACCCGCATACACGGGACCAGATGTTCCTTCCACGCCGCCCCAGTAGGTAGGCATTCCTTTGCAGTATTCTTCAGCTTGTCGCTTGGGCATGCCGTTTTGAATCATAGCCTGATAGATCTTGGAATTGGTACCCACATCATACGAGGAGGCATATCCTTTCGCGCCGGGAATCAGCAACGTAGCAGTCTCGCCGATACCATAACTGTATTGGGTGATATACGACAAATCCAAGCCTTCCGTCTTGTTCGTGGCATCAGCCTCCTTCTCCAGCTCCGAATGTCCTCCGCGCATGGTCTCCTTGGCGTATTCCTTGTTGGCCATATAGGGCGTAATCTGAGTTCCCACCCCAATGCCGAAGCAAACGGCAAACAACAGTGTTCCAACAATTAAGTCTTTCCAGCGTTTCTCCCGAATGTGGATAAATAGTTCTGCAACGAATAACACCCCCATTAGCATGAAAATGTAGTAGGTCATCTGAGGGTGCGTCATAAGACCTAAGGAAGAATAAATGAGCGTGATGACGGCCCCCCATCCGTATTTTTTCTGGAAGATGAGATAGAAACCGCCGATGATGGGGGCAAGCAAGGCGATGCCGACAACTTTGGCATTGTGTCCAGCGGGAATAATCAAGATAAAATAGGTGGACAACGTGAGAGCAATAGCCCCCACGATAGAGAGCCACTCGTTGATTTTAAATGCTCTCATCAGGATAAAGAATCCAATAAAATAGCCCATAAACAACGCCATCAGTCCTACAAAACCAAGACGTGTGATTTTTCCGTATGGAATGTCAACGGCAGGAGCGGGGTACTCATACCCGCCGATCTGGTAGGTCGGCATTCCACCGAACATTGAGCCCGTCCAAAAGGAGTGTTTGCCCTGGGTTTCATAATACTCGCTCACCTCGTGCGCCATGCCTTTACCGCTAATTTGGTCTCCAGCCTGGAGCACCTTGTTTTCGAACACCTGTGGGGCCGCAAAAAAGAGCGAGACAAAGATGAAGACGACTATTGCCGCCAAATAAGGGATACTTTTCTTGAAAATTTCTTTCATTGTATTGAATTTTATTGATTTACACTTTAAACGTTTTCATTATCCACTTGACCAAGCTAGTGGGGACTAATCCACCTAAACAGAAGACAATATCTTTCGCATCCGAAATGTTACGAATCGCTTCGAAGTAGAGTTTTGCGTTAGTTCCAACATGCCACCAAGTCTTTTTCCCGAAAGCCAATCCGTTGAAATAGGCCAGCGTGGCGTTCATATAGCGTTTGCGCACGGCTTTGTTGGGTTCGAAAGAAAAAAGTTCCTTATAAAGCTTGTATGTCGTTCTGTTTTTCTCGTTGGTATCATGTTTGCTCCAAACGCCACCCGAATGGACACGATATGTGGCCATGATTTCGGTCATATAATAACCCTTGCTGCCATTCAGCGCATGATATACAAAATGTACGTCTCTGCTTAATGTGTATCTGTTCAATATATCATAATCGAGCGAACTGGTCCGCAACAACAATGTCAGCGTTTTAGTAATCCAGACCCATGGCAGGGTGGCAAATGTGAAACTGAATGGCTGCTGATATTTCCTGTGAACAGGAGACTCCGAGTATGATTCCCCGTCATAAACATTCCAATTGTGGCATACCAAATTGTAATCGGGGTGACTTTCCAAAAAGTCCACTTGCTTTTGCAGTTTCAGGGGGTCTGTCCAGAAATCATCGCCTTCGCAAATGGCAAGATATTTTCCACGGGTGTTGGCAGCAAAGATACGATCAATTACTCCGTTATGTTTGAAAAACTGGTTTTCCGTCTCATAAAACGGTTTGATGATGTCTGGATATTTGTTTGCATATTCACGAATAATATCGGCAGTGTTATCAGTTGACGCATCATCATGTACCAAAGCTTCAAAGCGGAAATTTGTCTGTTGCTTTACAAATCCGTCAAGAGTTTGGCGGATGTATGCCCCATGATTATATGCGGCACAACGGATAGTGACTAAAACAGGTTCTTCTGTTGACATAGTTTTATTGATTTATGGCGTTGTTATCCTCACCGGGTATGTCAATATAAAATCTTTTAACCAATTCCGATATATTCAATCCATATTCTGGATTGTATTTGCGAACAATAGGGAGAATGCTATAACATGTTACACCCATTTCATGGGCATAAATACCAACCGAAGAACTGTCCGAATAGAAATCACATTTGTATGACATCAGTACATTTTCCAAAACTATCTGAGGAGCTAGTTCAACAAGATTACCTTGGAAAACCTCGTAAATCAAATTAGTAATTTCAGTTCTGATGGATTGATTTGCATCAGCATAAAATGTCGGATGAAACTTAAATGCAATAGTTTTGTACTGTCGTTTTCTGAAAAAGTTGAATAAATCGGTATAAATGGCCCTGATTTCATTCATATTGCAATGAAGGTGCAAAGGATCCACAGACAAGAGTACATCTGGAACAACCGCAAGGTGAATCTCTTCAAAAGGCAATCCTATTACTCGCAAATATTGCTGATGAAGAGGGAAGCAGAATGGAAGTGTTGCAATACAACCTTTGAATTTTGGAGAATCCGTCACAATAAAATAATGTTTATACTTGAATAGACGCGGAAAGAACAAACACAGAAACCAATATGTAAATCGTTTTAAAGGTCCCGAGAAAAAATCGGGGTTATACTGTCTGTACGAACCAAGTCCATCTTCTGTAATATAATACCCTTGGCATTTTTTATTGGAGACTATCAAATTTCCATAGTCATTACATAAATTTGATGAATAGTATATATATGTATCATTCTTTACTATAGTATCAATCTGCTCGTCAAAAACTCGTATATTTTGATTGGTCTTGATAAAATTTATCCCTGCAAATATCCTATGCGAGAACTGGCTCTCCCCCTCAACCCTATACTTAAAAGGTATTTGATTGGGAAACATTGCCTGATACTGCGTTTGAATGGAATAATTCCTTCCAAGAAGAAGAAAACAATCATTTGGATTCAAATGATCTACCTCAATTATCTTTTTAGCAATGTAAAATGTAAGATGTCCCCAAACAGTAAATATATGTTTCATACCTATATTTTCTTTTTCAACAAAAATTTATCCCCCCTATCCTCTTCCTCTTCAAATAATTCTTTCTTGTAGAAAGCAAGTGCTGTCGTATTTGTTTTTAGAACTTCCAAAAGTATGGACGAATATCCTATTAAAGAAAGATCCGACAATTGTGCAATCAGTTTCTGACCGACTCCTTTTCTTTGATGTTCCCTTGACACCCAAATAAGTGGCACATAGATGAAATGTCCTTCATCATTAAGATAATAGGCGACAAAACCAGCTGCTTCCCCTTTGTCGAGTGCCAAAACAAACTGCGCGAATTCGGATAACTTTTGAGCGTATTGCTTCAAATTCATTGTTTGGGATAACGGCGGCACAAATTCTTCGTCGCACTTCTGCAAGAGAGTGTGTACTGCCTCCAGGTCTAAAGTAGCTCTGATATAATCAATATCCTTTTTCACAATACCTAATCGTTTTATTTCACCACCACTTTCACATACTTGTCCATGTCCTTGATCACCTGCATCATCTCCTCCTCGCTGTCATAGCGGAGAATCAGCTCGCCTGTGCAGTCTTGCGCCCCGCGGAACTTGTGTACCTCCTCGCCCGGCTTGGTGTCGGTGACGAAATCCTTCAAATACCGCTTCTTGAACGTCTCGTCGAACCAGGTCTCCACATAGGTGCCCGTTTCCACCGGATGCACCATGTAGTTCGACCAATAGCCCGTCGGCTCCACTAACTTCAAATCCGAACAGTCCTCCCCCATGGCGGCTTTGATCACGTAGGTCACCATATTGACCCCCGTGGCATATTCCGTCACTTGCGGGATCAAACTGCCCCCGCTGCGTGCGCCAACCTCCAAAAGATAGACCTTATCGTCTTCACCTACAATGGCTTCCACATTGTATGCGTTCGACTTCATGTTCAGCAACGACATCAAACGCTGCAACTGTTCCGCTAGATCGGTTATGTATCTCTGATCCATCTGGAACGGCCAACATTCGCCCAACGGGGCAAAATCCTTGTCGCAATTAGGGTCGTAGAACTCGTTCCCGAAACAATAGAAGGCCAGTCTGCCATCCACGGAGAACGCATCCCCGGAAATCTGATGTCCTTTTTTGACAATGAACTCCTCTATCAGAAAGCGCTTCCGGCGCGAATAGTGTAAAGCATCCTCCACAAAGGCCGCTAACTGGCTCCAGTCGGTCAACTTGTTGATCCCCTTGCTTCCGGAGGAATCCACTGGTTTCACCATCACAGGTAGTCTATACTCATCAATATCTTTCAAAGCCTCCTCATAGGTGTCGTAACCTTTGGCCTTAGGACACGTAAATCCGTTTTTTTGGAGAAAATCCCGGAACAGATCCTTGTTGGAAAGAATCTCCACTGACTTGTACGGCGACGTGGGCAAACCTAATTGCTCACATACGTATGCGGCCGTTGGTGCTGCAGGATCGGAGGCATATGCCACGACCCCATCCACTTGCAACTCCTTCGCCAAGGCCAACACCGCTTCCTTATCCGTCGTACTCACATTATGGTATTCGTGCGCAAATTTGTGTCCGGGGTTCCCGGGCAAATAGTCACAAGTGATCACATAGTATCCCAACCGCACCGCCTCTTTCACGGCGTAGGTCTGATACAAAGATCCGCCTAACATCAACACTTTCTTCATAATTAGCTTAAATTGAATGCATATAATTAGTGATACGTTTCACCCCTTCCCGGATTCTGTCGGCCTCCAGGGTGAACGCGATACGAACATACTTGTCGCAACTTTTCCCGTAGGCAATGCCGGGGACGACCGCCACATGGGCATTTTTCAGCAACGCATGGGCGAACTCTAACGAGGTCATCCCTGTCTGCGAAATATCCACCATCATGTAAAATGTGGCCTCGGGTGCATGGCAACGCAGTTTGGGTACATCCTTCAACCCTTCATACAACACATTCCGCCGTTCGGTGAAGATGTCCACCATGTTTTTGGAATAGTCTTCTTTCCCGCTCAGCGCCTCAATGGCAGCATATTGGGAGGGCAGGGGAGCACACGCGGCCACATTCTCCTGCAGCTTGGTCATCGCCGCAATCAGTTCGGCGGGTGCCAGCACGTACCCGATGCGGTACCCCGTCATGCAAAACTCCTTCGACAGGCTGTTAATGAGTACCGTTCTCTCCCGCATACCCTCTATCGCCACAATGCTTCTGAAGTGGGTGTTATCGTAGATCAAACATTTATAGACCTCATCGGAGATGACAGTCAGGTCGTATTTTTTCGCTAAAGCTGCCAAGGCCTCTATCTTCTCCTGCGGGATGATTTTTCCCGACGGATTGGACGGCGTGTTGATAATCAACGCTTTGGTTTTGGGCGTGATGGCCTTTTCAACATCCTCAATGCTGAAACTGAGCTCCTCTTTGTCGGGATGGTCCACGATCACCGGCGTGGCATGGCACATCTGTACCATCTGCACGTAATTCACGTAGTAGGGTGCCGGAATAATCACCTCGTCGCCCTCATTCAATATGGAGAGAAATGCCAGGTAGAGACCTTCCATAGCGCCAACCGAGACCATTATTTCGGTTACAGGGTCATATTGAAAGCCTTCCTGACGCATATAGTATTTGCTGATTGTCTGTCGCAACTCCAACAGGCCCGCATTCTGCGAATAGCGGGTTCTGCCTGCCCGGATCGCGTCACAGGCCGCCTCCTTGATGGCCGTATGCGGCTGCACATCGGGATCCCCCAATGTGAAATCCACCACATCGTCCATCTGTTTCGCCAGATTGAAGATGCTCCGGATCAAGGAAGGCTCAATGGAATTAGCGACTTTAGAAATAGGTATCATAATCTTATCGTTGTATTCTTCCTGTATAATTGTTGTTTACAAGTGACTCCACCTCTGCCTTGCTGACCAAGTTGAAGTCGCCCTCCACGCTGTGTTTCAAACAGCTGGCGGCGGTGGCGAAGTCTATCACTCGTTGAGGTTCGTAGCCGTTTACCAATCCGAAAATCAACCCTGCCGCAAAGGAGTCGCCGCTACCAATCCGATCTACAATGTGGATGTGGTACCGACGGCTATGAAAGCACTCTCCTCGCATATACAGCGAGGCTGACCAGTTATTGTCATCCGCTGACAACGACTCCCGCTTTGTGATGGCGACCATGCGGAAGGGAAATTTCCCCATTAGTTCCGCAGCAATAGCATCATACGTTTCAACGTCCAATTTCCCGTGTTCTATATCGTTTTGCTCCGATGCTATGCCGAAAACGTCGGAAATGTCGGATTCATTGGCGATACAGATATCAATGTATTCTGCCAGACGGCTCATGGTTTGTCGGGCATCCTCTCTACTCCACAATTTGGAACGGTAGTTCAAATCGCAGGATACGGTCAATCCCATTTTCTTCGCCTGTTTGCAAGCTTGTAAACAAATCTCGGCCACGTTCGGTCCAAGGGCGGGTGTGATTCCCGTGAAATGGAACCATTGTGCGTCTTCAAAAATGGTCCGCCAGTTGAAATCGTCTGCCTCAGCAGTAGCGATAGCGGAATTTTTACGGTCATAGACGACTTTCGAGGGACGTTGTGAGGCTCCCTTCTCGGCAAAATAGATACCCAAGCGGTCACCTCCCTTGGCCACGAAGTTTGTGTCCACTCCGTAGGCTTTCAACGTGTTGCAGGCGGCTTGCCCGAAGTCATTTTCAGGAACCTTTGTTACATACGAGACAGGGAGGCCGAAGTTCGCCAAAGAGACGGCGACGTTAGCCTCAGCCCCGGCATATTCCACATTCATCTGACTTGCCTGTATGAAACGCTGGTGGTCCAACGTGGAAAGCTTCAGCATGATTTCCCCAAATGTGACGACCTTCTTCATATCCTACAAAGCTGATTGTATCTGGTTTCGCATACGAGTGATTCGCTGCGCATCCTCATTGGCCATGGCCCCGTAACAGGCACTTTTGTTGAGCAGATACATCAACTCGAACTCCAACGCCTTGGCAATAGCTTGTTTGAGTTTCCGCTCGTCAGTGTTCATCCGGATGACCACCTTACGTGTTTCGAAACGGTCTGCTACATCGCTCATCCGGATGATGAACGGGATGCTCTCTATTCCGATGTTGCCACCGAAATTCGTGGTGAAACCCGCCGCCCGCGACAGGGTCAGCAATTGGTGGGTTGCATCGAAAACAGGTTGGGTCTCAATATCTTTCTTCTGAATACCCATGGATGCGGAAAGGTCACTCCTGCCGACCGTGACGGTCTTCAAAAAGTCTTTGCCCGTTTGGACAATATCCGGATAATTGGCCAAACATGTTTTAGTCTCTGCATTGATAATCCATTCTATATCAGATATTTCATCTCCATAAACACGCTTAGCGGCAGAAATGAACTTGGTCATGGCAAAGGGCGTCTCAATCATGGGAGCCATCACACCGGTGGCACCTAAAAGCTTGCACTGGTCCATATCATGCACAGCTTCACAGCCACCGATTTTGATGACAAAGTTCAGATCGGCTTTCAGAATCAGTTCTCGCAAGCCGATCAACTCGTCTTTTCTTGCCCCTTCCGCCTCAAATTCCGCTTTTATGGCATACACTCCGTGTACTTCCTTCAGTTCACGCAGTATGTCCAACATCTTTTGTCGTTGTATATTCATAAACGTATCTTATTATCATTTCACAATACACCCCACAACCCTCTCCAAGTCCTCTTCCGTCAGACCGTAGTACATCGGAAGGCAGATCACCTCGTCGGCGATGCGGGTGGCTACCGGAAGGTTGGCAGGAGTGGAGGATTCCAAATTTTTATAGGTGTCAAAAGTGCTGATAAGCGGGTAGAAGTATCTGCGTCCCAGCACATTCTGTTCTCTCATCTTGAAGTACAGCTCATCACGGGTCATGCCGTACTCCTCCGCATTGATCAGGATGGGGAAGTACGAATAGTTGTGCCGCACGCCCGGCATGTCATCAAACACGCGCACGCCTTTCACGGGACGGAGTGCCGCACGATAGTATTCGGCCACTTTCTTTCTCGCCTCAATGGCCTTGTCCACCTGCTGGAGGTTGAGCAAGCCGTAGGCCGCCCGGATTTCGTCCATCTTGCTGTTGATACCTGGCGCTACCACTGAGGTCTCCCCTGCAAAACCGAAGTTCTTCAGAAAGTCGATCTGCTTCTTCGTCTCCGCATCATGGCAGACGAGCGCACCACCCTCCACCGTATTGAAGACCTTGGTGGCGTGGAAACTTAACGTGGCCATGTCGCCCGCATTCAGTATGCTTTCGCCGTTTACCCTGACCCCAAAAGCATGCGCTGCATCGTAGATGATTTTCAAGCCATGCTTGTCAGCAATGGTCTGAATTCGCTCCGTGTCGCATGGCACGCCGTAACAATGCACCGGCATGATGGCTGTGGTCTTCTCCGTAATCGCCGCCTCAATCTTGTCCGGATTCAGATTGCATGTATTCGGGTCAATATCTACAAAAACGGGCTTGATACCGTTCCACCACAGGGCATGGGTGGTGGCCACAAAGCTGTAGGGGGTGGTGATTACCTCGCCCTTGATGCCCAAGGCCTGCAGAGCGGTGATCAGCGGAAGCGTGCCATTGGTGAACAACGACACGAATTCCACCCCGAGGTATTCGGCAAGGGCGGCTTCCAACTGCTTGTGGAACTGACCATTGTTGGTAATCCACTTGCTGTCCCAAATCTGTTGCAGATACGGGATGAACTCGTCCAGGGAGGGGAGTAAAGGGGAGGTTACGGTAATCGTTTCGTTTTTGCCCATTGATATTCGAATATAATTAAACAAACTGCAAAAGTACAATTTTTTTGAAATAACAGGGATTATGCATCTATTTTTTCGATGTAAGATAATGAGTCTTTTGCATCACTCAAAATAAATCCGAACTAGATTGTTCATTAGAAATATATTGCAAATTGCAGTAGATTTCCAACAACTCACTTCTTAAATGTTCTCGCACAATTACTGGTTCAACAAATATTCTGCCAAATTAGGCACGGCAAATACCAATTCACCTCTGCGGAGTGCTTCAACCACACCCAGTTTCCAGTAACCGTTTGCAATTAGGTTGTATAGCTGCATTTTCTCTTGCCTACCACTTTTAGCAAACGCTTGTGAGTCAGAATATCTCGTTTTTCTTAATTCTTTTCTTCAACAACTTGGCAATCGGAACATATAGTATTATCCGCAATTGGTCAACAAGAATACAAGAACAAAAAACAAGGACAATTGCGAAAGCCCAATATCCGACTTGACCTGAATCAGCGAATCACAACCCCATGTCAGTGTTACATCGGACCTGCATCAGTGTTACTTCGGAGTTGTTCGGCGGAAGGGTAGGCGTTTGCTGTCAAGATACTCAGACTAGTGCCCTAAACCATATTTCTAAATCTAAGGTAAGAATAATCTAACACTGACTTTTTCCTAAGGTGCCAAGCCAAATTGTTCATTCGAAATATACTGCAATTTGCAGTGGATTTCGAATGGTGTGCTTTTCACCGTCACTCGCGCCGTTATTGGCGTATCATATTTTTTTGTATTTTTGCACCCGAAAAGGTATAAATTCGATAATTACAATAATTTTATACCCGATAGCGTATAATATTAGGTTTTTTAACGGTTTTATACCCGAAAGCATATAATTATGAACGAAACAAAACTGTCGAAGTTTGTGAAAGAACAGCGCAAAATGTATCATCTGACCCAGGTGGATTTGTCGGAGAAATCCGGGGTTGGACTTCGGTTTGTGCGCGATTTGGAACAAGGGAAACCCACACTGCGGATGGACAAGGTGAACATAGTACTGGATATGTTTGGCGCGGAATTAGGGCCAGTCAGAAAGGAAAGGGGTGAGCTATGAAGCAGGCAGAAGTCTATTTTCTGGATACATTGGCGGGGATTCTAACGGAGGACGAAAACGGTTATACGTTCGCCTATACTGAATCGTATGTTGCAGAGAACGGAACTCCCATCAGTTTGACGATACCGGTGCAGTCAAAACCCTACACAAGCAACGTCCTGTTTCCATTTTTTGATGGGCTTATTCCCGAAGGGTGGCTGTTAGACATCGCCCAAGCCAACTGGAAAATCAATCCTCGTGATCGAATGTCGCTATTGCTTGCTTGCTGTAAAGACTGTATCGGCGCAGTGAGCATTGTAGATATTACTAACCTTGAAAATCAGTAATTTATGGCAAAGTGTTTGTGTTGTTATCAAGAATTGGATGAGGGAATGATGGAATACCATCCCCAGTGCGCGAAACGCTTCTTCGGCACGACCACCGTTCCGGGATTCCCGTATCGTCATACGGAAATCAAGGAGCTAGCCAAAGAAGTGGTGCGCAGTCAGACGGCCGTGACGGGTGTGCAGGCGAAACTGTCCATGGACATCGAAAAGCTGCAACATGAGTCCCGATTTACCATTGTCGGATTGTGGGGACGTTTCATTCTCAAACCTCAAACGGAGCTTTATCCTTATTTACCTGAATTGGAGGATTTGACGATGCATCTGGCCGAAGTGGTTAAAATCCAAGTTGTTCCGCATATCCTTGTACGATTTTCGGACGGTAAGTTATGCTATTTGACACGAAGGGTGGACAGAACGGCGAAAGGGGCAAAACTTCCGATGGAGGATATGTGTCAACTCTCGGAAAAGCTGACAGAGAACAAATATAGAGGGTCGTACGAACAGGTTGCCAAACTGATTCTGCACTATTCTTCCGCTCCCAAACTCGACCTTGAACGATTTTGGGAAATCGTCCTGTTTTCATGGATTACAGGAAACAGCGACATGCATCTGAAGAATTTTTCGATGTACAGCCCAATTCCGGATAATTATCAACTTGCCCCTGCGTATGATTTGTTAAACACGCTTTTGGTAATGCCCTCCGACACGGAAGAGCTGGCATTAACACTCAATGCCCGAAAGAAGAAAATCAAGTTTCAAGATTTTAGGAATGCCATGATTAACAGTGGTTTGGATGAAAAAGTAATCCAAAACATGCTGAAAAAATTCCATGCAGCGGAAAAATCTTGGTATGATTGGATTGAGCGTTCTTTTCTCCCTCAGGAGATGAAAATGGAGTATAGAACAATGATAAAGGAACGGTTGGGCCGTTTGATTGTTTAATTGTGAAAATCATCATTCTCAGGACATATCCCGAAAATTCGTATTTTCGCGCCGTTTTCAAAAAATTGCTTATAATGAATCCCCGTATATCCCAATCCATCGAACAATCCATCGCCGTGAAGCAGGCGATTTTGAATAACCCTGAATTCCTCGCCCGCATCCAGCAGGCGGCGGCGATGATGGTCGATTCGCTGCGCAATGGCGGCAAGATCCACTTTTGCGGCAATGGCGGCAGTGCGGCCGATGCACAGCACCTCGCTGCGGAGCTCTCCGGCCGCTTCTACTTCGACCGGCCACCGCTCAACGCTGAAGCCCTCCACTGCAACACCTCCTACCTCACCGCCGTGGGCAACGACTACGGTTATGACCACATCTTCTCGCGACTCTTGCGCGGTACCGCCAAAGCCGGCGACGTTATCGTGGGCATCTCCACCTCCGGCAATTCCAAAAACATCCTCTTGGCTTTTGAGGCGGCCAAGGAGATGGGCGTGAAGGTCATTGCCATGACCGGCGAGACAGGCGGCACGATGAAATATCTGGCCGACATCTTACTGAATGTGGCCTCCAAGGATACGCCCCGTATCCAAGAAAGCCACATCATGATTGGTCATATTATCTGCGAACTCGTGGAGTCCGCGATGTTCGGTCAGTAGATGAACGGGAACACCCGCTTCAGTTTCTTTCTATCCATAATCTCGGCGAATTCCGTGCGGTAGCGCTTGTAGATGGCGTCGGCGCGCGGTACCAGATTGGCGAAGGTCCAGATGAAGAACACCAGTCCGGACATGGACCAGGTGAGGATGGCGAATCCTAACCATTCCGTCAGTTCGCCTAAATAGTTGGCGCTCGTAACGTATTCAAACATAAAGCCTTCCGGCAGATAGTGTTTGGTGTCTTCGTCGCTTTTGCGCAGATGCCGGATGATGTAGTCCGAACGCAGGTTGACGTAAAAGCCGATGAAGAAAAGGATGGTGCCGATGATGAACCACGGCGACCAAAGCCAGGCAATATCCGTATAGGAAAGTCCGAAAGCGTGATAGTCTTGGTTGTAGGATTCAAAGAAGATCCAGTAGCCCTGCATCATGGCGTTCAGGATGTTGAAGACGATACCGCAAAACATGACACTCAGTGACATACGGCTGGTCTTTCCCTTCATGAGCCAAGGGAAGATGATGGACCGCTGGAAATAGTGGATTTCGAAAATCAGCAGAAACACCATCGGCACGATGTCGAAACGGTGCGGCGAAAGCAGCCAAATGATGATCATGGCGAGGAAGATGGGGAACTCCATCAGGAACCAAGCGACTTTGTTGTTGATGGTTTTGCCCCATTTGTCGGATACGAACATGCCATATCCCGCCTTGATGTGGTAGAGGGCGAAAAAGACAATTATGGCAACACCAATCATTACCCATAGATAGATGCTGAAGGCGGAGGTGAGGAATTCAGAAGACATAATGTAGAGATTGAGTGGATATTATTGAATGATGATGCTCATCGGCATACGGGCCTGAACCCCTTCGCATTCCAACACTTGATTCATTTCGTTGAAGAGGTTGTAGAAAGGTCCCATTTTCTGGCGCACGGCAGCATCCACAGCGTCGTCTTTCATGGAGAAGAGTGTGGAGAACCAATCTTTCTGCTCTGGATAACGGCAGATTTTGTAGTCGCTAAGTTGCGCCAACGCAGCCGCTTTCTTGATGGCCTTGTCGAGGGAGCCGAGCTCATCGACCAGACCGAGGTTGAGGGCGTCACTGCCGGCCCACACACGGCCCTGTCCGATGCTGTCCACATAGCTTATGCGGAGATGACGGCCGTCAGCCACACGTTTCGTGAAGGTGGCGTAAATGTCCTCCACAGAAGCCTGCATTCTCTCGCTCTCCAGTTCGTCCATGGGCGCATAGAGGCCGCCGGGGGCGGAATGTTTGTTGGTTTCGACTTCATCCATGGTGATGCCGATCTTGTTCTTGAGGAATTTCTGTGCAGAGGGTACCATGCCGAAGACGCCGATGGAGCCGGTGATGGTGTTGGGCTCCGCAATGATGTAGTCGGCGTTGCAGGAAATGTAGTAACCGCCGGAAGCCGCGTAGTCGCCCATGGAGACCACCACCTTCTTGCCTTCAGCTTTGGCTTTTTCAATCTCGTGCCAGATGTTTTCAGAGGCTAACGCGCTGCCACCAGGAGAATTGACACGCAACACGATGGCTTTCACGTCTTTGTCTTTATATACTTTTCTGAACTCTTTGATGAAGGTTTCCGAATAGATACCGCTGTCGTTTTTACCGTCTTTAATTTCGCCAAAGGCATAGAAAACCGCCACTTTGGTGCCGCTTTCGTTCTTTTTGGCGATACTTTTTGCGTAACTGTTGACGGAAACGTAGTTGGGCTTGTCGTCGGTGCCCAGATTCATTTTCTCTTTGATCATCTTCTCCGCCTCATCCGCGTAGGCCAGCTTGTCAACCAGTTTCAGGTTGAGGGCTTCGTTCGGGGAGGAGCAGAGCAGGTTGTCGGCGATGTTATTCAGCTCTTCTGCCGGGATTTTGCGTGATTTGGAAACGTCCTGCAAGAAGACGGTCCAGAGGGAGTTGGCCAAGGTGGACATTTGTTCGCGGTTGGCGTCGCTCATTTTGTCGAGGAAGTAAGGCTCCACAGCGCTTTTGAACTGTCCGTGACGGAAAATCTGCACATCTATATCCATTTTGTCAAGCAGGTTCTTGTAGAACATCACCTGGAAAGCGTAACCTCTCAAGGCGAGGTCTCCGGAGGGGTTCAGCAACACTTTGTCCGCCACAGAAGCCATATAGTAGCCGTTTTGGGTGTAAATGTCGCTATAGGCGTAGATGAATTTTCCGGAAGATTTCTTGAACTCCATCAACGCGTCGCGGATGGCCTTGTTGGTAGCCGGAGCTCCACCCACGGTTTGGGATTTCAGATAGATACCTTTGATTTTCGGATCAGAAGCCGCATGTTCGATGGCGGCCAGGATCTTGTCCAGACCCAGACTTTGCGTTGAATAACCTCCGAAATCGAAGGGCATTTCCACCGCACGCTCCTCAATGGAAGAGGAGAGGTCCAGCACCAGGACGCTGTTGTCCTTGACGGTGGTGGTGGAGTTGGATGAGCCCATCTTCTCGAAAGAAGCAATCATCCCCAGAAACATGAGGATGCCCAGGATGGAGGTGATGATGGAGGCGAGCACGAAGCCCACCATGGAACCCAGCACTACGCGCCAGAACTTGCGTGAACGGGTTTCGGGTTTGTTGTTTTGTTGTTCGATATTTTCGTTCATAATGATGAATTTTTTGTCATTCATATACCCTAGGGCTCCGCTTCGCTTCACCCTAGGTTAACACGTGTCGGGCCTTCAGCCCTCTTGGAATTATCTCATCCTCTTACTAAACACCATATTAATTCCCCAGAAGGCATGGCGGCGCAAAAATGCATTTTTTTTCCAAATGCGCTGCTCTTTTTCGATGTTTTTTTGCAGATTATCTTCGTTGAAACGATAGGAAGGCAGGAAACGGATGTATTGGAGGCTGTTTTCGTCCATCACGAAGTCTGCTTTTTCGAAGTGCTTACGCCAAAGTTTTTCGGGACGGATGTTCTCGTTGCCCATCAGGACCTCTTTTTGGAGGGTCTCGTCGTACATGGAGATGACCCGTTTGTTGCCGCGCTGGACAAAAAGCATTGCGCTTTTCACCCAACAGCCGCCGTTTTCTTCAATGAGAATCAGTTTTCCGTCCGGTTTCAGCACCTTGTGGAAGATTTTCAACGCTTCGTCGAGGGGTTCAATATGGTGGAGCGTGTCTTGCAGGATGATGTAGTCGAAGCTGTTCTCCTCCAACTCCTGGTCGAAAAGGTTGGCGTATTGGAAGGTGCAGAGGGAGGAGTCGCCGAACTGACTCCAGTACTGGCGGCGGGCTTCCCACTGTTCGGGATAGTACTCCAACGTGGTGCCGAAGACGGGCTGTCCCTTCATGGCGAAATAGAAGCCCGTGGTGCCGTAACCGCAGCCGCAGTCCCAGATTTTCGGATGCTTTTCGAGGTCAACGTGGCGGTCGAGATAGTCTAGCCGCTGAATGAAGTAGGACTTGCGGAACTGCTGGCGCGAAGGCGACCCGTCCGTCAGCTTGTAGTAAGGATATAGCCCCCGGTTCTGGCGCAATTCCTCGCAAAGGTGCTCGAAAAAGACCTCTTTCTGCATGATTGATGGGATAATACAATAATATTAGTTGTCGGATGTCCGTTTTTCGGCGCGCTTGCGCTCGGTCTCGTCGAGGATGATCTTGCGCACACGCAGACTCTGCGGAGTGATTTCCAGATATTCGTCCTTGGCGATGAACTCCATGTACTGCTCCAGCGAATACTTGATGGCGGGCGCGAGCACCAGCTTCTCGTCAGAACCGGCGGCACGCATGTTGGACAGCTTCTTGGACTTGCAGACGTTAATCACCAAATCTCCCTGACGGATGTGCTCGCCGATGATTTGTCCGGCATAGACCTGGTCGTTGGGTTCGATGAAGAAGCGGCCGCGGTCTTGCAGTTTGTTCAACGAGTAGGCGTATGCTTGACCCGTTTCCATAGCGATGAGAGAACCGGCGTGACGGCCCGCGATTTCGCCCTTCCAGGGTTGGAATTCGATGAAACGGTGCGAGATGATGGCTTCGCCCTCCGTAGCTGTCAGCAGCTGGTTGGTCAACCCGATCAGACCGCGGGACGGAATCGTGAAGTTGAGGTGCACACGGTCGTTGACGGTGTCCATCGACATGAGCTCGCCCTTTCTTCTGGAGACATAGTCGATGACTCGGCTCGACATCTCCTCGGGCACCAGCACGGTGAGTTGCTCCACAGGCTCGCATTTCTGACCGTCAATCTCTTTGATAATCACCTGAGGCTGACCTACTTGCAGCTCGTAACCCTCACGGCGCATCGTCTCAATGAGGATGGAGAGGTGCAGGATGCCGCGTCCGAAGACGTTCAGACGGTCGGGAGAGTCGGTCTCCTCGATGCGCATGGCCAGATTTTTCTCCAATTCGGCGAAAAGACGGTCGCGCAAGTGTCTGGAAGTGACGTATTTGCCCTCTTTTCCGAAGAACGGGGAGTTGTTGATGGTGAAGAGCATACTCATGGTCGGCTCATCCACCTTGATGGGCGGCAGCTGTTCAGGATTCTCGAAATCCGCCACGGTGTCACCAATTTCGAAGTCGTCGAGGCCGAGCAGGGCGCAAATTTCGCCAGCCTGTACAGGCTCTTTGTATTTTTCTTTGCCAAGTCCCTCAAACACATAGAGTTCCTTGATTTTGGAAGTTTGCACGGAACCGTCGCGTTTCACCAGCGAGACATTCTGTCCCCATTGGATGGTGCCGCGTTTCACACGACCCACGGCGATACGTCCCACGTAGGAGGAGTAGTCGAGGGAGGAGATCATCATCTGCAGGTTGCCGGGCTCCACTTTCGGGGCGGGGATATGCTCGATGATGGTGTCGAGGAGGTAGGAAATGTCGGTCGTGGGGTTGTTCCAGTCGGGACCCATCCAGCCGTTCTTGGCAGAGCCGTAAACCGTCGGGAAATCCAGTTGTTCGTCGCTTGCGCCGAGGTTGAACATGAGTTCGAAGACGGCCTCTTGCGCGAGGTCGGGATGGCAGTTGGGCTTATCGACCTTGTTGATGACCACGATGGGTTTGAGGCCGAGTTCGATGGCCTTCTGGGTCACGAAGCGGGTCTGCGGCATGGGTCCTTCGAAGGCATCGACCACGAGGAGCACGCCGTCGGCCATGTTGAGCACACGCTCCACTTCGCCGCCAAAGTCACTGTGGCCTGGAGTGTCTATCACGTTGATTTTGACACCTTTATATCTTACTGAAACATTCTTGGACAAAATAGTGATACCGCGCTCACGCTCCAAATCGTTGTTATCCAGCACTAAATCCTGTACTTGTTGGTTCTCGCGGAAGAGATGGGATTGGTATAAAATTCTGTCCACGAGGGTAGTTTTGCCGTGGTCAACGTGTGCGATGATGGCGATATTCCTGATATTCTGCATTTTATAGATTTTTTGAAAAAACTTGCAAAAATACATTTTTTTTGGGTTGCGCGGTTACGCGGTGTGCAGTTACATGATTAATATTAAAAATAATTAACCGAGCTTGTTGCTTTTAAAAATATTGTACATTTGCTAAATCAAATTCGAATTAATAAAATTGTCATCTATGAATATAAAATCTACACTCTCGATTTTTTCTATGGTGTTGTTTTTCAGTGTTTTATCTTACGCTCAAACTGAAAATCAATACAGCGGGTTTGATCCCTCCGCATTGAAAGAAAATGCCAAATATGCGCGGAATTTTGCGCCGAACAATTACGACGAGAAAACCCTGTACCAGTGTTTCACGGACATGGTGGATCTCGCGCGTGCCGAATACCGCTATCTCCCGAAATTCAAGCATGATGTCGCTTTGGATTCAACAGCACAGTTCCAAGCTGATTATCAGGCTTCTAAGGATGAGAAGACCTTGGAGAACAACGCCCCATACAAGACCACCTATTTCCGCTTGCGCAAATATGGGATGGCGGGCAACGGTGACGAGTTGGTGGCCAAGGCGAAAGCTTATATGGGCGAGACGGAATATACGTACTATGACCTTTGTCTCGCACTCGTGCAGTCCATCCTCAAGAACGTGAAAACGGCCGACGTGATGCTCAACGAGCAATACACTTACATGGGTTTCGGCTACAATACTGACGTGGCGATGAAAAGCATGTATATCTCCCTCGTGCTGGGCAACGACCGTACGTTCAACCGCTATAAAGCCGATTTCGGGGCTAAAGATCTTCCTTACACGAAGGGACAGGCCGGTTTGAAAGGCTACGACGAGAAGGTGTGCAAGAAGTGCGCGACGGAACCGGGTCTGGAGGCGCTGTCCGAGTATGTCACCGTCAACAAAAATGGTGAAATCTACCTTAACTGTGACAATTACAAGGAGTTGAAACGTCTTATCGGTAAGGAGGGCGACGCCATCGCTATCGATATTATCCAAGAGGGACAGTATGAATGCGACAACCATCAAGTAGATTATGACCTCTATCACCGTGGGGTGGTGACCAAGCCGATCACGTTTGAGAAGCTGATGACCCTCAACGAGAACGCCAACCTCAAATCGGGTAAGCTCATTGCCAAAATCGGCGATCTGCCGGCCGAGGTGGATGGTAACAAGAATCTGGAACTGTATGTCTTGGTGCTGAAAGAGGGCAACCGCGTCTGTCGCACCGTGATTGGCAAGAGCATTGAGAGCAAAGGGGCGGATTATACCGAAAAAATCAACTTTGTGAAAGACATGAACGGGGTTAAGAGTACCGGCGAATGGACGATTTCCCCAGAAGACGGCAAGGTCAGCACAGCGTTTGTCTATGATGCCAAGAAAACCGACTACACAGCCGCCAACTTCAACCTTGACGTGAAAGACCCTGATCTGCCGCCGTATAAAGTCACCAGCGTGGAGCTCATCTCCCACATCTCTCCCGACTACTATCAGGATCCGTCTTACAAGACCATCCAGGAGAAGCGTGCCAATGCCATCAAGAAAGACCTGCAACGCTATTTTCCCGGCATGGAAATCCAGTTGGTTTATGACTATTGCTGGGACGAATTCAAAGAGAAGATTACCCAACATCCTGAATATTACGATTTGAGTTTCAAGACGTTGGAAGAGGCTGCCAAGGAGTTGCGCCTGTATAACCGCTATGCTGCCAAGGAGTTGGATTCCGCCTATCTGGCACCGTTGCGCACGATGGAACTCCGTCAGATGGTGACCTACTATGCAGACTCCCCAACCGCGGAAGAGACTTTCGCCCTTTGGAAATTCAACAACGCTGTCAAAGATCCGAAACAGATTGGTTTCGCCATGTCTGTTGAAAATTACATCCTGAAACAAGTCGAAAACGGCAAATTCTCCTCTTCTTCTTTGGAGAAGATGAATATTCCGTTCAAGAAAGAGTATCAGACGCTGTTGAACAACAAGTTATATGCGCAGTATTACAAGAGTTCCAAGCTCACCCCGGTCATGGTCGAGCAGATGACGAAGATTTACAATCTGAACACAGCCAACCAGTTGCTGCTGTTCAACACCACCTTGTGCGACGTGATGGCTGCCAAGATCAACAGCATCCCCGACATCGCCAAGACGCAGGCCTCCATTGACCGGCTCTACAGCATTCCTGCTGTCCCCAAGGATCGCGTGAACAGCATGAACCTCGAATACCAGTTCAAGGTGATTAACTACTTGGATACGATGCCGGCCAATACGGAAACCACCGCATTGCTTACCAACACATATCTCAAAATCAAGGAGATACGCAATGAGAAAATGGATAGCTGGAAGAACGCCTTCAAGTTGGCTTCCTACTTCAACAAACGTAACGAATACACCTATTCCCTCTCTCTGATGACCCCGTTCCTCGATGACCCGACGATTTCCGAGGACTTCATTTTCTCCTATATCTCCTTGGCGGCGCACCGTGAGGAGACCTACTTGAGCGGACTTTTCACCAAAGCAGTGCAGTTAGGAGCCGATAAGAACGCCCCTCGTTTGTGCGGTCTTGTCGATAAATTGCCGTCCTGTATCTTGGAGAACGAAGCCGCGAAGAAAATTATCTGCAAAGCATGCAATAGGTAACTTATGACGGACCAAATGCCAACAGCCAATAGCCAACAGCCAACGGCCAACGACGAATTATACGAACATTTTCGGTTTGAGGTGACGGCGGGGACGGAGATGCTCCGCATCGACAAATACCTTTTCAACCTGATAGCCAACACGTCGCGCAACAAAGTGCAGCAGGCGGCGAAGGCGGATTGTATTCTGGTGAACGGCAAACCCGTGAAGCAGAACTACAAGGTGCGTCCTGGCGACACCATCTCGGTTTTGATGCCGAATCCGCCCAACGACACGGAGATTTTGCCCGAAAATATCCCGCTGAACATCGTTTATGAGGATAATGACTTGCTGATTGTCAACAAGGAGGCGGGCATGGTGGTGCATCCGGCTTACGGAAACTATACCGGCACGCTGGTCAATGCGCTGTACTACTATCTGCAGGATCAGAAATTGGAGGACGGCTCCCCGATGAAGCCGTTGTTGGTGCATCGTATCGACAAGAACACCTCCGGACTGCTCGCAGTGACCAAGAACGAGCTGGCGCAGATGCGCTTGGCCAAGACTTTCTTCGATCACGATTTGGAACGCAAGTACTGGGCCTTGGTCTGGGGCGACATGGAGGAGGATTCCGGTACGATTGTGGGCAATGTGGGGCGCAACCCCAAGGATCGCATGGTGATGACCGTCTTCCCTGAAGGCAGCGACCAAGGCAAGCACGCAGTCACGCATTGGAAAGTAGTGGAGCGTTTTGGGTATGTGACGCTGGTAGAGTGTCAGTTGGAAACCGGCCGCACGCACCAGATTCGTGTCCACATGCAGCATATCGGGCACCCGCTCTTCAACGATGAGGCATACGGCGGCAATCGCATTCTCAAAGGCACCACCTTTACCAAATACCAGCAGTTCATCCGTAACTGTTTCAACCTTATGCCACGTCAAGCTTTGCACGCCAAGTCGCTGGGTTTCAAACATCCCATTACGGGCAAGAATATCTTGTTTGAGTCGGAATTGCCTGAAGACTTCGCGGCCGTAATCGAAAAATGGAGAGGCTACAAAAATAATTAGTGTTGTCTTTAAGCAGCCCTGACAGGGCAAAGAAAAATTGTATTTTTGCCGACGATTTTAACGTTGTTTGGAATATTATAAAAGAACATATTATGAAAAAGATTTTGTTAACCGTGTTGATGATTGTGGCAGGTATAACCGTCATGTATGCGCAAGATCCTGTTTCTTCTTACGGAAAAATGTCTTCTACTTACAACAAAGATCCCGGATTTGGTTCCCGCCTCAATTTCGGGGTGACATTTGCTCCGACTATTTCGTGGATGTATCCGCATACGGAAGGCTACGAAAACAATGGGGTCATCATGGGCATGCGCTATGGTGTTAATCTCAATGTCAATCTGACAGAAAAGAAGAATTTCTACTTTTCTACGGGTATTTTTGGAGAACATGCTGGTGGTAAAATGCAGTTTTTAGACAATATCAATATTCCGATTGATTTTGAGTCGCCAACCCACGCCGCCGGTATTCTCACACAGCGCACCTACCGTTCCATCTATCTCACCATTCCGACGATGATTACGATGAAGACCAATTCGATCAACAACTTCTATGTTTGCGGAAATGCGGGTCTGATGCACAGTTTTAACTTATATTCAACGAATACGGACAGTTATACCTTTGGTACCGAGCTTTGGTCTCGTGAAAAACAAGTTTCTGACGAAACGGCCCTGTTTAAGGAGGCATTCATTTTGGGTGTCGGGTTCGAATATTCGGTGACCCCTACCATGCGTGCGGGTGTTATGGTCAACTATGTGCAGTCGTTCACTAACTATTTCAAAGGCAAAGGCAAGGCTCAGAACAGTTTGAGCAAGCTGGACCAGCGCGCCAATTTAGGCTGTGTGGAAATAGCTCTCAATATCAACTTCTTCTAATCATTATGAAGTTTATCTGTATTGGTCGTAATTATGCGGCTCATGCGGCGGAACTGCAACATTCGGTGCCGAAGCAGCCGGTTTTCTTCCTGAAACCGGAATCTGCCATCACCCGATGCAACCGTCCGTTTTTCCTGCCGGATTTTTCGGAGGAGGTGCACTATGAAACCGAGGTTATCGTGAAAATCAATCGGTTGGGAAAGTGCATTGACCAAAAGTTTGCCCATAAGTACTATGATGAGATTGGATTGGGCGTGGATTTCACCGCCCGCGACCTCCAGCGCAAGTGCATGGCCGACGGAGAACCGTGGGAGATTGCCAAAGCCTTCGACGGATCGGCGGTGGTCGGCAAGTTTGTCCCCAAAACCCGTTTTGCGGACGTGCAGGACCTCCACTTCCACTTGCTGCTGAATGGCGAGAAAGTGCAGGCCGGCCACACCAAGGAGATGCTCTTCTCCATCGATACGCTCATTTCCTACGTTTCCCGCTTCATGACCTTGAAGATGGGCGACATCCTGTTCACGGGAACGCCCGTAGGCGTGGGGCCGGTGCACATTAATGACCACCTTCAGGGCTATCTGGAGGATGAGTGCTTATTTGATTTTAAGGTGAAATAGACCGTTGACCTGAAACTTGAAACGTGAAACTAAATTGAACATTATGAACATAAAAGCCAGACTTATTCTGATGAATTTCCTCCAGTTTGCCATCTGGGGGGCATATCTGACCTGCATGGGCACCTATCTGCATACGCACGGATTGGGCCGTCAAATCGGCATTTTCTATTCGATACAGGGCATTGTCTCCATTTTTATGCCCGCAATCATCGGTATTGTTGCTGACCGATGGATTCAAGCACAGAAGATGTTGGGTATCAGTCATTTGATTTCCGGTGCGGCGATGATCTGTGCTGGATTGTATGGATTGGGGGCAGGTGACGCGGTGCAGTTTGGACCGCTGTTCACGCTTTATACCATCGGTGTGGCGTTCTATATGCCCACTATTGCGCTTTCCAACTCGGTGGCCTACTACGCATTGGAAGAGGCTGGACTTGATCGTGTGAAACATTTCCCGCCGATTCGTGTGTTCGGCACCATCGGTTTCATCATCTCCATGTGGTGTGTTGATTTGTTGGGTTTCCAGCACACGGCGTCGCAGTTCGTGATGAGCGGCGGCATCGGGCTTGCATTGGGTCTCTATGCGTTCACGTTGCCGGCATGCCATAGCAACAACGACGGCAAGGTTACATCAGTGGTGGATATGTTCGGTCTGCGGGCGTTCACGCTTTTCAAACAGAGAAAGATGGCGGTGTTCTTCATCTTCTCTATGCTTTTGGGCGTTTCGTTACAGATTACAAACGGTTTCGCCAACCCGTTTTTGCATAGCTTTGGCCATATCCCTGAATATGCAGACACCTTTGGGGTGAAGCATGCCAATATGCTGATTTCCCTTTCTCAAATCTCCGAAACGTTGTGTATCTTGTTGATTCCCTTCTGCTTGAAGAAATTTGGCATTAAGAAGGTGATGCTGATCGCCATGTTTGCCTGGGTGTTGCGTTTCGCATTCTTCGGTTTGGGCAACCCGGGACCTGGCGTGTGGTTGTTCATCCTCTCCTGCATCGTCTATGGTGTCGCATTCGACTTCTTCAACATCAGCGGCTCGCTGTTTGTCGATCAGCAGACGGATGCTTCTATCCGCTCATCGGCACAAGGGCTGTTTATGCTGATGACCAACGGCATTGGTGCCACTATCGGCACATTCGGTGCTCAAGCGGTACTTAACCATTTTGTTTTCAATCCATTAAGACATCATGCTGAGCCGACCGCCATCATGCAGGGCTGGTCGAACGCATGGTTCGTGTTTGCGGGTTATGCGCTGGTCGTCGCTGTAGCGTTCATCTTTGCGTTTAAAGAAGAGTAGAGCCGTCATATTATGGCGGCTCCACGGAATCCTAATTTCGTGATTATTTCTTGTTTTCCCATTGTAGAGACGTTTCATGAAACGTCTCTACAGAGTTATCTCACCCGAATCTTTTGCCCTTCGATAATTTTATCTGCGTTCTTTAGATTGTTGAGTTTGAGGATTTTATCGACGGTGGTGTTGTATTTCACGGAGATGCGATAGAGATTCTCGCCAGCAGCGACTGTGTGATAGACGGCCTCAGTTGATTCAGGCTGAGGTTGAGGTTTCGGCTGGGCTTGGGGTTGTGGAGTGGGTGTACCTGAATTCTCTGGAGACATCGCGTCCAAATCAGCTGTACTTTCCTGAACAGGCGTTTTTATCTCCTGCTTGGGCTCTGTTTTCGCTTCCTGTTTCGGTTGTTGAGCCACTTCTGGTTTGATGGATGGCGCAGCGGCAGAAGGCTTGGGTGCAGAAGGTTTCCAACTCCCTACCTCGTTGATCGGCAGGATGATGAAGTCGCGTGACATCAACGCCATGTTGTTTTGCAGCACGTCCTCTTCTTCAAAATCGATGACCAGCTCGGGGTCGAAATACTCGTTCAGGAAGCGGGTTTCGAAGTGCAGAATGCACTCTTTGGTGTTGCCGGTAGTGCCGGTCTGCCCGATCACCTGTCCTGCCTTGACGATCTGGTTGGGTTTCACACACACTTTGTCGAGGTGGGCATAGACGGTTTCCAGGCCGTTGTAATGGCGCACCACCACGGTAACGCCGTAGTCGCCGTAGCTGTTGGCCATGCGCACCACGCCATCGAAACAGCTCTTGACGAGTGTTTGCGGTTCGGTTTTCAAGTCGATGCCGGGGTGAAATCCGCCGTTCTTGGTTTCGCCGTACGCAGTGCGGATTTTCTCGAACTGACAAGGCATCACAAACGGGTTGTTGGCATCCTGCACCAGCATCAGCATCAGCCGGTCATTGGAGAAAGGAATCTCCAGAATCGTGCTTCTCAGATGCGTCGTGTCCCAATACTTTTGATATAGACTGTATGCGGGAATTTCGTAAGTTTCTGATATAAGGGGATAAGAAGCGATCTGTCTAGGAATGTCAAATCGGACGCTCTGTGCGTCCGCCAGCGCGATGTTCTGGGAATAAGCGGTGACATCCGGGTTTTGCGCCATCAGGGTGGTGGCGAAGAATGACAGTAGGATAATGGTTAACTTCTTCATTATTTGGTTTTTAATTGTTCGATAATCTGAGTGGAGGAAAATCCTTCCACAAAGGGGATGGTGGTGACTGTGCCGCCGTTGGCTTTCACGAAATCCGCGCCCACAATCTGGTCGAGGGCGTAGTCGCCGCCTTTCACGAGCACATCGGGTTTCACTACTTTTATGAGTTCTTCGGGCGTATCTTCCTCAAACAGTGTCACATAATCGACACAGGCAAGTGCCGCCAACACGAAGGCCCGTTCTTTTTCGCTGTTGATCGGCCGTGACGGTCCTTTCAGTCTTCGTACCGAATCATCGCTGTTTAACCCGATGACTAAAATATCTCCCAACTTTCTGGCTTCCAGCAGATAATGCACATGCCCGAAGTGCAGCACATCAAAACAACCATTCGTAAAGACAATCTTCTGCTGGTGCAGTTTAAGGGCGTGTTCGCGGAAATAGTCCCGCGAGACGATTTTCTGTTCGATATGGAGGTCAGGCTTGCTCATTTTGATCGGGAATTATCGATGCATCGTGACGTTTGTAGAAGGAGGTCACAATTAAGGAGGCGAGTCCAAATACCAATGAAACAGCAGTTTGCAGGATCCAACCAATCCAGCCGGCGGCCAAGCCTTGTGTGTAAGGAATGCCGTAAAGCATGACGATGCCAGCGGTGATGAGCGGGTAGGCGCCCAAGCCGCCTTGGGAGATGATGAAGGCGATGGTGCCGAAGACTAACACGGAGAAGGCTGCGCCGGGTCCGATATCTTGCAGATAGGGTAGGGAGTGGAAGAAGAAATAGACCCCAAGGAAGTAGCTGATCCACATGGCGACGGTCCAGAAGACGAAATGCCACGGGTTGGGAATATCCTTAATGGAGACGAAACCGCGCCAGATGCCTTTGAAGAAGTCGGCAATCTTGACGAGTGTGGGTTTCTTCTGCCACCAGTTGCGCGTGACGCGGACGAGTACCACGATCAGCACGATGATGGCGATAATGATGTACAGCAGGTAGTTGCCCACGTAGCTAAGCCCCTTTTGGGCAAACCATTCCTGTAAGGTAGTTCCAGTGCTCTGATCTACCACAAGTTGGGATATCAGACCGTTGTTCAGCAGCATGGCGATGATGAGCAGGAAGAGCCAGCAGACCACATCGACGGCGCGTTCGAGGATGACCGTGCCGAGGGATTTTTGGAAGGGGATGTTCTCGTAGCGTTGGAGGAAGGTGCAGCGGAGAATCTCGCCGAGACGGGGTAGGGCAAGGTTGGCGATATAGCAGACCATCACCGAATAGAACATCATGGAGAACCGCGGTTTGTAATGGATGGATTTGAGCAGGAGTTCCGCACGGGCGGCACGGATGAGGTCCGCCGCCACGATGGCGGCCACTGACAACCCGATGAAAAACCATCCGCGCGGGTTGTTAACCAACGCCATAGAGGAGAATATCATCTGGATGTCCTCTTTGCTTAAATCTTTGACAGATAGCCATATAAAGAGTACTCCCAATCCCACGAAAAGGATGGTCTTGAGAATATCGGGTAATAATTTCTTCAGTTTTCCCATATTTTCGGAATCGTTCAAAATCGAACGGCAAAGGTAAAAAATTTTGTGAAAAAATTTGTACTTTTGCCGCTTAATTTTTACGAGTATGACATCTAACGAAATAAGAACCGCTTTTCTGGACTTTTTCAAGTCCAAAGACCACCATATCGTGCCTTCCGCTCCGATGGTGGTGAAGAATGACCCGACATTGATGTTCACGAATGCCGGTATGAACCAGTTTAAGGATATTTTCCTCGGCAATGTTGCCCGTGAGTACCCGCGCGTGGCCGATTCGCAGAAGTGTCTGCGCGTTTCGGGTAAGCATAACGATCTGGAGGAGGTCGGTCGCGACACCTACCACCACACCATGTTCGAGATGCTCGGAAACTGGTCGTTCGGCGACTATTTCAAGAAAGAGGCCATCGCCTACGCGTGGGAGTTCCTCACCGAGGTGATGAAGCTCGACAAATCCCGTCTCTATGCCACGGTTTTCGCTGGCGACGAGAAAGACGGTACCGCTTTCGATCAGGAAGCATACGATTTTTGGAAAGCATTCCTGCCTGAAGATCGCATCCTGAGGGGCAACAAGAAAGACAACTTCTGGGAGATGGGCGACACCGGTCCGTGCGGTCCCTGCTCCGAAATCCATATCGACCTCCGCGATGAAGAGGAACGTGCCAAGGTTCCCGGTGCCGAGCTGGTGAACAAGGACAATCCGTTGGTTATCGAAATCTGGAATCTCGTGTTTATGCAGTTTAACCGTGTGGTTTCCGGCGAGTTGCACCCGCTGGCGGCTAAGCATGTGGATACGGGTATGGGCTTCGAGCGTCTTTGCATGGCGGTTCAGAACAAGAAATCCAATTACGACACGGATGTTTTCCAGCCGATTATCCAAAAGATTGCACAGAATGCTGGCGTGAAGTACGGTGAGAAACACGATGTGGATGTGGCTCTGCGCGTGGTGGCTGACCACCTTCGTGCCGTCACCTTCGCCATCGCCGACGGACAGCTGCCTTCCAATACGGGAGCCGGTTACGTGATTCGTCGTATCCTGCGTCGTGCCATTCGCTACGGTTTCACTTTCCTGAACTTCAAGGAACCCTTTATGTACGCGTTGGTGGCTGACCTTGTGGCACAGATGGGGCACCAGTTCCCGGAAATCAAAGCGCAACAACAGCTGATCGAGAACGTTATCCGTGAGGAGGAGAACTCCTTCCTCAAGACCCTCGACTCCGGTATCCTGAAGTTCGAAAACTATGTCAAAAAGATGAAAGACAGCACCGTTATTGATGGTGATTTTGCTTTCGAACTGTTTGATACTTACGGTTTCCCGATTGACTTGACCTGCCTGATGGCTTCCGAGAAGAACTTGACCGTGGATATGGACGGTTTTGCCGAGGGTTTGCGTCAACAGAAGGAGCGCTCTCGCGCTGCCACCTCTATCTCTGCTGGTGACTGGATGGAGCTGATCCCGCAGGAGAATCCTACCGTATTCGTGGGCTACAAAGAACCCTCTTGCGCTTGTAAGATTGTGAAATACAGACAAGTAACCGCAAAAAATAAGACCTACTTCCAGATTGTCCTCGACAAGACCCCGTTCTATGCGGAATCCGGCGGTCAGGTGGGTGACACCGGCGTGCTGACCAATGGCACGGAGACGGTCGAGATTTACAACACCACAAAAGAGAACAACTTGGTCATCCATCACGCCAACAAGATTCCGAACGATGTGACAGCTGATTTCACGGCGCATATTGATGAGGTGAAGCGTCAGAAGACGGCTAACAACCACTCAGCCACGCACTTGCTTGATCATGCATTGCGCGCAGTGTTAGGCACGCACGTGGAGCAGAAGGGCTCTATGGTGGCCTCCGACCGCCTGCGTTTCGACTTCTCACACTTCGCCAAGGTGACGGACGAGGAGCTGCGCAAGGCAGAGCAGATGGTCAACGCCATGATCCGTCAGAACTTACCCTTGCAGGAATTCGTCGATGTGCCGATTGAGGAGGCTCGCGAGCGCGGAGCCATTGCATTGTTCGGCGAAAAGTACGGCAAGACCGTCCGCGTGATCCAGTTCGGTGACGCGGTGGAACTTTGCGGCGGTACGCATACCTCTGCAACGGGCAACATCGGTCTCTTCAAGATTGTTTCCGAGGGTGCCGTTGCCGCTGGTGTACGCCGTATTGAAGCCGTGACGGGCGAGGCTGCTGAACAACTCGTTTACGACGATCAGAATACCATTGCGCAATTGAAGGCTATGCTGAACGCCTCCAACCTGATGCAGTCGGTGCAGAAGTTGCAGGACGATTGCCAGATGTTGCGCAAGAAGATGGAGGACATTGACCGTCAGATGGCCATAGAGTTCGGCAAATCTTTGATGGAAAATGCCGAAGACGTCAACGGGGTACTCTTCATGTCTAAGGTCACTGATTATTCCGCCGACATGCTGCGTCAAGTTGCCCTGCAGTTGCGCGAGGGCGACAACCACGTGGTGGTTTTGGGCAGCGTGCACGACGGCAAGCCGAATTTGGCGGTTGCCATCAGCACAAATCTGACCGAAAAGGTCGATGCGCCCACATTGGTGCGTGCGGCCGGCAAGCTGATCCAAGGCGGTGGCGGCGGTCACCCGACGCTGGCCATGGCCGGCGGCAAGAACCCCGCGGGCATCACCGACGCGGTCGCCGAGGCGCTGAAGCTGGCGAAAGAAAAGTTGCAGTAAGTGTTTTGTTGATTTGATATCAGAGGCTTCATTATTATAATTATATAATGGAAAACCTTAGAATATGTCCCGTATGTGGTTACGAGGCGTTGCCTGATGTGCCATATGATGAGTATGGATATCCGACCTATGTCATCTGTCCATGTTGTGGCTTCGAATTTGGATTTGATGATGAATCCAACGGTTTCACTTTTGAATCGTATCGCCAGAAGTGGATTGAGGATGGTTTTCCTTTTTTTAACAAAAAGAAAAAGGGGAAACATTGGAGTGCAGAGGAGTTAAACTGTCAGTTGGAGAACGTGAAAAAAGTACACTACAAATCACGGAATTGAGATGGCCATCATTTTTTTTCACAAGGATTCTTGATATTTTATATTACTATCCCGCCCTTAGGGTACTCTTTCTAAAATAGAAGGGGAATTGGGGCCTTCAGCACCATTGTGAGGAAGATGGCAGTTGCCACCATGAATGATTGTTTTTCATTCGTACTGCGTTAACAGGAAATGATACTGACGTTCTGCTTGGCTGAAAAGAGCGGGTGATGAATCTTCAGAGACAGTTTTGTCGAAAAAACGGACTCTTTCGTCGTAATGTAAATGCTTTCTGGCCACGGCACTCCCGTGCCGGAGTGAGCGGAATTCCCCTTCCCTTGGGGAAGGGGTGCCCGAAGGGCGGGGTAGGGGGATACAATGGCCGTCCAGCTATCATTATTCAATATTTTCATACTCGTAATTCTCAACAATGAACTTCCTCAAATCATCCAACGCAATATTCACATGCTGAAGTACGTCAAAATCCGTTGTATGGAAGACTTTCAGCCCGAGACCTTTTAAGTATATGTCTCTTTTTGCATCGTATTCTGTTTTCTCGTTATGTGAGCCACCATCAATCTCAACTACAAGTCCAAGCTTTTTCACGAAAAAGTCAACGATATAGTTGCCGATGACTTTCTGTCTGTCAAAGTCAAGACCGTGAAACTTCTTCTTATGAACTTGCATCCAGAACGCTATTTCGGCCATGTTTCCGGCCTTGCGATTTATACGTGCGTAGATTGAGAGTTCCTTGTTTTCAGGGAGATTACGGACATAGTTGTCTTTGATTTTGATGTCGTTGATAATAGTCATATTTTTTGTTTTTCTGATTTTTATAATGATGGCCTGACGGCCAATCTTTTATATTACTACCCCGCCCTCCGGGCACCCCTTCTAAAATAGAAGGGGAATTCTTCGCGCCGCTACGGCAATGCTGTGGCCAGTAATTGTGTCAAGACGAAAGACTCTTTCTGTTAAATTAACAAACCAACGGCGGTCATTTGACCGCCGTTGTTCGTTCTACATCAGAATGGTAAATCATCCGAGAAATTCTCTTCCGGTACCTTGGGTTCCGGCGGCACAGGCTGTGGTTGTGGCGGTGGAGCCACCACTACGGTCTGGTTGGGCACTTGCGTCACCGTTGGGGTGCTGTTCTCCTTGGGAGACAGGAAGGTGAAGGAGTTGGCCTCCACCTCGGTGATGTAACGTTTCACGCCGTTCGCGTCGTCCCAGTTGCGGGTGCGCAGTCGGCCCTCCACGTAGATCTGGCGTCCCTTGGAAAGGTACTTTTCCGCCAATTCCGCCAAGTTGCGCCACATGATGATGTTGTGCCACTCGGTCATTTCGATGCGGTTGCCATCTTTGTCCTTGCGGTACTCGGTCGTCGCCAGCGAGAAGCTCGCCTTCTTGGTGCCGTTCTCAAAAGTTCTGATTTCCGGGTCTTTTCCTAAATAACCCACTAAGATTACTTTGTTAATTCCTGACATAATATTAAGTTTTTAAGTTCACGGCAAAAATACAACCGTTTCAAGACGAAATGTCAGACATTACAAAATATTTATCAATAGTTAATTGTTGATAAACAACTATCTTCTTAATTGTCAATCTATTAATTGGGCTTATACCCCGATTCTTTCAGTAATTTCTGGCTGTCTGTCATTAACATCAGGCTCTGAAGAGTGGTGCCGGGGTGTGTCTTCATGTAGCTTTGCACAATCTGAAATCCGATGAAAACGCCCATCCGGCCAGGGGAATCGTTGCCGAAATCGCGGGTGAAAGGCGTCTCGTCCATCATCTGGCGGATCACGTTCTCATTGTTGTTATACACCATGTTTTTCTCCACAAGGTGGTGCCATGCGGCGGCTTCATGCGAAGTTGCCCATTTGTACTGCTCTGGCGTGTATCCGAGAATGTCCTCCGGCTTGGTGGTCGGGAACATGGTCTGCGTGAAGAGCATCCGCTTGCCGGCATCCACCATGTTGTCCAGGAGGGTGACCAGCGTTTTGTCTGGAAGGTTTCTGTAAACAAGCGCTTTGGAGAAACAATCCGTGGCCATGTATTTCTTGTCGCAGCGGGCGGCGATGTATTTCGGCATGCCGGCCTGTGCATAGTGCTTGTAATCCTTGCCGAGATACATGTCCAGACAGATGAAAATAGTGTTGTCATAGCCGAAAACCTGCGGCATCTGAAAGTCGATGCCCGACACCAGTGTGCAGAAATCCGGAACTTTCTCGTCGGGGAAGTGCGTCAGATAGAGGGTCATGGCCGGGGTGATTTCTTGTTGGAACCAGCTCATGTCAGCATATTGGGCCTCAGTGTCTTTGTAGATTTCATTAATCACGGGATCGTTGATGAATTCTTTGATAGACTGGAGCATCTCCTCATTTTTCCACGCACCTCTGGCAATGATGTTGTCGGGGTATTTGCCATACATAGCGGCAAATTCAGCCGCTATGTTCTTTTGGTCGATATTGAACAGATCCTGTTCGTAGCGCAGGATCTTAATTTCCACGTTCTTGGCATAATTCAATTGTTCTTCCGTCAGTTTCGGCTTGGTGACATTTACGGAAGCATTCTTCTTGCATCCAACCAACCCTATGCAGATTATCAGCAGGATACAGAGGAGCGATAAGATGTTTTTCTTCATATTTTCCTTTTTTTCGAGGCGGCAAAAATACGATTTTTTGGCGTATAATTCCTATCGAAAACAGGCTACAAGGGTAATGAATCCAGTGTCCAGATTTCCTGTGCTTGCAGGTAATACGGTTCTCTGGCAGCCAAGTTTTTCCGCACGTATTCGCGGAGCTCTGGTTCGCTGAGATGGTTGGTCAGCGGACGTTTCTTTTTAGAATGGAGAAGATGATCAACCAACTGGTCTTCTGTGAGTTTCAGATAAACGCTGTGTGTGTGTGCATTAATCAGGGACATGGCGTTTTCATGGCAAGCAGTACCGCCTCCTGTCGCAATGACGGCATTTTCGGTGTTGAGTACCTCCTGTAAGGCGGCATACTCCAACGTACGAAACGCCGATTCCCCGTACTTTTGGAAAAGCAGGGGAATCGCCGTGTGATATTTTTCCTCAATATATAAGTCGAGGTCTATAAAAGTCATATTCAGCTTGTCGGCAAGTTTTCTGCCGATGGTGCTTTTACCCGCACCCGGAAAACCGACGATGACAATGGTGCTCATTTGGCTTTTGGCTTTTAGCTATTGGCTATTAGCTTTTGACCAATAGCCAATAGCCAACGGCTAATAGCTAATAGCTGAAAGCATTGCTTTCACAAGGTTATCTGCGCAGTCGGCGATGTCACCGATGCGGGCAGGAAGCATGTAGCAGGGCGTGGTGAACACTTTGTTGGCCTTGTCGGCGCACACACCCTTCTGAACAGTGACTTCGTGCTTCGTGCCGAAGGATTCCACGTTGCGGATAGTGCCGGGGTCGCTGCCAACGGTGATGGTGACATCACCCAGTACTTTGGCAATCATCACGGGTGCGATACAGAGGGCGCCCACGGGTTTGCCAGCGTTGTGGAAGGCGCGGATAACATTGGCCACATCCTCGCGTACGCTGCAGGATGCGCCCTCGAGGGCGTAAGTGAAGAGGTTCTTGGCAGAACCGTTGCCGCCGGGGAACACCACAGCATCGAAGTCCTCCACACGACACTCTTCGATGGGTTTCACGTTGCCGCGTGCAATGCGGGCCGCTTCCAGCAACATGTTGCGCTTCTCGTTCATGGGCTCGCCCGTGACGTGGTTCACCACATGATACTGCCAATCGTTCGGGGCAAAAATCTGATACTCACCACCGTTGCGGTCAATGGCTAACAAGGTCATCACCGATTCGTGGATTTCGCTGCCGTCCAATGTGCCGCAGCCGCACAGTATTACTGCAAATTTTTTCATAATGAGTCCTCTTCAATGGGTTGTTCCGGTTTGTCTAAACTATTGTAGAATTGACGGAAGGCAGCCCCCATCTCTCTTGACACGTTGTTCATCATATCAAGATGAGAAGCGGCAACACTTTGAATCTTTTGCGCGGTCTGGTTGTCGCCAATCATTTGCGCAATTTCCTGCAGTTGATGCATCTCTTGGAAAGCACCTGCAACGGCTTGCTGGTCGAAATCAGCCTTGCGAAGCTGGTTGGAAATCGTGGATTGCAAGGTTTTGAGATAGTTGTCGGCCACCTTGTCCATCTTCAGCTCTTTGTAGCGTTTCGCAAGCTCATTGGAAGGATACTTCACATTGTTCATCATATAATGCAGGAACAGGATGTCATAGTGGATGTCGTTGCTGCGATAGTTGAGGGTGCGTTCATCACTGTTGTTGTACCAGTTGAAGAGCGCAACTTGGTCGTCCCATATCTTATTGGCCATCTCCATACCTTTATCGTTCGCTTCTTTAGTGCCAATTCTGAAAAAGTCTTCCATGTAGGTGAGACAGCTGTAGGTATATCCGGAAATATAGGACATCACAGAGACATACGGGAAGTTGAAATCGGGCAGCACTTCGTTGCCGTGTACCAGCACTTCGAGGGCTTTATCTTTGTCGCCTTCAGCCATGAGTTGTTCAGCAAGACGGCTGTAGAGTCTGCGCATCAGCGGAACCAGACGGGTGTTGTCCTCACTGTGATAAACGGTCGGGTCGTTAAATCCACCCCAAGCATACGGATAAGCCTCATGCTGTGTGCCTGCCGGGTTCTTGATGGGATCCAGACGGCTGTGGTCGTCAAAGACATTCATGAGGTTGTTGTAAAGACGTTCGGAGTTGATGCGACCGGTCTCGCCGTAAGAACGGCTGTTGCTGCGGATAGGCACGAGACGGTAAGCGAAACCTTCAAGTTGGAAGTAGTCTTCCAAGCCGAGATAAGCTTCGGAACCAGCCGTGGATGCGTAGTAAATCGGGCGTTCCCAGTTGTTGTTCACCAAAATGTCCATCATTATGATGTATGCCTTGGTAAGCGGGTTCACGCTATTGGATTTCAAGTTCCACATCAGTCTGTCCACCACGAGATCGGAATCTTTGGGGTTCACCGTGCCGTTGGCTAGCACTTTAGCTTTATCGACGGCCAAGGAGAAGCTTCCCGGGATGGCGCGACCGTTGCTGCGATAACCATTCTTCTGGCTCAGCAGGAATAGGCTCCTTTCGTTATCGAAATTGGAGGATTTCACATAGTCCATCACCGCTTTCAGGTCAACATATTGGTTGCCGGCGGCCTCCAGGTAAAGCACATCGCGGGTACCGTCTTTGTATTGATCCCACGTCATGGAGATAGGCAGCGGGTCGGACTCGTATGCTTTGCGCTTCATCTGATCCACATACCAGCCGGTACTCAGCAGCATGAGGTTACAGACGCGCACATCAGTACGGTAACCTTCGACCTCCTGGGCGTACCAAAGTGGGAAGGTATCGTTGTCGCCGAGGGTGAAGAGGATGGCGTTCGGTTCGCATGAGTCGAGGTAGTTTTTCGCCACAGCCAGAGCGGTGTAACGGTTGGAACGGTCATGGTCGTGCCAGTTTTCCTTAGCCATCACGCAAGGCACCAGACCGACGCAGATGACAGTTGTCAGCACAGCGCCAGCGACCTGAGCGTTCTTGCTTTGCAGCTTCTCAAACAGACGGTAGATGCCCAGCACGCCGAAGCCCACCCACATGGCGAAAGCATAGAAGGAGGCGGCGAAAGCGTAGTCACGCTCACGAGGCTGGAAAGCATACATATTTAAGTAAATGGCAATGGCCAAACCGGTCATGACGAAGAGCATGAACACCACGAAGGAGTGTTTGGAATCCTGTTTGGTTTGGAAAATCAGACCGACAAGGCCTAATAACAGCGGGAGCAGGTAGTATTTGTTGTGTCCCGGACGTTCCATGGCACTCGGCATATCCTTCAAATTGCCAACCATCGGGTTGTCGATGGCGCCAATGCCGGAAATCCAGTTGCCGTTTTGGTAGTCGCCGTGTCCCTGGATGTCATTCTGACGACCGGAGAAGTTCCACATAAAATAACGCCAGTACATGTATCCCAGCTGATAGGTGTGGAAGAACTTCAGGTTCTGTTGCCAGGTGGGCGCATTGCCGCGTGCCAGAGATTTGCGGTTTTCTCTGTCGGAAGGACTGTCAGAGTTGTAACGATTGTTCAGCCAATCGATGTATTGAGATTGTTTCTCAGAGGACCACATACGCGGGAAGAACATGCAACCTTTGGGGTCATATTCGGGCGTGTCACCCTTACGCGGATTGGAAACCTCGTAACGTTTTGTCTCTTCGTTGCGGTAATAGACAGGACTGCCGTCCTTCATGTTGATCACGCGGGTGTTGTAGCTTTGGCCATACACTAGCGGATTGGAGCCGTACTGCTCACGGTTGAGGTAGGAGAGCAGGGAGACGGCGTCTTCAGGACTGTTCTCGTCGATGGTCGGGTTGGCGTTGGAGCGGATTACCAAGGTCATGAAGGTGGAGTAGCCGATAATCAGCATCAACAGAGAGAAAGCGCTGATGGAAAACACCGGTTTATTACGCTTGTAGCCGTACCAGATGCCCCAACCGATGAGGGCGAAGACCAACAGGAAGAAGAAGATCACGCCAGAGTTGAACGGCATGTGCAGGGTGTTCACGAAGAAGAGGTCGAACTTTCCGGAGAGGTTGACCAGTTGAGGCACAACACCCCAGAGAATGAAGCCGAGCATGGCAACGGAAAGGAGCAGTGCGAGGGAGACGCCCCATTCCGCTTTTGAAGTCAAAGCACCACGTTTGCCGCAGAGGATAAGCAGCGGAGTGGTTACGCACAGCCAGATCAGAATCATCCACATCGGCGAGCAGAAGATGCCGAATGCGAAAGACATAAGGGCGAAGGCGAGCACGGCACCCATGCCGGTGGCCTTCGGGGAGAGGCGGTAATAAATGATCAAACCGATGGCCGGCAATGCCAACAAGTTCAACAAGTGAACACCGATGGAGAGGCCCACCAGATAGGCAATCAGCACAATCCAACGGTTGGGGTTGACGTTGGCCTTCGGGTTTTCGTACTCTTCGTCCCATTTCAAGATGCACCAGAATACAAGAGCGGTGAAGAACGAGGACATAGCATAGACCTCACCTTCCACAGCTGAAAACCAAAAAGTATCTGAGAATGTGTACGTTAAAGCGCCGACGATGGCGGTTCCGAGAATCGCGATGAAACGCGGCGTGTTGAGTTCGCCCCATTTGGCAACCAGTTTGCGGGCAAGACGTACTAAGCTGAAATAGAGTAACATAATCGTCATGCCGCTGCATATTGCAGATAAGCAGTTCACACAGAATGCCATCTTGGTGACATCACCGCCGGCAAAGAGCGTGGCAATGCGTCCGATAATCTGGAATGTGGGTGCTCCAGGCGGGTGACCGATGAGCAGTTTCGAGGTGGTGGCGATGTATTCACCGCAATCCCACCATGATACGGTAGGCTCGGCGGTCATGATATAGACGGCTGAAGCCACTATACCGATGATCAGACCGATCAGGTTGTTAATTCGTTTTTGTGTTTTGGTCATTATTGTTTATTTTTGATGTTTTTCTTATAATCCTAGGGTTCCGTTTCGCTTCACCCTAGGTTGACACGTGTCGGGCTTTCAGCCCTTTTGGAAACACTATTGTCTTTAACGTGTTGCGGCCTTGAACTGTTGCAGAAAGCGGACGTCGTTTTCGAAGTAGAGACGGATGTCGTTGGTCTTGTACTTGAGCATTGTCATGCGCTCGATGCCGAGACCGAAGGCGAAGCCGCTATATTTGGTGCTGTCGATGCCGCAGTTTTCCAACACGTTGGGATCGACCATGCCGCAGCCGAGAATCTCCACCCAACCGGTGTGCTTGCAGAGGTTGCAGCCGGCACCGCCGCAGATGTTACAGGAGATATCCATCTCTGCGGAAGGTTCCGTGAACGGGAAGTAAGAAGGACGCAAACGGATGCGCACTTCATCGCCGAACATGCGTTGGGCGAAGTAGAGAAGCGTCTGCTTCATGTCGGCAAACGACACTTTCTCAGCTACATAGAGACCTTCCACCTGATGGAAGATGCAGTGTGCACGGGAGGTGATGGCCTCGTTTCGGAACACGCGGCCGGGACAAATCACGCGGATGGGCGGTTGTTTCTTCTCCATGGTGCGCACCTGCAGTGAGGAGGTGTGCGTGCGGAGCAGCACGTCGGGGTGCAGCTCGATGAAGAAGGTGTCCTGCATATCACGGGCAGGATGTTCTTCCGCGAAGTTGAGGGCGGTGAACACATGCCAATCGTCCTCGATGTCGGGACCTTCCACGGCGGAGAAGCCGATGTCTTCGAAAATCCGGCGCACCTCGTTCATCATGATGGAAATCGGGTGCATGGAACCGACGGCTTGTTGCGCGGCGGGACGGGTGATGTCGGGAATAGCGGCGGCCTTTTGGGCTGTGGCAGCGCCAATAGTAGCCTTGAACTCATCATAATGGCTCTGGGCCAAATCCCGCAGCTCGTTTACTAACTGGCCGAATTCCTTGCGGTTTTCCTGCGCCAGGTTCTTGATTTCTCCGAATAACGCCTGAATCTCGCTCTTCTTGCTTAAAAATCGGAGACGGAACTGCTCCAAACTGTCGGCGTTATCAATTGTGAAATTTTCTATTTCAGCTCTTATTTCTTCTATGCTTCTCATAATTTATTTCTTAACTATTTTTGCGCTAACGATCTTAATATCCTCCAACGGTCGGTCATTGCGGTCCTTTTTCTGGGCAGCAATTTTATCGACCACGTCCATGCCGCTGACCACTTCGCCGAACACGGTGTAGTTGTCGTCAAGCCAAGGTGCTCCACCAATGGTGGTATAGGCTTCCACCTGTTCAGGGCTGAAAATGATGCCGGTGCGCTGGGAAATCATATTCATTTTTTCGTTGTCATAGACAGTGCCGTCCACGATGTAGAACTGGGAGCCGGAGGAGGCTTTCTGCGGGTTCACTTGGTCTCCCTCACGGGCTGCTGCCACGGCACCGCGTTTGTGAAAACGACCGCTCACGAACTCGGCGGGGATGGTGTATCCCAGGTCACCGGAACCAAGCATCTGGCCGGGTTTGGCGTTCTTGGAGTCAGGGTCGCCGCCTTGGATCATGAATCCTTGGATGATGCGGTGGAACAGCAAGCCATCATAAAAATGGTCATTGACGAGTTTTAAAAAGTTGGCTTTGTGCTCGGGTGTTTCATCATACAGGGCGATGGTGATGTCGCCGTACGTGGTTTTGAGCAAAACTTGTGTCATTTTATCTGTATTATTGTTAAGGGTTTTCTGCACGGTGGATTCCGGCGTGGCGGACTCTTTGTCCGTTTTCACTTTTTTAGGTGATGAGCATGATGATAAAACCATGACACTCAACATAATACAATAGACCATTGCCTTTTTCATAAACGAATATCTCAATTTACAAACAAACGGCAAAGATACACTTTTTTCGTTTTCACGGAGACCGTTTTTCGCGATGAAAAACGCCGAACATGCAACGGCTAGCGGCGTTGCATGTTCTTGCAGAAGGCGAAGGCGTCTTCGCCGATAAACTGCACACTCTCGGGGATGCTTACGGGTGCTAGGCTGACGCAGCCCATGAAGGCCCGCGCACCGATCTTGGTCAGATGTGGCGGCAGGAAGATCTTCTCCAGGTGCACGCAGGCAGCGAAGGCATCGTCACCGATGACCGTCAAACTGTCGGGCAGGATGATGCTTTTGATTTGGGCGCCCATGAAGGCCCCACGTTCTATCGTGTGAACAGTCTCGGGGAGGATGATGGTCTCCACATCCGCTCCAAGACAACCACATTCCTGAACAACCGTGATGTTGTCAGGAAATTGGATATAATATCCTCCATTGCGAGGGAAGATATAGGGTGATTTTGTGCATTCTTCCATGTTCATAGTTCCAGTTAACATCGTCAGAAAGACAATTATAATTTACAACTTATAAAAAAACCGCTGTCATGTGTCTAACATAACAGCGGGCAAAAATAATAAAATTGTGATTTGGTAATACCTAAAGGTTAATTAATATTTTTATGCAATAATTCGGGTGCGGAATCAGCGTGATTACTTCGCCTGAATGTTCTTTCCGCAGTCGTTGACGATCATTCTGTACCAGTTATCGGGCCATTTGGGTTGGTCAGGGAACACCACTTGCGGTTTTTCGTTGCCGTTGGTGACAAATTTGCCGTTTTCCTCTTTCTTGACGTTGCCATCGTGGTATTTAACCAAAAGATACTCGAACAGGCGGTTCCATTCTTGACAAACACTGTGGGCCGCGCGGATGGAATAGGCGTTGAGCTCTTTGCGGGCAGCATCAGGATTCTGGGCGCACAGCTCTTTCATCTTGCCGGACATCTGATCGATCTCTTTCACGAACTTGCCTTCCCAATAGTCCTGTTTCTCGTTCACGTGTTTGATCATGTCACTATAGCGGGTATAGACGAAGTTGCTCACCTTTGTGAAGGTCCAGAATGCAGAAGTTGGGGAATACTCTACCATGGAGCCGTTCCCTTCCGCATATTCCTTCGGAATATCCGTGATACCACAGAACATCGGCACAAAGCAGTTGGAGCCGGCATCATCAACACCGAACCAGTAGATACCGCCGAACATGTCGGGCAGCCAGCTACGGCATTGTGCAAGGAACACGAAACCAGTCTGTTGCGTGGCAGTAGCGCGCTCATGGATGTAGTTTTTGCCATCCACCGACCAGGTCATGGGACGCCAACGGTACGGACAGGCGTAAGGGCCGGCGCCGAGGTCTTTGCTCATGTCCATGGAGGTGCCTTCGTAGTGATCGCGCATCATCCGCATCATGAACAGGGCGTCGATTTGGTTCTTGTTGGCAGGTTTGATCCACAGCGGCATACGGTGTTTGAGGTTGTCACCACGGGCATAATCCTCATATTGAGCCATTTCGGCGTGGTTCACGTGGTTGAAAAAAGCCCACACACGGGCGTCGCAGAAGCGTGCACCGTCGAACGTGATAGGGTTGTAGGTGTCGCAGAAGCTGAACTCCGCATCGGGAGCTTGCTTCGGATCCTTCGGATAGAGCCCTTTCATGCGGGCGAAGGAGATCACGTCGTAAGAATAGACCGTCTCAATGCCGGGAAGGAAGATCTTGTCCAACTCACGGTTCGTGATGGAGGTCTTGCCGTCGCGCAGCGGGAAAGTGGTGATGCGCGATTGGTTGGCGTCCAGCCTTTCATCAATTTCCCTTTCGCATCGACCATCTTTTCACCCTTGCCGATCAGATCCATGATCCAAGCTTCGTTGGGATCCACGATGGAGAAGGATTCGCCTTCGCTGGCATAGCCGTAAGCGTCAAGCAGTTCCGACATCACCTTGATGGCTTCGCGGGCGTTCTTGGCCCGTTGTAACGTGATGTAAATCAAGGAACCGTAGTCGATGAGACCTTGGCCTTGCTCCAACTCCTCAATGCCACCGTAGGTCGTCTCGCCTATGGCCAGCTGGAACTCGTTCATGTTGCCGATCACCGAATAGGTGTGCGCCACCTGTGGAATCTGGCCGAGCTTCTTGCCCGTGTCCCATTCGATGACATCCATCATCGAACCGGCAGGATAGTTGGCCGCCGGACGATAGTATAATTCTCCGTAAAGCTGATGGGAGTCAGCCGCATACGTCAGAAAGCAGGAACCGTCTTTGCTGGCCCCCTTCGTGACGATGAAATTCGTGCAGGCCATGGCACTGCTGAAGGCCAACAGACTGCATAACAATGTGAATACAAAATTTTTCCTCATAAGATTTTATTTATGTTTACCAATATTTTCCTGCAAATTGCGTTGCAAAAGTACATTTTTTGAAAATACGAAATGATATTATATGTATTTTTGCACCCGATTTTTTTAATTCATCGTGAATACTTCTGTTTGGTAAGAATAAACATGTTTATAATGAAGAAATTAGGTTTGTTGTGTTTGACAGTTTTGTTGATGACGGTTTTTACCTCATGCGACAAGGATGAACTGGGGGTGTTTAACCCGAAATGGCGGTTGGCCAAGGTGTATAGCGAGGCCGACATGCACTATCTTCAAGAGCAGTGGTCGTGGAGCACCGACCATCTGGAAAGAATTGATTATTACAAGAAAAACGGGAATGTAGATTATTCCCAGATTTATCATTACGATAAAAACCGCCTGTCAAGCATCGTGATGGACAAAATGCACAGCGATTTCGTGTATGACGGGAAGACGCTGACCAACATTAATACGTATTATGGAGATCAGCTGATAGAGAGCTATGCGTTGTCGTACGACAAAAAAAAGCTGTCGCATCTTTCCGTGCAAAAAACTTTGGACAAGTCGTTTGACCGTCCCGCCTGTGATTTCTTGACCTGTCTGTTCCCGATGGAAGACCCCGCTCCCGTCGCTTGTCTCTATTCCAATGGCGATTCAAAAGGGACATACGACTACACGGCGGCTGAAGTTGATTTTATCTGGGAAGGTGACAACATCAAATACATGAAAATGTCCATCAACCGCCCCGATGGCGTTCAAAAGTTGACATATACCTACATGTATGATCAGAATATCAATCCTAAAAAGAATTTCTTTACCCTGTATGTGGATCATTTGATGTTGGATCAGTATCCGCACTCCCCGTTTTGCAGCAGTAACAATGTGACGAGCGTGTATATTACGGATGAGACCAATTTTCAAACATACACCCATTCATATACGTATTCCTACGACTATTACAAGAAGTATCCAACCAAAATGCATTTGCTGAAATACAATGATATGTCACTTACGACGGATAGCTTGTTGCTATACTCGTATATATATCAGTAAGTAAAGGTATTAGTCTCTTTTCTTGAGTTGGATACGCATCGTGGTTCCTTGGTCGATGACGGAGGATTTGACGAACAGCTTACCACGATGGTAATTTTGGATGATGCGTTTCGCCAAGGTTAGGCCGAGACCCCAGCCGCGGCTCTTGGAGGTGTAGCCCGGAGAGAAAATCCGCCGCTGCATCTTCGCCGGAATGCCTTTGCCCGTGTCCGTTACATCCACATATACCTTGTTCTTCTCTTCTGTGATGGTGATGGTGATGTCGCCTTTGCCGTTCATGGCGTCGGCGGAGTTCTTGCACAAATTCTCGATGACCCACTCGAAAAGCTGCTTGTTCAGGGGCAGCACGATGGGATGATCGGGTTTCTCGAAATGGATGTTCACCATCGAGGAGATGCGGGTTTGCAGATAATTGGTGAAATCTTCAATGATAGGGACGATGTCGGTGTCTTCCAAAACGGGTACGGAACCGATTTTCGAGAACCGTTGCGCGATGGTCTCCAATCGATGCACATCCTTGCTGATTTCCATAGGAATGGATTGATCCACAGGCATTTCCTTTAGTAATTCCGTCCAAGCCATCAGGGAAGAAATCGGGGTGCCCAGCTGGTGAGCGGTCTCCTTAGACATGCCTACCCAAACGCGGTTTTCCTCCGAACGTTTGGTCACGCTGAACAGCAGGTAGCCCACCAGGATGAAGACGAAAATAATACCATATTGGATATAAGGAAAGAGTCGCAACTGTTTCAACACCGAGGACTCTTCGTAGAAGACATAACATTTCCCATGATCCAGCCAGTCCAGCACGATGGGGTCGTTCTCCTCGCGCATCTTCTCCAGTCTGGCATTAACCTTGAAGGGGGCTGAAAGGACGGTGGAGTCGATATTGCCTGCCGCGATGATGTTGATTTGGGTGCTGTCGGTGATGATGACTGGCACGGAAGCGGAGTTGATGACCGTCTCCTCGAAGAAAGACTCCAGTAGGTTGTCGATCATCTCCCGGAAATCGCCGTAAATGTGCGAGTTTTTGTAATAGACCATCACGTAGTCGCGCTGGTAATAGGACAGTTTCAAGCTGTCAAAATCATAAATGGCATCGCCTAACTCCTTGACGTTGCGTTTGTTGGCAATACTATCGGGCACGTTGATGGCGGCATCGATGTTGCCGTTGCGTCCGGCAATGATGGTGGGCACCGTCTTGTTGGCGGAGATGATGTCTTGATAGAAGGTAATATCCTCATATAGAGAAGCTTCCGCCACTTTCTTCACTGCTTTGGCAAAGATGGAGGCTTGGTTCCCCTCTTCGATTCGGATGGAGTCGAAAAGCCGTTCCGTTTCGTTGATGAGCTGGGTTTTATAGGTGATGGCACCGGCCCAGATCTCAATACGTTGCCGCTCCTCTTGGGCGATTTTCTTGATCAGCTTGTTGGAATAGATGATGATGACGGTGAAAATCACCATCGCGGAGGCAAACAACAGCCACTTCCAAAAAGGTTGTCGCAGCCGGTTCATCGTTATTGGGTGTCGGCGGCCAGCAACAGCTTGTCGATGATTTGCTCAATCGTCACGCCTTCGGCTTCCGCTTTGTAGTTTCTGATGATTCTGTGACGCAGGATGTTGTAGGCCACGGCGCGTACATCCTCAATATCAGGCGAGTACTTGCCGTTCAGGACGGCGTGCGTGCGTGCGCCGATGATCAGGAACTGCGATGCACGGGGACCAGCACCCCAAGAAAGGTAGTTGTTGGCCCAAGCGTGTGCCTTCTCCGTACCCGGACGGGTCAGGGTGGAGAGGTTCACCGCATAGCGATAGACGTTCTCCGGAATGGGCACCTTTTGCAACAGCTTCTGGTAGAAGACGATCTCTTCCACAGTCAGGACGCGCTGCGGCTCCACCATGTCGCCGTGGATGGTGCGCTTCACAATCTCGACCTCTTCCGTGGTGCTCGGGTAGTCCAACATGATGTTGAACATGAAGCGGTCCTGTTGGGCTTCCGGCAGCGGGTAGGTACCCTCCTGCTCGATAGGGTTCTGGGTGGCCAACACGAAAAACGGATTCGGCAGGTCGTAGGTGGTACCGTTCATACTGACGGAACGCTCCTGCATGGCTTCCAACAGTGCGGACTGCGTTTTCGGGGGCGTACGGTTGATCTCGTCGGCCAACACGATGTTCGCGAAAATAGGTCCCTTCACGAACTTGAAGTTGCGGTTGTCGTCCAGAATCTCCGCACCCATGATGTCAGAAGGCATCAAGTCGGGCGTGAACTGGATACGGTTGTATGTCATGTCCACCGCTTTGGCGATGGTGGTGATCATCAAGGTTTTGGCCAGACCGGGCACACCAATCAGCAAGGCGTGGCTGCGGCTGAACATCGCCATCAGCACGTTCTTCACCACATCATCCTGTCCCACAATTACTTTCGCAATCTCCTGACGCAGGGTTTTATATTTCTCTACAAACGATTCAATCGCTTCAATGTCTGTTTTCGTATTTAAATCCATATCTATATTTATAATCTAAGGTTTCAAGTTTTACGGAATTTGCCACTTGCTAACGAACGGACAAAACTTATATTGTTCAGCAATTTTGATGTTCGTCACTTTTACTTTTTCCAAGACCCATTTTTCCATGGCATCGTATTTCTTCTGCTCCAGAGCGGCGTTCTTGATCATGTCGTAGTCTTCCACCAGGTTAGCTTTGTGTTCGGAGACTTTCTCTTTCAGATAAATCAGTCGGTAAGCCATCACGCCGTCGTCGTTGACAAAGGGCACGCATTCCGAATATTCGCCCGGGATGAGTTTGCTGACGGTGGTGTAAGTGGCATCATCCATTGACTGGCGGTCGAAAGACAAAGAGCTGTTGTAAGGGTTCACCACCATGCCGCCGTTGAGTTTGGTGATGCCTTCGGAGAATTTCATCGCCGCTTCTTCCAACGGCATCTTTTCCGCGATGATGACGGCTCTGACGCTGTCAAGGTAGGTGATGGCTTTCACCTGTTCTTCGGTGGAGGGTTTCGGTTGAATGAGAATATGCGCCACGCGGATAGATTCGCCGCGGCGCTCGATCATTTGGATGATGTGGTATCCGGCTTGGGTCTTCACGACTTGAGAAATTTCGCCCGATTTGAGGTTGAAGGCCACTGCTTCAAATTCAGGGTAAAGGCTACCGCGTTCCACAAATCCCAGATCACCGCCTTTGGAGGCACTGCCGGGGTCATCGGAGTAGAGTCTCGCGAGGGCACCGAACTTCTCGCCGCGCAGCACGCGCTCACGGTAGGTGTTCAGCCGGTTCGTTACCTCCGCAATCTCCTCCTCGCTCACAGGCGGGATCTTCACGATCTCCCCGAACTGGTAGGTGGTGCTCACGATCGGCATGCTGTCGGGACCGATTTTGGCGGCGAACTGATGCACCTCCGATGGCGTGACGGTGATGCTGCCCGTGATGTTGGACTGCACCTGCTCGATCAGCGCCTGCTCGTACATCATCTCCCGCATATCCTTCTTGATCTCAGCCATGGACTTGTTGAAGTAATTCTCGATAAACTTCACGTCGCCGCCGGTCTGCTGCAAGAAGTACTGGATACGGGAATTCAGCCGGTAGTCCACCTCTTCATCGGTGACTTCAATACTGTCGAGTTCCGCCTGGTTGACCATCAGTTTGTTGAAAACCAGATTCTCCAGAATGGTGCAATAGACATCCTCGGGATCCTCCACCGTACGGTACTGGGCGGTATAGTCCTTGTAGTGCTTTTCCAGATCAGAGCGCATGATGATGGACTTCCCGATGACGGCCACAATGCCATCAATCGAGACGCCGCCGCCACCCTGCGCGTGTAGGCAAAACACCACGCCCGTCAGCAATAGGCTCAATATGATCTTTCTCATTTTGCTCTTGTTTTATCGCTCATAAAAAAATGGCGAAAATACAAAAAAAAAGAAGACCAACGCCTTCTTTTTATTTCATAATCCTATTGTTGTGCGGATTATTTTCTGCCCAGACTTTCATCAGACACGGTGAGTTTCTTTCTGCCTTTTGCTCTGCGAGCCGCTAAAACTCTGCGACCGTTGGCGGTGGACATTCTCTCTCTAAACCCGTGTTTATTTCTGCGGCGCGTGTTTGAGGGTTGGTATGTTCTTTTCATATTATTATTGGTTTTTTATTTTTAATTTTTAGGGCTGCAAAAATACACTTTTTTTGTTTTCAACAACTCTCTATTGAAAAAATATTTTAACCAGATTCCTTTTGAGTGTAAAATTAAGATAATCAGTAAATTATATTATTCTACTTGTGGCAAGTAGTGCGTGAAAGAAACGGAATCATATTTTTCGTCGGTTTCTGTTTGGAATAAAAGCCGGTAGTTAAAGACAACTTTATTATCTTTGCAGCCGCAAAATGGACTTCATCTTTTGTAGTTCTGCAAGTTATGGATATACAATATTATAATAATAAAGCAATGAAAAGAAACAGCATCTGTGTTTTGGCACTCAGCGCCGTTATCGTACTGGCTGCGTGCAACAAGAAACAACCGAAAATCGAACCTGTGACCTATCCCGAAACCAAGAAGTGCGACACCGTCGATCACTATTTCGGGGTGGCCGTGCCTGATCCTTACCGTTGGCTGGAGGACGACTATTCCGAGGAAACAGCCAACTGGGTGAAAGCCCAGAACGAAGTGACCAACAAGTTCTTGGCGCAGATCCCCTACCGCGAGAAGATGAAACAGCACCTGAAGGAGCTTCTCAACTACCCGAAGGAGGGTGCGCCGTGGAAGAAAGGCGACCGCTATTTCTTCTACCGCAACGACGGTCTGCAGAACCAGAGCGTGCTCTACTACAAAAACTCTCTTGATGGCAAGGCCGTGGAGCTGCTCGACCCCAACAAACTTTCCGGCGACGGTACCGTGGCGCTTTCCACGCTCGGCATTTCCGACGACGGCAAGTATCTCGGCTACGCCATCTCGCGCAACGGTAGTGACTGGCAGGAAATCTACGTCAAGGACATCGAGACGGGCAAGGTGCTGGACGATCACCTTATGTGGGTGAAGTTCTCCGGCATCGCGTGGAAAGGCGACGGCTTTTTCTACAGTCGCTACCCGAAACCGAAAAACGAACTTTCCGGCGTGAACGAGAACGGCAAGCTCTATTACCACAAAGTCGGCACCGACCAGAAGGCCGACCAGTTAGCTTACGAAGACCCCACCAACCCGAACATCGGCTTCAGCGCCGAAGTCGTCAACAAACGCTACTTGGTGATTTACGGCAGCGAATCCACTTCTGGCAATTGCTTGTATTACAAAGATTTGGATGACCCGAAAGCGCAGTTTATCAAAGCGGTAACAGATTTTACGGACGATTACGCGGTGATTGACGAAATCGATGGCCATTTCCTCGTGATGACCAACCACAATGCGCCGGAGTATCAGGTCATCAGCATCCCGATTGGCAGCCTCACGACGATGGGCTGGACGGATGTTATCCCCGCCACCAAGGGTGAAGTGCTGACAGGCGTGAGCCATATCGGCGGGCGACTCATCGCCAACTACACCAAGGATGCCCACTCCGTGGTGAAGATTTTCGACGAAAACGGCAAATTCCTCTGCAACCTCGATAACGACATCCTCGGCACCATCAGCGGTTTCAGTGGTGAAGCGGAAGACACGGAAACCTTCTACACTGTGACTTCCTACATCACCCCGGCGGCAATTTACCGCTACGATGTGAAGAACAACAAATCAACCCTGTATAAAAAATCCGAAATCAAGTTCAACTCCGATGAGTACGTGACCGAGCAGAAGTTCTTTACCTCGAAGGACGGCACGAAGGTTCCGATGTTCATCACCCACAAGAAGGGCATCAAGATGGACGGCAACAACCCGACGCTGCTTTATGGTTACGGCGGTTTCAATATTTCGCTCACCCCGAGCTTCAGCGCGACGCGCGTCGCATGGTTAGAGCAGGGTGGTGTGTTGGCCATCGTGAATTTGCGCGGCGGCGGCGAATATGGCAAGGAGTGGCATGAGGCTGGCACGAAGATGAAGAAGCAGAACGTCTTCGATGACTGTATCGCGGCAGCGGAATACCTTATCAGCCAGAAATATACATGTAAGGAGAAGTTAGCCTTGCAGGGTGGCTCCAACGGCGGTCTGCTAGTCGGTGCGGTCGTGAACCAACGTCCCGACCTCTTCGCAGTGGCTATCCCGCAGGTGGGTGTCATGGACATGCTGCGCTACCACAAGTTCACCATCGGTCGTTACTGGGCAGTCGATTACGGCACCAGCGAGGACAGCAAGGAGATGTTCGAGTACCTCTACAAATATTCCCCGTTGCACTCTATCCAGAACGGCAAGGAGTATCCGGCCATTTTAGTGACCACTGCCGACCACGACGACCGAGTCGTTCCCGCGCACTCTTTCAAGTATGCAGCGGCCTTGCAGAACAGCGACATCGGTGACAAGCCGCATCTCATCCGCATTGAGAGCAACGCGGGTCATGGCGGCGGCAAACCCCTCGACAAGACCATCGACGAGGTCGTCGATATCTTCTCGTTCATGTTCTACAATATGGGGGTGACTCCGAAATACTAGAGGTTATAGGTTATTGGTTATAGGTTATTGAGGTAGAGACGTGCCATGGCGCGTCTCTACAGTATTTCTTGCAGTAGTCCGTCACAACCCTCTTGCACATCGTCCCACGTGGCCTGGAAATCACCGGTGTACCACGGGTCGGCGACGTCGCGGGGGGTGTTGGTGTAGTCCATCAGCAGGGAGATTTTGTGATCCACATCCGGACCGATCAGGCGTTCCAGGTTGCGCAGGTTGTTGCGGTCCATTGCGATGATGTAGTCGTAATAGGCGTAGTCAGCGCGGGTCATCTGGCGGGCGGTCTTGCCAGCGCACGAGATACCGTGTGTCTGCAGCATTCTCCGGGCAGGCGGATAGACAGGGTTTCCAATCTCCTCGCGGCTCGTTGCGGCGGAGGCGATTTCAAACTCGTCGGAACGCCCCAACTCCGACACTTTTTGTTTCAGCACGAACTCGGCCATCGGACTCCGACAAATATTCCCGTGACAGATAAAGAGAATTCTGTACATAAAGGTTATAGGTTATTGGTTATAGGTTATAGAAGCTGAATTATTCTGTTGCCCCGAGATTAAGGTACGGATTGTCACAATGTCTGAACAAATCGCGATAATTCGATTTCGGATGTTGGGGGATTTCGATTTCGTAGGTTTTTCCAGCAGCGACGGTCAGCCGGTTGTTGCGAATCCATGGGTTGAGGTTGCGCAGTTCGCGGTAGGTGACGCCGTGCTGTTCGGCGAAGCGCGGCAGGCTGGGAATCGTAGTGGTCACCTTAACAGTCTTGGTCTCAATAGGATGATACATCTGGGAAGGACAGAGCTTCACTCCATACTCTTGCGGGTTTTCAAAAATGAGCTTGAATGAGAGAATACGGTAAACATAGCGGGAGGTTTCGCTGTTGAGCCATAAATCCCAGTAGTTGTGCACCTGTTGGTCATCGACAGCGGCTTGCAGACCGCCATCGCCACGGTTGTAGCCGGCTGCCGCCATGGTCCAGCTGCCAAACTGGTTCTTCATCTTCTTGAGATAGCGGCACGCGGCGCGGGTCGATTTCTCCAGATTGCACCGCTCATCCACGTCGTTGGAGACCTCCAGTCCATAGACTTTGGCGGTGGAGGGGATGAACTGCCAGTAACCGCCGGCACTTGCAGGCGAGGTAACATTCTCCAGTCCGCTCTCCGCCACGCAGAGGTACTTGAAATCATCCGGCACGCCCTCCTCCTTCAGGATTTTCTCAATGGTCGGGAAAATTCGGGTTGAGAGTTTGAGGATACGCAGCGTCTTTGAGTGCTGGTAGCAGTTGATGATGAGTTCGCGATCCAGGGCCTCATGCACCCAATAGGTGTCCAGCGGCACTTCCTCACCGGCAAAAGTCATGCTTTGCGGCACAAGCGGAGCCGTGATAGTGTTGGAATATTGGTTCGGAGTCGGATCATTTTCCGTGTTGTTCTTCGTGATGGCCCAGCAACATGTCACAGTCAAGGTAGCTGCCAGCAGACAAGTGGTGATGATGTTCATGTTCTTTCTCATTGTCATAATGGTTGTTATCGGTTTTTTCTTATGCTCCAGTTTTAGTGGCAAAGATACACAATATTTTTGTATTTTTGCTGCCCGAAAATCAAGGGGTCGTAGCTCAGTTGGTAGAGCGCATGCTCCGCAAGCATGAGGTCGCGGGTCCGACTCCCGTCGGCTCCACAAAAAGGAAAGTTTGGAAAAAGAAAAAGCACCTAATCGTCTGATTAAGTGCTTTTTTGTTGGTACCGAAGACCGGGATCGAACCGGTACGAGTGTTACCTCATTGGTTTTTGAGACCAACGCGTCTACCTATTCCGCCACTTCGGCTCAAATCGGCGGCAAAAATACACTTTTTTTTGATACCACCGACAAATAAATTTTATTTTCCAATCCAGCCCTGAATATCCTCCAATTTAGCGGCGGGAACCTCCAATTTCAGCTTCTTGCGCAGACCGCCGAGGTCGTTCAGCAACTTGTTCGGGTTCGCAGCCTTCAGTTGGTCAACTGTCAGGATGTTCAGCTTTTTGAGTGCGGGAATCCACGCGGCGTCCATGCCTAAAGCGGTGAATTCTTCGTCTTTGCTAACCTCTTGTTTCTTCTCAGGGCGCATCTGCGGGAAGAAGAGCACGTCCTGAATGGAAGGAGAATTGGTCATGATCATTGCCAAACGGTCGATACCGATGCCCAGACCAGCTGTCGGGGGCATACCGATTTCGAGGGAACGGAGGAAGTCCTCGTCCAAGACCATCGATTCGGTGTCGCCGCGCTTGCCGAGTTCCAGTTGGTCCTCGAAACGCTTGCGCTGGTCGAGCGGGTCGTTGAGTTCGGAGTAGGCGTTGCAGATCTCCTTGCCGTTGCACATCGCCTCGAAACGCTCGGTGAGACCGGGTTTGCTGCGGTGCTTCTTGGTCAGCGGGGACATCTCGATCGGATAGTCGTAGATGAAGGTCGGTTGGATGAGCTTTGATTCGCAGGCCTCGCCGAAAATTTCATCGATGAGCTTGCCCTTGCCCATGGTGCTATCGACCTCCACGCCTTGTGTTTTGGCGAAAGCGGCGAGCTGCTCCTCGGTCATCTCTGAAATGTCCGTGCCAGTGAAATGCTCGATGGCCTCGAACATGGTATAGCGTTTCCACGGACGCTTGAAGTCGATGACGTTGTCACCAACTTGCACTTTCGTGGTGCCGTGCAGTGCGAGGGCGATACGCTCGACCATCTCCTCCACGGTGTCCATCATCCAGTTGTAGTCCTTGTACGGCACGTACAGCTCCATCTGGGTGAACTCGGGGTTGTGGAAACGGTCCATGCCCTCGTTGCGGAAGTCTTTGGAGAACTCATACACACCATTGAAACCGCCCACAATCAGTTTCTTAAGATAGAGCTCGTCAGCAATACGCAGATAGAGCGTCATGTCCAGCGTGTTGTGGTGGGTCTTGAAGGGACGGGCCGCCGCACCGCCATACAACGGTTGCAGAATCGGGGTCTCCACTTCGAGATAGCCCTTCTCGTTCAGGTAGTTACGCATAGTGTTGACCAACAGCGTACGCTTGATGAACGTATCCTTGATCTGCGGGTTTACGATGAGGTCGATGTAACGCTGGCGGTAGCGTTGTTCGGGATTCTGGAAGGCGTCATACACCACACCGTCTTTCTCCTTGACGATGGGCAGCGGGCACACCGACTTGCAGAGGATGGTGAATTCCTTCACGTGGATGCTGATCTCGCCGGTCTGCGTGGTGAACACGAAGCCCTTCACGCCGATGATGTCGCCGATGTCCAATTTCTTGAACACGTTGTTGTACATCGTCTTGTCCTCGCCGGGACAAATTTCGTCACGTTTGGCATAAACCTGGATTTTGCCGACGGCATCTTGCAGCACATAGAACGAAACAGCGCCCATAATGCGCTGGCTCATAATACGTCCGGCGATGCTGACCTCTTGATAAAGACTGTTGTCCTTCGGGTAGTTCTCCAAAATCTCAGCCGTGGTGACGTTCACCTCGTAGGTGGCGGCGGGGTAGGGGTTGATGCCCAAATCGAGCAGATCCTGTAATTTCTTCCTGCGGATAATTTCCTGTTCTGATAATTCAACGCTCATCGTATCTCTATTTTCAATTGAGCGGCAAAGATACAATTTTTAGGGAATCGTAGAGACGCAAAATTTTGCGTCTAATTGTAGAGACGTGCCATGGCGCGTCTTTACATCGTTTCATCGTCTCGCAACCTTTTCCTCCGGTATCGGGTAGTATTCGTAGGCCCCGATGTCGGGCACGCCGTTGCGCAGGCGTCCGAGGATGTCGGTGTTGATGCCCAGGCCTTCCATGCCCGCATCAATGGCAGGGGAGTCTTCCTGCAGATTGTAGTTCTGACCGTACGTGGCGATGAACTTAGGATTTTGGTTGAAACAGTTGATATAATGACTGTTGTTAATGCTGTCCCTTCGCACAATGCAGTTGTGGAAAGTGTAGTTGAGTTCCGCTCCGTTCTTGGTGCCGGTGGCGAATTCGTTCTCTAACGCACCATAGATGATGCAGTTGTTGAACGTGGCATTCGCATCGCCAAGGTATGTGATATTAACCACTTCACCACCAATTACTTCTGTCTTGGTGAAATTGTTGGTCAGCGCGACGGCGGGTGTCTTGCGCACGTCCTGCGTGAAGTAGTTGGCCACTGTCACATGGTTGAGGGTGAAATCGCCCACCAACAGGGCCAAACTGTACTGTCCGTTGTTGCTGACCTGACAGTTGGTCATTTCCAGACGCGCGCCCTCCGCCCGGATGCCCATCACTTGATTGTTGTGGATGACGGAATTGTTGATGATGGTTTTGTTGCCCGTATATTCTTCCAACGATTCCAAATGGATGCCGTACGAGGCGTTGGAAATGATGGCATTCTCGATGAGGTTGTCTTCAGATCCTTCGTTGATCCACAGCGAGTTCCATTGCGCATAGTCGTTGGCGAAGAATGGCTCCAGACGGTCGCCGGTGATGGTCACGGGCTCGTCCAATGTGCCGTTGATATGGATGTTACCATAGCGATAGACCCAGATGCCACCGCCACTGTGCACATACACCTGCGTGCCCGGGTCAATGGTGAGCTTGCCCAAAGAATCGACCACCGCCCAACCATAGATCACCCACGGTTTGTCGTTGGTCCAGTGCACATGCTCGTGCTCGTGCGCGACAATCTTGTAGTGGAGACTGCCGCCCGTATGGTCGGGGACGATGAAGTGTGCATCCTGCCCGAAGGCCACCAATTGCACCGACTGTGTGCGGTTTTTCTGGTAAAACATCACCGAATCGGTCACTAAATAGGGCAGATTCTGGTTTGTGGGGTTGATGTTGACCTTTACAAAGACGAAAATGCTGTCGTGCGCGGGAATCTCCACACCACGGAACTCTGTGCCAGGCACACCATCGACATTCATGCTGTAATACGACTGTTTGCCGCCAGCCAGCACGATATCAACCTCCACGGGCGAGCCCGTTGTGTTGCGCACTGTGAACGACCGCGTGCTCGACGTGATGGTCGTGAACACCGTGTCGAACATCACTGTGTCAGCGGAAAACTCGAGCTTTGCCCCTTCAATGTTGTTGTTCCGGTGACAGGAAGGAAGGGTGAGAGACAGTGCTACCACCAGTATTAAGTATGTTGCAAATATTATTGTTCTTTTCATTCTTACTTATAATGTCCAATTGTCTTTTATCGCACCAACCCCACACTGCGGCTTCGCCTTGTATGGGGTTAATTGCGCTTCGCGCGTTTTGCCTCTCCGAGGCTGCTCAAGGAAGATATTATTATTCATCATTCATCATTCTACATTCTACATTCGAGGATAACGCACTTCCGTCAAAAATAGTGCATTCGCAGGGGCAGAAGTTCTGGCTGCCCGTCTATCTTTCTGGTTGATAATGTTTTGAAAGTCTTGAACGGTGATCTTTCCGAACCCGACTTCCAACAGCGTGCCCACTAACGCCCGCACCATGTTGCGCAGGAAACGGTTTGCCGTGACAGTGAAGATGAGCTCGTCATCCACACGGTCCCAATGTGCTTCCGTGACATGGCAAATGAAATTGTTGACTTGCGTATGTACCTTTGAAAAACTGGTAAAATCTTCATTCTGAAGGAGTAACGCCGCCGCCTCGTTCATCTTCTCCACGTCGATGGCGCGGTGGCAGTGATAGGTAAATTCTGTTTTGAAAGGGTTCTTGTGGGTGCAAACGTGGTATTGGTAAGTGCGGCTCTCGGCATCGAAGCGGGCGTGCAAGTCTGGGGCCACTTCGAATAAATCAAAAATGACAATCTCCTTGGGGAGGAAACTGTTGAGCTTCTGCACCAGTTGTTGGCATTCCTCCGGAGAAAACTGTTTTTCGGTGTCGAAGTGCGTATAGAAGGAAGAGGCATGCACGCCGGTGTCGGTGCGCCCGCAGCCGGTGACAGCTACGCGCTCCTCGTGCAGCAGCAGCGAGAGACAGTTCTCCAGAGTCTCCTGCACCGACGGGTGGTTCGGCTGAATCTGCCAACCGAAAAACGCAGAACCGTTATAAGCCAGATGGATGAAGTAACGCATGTCTTTCCAAAAAACAGGCTGCAAAAGTACGATTTTTATCCTTATTTGTAGGATAATTTTGTACTTTTGCCGCATCATTATAAGCCTATGTCAGAATGCAACTTTCTGAAATAATAAGATATATAGAGCCTCAAGAAACCATCTTGGGCACACCTGATGCACAAATCACCGAGTTGGCCATCGACAGCCGCAAGGTGCTGTTGCCTGAGCACACGCTCTTCTTCGCTATTGAAACAGAAAAGAATGACGGACACCTGTTTATCCCCTCTTTATATCAAATGGGCGTTCGCAACTTTGTGATAACCAAAGTGATGGAGAGCTATGCGACGTGCGAAAAAGCCAACTTTCTCTTTGTGGAGGATTCTGTGACGGCCTTGCAGCGATTGGCACAGCGACATCGCCAGAAATTCCACTACCCCGTGATTGGCATTACAGGCAGCAATGGCAAAACCATCGTCAAGGAGTGGCTGACTTCCATCTTGGATGAAAAATTTCGGGTGGTGAAAAGTCCTGATAGCTACAATTCACGTCTCGGGGTGCCGCTTTCCGTCTGGAAAATGTCCGACCAACATGATATCGCCGTTTTTGAGGCGGGTATCTCCCGGCCCAACGAAATGCGAACTTTGGCGGATATTATCGATCCCACCATCGGTATTTTGACTAATATCGGTGCTGCGCATGCCCAGTTCTTCCAAAACAATGTCCGCAAAATCATCGAAAAGCTCAAACTCTTCCAAAATGTGGAAGTGTTGATTTATCATAATGATAATCAAGAGCTTAATATGGTTTTGCAATTGCCGGAATATGCCCATCTTAAGATTATCTCTTGGGGTGACGCGCATAGCACGTATCCGGTACAGATGCGGACAGCGGACAATGGCGGAACGGTCATCACCCTCGACGGCTTTGATTATACTGTGCCCTTCATCGACAGTGCCTCTTTGGAGAATGTCACTCATGTGATTGTCACGTTGTTATATGTTGGTTTCAAACCGGAAGAGATTAACAGCCGGTTGGGACGCCTTACGCACATCAGCATGAGACTGGAAATTTTGGAGGGTCGCAACCATTCCGTCATCGTAAATGATACATACAGTCTGGATATCAATTCGTTATCCGCTGCACTCAACTTTTTGGACACGCAGACTCAAATGGGCAAGAAGACGCTCATTATCTCTGATTTCGAGCAGGTCGGACGCTTGACTGAGGACGATTTCCGGAGGTTGAATGCCCAGTTGAAACGGCACCACATTGCCAGATTGGTAGCAGTGGGTTCTGTTTTTGAATCCTATCGGGATATTTTCGATCTTGAAGAGCAACTTTTCTTCCATGATACGGCTGATTTGTTGGAACATCTTCCCAATTTACCTATTTCATACGAAATTATTTTGGTGAAAGGTGCCCGTAATTTCCATTTTGAGCAGATTGTCAATGCGTTACAACATAAAACGCACTTGACCATCATGCAGGTCAATTTGCCCGCGTTAGCCTACAATCTCAATTACCATCGTAATCGTCTGCGTCCCGATACGAAGATGGTGGCGATGGTGAAAGCCTCTTCCTACGGTTTGGGCGATGTGGAATTGGTGAATACCTTGTTGGACCAAGGTGTTGATTACCTTGCCGTGGCTTATACGGATGAGGGTGTGCGTTTGCGCAAGCGCCGTATCGACACTCCGATTATTGTGCTTGGGGCTGAGGCGCATAGCTTTGAGGTGATGGTGAACCATCGTTTGGAACCGGAAATCTTCAACTTCTACTATCTGCAGCAATTGGAAGAGGTGTTGGCACGTCATCCGGAAATTTCGCAGTTCAATATCCATATTAAGGTAGATACGGGTATGCATCGTCTGGGCTTCGATATGGAAGATCTTCCCCGTCTCATAGACATCGTGAAGCGTAATCCGAAATTGCATATTGCATCGGTTTTCTCACACCTTGCTGCTGCTGAAGACCCGGCCGAAGACGCCTTCACCCGTCGGCAAATTGCGCTTTTCGGTCGCATGACCGATAAGATCTGTGCCGCTTTTGACTACAAAATTCTGCGCCACATCCTCAATAGTGCCGGCATTATCCGTTTTCCGGAGGCGCAGTTTGATATGGTGCGTCTGGGAATCCAGCTCTATGGCTGTTCCGAGATACCGGAAATGGCGCCCATGCTGCACAATGTGGTTACCCTCAAGACGGTGGTTACCCAAATCAAACGGATTCCGGCGGGCGAGACCATCGGATACAACCGTACATGGAAGCTGCGGCGCGATACGCAAGTGGCCATCATCCCTATTGGTTATGCTGACGGTTATCCGCGTGAGCTGTGCAATGGTCGCGGCAAAGTCTTGGTGCAAGGACAGAAGGTGCCGGTCATCGGTAAGATTTGCATGGACATGTGTATGTTGGATGTCACAGGTCTCCGCGTCCACGAAGGTGATGAGGTCATCGTCTATGGCGAGGGCAATACGGTTACCGAGATGGCAGAGGCTGCCGGGCTTATCAGTTATGAACTGATGACCCGCATTTCCCGTCGAGTGCCCCGCGTGTATGTGCAGGAATAAAAGAATTAATATTGTATATATAGTATTAATGTTTAGTAATCAAATACCATAAAAACAATGCCTTGTTTTTGCTAATTATCAAATAATCAAATAGATACGATTGGTGAAAAATTGTAAAAACAAGTAATTCAAAAAGATACACTAAAATCCACAAAAATTACACCGTTTCCGAAGGGTTTGAAATTCGATTTTTGCGGAGAAAGTCCGAAAATCTGCGAAAATTTCCGTCTCAGACCCGCCCGTGAGGTCGAAAAAAGGCGTTTTTTCAAGTTACAAGAAAAATGCAGAAAAAGTGAAAAAAAGTGCGTCGGGTGAGATGTATGTAATGGAAAAATTCTATTTTTGCAATCCCAAACGACGACGATATGGGACGGACGCGAGAGAGGGGTTGTCAACAGGGGATTGTTCATTGAAAGAATGAAAGAATGTAGCAAATACTCAAGAGAGAGGAATTTGAGATTCGCAAGCGATGAGGCCAGGACAGACAACTTAAGATAAAAGAAATTAACTATTATGGAGAGTTCGATCCTGGCTCAGGATGAACGCTGGCGGCAGGCTTAATACATGCAAGTCGAACGGTAAGGTCCGAAGTGGCAACACGGAGGATACACGAGTGGCGCACGGGTGCGTAACGCGTATGCAACCTGCCCCCGACCGGGACAAAACAGGGGATGGGCATGCGTATTATTAGGTAGTTGGCGGGGTAACGGCCCACCAAGCCGACGATGATTAGGGGTCCTGAGAGGGTTAACCCCCACACTGGAACTGAGACACGGTCCAGACTCCTACGGGAGGCAGCAGTAGGGAATATTGGGCAATGGGAGCAATCCTGACCCAGCCATGCCGCGTGAAGGAAGACGGCCCTATGGGTTGTAAACTTCTTTTGCCGCAGAGTAAACCCGGTCACGAGTGGTCGGTTGAGAGTATGCGGCGAATAAGTATCGGCTAACTCCGTGCCAGCAGCCGCGGTAATACGGAGGATACGAGCGTTATCCGGATTTATTGGGTTTAAAGGGTGCGCAGGCGGACCGCTAAGTCAGGGGTGAAAAGTTCGGGCTTAACCTGAATCGTGCCTTTGATACTGGCGGACTAGAGTGCGATAGGCGTGGCCGGAATGTGGTGTGTAGCGGTGAAATGCTTAGATATGCCACAGAACACCGATCGAGAAGTCAGGTCACGAGTTCGCAACTGACGCTCATGCACGAAAGCGTGGGGATCAAACAGGATTAGATACCCTGGTAGTCCACGCCGTAAACGATGATCACTCGTTGCCGGGCAGCGATGTTCGGTGGCCAGGTTGAAACTCAAAGGAATTGACGGGGGCCCGCACAAGCGGAGGAGCATGTGGTTTAATTCGATGATACGCGAGGAACCTTACCCGGGCTTGAACGTAACACCAACATACAGGAGACTGTATGGCCTTCGGGGGTGTTGCGAGGTGCTGCATGGTTGTCGTCAGCTCGTGCCGTGAGGTGTTAGGTTAAGTCCTGCAACGAGCGCAACCCTTACCTTCAGTTGCCAGCACGTAATGGTGGGGACTCTGGAGGAACTGCCTACGCAAGTAGAGAGGAAGGTGGGGATGACGTCAAATCAGCACGGCCCTTATGTCCGGGGCTACACACGTGCTAC
>ONCM01000069.1 GCA_900316305.1 uncultured Bacteroidales bacterium | reverse complement strand
TGGATGGCCACCTCGTGACCGTCGTAGTCCCACTGTGCCAGGGCCAGTCCTACCTGGGAGACACTCGGGGTGGAAAAGGTGGAGTCGGCAAAGAAGAGATTGCCAGTGTATGACACTTGGGCAAAGACTCTGTTGTTGCGTGCCACGATGCCCATGCCGCCATTGTTGTCTCCAAGGTTGGAGTTAAGGTGTCCATATGAGAGAAAATATCCATCGTTAATCCCAACACGGAGCCAGAAGGCGCTGTTGCGGTTGCTGAGGGTGTCGCCATGGTAGATAAATTGGTGGGGATTACTGTTGTGCCCCCAACTATCATTTTTGGCGCTGCCCAGGACAAAGAGTGAACCTGTAGCAGTGTCGATACAAGTGGCACTGAGTTCCACCGAAGAAAAGCCACCATTATATAAAGGCACATGATCGAACTGCATAAGCAGGTTGGCATTGAGAGCCGTATCAAGGCGAAGCATACAATCGGTACCACTTACCAGCGAGAGGGAGTCTGTCTCCAGGTGCAGTCCATTGGAGCGGGCAATGGTTATACCGTTGTGTTCGATCCGTGCATTGAAAGTAATATAGAGCTGATCGTCATCGTGGATGTCGAACGAACGAATGTCGAGCCAGGGTGTGATAAAGCAGTCGACCCATGGCGCATAGCTAGCTATATATGAGGCGTCGAGCAGGCTGTCGAAGTGGGGCGAGAATTTCAGCACCTGCTGGTTCCACCACCCCGTGGTGTATGGGGGGATGTGGGTAAGGAAATGTGTGCCGTCAACCATAAAGCGATAGCCGCTCAGGCCTCCGTCGTTGAAATACAGAGGATTATCTCCATCGGTGAACGCACGGTCCTGAGCCAGACGAACAACATAGATGTTACCGCGGCTATCGACGTCCTGTCGGCCACCAGACCTCGGGGGAGGTTAGTGTATTCGTCGCCGTAGCCATGGAAATTCTTGGCCCAATCGAAATGCTGGGCGTGGGCGGCGAGGGTCTACACGACGAACACCGCCAGCAGAAGGATTCTCTTGATTTCTTTCATTTTGAATACTGTTATAATTATCTTGATTAATTGACTTATTAACCCACTTCTACTCTATTTGTCGCAAAAAAATTCGATTTCGTTACATTGAAAAATGAATTTTTTACGATATTGAAATCGTCTATGAAAATGCACACGCGCTATGAGCATCAGGGATTTTGTGAAAGCAACAAAAAACTATAAAACAAGTCGAACGAAAAAGAATATTATGTTACTTTGCACCGTCATTTTTTTAGATTTTGGCTTATGGACCTCGCATGGTCTGAAGAAGTGGCACGTGAATGGGAAAACTGAGGTCCTCTAACACTTATGAAACAGATGATTATGTGGGTGTTCGCCGCCATCCTGATTTGTGGCGTGACTGCTGTCAAAGCACAGGAATTTTACGATTTTTCAGCCGTGAGCTCGAGTGGCGACACGCTGTACTATTATCTTGACAACGGGGTCGCCGTGGTTACCTGTCCTGGCGACATTGACGAGGAGGATTATTGGCCCGAAAGCGTTACCCAGCCGCAGGGGGCGCTGGTGATCGACGGCACGGTGACCCACAATGACACCACTTATACCGTCGCCCGCATCGGTGCGTATGCCTTCTATGGCTGCAGCGGCATCACCTCGGTGGACATACCCGGGTCGGTGAACATCATCAAGGGATATGCCTTCTACGACTGTAGCAATTTGGCATCGGTGATTATCCCCACCAGTGTGGCCGGTTTTGGCAACTACGTCTTCACGGGCACCGCGCTGCCAAATCCTATCTACAAAGATTCTGTCTTTGTCTATATGCCGGCTACCGCCACGGGTATTTATACCATCCCCGACCAAATCACCCAAATCTGCGGCGGTGCATTTTACCAATGCGCCAACCTCACTCAAGTGGTCCTCCCTAATTCGGTCACCTGGATTGGTCCCGGGGCTTTCCTTGAATGCGATGGCTTGACACAACCCATCTACAACAACACCCTTTTTGCCCGATTGCCCGTGACCTATTGCGGCAGCTATACCATCCCTGACGGCATCACAACCGTGTGTGCCTCTTCCTTCACTTACACGTCCGGCTTGACCGAACTCATTATGCCCAACAGTGTGACTTCCATGGGAAATGGAGCTTTGGGGTCTTGCACCAGCTTGACGTCGGTCACGCTCTCCGATGCGCTCTCCGTGATACCCGGATTTGCCTTCATGGGATGTACGGCATTGCCTACCATCACCTTGCCTGCCAGCATTAACAGCATAGGTTCTGCTGCCTTTTTCAATTGCACCACTATGGACAGCGTCGTGGTAAAGTCCACTACCCCACCCAGCGTCGGCATGAATGCCTTCCGCAACTTACCCGACAGTTGTCTCCTCGTGGTTCCCTGCGACCAATTGGAGGCCTACACCGAAGCATGGGGAAACTACTTCGCACGGATCACTGAGGACTGTGGTTCTGGCGACGGGATTGAAGACTTGGAATCCACCCAAGTTCATGTTTACGTGTCCGACGGTTGTATCGTAATCGCCCCGGAGGACGGCTCTGCCGAGATTTCAGCGATTGTCTATGACATGTCCGGGCGTTTGGTCGTTTCGTTGCAGACTGCCGGCAAAACCCATGCGCTACCGAACGGCATCTACTTGGTCCGCATCGGCAACCAAACCGCGCGTAAAGTGGTGGTGAAGCGTTAAAAAGACTCAAAGTATTAAACAATCAAATCGCAAGTTGACCATGTATAAAGATGGCGAAGAACACCGCTGGAAGAATAATGGCGAGAACACCGTAGAAAACCGCGAGTGGTGGGAGATTGCCAGCATCGAGGACGGCGTCATGAACTGGACCGCCCTCCGCCAGCGCGAAGACGGCACTACCTACAACGCCACATTCAGCATGACGAGAGTCAGGTAAACTGGCGGTTTTCTACACAGACATCCTATATTCCGTGGGAGAGAGGCCGGTTTCGCGCTTGAAAAAGCGGCTGAAGGTGGCCTGATTGTCGAAACCCAGCATGTCGGCGATAGTCTGCACATTGAGGTCGGGTCGCATGCCGAGCAATTTCTTGGCCTCGCTGGTGACCTGTGAGCGTATCCACCAGGCGGGGGTGTGACCCGTTTCCTGCTTGACGACGGCACTGAAATGTTTCGTTGAAAGACAGACCTTGTCGGCATAGAAATCGACATTGCGATGCGAACGGAAATGCTGAGCCAAATCGTTCCTGAACAACGTGCTGACACGCTGTTCGACGAGTGTCTCGTTCATCCTGACGGAACGGTAGTGACTGAGCAACCGCATGAAGAATTCTACCTGGCTCATCATGAAGTGCTGCCTATTGGGGATGTCGATGTTTGATGTCTCGCGCATCACGCCTACCAGATGCATGATAACACTGTACTCGCGGCGGTCGAGTTCCACCCAAGGATGAAGCTCGTAGCGGTAGCGCAACTGATTGATGATGCGCAGCAGCGGGTCGTCGAGCAACGCGGCATTCACCACCACCAAGGTGGCGAGGTAGTCATCGCTCTTACTCACCATGCGGATCGTGTGGTTGGGGAAAATCACCGCCACAGTCTGCTTCGACGAATGGTCGGGCATGTCGTCGTACGTCATCTGCATGTTGCCGCGATGGCCGATGCAGATAACGTAGTCGGGCGAGGTGAATGGCTCTTTGCCCGAGGGCAACCCCCTGACGTCGTCAAAGATAACGATGCCGTTCTCCTTTATTTTCTGTGCATTCACCAGCATCGGGTGCTTATAGTGTTTCCTCTTTTTCATGTTGCAAAAATACGGATTTTCTTTACATCGACATCATTATCGGGCTTTTTGCCAAATAAAACAAGGGATATGATATGGTCTAAATGGAATTAATTTCTTTATTTTGCGGAATATTTCACAAAATAAAATGGTTATGAATAAAAGAAAAATCCTCGTAGCTATACTCTGCCTGACGTTGTCGGTGGCGATGGCGCAATCACCCAGCAACAATACGGTCGAGGTCGTCTATAACGGCACGACGGCGACGGTAGCTGTTGCTGACAATGTAAGCCAGTATCTGACGGTGACGCAGCAGGGGGCGCATGTCTCCATTGCGCAAAGCGACAGCCTGAGCACAGAAATCACCTACAACCTGAGCGGCTCGTCAACCGACGGCGAATTCTACATGTCGGGGTCTTACAAGGCCACCGTCGAGTTGAACGGTCTGACGTTGACCAACGCCACTCCGGTTTATAGCGGCGCTGCTATCCATATCCAGAACGGCAAGCGCATCAACGTAAAGGTCATCACCGGCACCACCAACACCCTCGCCGATGCCGCCATTGGCTCGCAGAAGGGCTGCCTCTACGTGAAGGGGCACGCCGAGTTTAAGCAGCAGGGTACGCTCAATGTGGTGGGCAACGTGAAGCACGCTATCAAGGCCGGCGAGTACATCTCGGTGAAAAACGCTACCCTCAACATCACCTCCGCTGTGGGCGACGGCATTTCGTGCAACGAGTATTTCCTGATGGAGAGCGGCACCATTAACATCAGTGGCACGGGCGACGACGGTATCCAGTGCGACCTTGACGGAGACACCTCAACGGGCGAAACCGAGGACCACGAGGACGAGGATTCGGGCAATATGTATATCAGCGGCGACAATATCACCATCAACTGCCCCGCCATTGCCGCCAAGGGTATCAAAAGCGCCGGCGACATTTTCATCTCCGGTGACCCTGTGATTAACGTGACGACCACCGGCAAAGGCACTTGGGACGAGGACGACTTGGAGACCAAGGCCGCCTGCGGTATCAGCTCCGACCGCAACATCAACATCAGTGGCGGCACCCTCACGCTCACATCCATGGGTTCGGGCGGCAAGGGTATGAAGTGCGACAGCATCATGACCATCAGCGGCGGTGACATCACCATTGCCACCAGTGGTGGTCTTTACTACAACAACGGTACGACGGAGAACACCAACTATACCGGCAACACCGACAACGTCAACAGCGACTACTACTCCTCGCCCAAAGGCATCAAAGCCGGTTTGAAGACACAGGTGGGCAACAGCTACACTTACAGCGGCGGAATGGTCATCAGCGACGGCAAAATTAAAGTTACCACCACTGGACACAACGCCGAGGGCATCGAGTGCAAAAACACGCTGGAAATCACTGGCGGTGAAATCTTCGTCAACGCTTACGACGACGGCATCAACACGGGTCAAGATATGACCATTTCGGGTGGTTATGTCTATTCGCACGCTACTAACAACGACGGCCTTGATGCCAACGGCAACCTCTACATCAACGGCGGCCTCGTCTACGCCATCGGTGCCCGCTCGCCTGAGTTGGCCATCGATGCCAATAGCGAGGAGGGCAAGAAAGTCTACATCAACGGCGGCGTTGTTATCGCTGTCGGTGGCATAGAGAATGCCAGAGTGATCAACCAACCCTATATCCAATCGTCATCCGTCAGCAGCAACAGCTGGTACACCGTCACTTACGGCGACGATGCTGTGGCCTTCTACACACCCACCATCAGCACTGGTGGCGGTCCTGGTGGCGGTCCTGGTGGCGGTCCCGGCGGTGGTCCTGGTGGCAGTAGCTCGACGACATTCATCTCCGCCCCCACTACGCCATCGCTCGCCAGCGGCAATAACGTCAGCGACGGCACCGATTACTTTGAGGGAAACTGCATTGTTGCAAATAACGGAGGCTCCGATGGCATAGAAGATTATGAGTTGGACCAACAGGTGAACGACCCGCGCATTTTCACGCTTGACGGCCGCTATCTCGGCACCTCCCTGCCGGAAGGTTTCAGAGGCGTTTACATCCAGAACGGGAAAAAATATTTCAAGTTTGACCGGTAGGGGCCATTGAGCATCTCTTATCTCAAATTACACTTTCGCGAAAGTTGTAAGACGGCACAGGTTTGGGGTGTAGTTTTATCAAAAAAAGTATATCTTTGCGACTTCAAACATCAAGAACAATGAAAAAATGTCTCACCTGCATAGTCGTCGGACTGCTTGTACTGCTAGTCGGCTGTGCGCAAAAACAAGAAAAAATGGCAACAATTTACGATTACAAAGTCCTGAACAACAAGGGCGAAGAGGTTGATCTCGCGCAATATCGCGGCAACGTCCTCATGATTGTCAACACCGCCTCGAAATGCGGTTTTACCCCGCAATATGATGGCTTGGAGGCTCTCTACAAAAAGTACAAAGACCAAGGTCTGGTGATTCTCGGCTTCCCGTGCGATCAATTTAAGCACCAAGAACCCGGCACTGACGAAGAGATTGCTGAATTCTGCCGTCTGAACCACGGCGTCACTTTCCCGCTGATGAAGAAGATCGACGTTTTTGGCGAAAACGCAGAGCCGCTCTTCACATACCTCACCCAACAAGTTCCCACCGAAGAGGTCAAAGGGCTGAAGAACAAGGCCACGATGGCGCTGGTCGATAGTTTGAGCAAGGCCGAAGGCCGCGGCGAAGGCGACATCCGCTGGAACTTCACCAAGTTCCTCATTTCCAAGGATGGCACTGTCATCAAACGTTTCCCGCCAGTGGCCACCCCTGAGGATCTGGAGCCGGAGATTGAGGCGATGCTGAAATAGTAGTTTCCTCATTTGAGGATTATATGACAACCGCCGCAAGGGTTAAAACTTTGCGGCGGTTCTTTGTATAACCATTTTAAGTATTTACCACTCAATCTCTTTCTCCTCCTCCAGACTGCGGAACACGTAACTTTTCACCTTCTCATGGCGCATCAGCAACATGTAATCGCACTGACAGGTAATGGCTTTAATATGATTTTTCATGAGGATAAGGTCGCAAAAACACAAAAAATGAATATTTTTGCGGCCTCAAAATTTCTTGAATGATGGAAACCGAAAGAATCCTGCTGCGGCCTTGGCGCGAGAGCGATGCCGAGACGCTTTACAAATACGCATCCGACCCCGAAGTGGGTCCCCGCGCGGGTTGGGCGCCGCACCAAAGCGTGGAGGAGAGCTTGGAGATTATCCGCACCGTCTTCAACGATGTGCTGAACACGTGGGCTATTGAGCTGAAATCTACCGGCGAGGCTATCGGCGCGATGGGCTATGGACCTTCGTGCGACTGCAAACTGCCCGCCCGCGAGGACGAGCCCATCTGCGGCTATTGGGTGGCAAAGCCTTACTGGAATCAAGGCATCTGCACGGAGGCGCTGCGGCTAATGTTGGACCACATCCGCAAGACCACAGAGATCAAGTCCCTCGTCAGCGGCCACTTCATTGACAATCCCGCCTCGGGCCGCGTGATGGAAAAATGTGGCTTCGTGCCCACTGGCGAAACCTGCATCGACGAGACACAGTATCAGGGAGCGGGCAGACCGATCCGGGTACTGCGGCTGGAGCTATGATTTGTTAACTACTTCCTTGAGCAGCCTCGAAGAGGCAACACGCGCGAAGCGCAATTAACCCCACACCAGCGCAGCGCAGTGTGGGGCAAAGAGAAAAAAACAAAAAAAACGAATCAATATGAATAAAGAACAGAGATTTTGCCAGAGCTGCGGAATGCCGCTGACCCCGGAAATCCTCGGCACCAACGCCGACGGTAGCCAAAACGAAGAATACTGCATCTACTGCTTTAAGGACGGTGCATTCACCGGTGACTTCACCATGGAGGAGATGGTGGAGTTCTGCGCACAATTTGTGGAGGAGTACAACAAGAACACCGGCCAAAACCTCACCCGCGAAGAGTACAAGGGCGTGCTTCGTCAGTATTACCCCAATCTGAAACGTTGGCAGCTACCCGCCGACCAGCTTCCGCACGCCACCTCGCCGATCAAGCGGCAACTCATTGATGAGGTCAATGCACTGGGCGTCAAGGATATGCCGCGCATCGACAACCTCTTCGTGCTGCAAGGCTCGTTCGTCAATATGGAGTACACCCTCAACGGCAACAAGGTGAAACTCCTCGACGACAATGCCACCTATTGGGGCAACCAGGTGGAAAAACAAGGCGCAAACGGCCGCTGCTTCGGTATCGCCTGCGACGAACACCACATCCTTGTGAGCGAGTACGGAAAGGACGGCGCGGATGCCGAACTGGTGGTGTTTAAGAGGAGATAAGTATGAAAACCATCGAAACACTGTGACACCGCTAAAACAATACCGTTTCGGCTTCGACCCTTGGGGCTTGCTCCTCTTCCTGTTGGTGATGCTCCCCAACTTCATCTGGTTCGCCGTTCCCGCACCGAACGACATCCTGCGCGCGGATTCGGTCACGCCAGCGGTGGACGCCATTGGCTCCGTGTTCCAAGTCCTGACCGTTGCGTGCCTCTGCTTCGTTATCCATAATGACAGAAGCAAACTTCGTTTTTCGCCACTTATTATCACTGCAATTGTTTGCGTCGCAATTTATTACATCGGATGGGTGTTGTATTACACGACCAATGTAAACCCCTTCGTCATCCTCCTGCTGACCCTCCCGCCCTGTTTGGCGTTCATCCTTTTCGCCACCGACCGGAAAAACCTACTGGCAGTACTATTCGCCACTGTTTTTGCCGTGTGCCATCTGGTGTTTGCGGTCGCGAATTTTGTAGTCAAATGAAGCACATCCCGAACTTCATAACAGTTCTCCGGCTCCTTGGTGCTCTCGGTCTCCTCTTTTCCGATGTGGGAAGTGTCGCATTTTGGGTAATGTATTTCGTCTGCGGACTGAGCGATATGGCAGATGGTTTTTTGGCAAGGAAACTCCACTGCGAAAGCAAAACGGGGGCGCTGTTGGACAGTCTGGCGGATTTGGCGTTTGTGGTCAGCAGCTGCATAAAGCTGATCCCTGTCTTGGCACTTCCCCATTGGCTTTGGTTCTGGGGCGCGGTGATCGTCGTCATCAAAGTCATCAACCAGATTTCCGCAATAGTGATGTACAGGAAATGTCTCTTCCCGCACACCATCGCTAACAAGGCGGCTGGTCTTCTGCTTTTCGTCGGAGTTCCATTGACCGTGTTTCTGGAATCTGTCGTGCCAATGGTCATCATAGCCGTTGTCGCGACCTTTGCCGCCGTTCAGGAGGGGCATTTCATCAGGACTGGTCAAAAAGAGTTTTGAAAACGATATGATTGCTTTCTTGTTGGAATTGAAATGGTGGACATTAAACAAGCTTATGACATTAAATAAAACATCTTTGATATGAATATTTTAATCCTTTCCGGTAGTCCGCGCAAAAACGGAAACACCGACTTGTTGGTAGAAGCCTTTGCCAAAGGCGCTTCAGAGAAACACCACGTGGAGGTCGTTTCGGTGCATGATTACACGGTGCATCCGTGCATGGGGTGCAACGCGTGCTTCTCGAGCGAGGGTAATGCGTGCGTGCAAAAGGACGATATGCCCGAGCTCTCCGACAGCATCCTCACCCAATACCAACTCTGTCTCAACTTCTTCCACATCGAAGATGCGGGTCACGTGCTCGTGCGTGGCGCGAAGGAGAAGGGTGGCGTTCGGGGCACGAAAGCGATGGAGGAAGCGGAGGCGTTGGGGAGAGCGATAGCACAATAATTTTCATCTCATCCCGTTTACCTTTCGTTTTGAAACCCTTTTCAATGAACAATACTCTACGTGTTATACTGAAGGTCCTGATGGTTATCACCTGGGTTTTGATGATGGGGTGGTATATATCCCTTCTCCTCACCCTCCTGCAGGCGTATCGCATATACGGGAATATTCCTGTTGGTCAAATTTCATATCCTTCCCAAATGTTTTTTATTTGTTTGGTGATGGGATTTTACAATTTTATTGTGTTGATTTTCACGGGATT
>ONCM01000028.1 GCA_900316305.1 uncultured Bacteroidales bacterium | reverse complement strand
ACAGGTGCTACGGGTCCTCAAGGCCCTGTTGGTCCTGAAGGCCCTCAAGGTCCTGCCGGTGCTACTGGTCCTGCCGGTCCTGCTGGTCCCGAAGGTCCTGCTGGTCCCGAAGGTCCTACTGGTCCTGCTGGTCCTGCCGGTGTCGGCATCGTGTCTATCACAGGCCCTTTGACCAATGGTTTAGAGGATACCTATACTATTCATTATACTGATGGTACGCTTACGCTTATTGGTGATCAACTGAGCATTTCCGGTGGTAACACTGTAACGTTGCCTTCTGGCGGCGGTGCTCCCGGTCGTGGTATCGTGTCCATTACCGGTCCTTTGTCCAACGGTCTGGAGGACACCTACACAATCCATTACACAGACGGCACCACTTCCACTTATGTGGTGACGAACGGTGCGGCCGGTGCAGCGGGCGCTCAAGGTCCGCAAGGTCCTGCTGGTGCCACTGGTCCCGAAGGTCCTCAAGGTTTGACAGGTGCTACGGGTCCTCACAGGTGCTACGGGTCCTCAAGGCCCTGTTGGTCCTGAAGGCCCTCAAGGTCCTGCCGGTGCTACTGGTCCTGCCGGTCCTGCTGGTCCCGAAGGTCCTCAAGGTTTGACGGGTGCTACCGGTCCCCAGGGTCCTGCTGGTCCCGAAGGTCCTCAAGGTCCGATTGGTGCCACGGGTCCTCAAGGCCCCACAGGTGCCACGGGTGCTACGGGTCCTCAAGGTCCTGCCGGTGTCGGCATCCAGTCCATCACGGGTCCTGTGACGAGTGGTTTGAATGATACTTATACGATTCATTATACCGATGGTACCACCTCTACTTTTGTGGTGACCAACGGTGCGGCTGGTGAAGGTTCTGTCCAGACGCTTCTACTCAATGGCGACCAGCTGAGCATTTCTGGTGGCAACACCATTACGTTGCCATTAGGTAGCGGTGCTCCCGGTCGTGGCATCCAGTCCATTACGGGTCCTGTGACGAGTGGTTTGGAAGACACCTATACCATTCATTATACCGATGGTTCCACTTCCACTTACGTGGTGACGAATGGTGCAGCCGGTGCGGCCGGTCCTGCTGGTGCGACGGGCCCTCAAGGTCCTGCCGGTCCCGAAGGTCCGCAAGGTCCCATTGGTGCTACTGGTCCCCAAGGTCTCACGGGTCCTGAAGGCCCGCAAGGTCCTCAGGGTTTGACGGGTGCTACTGGTCCTCAAGGTCCTCAAGGCCCAACGGGTGCTACTGGTGCGCAAGGTCCTGCTGGTCCCACGGGTCCTGAAGGTCCTGCCGGTGTTGGTATCCAGTCCATTACGGGTCCTGTGACGAGTGGTTTGGAAAATACCTATACGATACATCTTACGGATGGCACCACCACGACTTTCGTGGTGACGAACGGTGCTGCCGGTGCGCAAGGTCCTGCCGGTGCTACTGGAGCTACTGGTGCTACAGGTCCGCAAGGCCCTCAAGGCCCTGTTGGTCCTGCCGGTCCCGAAGGTCCTCAGGGGTTGACGGGTGCTACCGGTCCGCAAGGCCCTGCTGGTGCAACTGGTGCGCAAGGTCCTCAAGGTCCCACAGGTGCTACGGGTCCTCAAGGTCCTGAAGGTCCTGCCGGTGTTGGTATCCAGTCTATTACGGGTCCTGTGACGAGTGGTTTGGAAAATACCTATACGATACATCTTACGGATGGCACCACCACGACTTTCGTGGTGACGAATGGTGCGGCCGGTGCGCAAGGTCCTGCCGGAGCTACTGGTGCTACCGGTGCTACTGGTCCGCAAGGCCCCACGGGTGCTACGGGTCCTCAGGGCCCCGAAGGTCCTGCCGGTTTCTCCCCGACAGTGTCGGCGGCTGCCTCCGGCTCTAATGTCATCATCACCGTGGTTGATGGCGACGGCACGCATCAATACACCATCCCGACCCCGACTCCGGAGTTCAATCAGGTAAATTCCGACTGGAACGCGACGAGCGGTGTGGCGGAAATCTTGAACAAGCCGACCGTCTATAACGCTTCACAAATTCAAGCCATGATTGATCAGACTGTGGGCAGCTTGTCGGCACAGCTTGCCCAGCAGCAGGATCAAATCGCCAATCTGCAGAACGCGTTGGCCAATCAGAGTAACGACGATGCTGCGTTCGCGTGCGGAACTTCCCAAGTCTATGATGTGGATGGAAACGCATACAATACGGTGAAAATTGGCCAGCAATGTTGGATGAAAGAGAATCTTCGGGTTACGCATACCCCTGGAGGAAGTGCGATTTCATACCTCGTTCCGTCGCGTCCGGATAACAGTTGGGAACCGAGGTTCGGCTATTTGTACGTTTGGGATGTGGCGATGAACGGTCAAGTCAGTTCTACTTCCAATCCTTCCGGCGTACAGGGCATCTGTCCCTCTGGTTGGCACGTGCCCAGCAACTCTGAATTTACGCAGCTGACCAACTATGTGGGAAGTGTTGGTGATTACTTGTGTTCTGGCAATACGTCCAGAATTGCAAAGGCGTTGGCTGCCAATACCGATTGGGCGACGTCCAGCGTTAACTGTGCGGTGGGTAATGACTTGGCCTCCAATAATGCTACGGGATTGTCGATTTTACCTGCCACCGATTACGGTCCTGGGTATAACCAAAGTGCCACTCTTTGGCTTTCCACTCAATATTCTAGCTCAGCGGGGGAAACATTCGGGTTGCTTTATGATGCAGCTGTGCTTAATGTGCCAAATTATGCAAAGTATTCACCTCTTGCTGTGCGCTGTGTGCGTGATGTGCCCGATGGGCTTGTCGGCCAGATGCAAGAAATAATTGACAGTATGCAAAATGCAATGGGCATTCGTCCGAGTGTGACCATTACGAATACCCACGCTGGTGATTTGATTAATTTCCCGTATGTGACAGCCCAGGTGACTCCCAACGATGGCGAATTGGTCTTTGCCAAGGGGTTCTGTTGGAGTACTTCGGAGAATCCTACCATTCAGAACAATAATTATGTGATTGTCGATACGGCTTCAAACACCTTCAAGGCTTCGTTGACCAAACTTACCAGTACCACTGCGACGTACTATATCAGAGCGTTTGCTTCAAATGTAAGCGGCACTTCCTACAGTGATCAGGTTATGGTCCAAAGAGGCAACTACTATGCGGTACCACGATCAGGACATAGGACCATCACTTTGAACGTCGGTCAGGAGATTTGGGTGTATGACATTGGCGGCCCCGACGGCAACTACGCTGAGAATGGTTTGAACGGATACTTAACGATTGAGTCCAACAACCTGAATTACAAGGTGATGATGGTGTCAGGTTCATACGCTACCGAAAGTGCCACCAGTGATTATGACTACCTTGATGTGTATGAAGGAGTTGTCACCAATGCGACCACTGGATATCTGAAACGATTCCGTGGTAACGGCAATGTCATTCCGTTGGCACCTTCTGCGTCTAATTCGGATCTGACACTGAGGTTTAGAAGTGATAATTCACAGGCTAATTATGGCGGTTTTGCTGTGAAGCTGGTGCTCGTGGATCGTCCGTGTGCCGGTTCTGCAACAGTTAGCGACTACGATGGTAACACTTATCACACCGTTGAGATCGGTGAACAATGCTGGATGAAAGAGAACATGAGGACCACACATTATGCCAATGGAAATTCCATTGACTATGGTGGCACTAGTTCGTCTACCACAACTAGGTATTACTATTATCCTAATGGAAGCTCATCCAATGGGAGCACGTACGGGAAGTTGTATAATTGGTCTGCTGCTTGTAACAACACGAGCACGGGTACGGCTACAACGGCTGCGTCCAAAGTGCAGGGTATTTGTCCTAGTGGTTGGCATGTCCCTGCCAAAGAAGAGTTCGCCACTTTGAAGAATTATATACAGTCGAACTCCTATTATGGAGCGGATGCGAAGGCATTGTCGAGTACTACTGGGTGGAACAGCTCCACTTCGGCAGACACCCCAGGTAATTCTCCTGAAACGAATAATAGTACCGGTTTTAGTGCCATGCCAGCTGGTTATTGTTTGAGCGGAAGCTATAATATATTTGGTCAGGAAGCTACGTTTTGGACCTCTACATGGAGCAACAATGAACAGTACAATGACGCTTACATCAACTACGACGCTGCTAATTTTGGTGCAGGTACTGCCACTAGATACAGAGCGCAAGGTGTTTCTGTCCGTTGTATTAAGAACTGATTATAAGATTTATGTTAAAAGAAAGGACCGTCGGTGCGAATCGGCGGTCTTTTTTTTATAAAGAAAATTTTGTATCTTTGCACCGTAATAATTTTGAACGAAAATGTATAATTCCGACCCTCGTACAGTCATTACTTTGGACGCTGGTGGCACGCATTTTCGCTTCTCTGCGATGCGAGGCTGCGAGGCTGTCACCGACACTTTCGAACTGCCCACCCATCCAAACGATTTGCCCCAATTACTGGGGGATTTGCGGACGGGCTTCCGGCATGTCATCGACCAGTTGACGGACAAACCGGTGGCCATCAGTTTCGCGTTTCCGGGTCCGGCAGACTATCCTAACGGCGTTTTCCCCGACCGTCTCACCAATTTCCCCTGCTTTGAGGGCGGTGTGGCGTTGGGTGCTTTTTTGGAGGATACGTTCGGGTTGCCGGTATTTATCAACAATGACGCAGACTTGTTCACTTATGGCGAGGCATTGGCCGGTACGCTGCCGATGCTTAACGAAAAGATTTGCCAAGCCGGCGGGGTGAAGCAATACCATAACCTCATCGGATTCATCCTCGGCACCGGTTTCGGTATCGGGGTGACCTCCTACAACCAGATGTTCATGGGCGACAACTGCTGTTCCGAGATTTACTGTTCGCCCAGCAAGTGGGGACAGGATCTTATCGCCGAGGAAGGTGTCTCTCTCCGTGCCGTGTTGCGCTACTATTGCGAGGCTGCGAAGGACGACAAGGCATCTGCATACACCGATTCTTACGATATTTACCGTATTGCCGAAGGTTCTCTTGCGGGGGATCAATCGGCGGCACTCCAGGCCTTCGAACGTTTCGGCGAAGCGGCGGGCTACACCATCGCGTATGCCGCCTGCATGTTGGACGGCATCATCGTCTTGGGCGGCGGTGTCAGCAAGGCGGCGAAATTCTATATGCCGTCGTTGCTCCGTGAGGTGCGCGCCACCATGCACACGCTTAACGGCAACACACTCGCCCGGGTGCCCTCCTACATCTACAATCTGGAGGATCCGCAGGAGTTCGAGCAGTTTGTGCACGGCCAGACCAAAGAAATCGAGGTCTTCGGTACAGGCAAAAAGGTCCGTATTGACACACAAAAACGCCTCGGCATCACCCTTTCGCAGCTGGGCACCAGTCGCGCCACCGCCATCGGCGCGTACTGCTTCGCGCTCCATGCCCTTGACTGTTGACCCTTGACTGTTGACTATTGACCATTTTACCTTGTAACCTACTAACCTATAACCTACTAACCAATAACCAATAACCAATAACCAATAACCTATAACCTTTAACCTATAACCTTTAAGAAAATTATAAACCAAATATCACCCAATATGACTAAAGATTTTACCCAACAGCACATAGACACTTGGTTGAACGGTAATTACGACCAAGAGACAAAAAATGAGATCCTGCGGATGCAGAAAGAGGATCCCGCTGCGTTGTCGGATGCCTTTTATAAAACGTTGGAGTTCGGTACTGGCGGACTTCGCGGCATATTAGGCGTTGGCACGAACCGTATGAACAAATACACAGTGGGTTTCGCCACCCAAGGATTGGCCAATTATCTGATCAAAGTCTTCAAGAAAGACATCAAGGTAGCCATCTCGTTTGACTCTCGCCATGGCAGTCCCGAATTCTCTCAGATTGCCGCCAACATCTTGGCTGCGAATGGGATACAAGTCTTTTTGTTCGATTCTCTGCGTCCGACACCGGAGCTTTCCTTCTCCGTGCGCCATCTGCAGTGCAATGCGGGTATTATGATCACCGCTTCCCATAACCCCAAGGAATACAACGGCTACAAGGTGTATTGGAATGATGGCGGTCAGTTGGTGCCCCCGCACGACAAGAATGTCATCAATGAGGTCAACAAAATCAAGGAGGTCGATCAGGTGAAATGGGAAGGCAATCCCGAACTGATTCGTATGATTGGTAAAGATGTTGACAACGTGTATCTTACGCTTGTCCGTCGCTTGTCTCTGAATCCGGAGGTGGTGGCTGAGGCGAAGGATCTCTGCATTGTCTATACCCCGCTGCATGGCACCGGTATTTCCGTGGTGCCGCAGGCGTTGTCGGATTTCGGCTTCAAGAACGTGCATATTGTGGAGGAACAGGCTGTTACGGATGGTAGCTTCCCGACGGTGAAGTCACCCAATCCGGAGGAACATGCCGCCCTGGAGTTGGCCATTGCCGAAGCCAAGAAGGTGAAGGCCGACATCGTGCTGGCCACCGATCCCGACGCGGATCGTGTGGGTATCGCCATCCGTCGTCCCGACGGCGAGTACCAGCTGTTCAACGGTAACCAGACCGCTTCGCTGTTGTTCTACTATGTACTTTCCCAGACCAATATCAACCCGCTGGATAACCGGTTCTTCGTGGTCAAGACCATTGTGACCACCGAACTGATAGACCAGATCGCTACCGATTATAACGTGGAGTGCTTCAACGTGTTGACTGGTTTCAAATATATTGCCGAGAAGATTCGCGAGTTCGAAGGCAAGAAGCAGTTCCTGGTCGGCGGTGAAGAGAGTTACGGCTACTTGGTGGGCGACTTTGTGCGCGACAAGGATGCCGTTTCCGCTTGCTGTCTCATCGCGGAGATGGCGGGCTACTACAAGACCGTCTATCATCGTTCGCTGATTGAGCAGTTGGAGACGTTGTACCGTCAATATCAGTATTTCAAAGAGGATATGGTTTCGTTGACGGAGCCTGGTGAGGCCGGTATGCAGGCTATCAAGGAGCGTATGACCAATTTGCGTGAGAACGCCCCGAAGATGTTGGGTGGTATGAATGTCCTGCGTGTTCACGACTACCAAACCCAACGCACATACAATGTGCAGAATAATACGAGCGATCGTCTTGCGTTGCCTATTTCCAATGTGCTGCAGTTTATCACAGCCGATGGCAGCAAGGTTACGGTGCGCCCTTCCGGCACGGAACCCAAGATCAAGTTCTATTTCAGCGTATGCGAAAGTGTACTTCCCGAGCAGAACCTGCAGGAGGTGGATGACCTTCTGAAGGAGCGGATTGCAGGGCTGAAGAAGGATCTGGGACTCTGTTAATGAAGAATGAAGAATGTAGAATGAAGAATACAGAATGATGAATTATGAATAAATGATAATCAATGTATAGACGTGCCGTGGCACGTCTATACAATTCATTGATAACCTTTAACCCTTAAACCAAATATGATAAACCCAAAATTATTAAATCCCCAAAGCATCGTGGTGTGCGGTGCGTCAAGTGACATTCACAAACCCGGCGGCAAATCGCTGAAGAACCTGTTGGAGAGCCCCTTCAAGGGCCAAATCTACGCCGTGAACCCCAAAGAGACGGAGGTGCAGGGCGTGAAATGCTATGCAAAGGTGGATGACCTTCCGCAGGTCGATTGCGCCATCCTCTGTATTGCGGCCAAATTCTGTGCCCAGACGGTTGATGTGCTGGCCAAGGAGAAGGGCTGCAGAGGCTTCATCATCGTCAGTGCCGGTTTCTCAGAGGAGAACGCTGAAGGTGCTGCCATTGAAAAACATATCGTTGATACGATCAACAGTGTCGGCGGCTCGCTTATCGGTCCCAACTGTACGGGCTTCCTGAACACTAATTATAGCGGTTGCTTCGACACCCCGATCCCGAAACTCGACCCCAAGGGTGTCGATTTTATCACCGGCTCGGGTGCCACCGCCGTCTTTATCAAGGAATACGGCATGAGCAACGGTTTGAAATTCAATAGCGTATGGGCGGTAGGTAACAGTGCCCAACTGGGTATCGAGGATGTGCTCGAACACTTGGACGAGACCTTCGATCCTGAGAAATCCTCCCACGTCATCATGCTCTACATGGAGAAGATCGGCGACCCGCAACGTTTGCTGAAACATAGCCGCAGCCTCATCAATAAGGGCTGTCATATCGCGGCCATCAAGAGCGGTGGTAGTGCCGCTGGTTCGCGTGCCGCTTCTTCGCACACTGGCGCTTTGGCCACCAACGATGCCGCTGTGGACGCCTTGTTCCGCAAGGCTGGTATTGTGCGTTGCCACAACCGTCAGGAGCTGACCACCGTGTGCGGTGTGTTCATGCATCCCGAAATCAAGGGCAAACGTTGTGCTGTGATCACACACGCCGGCGGTCCTGCCGTGATGCTCACCGACGTGCTGTCTGATGGCGGCATGGAAGTTCCTCCTTTGAAGGATCATCCCGCCAGCCCCGCTTTGCTTGCCAAACTCTTTGGCGGCAGCTCTGTGGGCAACCCTATCGACTTCCTCGCCACCGGTACGGCCGAGCAGCTCGGCTATATCATCGACACGGTTGAGAACGAATACGACGAGATTGACTTCTCCGTGGTCATCTTCGGTTCGCCCGGATTGTTCAGCAACAAGGAGGTCTATGACCTGCTGGATGAGAAGATGAAAACCTGCAAGAAGCCCATCTTCCCCGTGTTACCGAGTATTATCAACGTGAAAGAGGAAATTAACGACTTCATCGCCAAGGGTCGTATCAACTTCCCTGAGGAGTGCGTGCTGGGTAATGCCATCTGCAAGGTGTATAACACGCCGAAACCGCAGCCTGAGCATGTGGAACTGCCGAAGATTGACGTGGCTCGCATCCGCAAGACTGTGGAACGCTGCAAGGACGGCTACATGGAAATCGCTGATTACAACGAACTTCTGGACGCTGCTGGTATCAGCCGCAAGAAATCCGTTGAGGTTTCCAAGAAGGAAGACGCATTGGCATTCGCCAAGGAGGTCGGTTGCAGTAAGGACGTTCCGTTGGTCATGAAGGTCGTCGGCCCGCTGCACAAGAGCGACGTAGGCGGTGTCACGCTGGGTGTCAAGGATTTGGACACCGTGGCCAAGGAGTTCGACCGCTTGATTGTCATTCCCGAGACTTACGCTGTGGAGATGTACCCGATGCTGGACGGTATCGATGTCTATATCGGTGCCATCAAGGATCCGAAGTTCGGACATCAGATCTTCTTCGGTTTGGGCGGTATCTTCATTGAGGTGCTGAAGGACGTGCAGAGCGCGTTGGCACCCATCACCGCTGCCGAGGCCAAGGAGATGCTCACCAAGCTCAAGGGTTACAAGATTCTGCAAGGTGTGCGTGGTCAGGAAGGTGTCAACCTCGACCTTTATGCCGACCAAGTGGCTCGCGTGAGCGCATTGGTGCAGGCCGCTCCCGAGATTGCGGAGATGGACCTCAACCCGTTGTTGGGCAACCCGCGCTACGTCACCGCCGTGGATGCCCGCATCCGCTTGGAGAAGTAATCGCGGAAATATTCGCGGAAAATGCGTACAGGTGTGGAAATTTTCGGGTTTCCGCACCTGTTTTGTTTTGCAAAAAAATGTATCTTTGCCCGCTTATTACATACGGAATAAAAATACATTAAATATGAAAAATACACGTACCTTACTAACAACCTGCCTACTGGCATGTCTGACTTTTTTCGCATTCGCTCAATCCGTTACGCCTGTGAAGTGGGCGTATAAGACGGTGAAAGTCAATGATTCTGTGGCGGAGCTGCAATTCACGGCTACTATCGAGCCTAACTGGCATCTTTACGCCCAGAAACCTGGTCAGGGACAGATTGAGCAACCGCTGGTATTCAACTTCACCAAGTCTCCGAAATACGAGCGCATTGGCAAGGTGTCTGAGCCGACCCCGCAGAGCGACTACGATGACCTGTTGGATGCACATTCTAATTTTTTTTCCAAGCAAGTGACTTTCAAACAGCGTGTTAAGGTGAAGGACGACCTGCCGTTCACCGTGCAGGGCAAGTTGGAAGGACAGGCCTGTATTGAAGGTCGTTGCACCCCGATTGAGGAGAAATTCTCCTTTGACCTTAAGGATTTCCACCCGGCAAAGATCGCTGTCTTGGAAGAGGAACCAGCGGAAGCTGACGAACCTGAAAGCAAGGAAGTTACGGAGACACCTACCGGACAAGTGGCACCCGTTGCCGATGCCACTCCCGCTGACAAGGGCGAGGAATCGCTGCTCAAGTACTTCCTCATGGCCGTCTTGGGCGGTCTGGCCGGTCTGCTGATGCCGTGTGTTTTCCCGATGATTCCGATGACAGTCTCCTTCTTCTCGAAGGACGGTCATGCGGGCAAGCGCAACGCTATGCTGTACGGTTTCTTCATCATCCTGATTTTCGTGATTTTCGGTCTGGTGCTGTCTCTGATTTTCGGCGCCGACTTGGGTAATGTGCTCAGTACGCACTGGATTCCGAACATTCTTTTTGCGGTTATCTTCTTCATTTTCGCCCTCTCGTTGCTCGGCTACTTTGAGATCACGCTGCCGAGTTCGTGGGTCAACGGTTCTGCGAAGCGTCAGAATGCGGGCAGTGTGGCCGGCATCTTCTTCATGGCGCTGACTTTGGTGCTCGTCTCGTTCTCCTGCACGCTGCCCATCGCGGGTGCGGTGGCCTTGAACGCTGCCGGTGGCTCCTTCCTGAAACCCGTCATCGGTATGTTGGGTTTCTCGCTCGGTATCGCTGTGCCGTTCACCATTTTCGCACTCTTCCCCGGCATGTTGCAGAAGTTGCCGAAGTCCGGTGGCTGGATGAATACCCTCAAGGTTATCCTCGCTTTCGTCGAGTTGGCCTTCGCTCTGAAGTTTATCAATGTGCCCGACCAAACCTACCACTGGCGTATCCTCGACCGTGAGGTCTATCTCTCCTTGTGGATTGTACTGTTCTCCTTGTTAGGTTTTTACCTGCTTGGAAAAATCAAATTTCCGCACGATGACGACTATCCTGTGCAGAAGAGCTGGTTCCGTTTCCTGCTTTCTGTGGCTGTTTTCTCCTTCGTGGTTTATATGGTTCCCGGACTGTTCGGTGCTCCGCTGAAAGCCATTTCCGGTTGGTTGCCGCCGATGACCACCCAAGATTTCGATGTCTCTGCCATCGTGCGTAGTGAGTTGGCGGCGAATGGCGGCGGCGGTCAGGGTAGCACTTACCAGATGACCGAAGACCCGATGTACGCCGACAAGTTAGAGATTCCGTTCGGCATCAAGGGCTACTTCGACTACGACCAGGCCTTGCGCGTGGCCAAGAAGGAGGGCAAGCCCGTCTTCCTCGACTTCACCGGTCACGGTTGCACCAACTGCCGTAACGTGGAGAACGCTGTCTGGATTGACCCCGAGGTGCGCCGCATCTTTGCTGAGGAGGTCATCGTCTGCACCATGTATGCCGATGACAAGGTGATTCCGCTGCCTGACAACGAGAAGGGCAAACTCACCGATGCCGACGGAGACCCCATCACCATGCTGGGCGCCAAGAACCGCTATATCGAGCAGACCAAGTATCACGAAAATTCGCAGCCGTGCTATTTTGTGGTGGATCCTGATGGCAATATTCTCTCCGGTCCGACCTATTACGAGCGGGATGTGGATGCGTACGTCAAATTCCTCCGCAAAGGTATTGATGCGTATAAGGCGATGAAAATCGATGAATGAATCGATGAATGAACGATGAATAGAACGATGAAATGGTATATTAAATTAGCCCTCAGTGTATTAAGCGGGTTGCTGTTCGCGTTTGCGTGGTATCCGCATGGTTTTCCGTTGATCAGTTTCATTGCCATTGTGCCCCTGTTGTGGTTGAGTGACATTTCATTGAAGGAGGGCAAGCGCAATGCTTTCGGGCGCGGTATCCTGTTGTTCTATCCGGCTTTTTTCGTCTTTAATCTGATTACCACCTACTGGATTGCCTACTGCACGGTACCCGGTGCAGCGGCAGCGGTTATCTTGAACGCACTGTTGCAGACATTAGTCATGGCCGTGTGGCATGCCTGCCGCAAACCGATTAAAAATCACATTATTCAAGCAATTTTGCTGATTTCCTTCTGGATATCTTTCGAATACCTGCATCTGAACTGGGATCTGACGTGGCCGTGGCTCAATTTGGGCAACGTTTTCGCCGCTATTCCGGGCTTCGTCCAATGGTACAGTGTCACGGGTGCCTTTGGTGGTGCGGTATGGGTGCTGGTTTCTAATTTTTTGATATACTATATCTTACGATATGTAAACAGTCCTAAACGTTATCGGATCAACCATCGTAATACCATGATTGTCAATGCCGTCGCTTTAGGATTGTGGGTTGTCTTTCCCATCGGTCTTTCTTTTGGGATGAAGATCTGGGCGGACAAACACGTCGAAAGTGATATTCCGCTTGAAGCGGTTATCGTGCAACAGAACACCGATCCGTGGGAGGAGGAGTATCGGCTTAGTAACGAAGAAGAGATCCAACGGATTTTGGATGTGGCACAACCCTTTATGTATGATCGGGTTAATCTTGTGGTGACGGCCGAATCTTCGGTGGCGCACTCCATTGAGATGGATGTTCTCCGAAATCACCGTTTCCATGAGGAGGATTCCCGCTATTCTGGATTTGCGTTGTTAGACAGCATGATCGTCCGTTATCCGAATGTCAACTATATTCTCGGTCTATCTACTATTGGGATTTACGACTGCAGAGTGTCGCCAGTCTCGCAAGAGGTGGCACCTGGCAAATTTGCAGAGTTCTACAATACCGCTGGATTTTACAGCAAGGACGGCTTGGTGAGCCATTATCACAAGAGCCGTCTGGTTCCTGGGGTCGAGAAGATGCCTTTCCCGAAAGTTTTCGGATTTTTGGGTGACGTTTTGGTCGAGTTGGGCGGTTCCAACTCCTCGCTGGGCACCGACACGGCGCAGCGGGTTTTCGATTTTGAGGTTGACGGCCAAAAAGTGCGCGTCGGAACGGGCATCTGCTACGAGTCCATCTATGGCGAGCTGATGAGCCGCTTCGTGCGGAACGGCGCCAACGTGTTGTGCATTATCACCAACGATTCTTGGTGGAAGGACAGCCCGGGCCACGGTCAGCACTTCGAGATGTCAAGGTTGAGAGCCATCGAGACACGGCGTTACGTGCTCCGCGCGGCCAACGGCGGCTTCTCCGGCGTAATCGACCCTCTTGGGCGGGTGCTGGCGAAGACGAAATACAACGAACGCACCGCCATCCAGACCATAGTGTCTGCCCAGTCTGGTGAAACTTTCTACGTGAAACATGGGGACTACCTCGCCAGAATCGCCATCGTGCTCACATTCGCGGCGTTGCTTTTCAGCATCATATCACCTGTTGTCCGTAGGTTCAGAAAATAGTTGATAACTATTTATAACTCTATCGTTTGATTTTTTGTGTAATTACTATCTTTGCACCGAATAGAGAAGATGGTAGAATAATTTGTTGTATCTTGTTGATACATAGCGTTCTATTGTTTTCTAAATATTTTTATTCGGACATTAGTCGATATGCTTATGAAAAAAAGTTTACTGCTTCTGACCCTTTTTGCGACATTGTTTTTTGGATCGTCACATGCGCAGACCACGCTGACCGTGGCGGACGGAATGGAAGCCAATTCATACGTTCCTGTTTATGGGTACTATGCGGACTATTATCAGCGGAACCAGGTGATATATCCGGCATCCATGCTTACGGACATGGTGGGTAGTGGGATTCTTTCACTCACATTTTACTTCTATACAGCCCCTTCGTCCAATTGGAGTGCGACGTTCGATGTGAAGTTGGGAGTGACGAGTGATTCGTCGTTCCAGTCCACGGCATACGTCAACGTTCCGACCACGACGGTCTATACCGGGACGTTGACCAAGAACAGTGACAACACGCTGACTGTTACGCTGGCGGAGCCGTATGTCTATACGGGCGGTAATCTGCTTCTGGAGGTTACATCCCAGTCTGGCGGGAACTATTACTCTGCCAAATTCTTTGGTGTGTCATCCTCCAACGGCAGTATTCGCGGACACAACGTGAGCGGCATCAGCAATATTACCAATCAGACCAGGGAGAATTTCATCCCCAAGACCACCTTCAGTTACGCAGACATGTGCAAGCCCGCCAACCTTGACGTTTCGAACGTCACGGGCAGTTCTGCTCTGGTCACGTGGGATAATATGAATATCACCGAGCCTTTGAGCTACGATTTCTCATACAAGGCCGCTGATGCCACCGCATGGACGGAGGTGTCCGACATTCATGAGCACAGTTATTTCCTGACGGTATTGCAGCCGCAGACGAACTATCAGGTCCGGGTGCGCGCCCATTGCGACGCGGACGATCCCTCCGACTATGTCACCCTCTCGTTTTCCACCGAATGTTCAGGCGGTTACACCGACCCGGTGGTGATCGGAAATGTTGCCAATCCTGTTACCACTTATGGCATACCGTTTGGTCTGAGCTACAAATACAGCTATTCCCAGCAGATATACACGGCGGAAGAGATTGGCGGTGCCAAGAGCATCAACGGCATTTCGCTGCAATATTTTTACGCTTATCCTGTTACCCGCAACGTGGACATCTACTTGGGACACACGAACAAGACCGGTTTCTCCTACAGTGACTGGGTCCCGCAGAGCAATCTGACCTTGGTCTATTCTGGGAATGTGGAGTTCAATAACACAGGGGAGAACTTCTGGTTATGGATTCCGTTCGATACGGTTTTTGAGTACAACGGCACCGACAATTTGGTGGTGGCTTTTGACGACAACACGGGCAGTGCGCCCTCATACGGCAACGTGTTCTACTCTCACTCTTCCGGAAAACTGAGCATATACGTAAGCAATTACTCTACCGATGTGGATCCCAACAATTTGGGGAGCAACGGTAATCCGATATGGTACCGCAACAATTTGCGCATTCCGGGGCAGTGCATCACCTCTGATTGTGACCGTGCTAACGTTTTGGTGACGGGTGTGACGAATTCCACGGCACAGCTTCAGTTTACGCCCGGCAACGGGGCCAGCGGGGTGGAGTTGCAGTACAAGCGTTCCCAAGATGATGTGTTTATTTCGGTGCCGGTCACGGGCACGACTTGCGAACTGACGGGGCTGGTGCACAACACCGAATACACGGTGCGCATCCGTTCGCTGTGCGGAGGCAGCCAGAGTCCGTGGTTGGAGAGGACCTTCACCACGAAAGCGAGCAACTACTCGCGCATCTACGTCAACGTGGGCGGCACGGGCGACGGTGCGAGTTGGGCGGCCGCGACCGGCGACCTTGGCTGGGCGTTGAACACCGCCGCCGCCATTCGGAGCACTTACGGCACTTCTCCGGACGTATGGATCGCCTACGGCACCTACTACGGTGACAGCGTTTCCGCGAGCGCGTTCACCTTGGTGGACGGCGTTAACGTCTATGGCAGTTTCGCGGGAGACGAGACGGAGCTCTCGCAGCGCGACCTCTACGCCCATCCCACTATTCTCGATGGCCAGAACAGTCAGCGCGTGGTCGAGCAGCTTGAGAATTTTACCGTGGCGACCGTGTTGGACGGTGTCACCCTCAAGAACGGCAAGACCACCGGCAATGGAGGCGGCGCACTACTGAAATACAATACATATTTATATAATAGTGAGATTATCAACAACACGGCTGCCAGCGGCGGCGGTGTATATACAACATCTTCAGTCATAGAGAACTGTCGTTTCAGAGGCAATTGGGCCAATGGGAACAACTATAACAATGGCGGTGGCGGCATGTACACCTCCTATGCTATGGTCATGCACTGCGAATTCACCCACAACCGTTCGACCAAGAATGGCGGGGGAGTCTATATCGACAATTCCAACAGCAATTATGCGGCTTTGTCTAACTGCTTGATAGCCAATAATACTGCTGATGTTGGCGGTGGAATTTACAATTCGTCCTCCTATACACTTTTGGAGAACAATACCATCGTGAACAATGAGGCCGTTTCCAGTGGCGCGGGCATTAGGGCCAGCTATATGTATAAGATAGCCAACTGTATCTTGTGGGGCAACCGTACCACCGCAGGTGCTGTGAGCAGCATTGATGACAATGGAAATGTCTTGACCTGCACTTATAGCGCGGTGGAAGACGGTTACGCCGGTACGAACAATGTGATGATTCTTTCCGATAGTGTGCTTGGCGGGCTGTTTGCCCCCAAATTCGTGACCCCATCGGCTACCGTGGGGTATTTGGATGCCACTCCATACCCCAACTGGCGTTTCCAGCAAGGCTCTGTCTTTGCAAACAGGGGCTCCAACAGTCTGGTGACCATCTACAACAACGCCGACCTGGACTTCCAGTCGCGTGTCAAACATGATACGGTGGATTTGGGTTGTTATGAGTCTGATTACTACGGACATCCGCTACCCGCATACGGCAATATCATCTACGTCACCCAGAACGGCGGTGGCTCTCACGACGGCAGCAGTTGGGATAATGCCACCGGTGATCTCAATCTTGCCTTGGGTCTTGCTGAAATGTACAACGCTGATGTTTGGGTTGCCGAGGGTGTCTATTATGGTGACACGATGGCAATCAGTGCTTTCACGATGCATGACGGTGTGAACGTATATGGCGGTTTTGAGGGCAATGAGCCAGAGACTTTCGACCTTTCGCAGCGCGATTTGTCGGCACATGTCACGGCCTTGGACGGCGGTAATGCCCGTCGTGTGCTGAACCAGCCGGCGGAATTCAACACGCGTACTGTATGGGACGGCCTCACCCTCCGAAACGGTAACTACACTGGATCCACATACGGTGGCGGTGCTGCCAATTTGAAGTCCAACTCTACGCTTTCGAACTGTGTCATCACCCACAACCATGCCAACGGCTATGGCGGTGCGCTTTATGGAAGTGGATACCACTATGGCTCCAATGACACTATCTTTCTCATCAATTGTACCATCTCATACAACAGCGCTGGACAGCACGGTGGCGGCGTGTACCTGAGCCGGAATATCTCAATTCAAAATTGTGTGATTACCCATAACACAGCAGGTAACGGCAACGGAGGTCTGAGACTTTCCGAGGGTATCATTACTCACAGTACAATTACCCATAATACGGCAGGCACTACTTGCGGCGGTATTTCTTCTGATCGAAGCAAGGTATATAACTGTCTGATAGCCAACAATACCTCTGGGTCGAGTGCATCCGGTATTCTCGCCGACCGCTCCGATGTTTTCGGTTGCACCATCGTGAACAATGCCAGCAGCGGCACAGGTGCGAACTTAGGTGCAGGACTTGTGGGGACGACCTCCACCTCCGCTTCCTACTTGCCCAATGTAGTGAACTGCATCATCTGGGGCAACCGCAACAATGGTGAGATTGCCAACGTTCTCAATAATACTGCGTGCCACCATTCCGCTGTGGAAGGTGGTGTGGTAGGTGAGAATAACATTGCCCTCTTGTCGGAAAACACTGGGAGTAATCCGTTCTATCCGAACTTCGTTCAGCCTTCGGATTCCGTGGGTGCGTTCGACAGTCCGGACAATGCCGACTGGCGGCTGACGAACGTTTCGCCTTGTGTGAACCGTGGTGACAACACCGTCGCCGGTTCCACCGACTTGGCCGGCAATGACCGAGTCCAGCAGGATGTTATCGACTTGGGATGCTATGAGTCGGAATACACAGGCATCACACTGCCCCAGTACGGCAATGTCGTCTATGTGACAGAGCAGGGTGCCGGATTGCAAATTGGCAACAGTTGGGAGAATGCCATCTCCTCCATCGTTGATGCCCTCTTTATCGCCAAGACCTACGGCGCGGATGTATGGGTGGCCGCAGGCACATACTATGGCAACACTGCTTCCGATAAGGCTTTCACGATGATAGAAGGGGTGAATGCGTATGGCGGATTTGCGGGCAACGAACCGGAGACTTTCGATCTCGCGCAGCGTGACTTTTCTACGAACGCCACCATCCTCGACGGTCAGAACATGCGGCGTGTGCTCTACCAACCGAACAGCTTCTCCGAAAGCACGGCGGTGACCTGGGATGGCTTCACCATCCAGAACGGTGCCTATTACGACAACGGTGTCGGTGTCTATATGCAAAGTTACTCCACTTTGAGCAACTGTATCGTGCAAAACAACTACCTCTATTATCTCAATACTCCTTCCAGCAGTACTTGGCAAAGCAAGTATGGCGCTGGCATTTATGTCTCGGGTGGTACTAACAACACCACTGGATGGACGACCCAAATCCGCCATTGCACGATTCGTTACAACAGCTTCCAGAACAGCAGCTATTTGGACGGTTATGGTGCAGGAATCTATGGCAACTGTTTGAATATCAGTCATTCGGAGATTAGTCACAATACCAATCCCCGCTATTATGGCGGCGGTATCTATTGCCAAAATAACAGTCAGTTGTCCAACTGTCTTGTTCACAATAATTTAGCGGGCCGCGGCGGCGGTATCTATTTGGCCGGATACGTCACTATGGTAAACTGTGATGTTGTGAACAACAGCGCCACATCAGAAGGTGGTGGCCTTTACCGCAACTCCGGCACCCTCAATGCCACCAACAATATCATTTGGGGTAACAAGAAGAATTATGCCGTCAACAATATTTACGGAACAGGCACTTTCAACTACTGTGCCGTTGAAGGTGGCGTTTCCGGTACGAATAACATCAATCTCGCATCCACCAACGACGGTTACAACGATGCGCTGTACTACGCACGCTTCATCGACCCGGAGAACGGGGACTTCCAACTGCACCCCACCTCAGCTTGCGTCAATGCGGGCAACTCCGAAGTGGTCACTGACAGTCTCGACTTTTACGGGAATCTGCGGTTGCAGAGCACGGTGGATATCGGCTGTTCGGAAGCGCAGGAGTTCAGCGACTGTCCGTCGGTGGTCGGTTTGCACGCTGATAACATCACCACCAACAGCGCCCATCTGAGCTGGCATCCGCTTGGCACGGAAAGCGAGTGGGTGGTCATCTACGGCATCGTAGGTGGGGAGACTAACACACTGACGGTCAACGACACAGTCTGCACGCTTTCGGGGCTCACTTTCAACCGCAACTACAGTGCCAAGGTGCGTGCCGTGTGCGGAGACGGGATGATGAGTATCTTCTCCATTCCCGCCAACTTCCAGACTATTTGCGATCCGAGTGTCTTGGATACGTTGTCTAATTTCACGGTGATGCTTCCCGCCGACAGCGAGGTTATTTATCAGAACGGGGTGTCGTTCAGCTGGGCCGCCCTGCCGGAGGCCACCTCCTACGACTTCTACCTTTGGGCCGCCGATGGTGCCGAGCCTGAAACTCCGACGCAGTCAGGGCTGAGTTTTGCAGGATTGAGCAATGTGCAACTACCTGCCTATGAGCGCGGCAAGTATTATCGTTGGAAAGTGGTGGCCTGGAACGAGTGCATCAGCAAGAGCAGCCCGGTGATGACCCTGCGGGTGAATCCGCTGCCCGATCTGCACGTGAGCGCCGTGACTACCTCTACGCCGGTGGCTTCGCAGACCATGACCGTGACCTGGACAGTGTCCAACGACGGGGAAGGCAGTACGCCTCCCGGACAGAGCTGGAACGACCGCATCTGGCTCGTACGCGATGCGGATGTGAGAGAATTCAACTACAATCAGGACATCAATTTGGCCACTGTCGCCAACCTGCAGGTTTTGAATCCAGGCGAGTCTTACACCAACACAGCAACGGTTACCCTACCCGAAGGAATTATGGGTAATTACTACCTATTTGTCATCGCCAACCAACATGATGCCTACGATATCGACTTTGAACCCGCCGGCGGTTCCGCCCCGGACCCCTACACGCCGAGCCTCACCGGCAACCCTTATCCTTATCTGAATGGTTTTTGCCATAGTCGTGATATGGAGGAGGTTGTTTCCTCTGAATACGGTAACGGATTCGGCCATTTCCATGGTATGGACAACTTCTTCTACGTGGTGCTGAACATCCTGCCGCCGCCGTCACCCGACTTGGTGGTGAGCAGCGTGGCGCACCCCGCCAACACTTTCTCGGGCAGCACCATTCCGTTGTCGTGGACCGTCACCAACCAAGGTGAGGCCGCGGCCATGGGCTCCTGGTACGACGTGGTCTATCTCACTTCCGACACCATGCTTAGCACGGTGGATGCGTGGCGTGTGGGAACTTATAGGCACAATGGAAACCTCCTCGTTGACAGCAGCTACACCAACAGTGTGCAGGTGACCATCCCCATCGACTACATGGGCGACTACCGCTTCTTCATTGTCACCGACAACAACGATGAGGTTTACGAAGGACTTTTCAATGAGAACAACATCGGCGTTTCCGAGCATCCGCTGACTGTGACGCTCACGCCGCCCGCCGATCTGATTGTCACTTCTGTCGTTATGCCGGACTCGGTGGATGTAAATGCTACGTGTAATATTGTATGGACGGTGAAGAACAACGGCAGCAGCCCCACGTATGGCAACCACTGGTACGACGGCTTCTATATCAGCCGCGATTCCGTCTTTAACAAGAACACTGCCCGTGTGCTGAGAAAGCTCGGACGCAGCGGCACTTTGGCGGCGGACTCCTCCTATACGAGAGAGATTGTCGTCGGCATACCGACGGATTTGGACGGCGGCATTTGGTATCTGTTCGTCAACACGGATGATATGGAAAGCATTTTCGAATACACCTACGAAGACAACAATGTCATGGCGTGGCCCTTCACGGTGCTTCTGCCAGACATGGAGGTTACGGACATCCAGGTGCCCGACACCGTCGATCCGAATGTGGTTACCCGCGTGACTTGGACGGTGCGCAACAACGGTCCGGGCAACGTCGTGGGCCGTCATTTCATCGACCGCATCCTCTACAATGGGGAGCAGGTCTATACTGCCAACGTGACGAACATCTACATTGCGGCGGGCGACTCTATGGTGCGTTCCGCCAATGTCCAACTTCCTTGTATGCAAGGTGATGCCACGCTAAGTGTCGTCACTGATGTGACGGAGAACGTGCTGGAGAGCAACGAGAATAACAATACGCTTTCCGTTCCGCTCAACATCCTCACGCCCGACCTGACGGTCACGGGAGTGAGCTTGTCCGACGAGTTATGGAGCGGCACGCCGGTTGCGATCACTTACACGCTGGTCAACAACAGCGACATGCCTATCTCTGGAACCGTCACCGACCGTATCTACTTCAGCCAGCAGGCTGCGGACTATGCGGACGGCGACCTTGCGGGGGCGCACACGCATGCCCTCGCGCTGGCACCTGGCGAGGGTGGGACCTTCACCTTCACGGTGAACGTGCCCAACGGCATCAGCGGACAGTACTACTGCCATGTGAACGGCAACGCCACGGGTTCGGTCTGCGAGACCAACCCAGACAACAACTTCGGCCATAGCGCGGCGGTCAACGTGCAGCTCAGCCCGTGGCCCGACATCGTGGTGACGAACGTCACGGTGGAGGGACCAGTGAACCTCGGCGGCACCTTCCCGTTGGAATATACCATTGCAAACCAGGGCACTGCTCCGCTAAATTACGCTGGAGCCAATACCAAATTCTACTATTCCACCTCCGCCACTCAATACGACAGCAACCATCTGCTGCTTACGCAGATGGACTATCTCAACATCCCTGTCGGTGGGGAGGAGACCTTCACGGCCAACCTGACGCTTCCCGTCAATGAGGCGCCGCATCTCTACTACATCCATGTGGTCGCGGATGCCACCGACCTGATTTACGAACATACCGGCGAGAGCAACAATACAGCTGTCAGCAACGGCTTCCTGGCCGCGGTCTATCAACTTGATCTGACTGCGGTGGAGATTGACGGTCCCGATGAGGTGGAGTGGGGGCAGACTGCCATCTACCGTCTGCACGTGCGCAACAATTCCGCTGTGCCGACGCTGGCTCATCAGTGGAAGGATGCTATGTATGTCTCTGCAGACCAGGTACTTCAGGACAACGACCATCTGGTGCAGCTCATCAATCACCAGACCACGCTCAATGCCGGCGACGACTATTGGGTGAATTTCAACGTCACCATCCCTTACGGCATGCCGGCCACGGCCTATCTGCTCGGCTTTACGGACTTCAACAACAACAATCCTGACATCAACCTCTTCAACAATTCGGTGATGAAGGCCATTACGGTCAGCAGCGTGCCCACGCCGGACATTGCTGTCACGGAGGCCGTGCTGCTTGGCGATGTGGTTGCCGGACAACCGGCGCAGCTCGCCTACACCGTGACCAACGTCGGGGAGCAGGCCATCAGCCAGCAGACTTGGAGGGACAAGGTTTTCCTGTCCGCCAACAATACATACGAGAGCGAGGACATCGAACTGATCACCAAGCCGTGCCAAAACGTCACGCTCGCGCAGGGTGATACGTACTCTGACACGCTCACATTCACTGTCCCGCTGCCCTACAGCGGTTCCATGTATCTGATTCTCAAGGCAAATGCCAACAATAATCCCTACGAGGTCAATACGGACAACAACACGGTGACCTTGCCAGTCAACGTCATCCTGACGGATCCCGGCGATTTGGTGGTCACCGACATCACCTCCGAGAGTACCGTCCAATCGGGCAGCATGCTACACGTCTCCTGGAATGTCCAAAATATCGGCGATAATCTTCTGGCGGGTAATGGGTTGAGATCCTTGCTCTATATCTCTAAGAACACGGTGTTCGACGCCAACGACCGGTTGGTCGGTAATGTGGTCACCCCGAGCATCCAACTGAATCCGGGCGACATGGTCGCGCAGACCTTGGAGTGCCGGATCAGTGGCCTGGCCGAGGGCGAGTACTACCTGATTGTGAAGACCGATGTCACGAACGCTTTCTACGAGGTGGATGAGACGAACAACACGGGCTGCTCTCTTGAGCCGTTCGCGGTGACCATCCGTCCGTTGCCGTTCAACACCGACGTGGTGGATGTGCTCTACAACGACGCGCCCTCCGATTTCAAGATGGATGTGGGCGACAACCTCAACCAGACGGTGCGCATCCATCTCACCTCCGAAGATTCCTTGGCGGGTGCGATGAACATGATCTACGCCACCTACAACGGTATGGGTGACAATCTGAACTACACCTATTCCACCATCGGGCAATACACTGCTAACCCTGAACTGTACATCCCATCTACGAAAGCTGGCTATTACGGCGTGAATGTCTATGGCAGCACGCCTGCGGGTAATGAGCAGAACGCGGTCATCCGTGCCGACATCCTGTCTTTCGAGCTGCGCTCAGTGGATGCGGATCACGGCGGCAACACAGGTGTCGTGACCGTGGAACTCACCGGATCGCGTTTCCGTCCCGACATGCGGGTCTGTCTGCGCAATGCCGGCGACACCATCTGCGCTGACACGCTGCTGTACGTGAACTACTACAAAGCATTTGCCCGTTTCGACCTCACCGGCCGCACGCCCGGCATCTACGATGTGAGTGCGGAGAACTTCTGCGAGGGCGAGTCGGTGCTGACCGACGGTTTCGAGATCCAGGAAGGCGTACCTGACGGGCTGGCCTACAACCTAATATTCCCGAGTGCGCCGCGTCCTAACCGCAACGTGGTGATGATGCTGGAGTTCGGTAACACTGGCAACCTTGACTTGCACGACCAGATGCTGGAGATCACTAGCATAGGCGGAAGTCCCATCGCGCTGACACCCGAGGGAGTCCTGCAGGGGAACACCGTGCTGCTTGTGCCACTCAACATCGAGGGGCAGCCGCAAGGTCTGCTCCGTCCCGGCTGTTACGGCACTATCAACATTTACGGCTACACCTCAGGTGGCCTTGTGTTCACCCTCAAACCTGTAAACCAGTAAATTATGAGAAAGATGAAATATATAAAAAGCATGATTGCCGCCGCACTGCTCCTCTTGGTGTGGCTTCCCGCACAGGCGCAGTTCGCGGGTGAGAACAAGACCGTCTTGAAGGCTCCTGACAACAGTCAGGAGGTGATTATTGGACAGGATCCGGAAAAGGATGGCTACTGCTACCAATGGGTAGGCCCTCATATTGTGGGAGACAGCACCACGGCCAAGATCAAGGTGAACCCCAGATCTCCCAAGGAGGATTATTTTGTGAAAAGGATCTCCGACTGCGACGGCGTGGAATATGGTAAGGTGACGGTGAAACTGGTGGATACCATCTCTATTGTTAGTGTCAAACCCACAAGATGCTACAACGACGGAGACACCATCAAGAGGGAGCATTTTGAGATTGTGACTTTGCCAGAGGGTTATGAGTCGATGGTCATCGTGACGCCGATCATCGCGAACCATCCTACCACTGAGGAGAACCCGGAATGGCTTCAATCTGTCAATTTCCGGCTGGAATACAACAACCACACTTCCCACAAGAGCACCAAGGTGAGTGTCATTAACGACTCAAAGCCGTTGACCATATCCTTTAATCCGGAATTTCTTGAATTTGAGAAAAAATTAAAGGAGGTCGAAGATGTGTTGGACTTGGCCTTGAAGATCAAGGAGGGGATACTGCTTCCTTTGTCGAAAGGCTCTCCTATAGATATTGGTTGTGATCCGAGTTTTAATATCTCTACGGCGGTTCCCACATTCAGCTGCTACTGCTGTGAGGGTAAGAGAGTCAACACTTTCAACCTTCCGGGTTGGGGCTTCTCGGGATCTATCGGCTGTGAGGCCGCCATCCCGATTCCCGCCCTCAGCTGTCCCATTCCCTGTGCCAAGACGGGGTTGTTTCTCACATTGGGCTTTTCTGGCGGTGTCTCTTTAGGACCCACATACATCGTATGGCGCGGGAAATGTTCCTATGTGGAAATTCCCGGGGAGTTTACCGTTGAAATTCATGGCGGGGCACGTGTCCAGGCGCTGGACAAGGATTTCCTTTCTTTGACCGCCCAACTCGGAGGCGTCGCGTCTCGAGCGTTTTCCTGGAAGCTCGGGCAACCGTTTGATATCGGCCGTGCGAAGCTCCAATGCACCTTGTCAGGCGAGGTTGTGGCGACCAGTCTGCTCAAAGTGCCTTTCAATATTGTTTTAGGCGAAGTGGTTCTTGAATAATCCCGAAAATTGAGACAAGATGAAAAAGATACAATATAGTTTATGGATGGCCCTCATGGCCGTGTTATACATGAGCGCGCAGGCGCAGACCTGTCGCTTTCCGGCATATACGACAGCGGACTACAACCTTACCTACAACATGGAGTTTGATTCCGTGGCGGGGTACATACCGGACAGTCTCCATCGCATCTGCGGCCAGGTGTTCACCTACTCCCTCCATGGACTGGTGCCTTCTTCGGATGACAGTCGGACCATTGCGCTCACGGGCGGAAGTGCCGACCCTACGACGAGCAACACGCTTCCTGCTGTGCTTTGTCGTTTGCTTCATGGCTTTAATCAATTGGATATTAATGCTATAAAACAGCAGTATAGGCCGTCTGACGCTGCCGTTTTTGACCAGGTGCTTGCCGACAGTGTCATTGCCTTGCAATATCTTAGCTCCATTGGTGCCATGCAGACCATGAAACTGCTGTTCACCTACGAGGCAGATGGCTATACCTTCGCCATGTTGCAGTGTGCTTTCAACGATGGCGATGTCAACGTCATTCCGTTTGCTCTGCAGAACATTAGCGGTCAGTGGTATGCGGCCATTACTTCGACAGATTCTTTGCTGACCCCCAGCCTGATGGTGTTCCTGCAACACCGTACTGTCGGGGATTTCGTTTTCGGCAACGACTTTGACGGCGATGGGATTGCCGACAGTGTGGACAACTGTCCGTGCAACGCCAATCCCGACCAGCTTGACACGGACGGCGACGGTGTGGGCGACGACTGCGACAATTGCCTCTATATCTCGAACCCCAATCAGGAGGACTTTGACAACGACGGCGTGGGTGATGCGTGTGACAATTGCAAATACAGGGTGAACCCCGACCAGATTGACGCGGACGGCGACGGTGTGGGTGACGTGTGCGATAACTGTCCGTCAACGCCCAACCCCAAGCAGTACGACTTCGATGCAGATGGGCTAGGGGACGAGTGCGACGACGATATGGACGATGACGGCATTCCGGATGACGAAGATGATGACATCGATGGTGACGGCATCCCCAACGAAGAGGACAACTGCCCTGCCACCTTCAACCCGGGCCAGGATGACAGCGACGGTGACGGTTACGGCGACGGCTGCGACAACTGTCCGATGCACTACAATCCAGAGCAGGAGGATGCTGACAGCGACGGCATCGGCGACCTATGTGACGAAGATGTGGATGGCGACGGCATCCCTGACGACAACGACAACTGTCCCGGAACCCCGAATCCCGACCAGGCCGACCTTGATTGCGACGGCACCGGCGACGTCTGTGACGATGATGTGGACGGTGACGGCGTGCCCAACGATATAGACAACTGTCCGAATGTGTTCAACCCCGACCAGTCCGACGTGAACGGCAATGGTATCGGTGATGTTTGCGAATAATAAAGAAAGGAATATTATGAAAAAGACCAACCATATCCTCTTTCAGATTTTAATACTTTCGTGGCTCTTCTCAGCCCTATCGGTGAGTGCTGCTTCCGTTTCCGTGGGCAGCACGTTGACCGACACTTTGCCCACGGTCACGACAAAGCCGGTGTATGACATCTCCGCCACCTCGGCCAGGACGGGCGGCATTGTGAACAGCAGTGGCGGTTCGCCTGTGATTGCCCGCGGTGTCTGCTGGGGCACGACGGAGGAACCGACCCTCGAGGATAACTACCTTGTGAACGGCACGGGCACGGGCACATTCTTCAGTAACTTGCTAGGGCTTGCCCCGGGGGTGACCTACTACGTGCGTGCATACGCCACCAACAGCATGGGTACAGGTTATGGCGAGGCTCTGCCGTTTACTACCCTTAACTTGGTTACTCATATTATTGACTCGACCAGATGCATCTTTCCACCTCAATACCCGCCCATCGATTCTATGCCAATCCACATCATAGATTCCCTCCCCATTATTATAGATAGTACTGAGATCGTGTTGATTATTGACACAATATTAGATACTGGCACACCAGAATCGAACGACATTACGTGCATCTTCCATCTTCCGCACGGTCACGATGTCGTTTTGCATCTGACATTGATTCCCACCTCCCAAACGGAGACGGCCTGTTTTGAGTATCTTTGGCCACGTACTGGACAAGTTTATACTAACAGTGGTACCTATTTCTATCCTCATTTATTTCATGGACAATTGGTTACGGATACGCTGTACCTAACTATACACAAGCCCATGGTGTCGGTGGCCAGTATCCCGCCGGTCACGGTGTGTGAGAACGAGACGGTCAACTTCTCTGCAAACACCACCAGTAGCGGTAGTGTTGCGCTCAACTGGTCCGGTCCCAGCAACTTCTCCGGCGGAAGCAGCGATGTCTCTCTGGCAAATGCAACAACCGACATGTCAGGTGTTTACACCGTTACCGCAACCACCATGCTGGGCGATTGCAAGGCCACGGCTACGACCGCTGTCGCCGTGACCGTCAACCCGCTACCGGAAGTGCATATTTCGGGTAACGCCATCATCTGCCAGAACGGGAGCACCACGCTCACTGCCACGGGTGCCGAAAGCTACGTGTGGAGCACAGGAAGCTCGAGCAACAGCATCACGGTGACCCCGACCACGAGCACGACTTATTCTGTGGTGGGCACCGACGAGAACCAGTGCCAGAATTCCGCCTCGGTGTTCGTGACGGTCAACGAGTTGCCGGAAGTGACCGTCAGCGGTGACAGTCATATTTGCGACGGGGAAACGGCGCAGCTCACGGCTTCGGGTGCACAGACCTACGTGTGGTCCACGGGCAGCACAGGCGCCACCATCAATGTCAACCCTGACGAGACCACCACATATACGGTGGAGGGCACTGACGAGAATGACTGCTCCAACACCGCCACCTTCACTGTTACAGTCGGTGAGGGCGGCGACGACACCGTCCATGTCTCTGCCTGCGAAAGCTATTACTGGCCCATTTCCGGTCAGACCTACACAGCCAGCGGTTATTATCCGTTCAACTACAATAACAACCAGGGCTGTCTGAGTTTTCACACGCTGCACCTGACCATCACCCATGAGGAAACCCACGAAATCTCGCTCTCGAAATGCGAGTCCTACACTTGGCCGGCCAGCGGTGCCACCTATACGGAGAGCGGCACTTACTATGCCGTCACCACCACTCCTACTGGATGCAACATTACGGAAATCTTGCGTCTCAACATCAACCATGGCACTCATGACGAAGAGACGGATTGGAACTGCGAAGCGCATATCTGGGCCGCCAACGGGGAACTTTACACGGAAAGCGGCGACTATGTGTTTGAATACACCAACTTGAACGGTTGTCCCAGTTCCAAAACCCTCCACTTGACGATTAAGCACGGACAGGATGACGACGAGTACGAAACGGTCTATGGCAACAGCTACACCTGGCCGAGAAATGGGGAAACCTATCTTGAAAGTGGCGACTATGTGTATCATTACGTCAATGACGATGATTGTCCGTGCACCATCACGCTGCATCTGACCCTCATTCATCAGGAAGATTATCCGCGGGAATGTATTGAAATTATCGTGGACCAGCACGAGTCCTGCGACCCAGGCAAAGACGGTATCGTTCATCTCAAAATGCCGGCCTTCTTTAAGTCTTCTGATTATGAGGTGGAATGGACGATTCCCGGAGTGGAGACTTCCAATCAGATTTCCGTGGAAGGCTTGTCTGAGGGCACCTATTCTGTGAAGGTGATTTCCAAGAAATGTACGGATGTTATCTTTTTCAAACGTCAGTTCACTATCGAAAAAGAGGACGATTGCGACTTGCAATTGAGGATTTCCGGACCGCGCAATGTGTCGGTCGGGTGTGACGACCTGCCTACTGTGACGTTCACCGCGACGGCAACGGGCGGTGCCCCGCCATATACCTACGAAGGGTGGAACGGCAATAGCAAGACGGTGACCATCCCTGAGGGAACCACCATCATCACTTGCGCGGTGAGGGACCGCAAGGGTCGGACGGCTACAGCCACCCTGAATGTCGCGGGCAAGAAGATGGACTGCGCCCACGACCCCAACGAGATTGCGGGACCTGTGGGCTATGATGACAGTGTCCGCTATGTCAACGCCACCGACAAGATGAACTACACTATCAATTTTGAGAACGATCCCGATTTCGCGACTGCGCCCGCTTCCCGCGTGATGGTGACATACGATGTGCCTGTCCAGCAGAACATCGCCTCTTTCCGTCTGGCCGACTTCGGATTCGGCAGCCACCTCTTCACCGTGCCCACGAACGTCTCTTCTTACAGCCAACGCTTGGATGTGTCTGATTCACTGGGTGTTTGGGTGGATGTAACCGCGGGTATCGACATCGTGAACCACCAGCTCTTCTGGATATTCCAGAGTATCGACCCTGCCACAGGTTTCGAGCCGTCCAGCTCGCAGATGGGCTTCCTCCCGATCAACGACTCGCTTAGCAGGGGAGAGGGCTATGTCAGTTTCTACATTTTGCCCGACGGCGGTGTGCAGACCGGCGACACCGTGGGAGCGGAGGCACTCATCGTGTTCGACGACAACGAGCCCATCGGCACCAACGTGTGGCGCAACACTTTCGATGCGGTGGCTCCGACCTCCACCCTCCACGCTGAACTCAACGCGCAGGACTCCCTCTACTGCACCTTCTCCTTCACCGCGCAGGATGATGCAGGCGGCTCCGGCGTGCGCAGTGTCGAGACCTTCGTCTCCGTTAACAACGGCGGCTACACCTCCATCGGCAGTTGTCCTCCCGACAGCACACTCAGTTATGCGTTGGTGAACGGCCTTTTCTACCAGTTCATGTCCCTCGCCACCGACAACGTGGGCAACACCGAGCCCTTCAAGAGCGTGGCGGACACGGCTGTCAACTACAATGTGGCACCTTTCGACCTGCTGTTGAGCGGCAACACATTCTACGAATATGTGCCAGTCAATACTTACATCGGCACCTTCACCACATTGGATGACGATTTGGGTCAAACATTTGTGTATGAGTTGGTTGGTGGATATGGCTCTGTTGATAACAATCTCTTCCAAATTGTAAATAACGAATTGAGAACCAATGCGTTGTTCGAGTGCAGCCATCGGACGGAATACTACATTCGCGTGCGCAGCACCGACATCGGCGGACTCTCCATCGAGAAGGACTTCGCGCTCACCGAGCACATTCTGCACGAGACGCCTGTGACTTATCTGAGTGCGGAAATCTGTCAAGGCGACAGTTACAGCTTCCATGGACAGTTGCTGACGGACGCAGGCACCTACTCTGACACGCTGACGTCGGCCGGTGGCTGCGACAGCGTCGTGACCCTCTTCCTCACCGTTAACCCCGTTTACAACATTGCGTTGGCTGAGGAAATTTGTCAAGGGGAAAGTGTTGCTTTTGCGGGATTAACTATTACGGAATCAGGTGTTTATACAGATTCATTGCAAAGTATGAAAGGCTGCGACAGTGTTGTTACCCTGACGGTGACGGTGCAACCTGTCTATAACGTGACCGTGTCGCATGTGATGTGCCAGGGCGAGAGCTTCGACTTCAACGGAGAAATTCTCACCGAATCAGGTGCTTATGTCGATACGCTGCCGACGATTCACGGTTGCGACAGTGTGATTACATTGACTTTGACTGTGAATCCCGTCTATAACACGCCAATCACGCATGTGATGTGTCAGGGTGACAGCTACGACTTCTTCGGCAATATGCTTACAGAATCAGGTGTTTATGTGGATACTTTGCAGACGATTAACGGTTGCGACAGTGTGATTACACTGTCTTTGACTGTGAATCCCGTCTATGACACGCCGATTTCCTACGTGATGTGCCAGGGCGAAAGCTACGACTTCCTCGGCAATACGCTCACAGAATCAGGTGTTTATGTCGATACGCTGCCGACGATTCACGGTTGCGACAGTGTGATTACATTGACTTTGACTGTGAACCCCGTCTATAGCATACCGATCACGCATGTGATGTGCCAGGGCGAAAGCTACAACTTCCTCGGCAATACGCTCACTGAATCAGGTGTTTATGTGGATACATTGCAGACGATTAACGGTTGCGACAGCATCATCACGCTGACGTTGACGGTGAATCCCGTCTATAGCACACCGATCACGCATGTGATGTGTCAGGGCGAAAGCTATGACTTCCTCGGCAATACGCTCACTGAATCAGGCGTTTATGTAGATACTTTGCAGACGATTAATGGTTGCGACAGTATTGTTACGCTGACGTTGACGGTGAATCCCGTCTATAACACGCCGATTGCACACGTGATGTGCGAGGGCGAGAGTTTCGATTTCTTTGGGCAGACGCTTATTGCTGCGGGAACATACACCCACACGCTGCAGACTGTCAACGGATGTGACAGTGTGATTACGTTGGCCTTGACTGTGAATCCGGTCTATAACACACCGATATCCCATGCAATGTGTCAGGGTGATAGTTACAACTTCTTCGGCAATGCGCTCACAGAATCCGGTATTTATGTGGATACTTTGCAGACGATTAACGGTTGTGACAGTATCATTACGTTGACGTTGATCGTTAACTCTGTAGATTCTACAGAATTTGCGGAAACGGTTTGCGATGAGTACGTCTGGAACAATGAAACATTTACCGTTTCCGGCGACTACACGCGTACATTCACGAATACTGCGGGTTGTGACAGTACGGTGACGTTGCGCCTGACCGTCAATTACTCTGCCACCTCTGATTTCTCCATCACCACTGCTGATTCCTGCTATGAATGGAATGCGGTAAGTTATTGTGAAACAGGTGACTATACTCAGACATTGCATACAGCGGATGGTTGCGACTCGGTGGTGACCCTGCACTTGACCATCACCGTCGGCATTGACGACCACGACCTTTCCGGCATTGATGTCTTCCCGAACCCGACCAACAGCATCCTCAACATCAAGGGCGAGGGCATACAGCAGATTGTTATTTACAACGACAACGGCCAACTTATCTATACGGATGGGAGTGTTGTAACCAGCCTTAAACAGGTGGATGTCAGTCGCTTAGCTGCGGGCCAGTACTTTGTAAAGGTTCTTCTTGGCGACGGCAGGACGGTCACGAAGAAGTTCATCGTGAGCCGCCGGTAAATCGAAAAAAACTGTAATTTTGCGGTCAGTTAACATGGAAGATTGTATCTTGATTGGTCTCATGATGTGCATGAAGTCCATGTGACTAACTGTTTTGATTTCGTATTTAAAAAATACAATTGGATATGAGGAGAAAACCACTACTTAAGCCCTTTGTCGTTTTGTTTGCCAGTTTCTTGGCACTTGTTCAGCCGCTAATGTCCGCGCCAGTGGACACTACTACGGCGCGCCGTGCTGCCACCCATTTCTATAATTGGAAAGTGGGGCGTTCGGTGGCGGAAAAGGATGCATCATTGGCATTTATCCAGTATGTTGGGGATGATGTCTCGGATGTGGAAGGAAGGACGCCCGCCTTTTACGTCTTTAATTTCGGGAATCATTTTGTGATGATGTCCGCGGATACGCGCATTAAACCCGTGTTGGGCTATTCCACGGAGTCGGCGTTTATTACTGAATCGATGCCGGAACAAACGGAGTGGTTCTTTGGGGAATATGTCCGTGAGATTGAGAACATATACCAAACGGTGTCGGAAGAGGAGTGCGGGGAGACGGCGGCGAAATGGCGGCAGCTGGTCGCCGGCGAACTGCCGGTGATGGCCACCAATGCCACGGCGGTTGTTGGACCGTTGCTGACGACCAAGTGGGACCAGAACAGTCCCTACAATTCGCAGTGCCCTTCCGATTCATACGGTCCTGGTGGTCACGCATACGCGGGCTGTGTGGCGTGTGCCATCTCCCAGATTATCCGCTACTGGTCGTACCCCCCCACGGGTGTTGGCAGTCATAGTTACCTGGCTAACTTTTCATCCCAAGGATATGGGGATTACGGTCTTCAGAGTGCCGATTTTAGTTCGGGCAACTACGATTACAGTTTGATGCCGAACTCATTGAACGGTGCCACGCAAGCGCAAATCGATGAAGTGTCGAAGCTGATGTACCATTGTGGTGTGGCGGTGGATATGATGTATGGACCCAACGGGAGTGGGGGATATGACCACAAGGCAGTCAACGCATTCAATAACTATTTCGGATTCAACGGGGTGGAATTGAAAAACAGCACCGATTATTCGTCCACGGCTTGGATTAATTTGCTTAAAAACGAGCTGAACAACATGCGTCCGGTCTATTATTGCGGTTCCGGTAGCGGTGGTCATGCTTTTGTGTGCGACGGCTATGACAGTGATGACTATTTCCACTTCAATTGGGGCTGGCGTGGTTCGTATGACGGTTTCTACGCCCTTACCGATATGACCCCGGGCAGCCATCAATACAATTCCAATCATAGAGCTATTATCGGTATTGATGCGGCGCATCCGATGATGCACACGGCCACGCACAGTATGTCTTTCATGACCGAAGATGGCAATGCCACTGAGGATCAGTCAATTCTCGTCTTGGCGACTGCGCTGTCCGCTGGCATTACTGCGACGGTTACGGGCAATTTCCGCATCAGTACGGATAACAGCAATTATTCCACCTCCAGAACTTTGAGTACTAGCGGTGGCACGCTCTATGTACGCCACTTGGGTTGTCCCGTAGGCGTGACGGATTATGGTACTATCTATTTGGCTTCCGGGAGTTTACACGATACTATCCGTTTGAGCGGTCGTACACTTCCCGTTCCTTCCTGTACTGCCCCACAAAACCTCTCGGTATCTTCTCAAGATTTGCAACATATTGATATCCAGTGGGATGCTATGAATGCGAATCCAGACCCGCATACCTTGACATGGTCTTCCGGAGTTGTCGCCACAAACTATTATTATTACAGTGATGTTAGATTCAGTATGATGCAACGGTACTGTGATTCTGATTTGGTGGCCTATCATCGTCAGGCGCTTACCAGTATCTCCTTTTATCCTAAAAGCGGTGTCACGGTTTATAAGGCCGTGGTATATAAAGGGGGACGCTTTGATGGTGATCTTAATCCGGGAACGCTGGTGCTGTCACAGGATATTGACCTGAACTCCTTGACTCCCGATGTCTTAAATACCATTACGCTCAACACGCCGGTCATGGTGGATGCCTTTCAGGAGTTGTGGTTTGGAATATATGCCGAGGCTCCAGCCAATACAACATTTATACCGGTAAGTTTTGGTAATGTGCCCTCAAAATCATGCGTTTCTGCTACGCATGGTGCTAATGGATCGGCGAACTGGAGCGAATTTAGCTCCTCTTTGTCGTTCTGCATTCAAGGTCTGGTGGAAAACGTGCAGACCGTCACCAGCTATGAGGTTTCCCGGAATGGCGTAGTCATCGGTAATACGGAGGGGAATTCCCTGCAAGACGAAGTGTCGTCCACTGGCACGTATCACTATCAGGTGACAGCCCATTGGAGCAATGGGTGTGATGCTTCTTCGGAACGGTCGTTTACCAATGTAGCGAGCATCACTACGACACCTGAGGCCCTTGATTTCTTCAGCAATCAAGGCTATGGCACATTTGTCAAGACGGTGAATGTGCAGGGTAACGGTCTGTCGGCCGGCATCACGGCGACGGTCAGCGGAAACTTCACCATCAGTACGGATGGCGTGACGTATTCTACTACGCAAAGCCTTTCTTCAATGGGCGGTGTGTTATACGTGAAATATACCCCTTCTTCCTATACATTGCCGTTTGAGAACGGAGAAATCATGTTCACTTCCGGTACGATTTCGGCTGTCCTGCCTTTGAGCGGTCAATCCTATAATGAGTGTTATCCTCCTCAAAATCTTACGGTTACCCAATCGGGAAATATGGTGATGTTGGATTGGGATGCGCCGGCCGACCAAGTTATTCAGTCGCAAGAGGTAAGTTGGTGTGTCTCTCCCGTCAGCTTATCGTACGGGTCTGCCTCCTCTGCCACCAACAGATATATGGTACAACGATATGATGTGAACGACCTTGCCCCTTACCATGGTAAACAGTTGACGGCGGTCTCGTTTATCGCCGATAGTGGTGCCACCATGTATAAGATTGTGGTGTATCAGGGCGGAGGGTTGAACGGCAATACCTACCTCAGATCTGGAACAAAAGTCCGGGAGCAAAATGTGAACCTGTCGTCACTGAGTCATGCTTCATGGAACGAAATTCGATTGGATCAGCCTGTTACCATTGATGCCACCCAGGAATTGTGGTTTGGTATCTATGTGGAGGCTCCTGCTAACTCTTATCCGATTCGGATTGGAAATCCCTACGTTGCCAAGAAAGGTATCATCAGTAAGACGTCCACTCAATCAGACAACTCTTGGAAGGAGTATCTTGGTTCTAGCTACAATTACAGTTTTGCGTTGAAGGGTACCATTGAGGATTCTCCTATTACGCTCAGTTACTATCAGATAGATCGCGATGGGGAATCTTGGGATACTGTTACAGACACGTATTACAACGACTTGGCGTATCTCAACGGCACCTACCAATATGATGTGTGGGCGGTGTGGAACAACGGTTGCAGATCAACCGCGCATAAGTCCATAACCCTTAGCGGGTTGTGTGACCCGCAGGGAACCGCTATGACCGTCGATGCTTGCGACAGTTATACTTGGTATAATGGGGTGACTTACAATCAATCTGGTGTTTACGAGAATCAATATATGGTTGACGGCTGCCCGGTTGTGGATACGCTGTATCTGACCATTAATCACGGCACGCACAATGTGGAGATGCAGACCGCATGCGAGAGTTACACGTGGCGCGGCCAGACTTACACGACGAGCGGCACGTACGAGTATCTGTACACGAACTCTAGCAATTGTCCGAGCGTGGACACGTTGCATTTGACGGTGAACCATGGCACGCACAATGTGGAAACGGTGTCGGTCTGCGGAAGCTATAAGTGGCATGGTCAGTCTTACACAACGAGTGGCACGTACGAGTATGAATACACGAATACTAGCGATTGTCCTAGTGCAGATACGTTGCACTTGACGATTCTTCCCGCCGATTATGCAGAATTAGCAGAAGTTGCGTGCGAGGAGTATGTGTGGGGCAACCAGACCATTACTGCTTCTGGCGATTATACGCGGACGTACACGAATGCGGCTGGTTGTGACATGGCACGGTCAGACTTACACGACGAGTGGCACGTACGAGTATGCGTACACGAATTCCAGCAATTGCCCGAGTGCGGATACGCTGCACTTGACGATTCTTCCCGCCGATTATGCAGAATTCGCAGAAACTGTGTGCGAGGAGTATGTGTGGGGCAACCAGACCATTACTGCTTCTGGCGATTATACGCGGACGTACACGAATGCGGCTGGTTGTGACAGTGTGGTGACGTTGCACCTGACCATCAACCACGGCACGCACAATGTCGAGAACAAGACCGCTTGCGAGAGCTACACCTGGCACGGGCAGACTTACACAACGAGCGGCACATACGAATATGTTTACACGAATGCCAGCGATTGTCCGAGCGTGGACACGTTGCATTTTGGCACGGTCAGACTTACACGACGAGTGGCACGTACGAGTATGCGTACACGAATTCCAGCAATTGCCCGAGTGCGGATACGCTGCACTTGACGATTCTTTCCGCCGATTATGCAGAATTCGCAGAAACTGTGTGCGAGGAGTATGTGTGGGGCAACCAGACCATTACTGCTTCTGGCGACTACACGCGGACGTACACGAATGCGGCTGGTTGTGACAGTGTGGTGACGTTGCACCTGACCATCAACCACGGCACGCACAATGTTGTGACGCAGACTGCCTGCGAGAGTTACACCTGGCACGGGCAGACTTACACGACGAGCGGCACATACGAATATGTTTACACGAATGCCAGCGATTGTCCGAGTGTGGATACTCTGCATTTGACGATCAACAACCCTGTTCACCAGTCATACATGTTAACGGCCTACGACAGCTATACGTGGACGGCTGGGAATGGCCAGACGTACACGCAGTCGGGCACATACTATTACACGCACAGCGATGCCCACAACTGTATGCAGGTGGACACGCTCTACCTGACGGTTTACTATTCGTCGACAAACGAGTTCACCGCCACGGCGTGCGAGAGCTACGAGTGGGACGGTGAGACGTACACCGCCACGGGCGACTATCCGCGTCATTACACGGATATCCACGGTGCAGACAGTCTGGTGACGTTGCACCTGACCGTCAACCACGGCACGCACAATGCTGAGACTCAGACTGCCTGCGAGAGTTACACTTGGCACGGCACGACCTATACGACGAGTGGCACGTACGAGTATGCGT
>ONCM01000048.1 GCA_900316305.1 uncultured Bacteroidales bacterium | reverse complement strand
CTCCCGCACCATCGCCGACCTCGACGGAAGCCCGAACATAGAGGTCGGCCACCTCAGCGAGGCCATAAATTTCCGGAATCTGGACAGGGACAATTGGGGACGACGGTGATGTTTCACAAACGAAACCCCTGAAATGTTCCACGTCCCACCATCTCTTCCTCAATTTTGCGGACGAGGGCGTCGTGGCGGAGGAGGTTCCAGCGGGAGACAGCCAGGAATCGAGGGGGTGCCTCGGCGGAGAGTCGCTCTATGACAATTTCCGGGGAGAGCCGTTCCAGATAGTCGCTTAGGAACTGCACGTACTCGTCAGCGGATAGCGTGTGGAAGCGTTCGGGATGGTCGTTGTATTCCGTTTCCATGGGGGTGTTCTTGAAAATCTGCAACTGGTGGAATTTGACGAACAGGGGGTGCAACTCATTGAGTAGTTGTACGTCCGAGAACCACTGTTCGGGAGTTTCTCCGGGCAGACCGAAAATCAGGTGCGCACAGGTGAGAATCTTTCGCGCATGGAGTTTCGTGAAAGCCTCCAACGTACATTCCACGGTGTGTCCTCGGTGGATATGCGCAAGCGTCTCATTGTGAAGGCTTTCCACGCCTAATTCGACCGTCAAGTGCGTGCGGGTGTTCAGTTCTGAAAAATAATCCAGTACCTCTTCGGGTAGGCAGTCGGGGCGGGTGGAGATGATAAGCCCTTTGATGTCAGGAACTTGCAATGCCAGCTCATAGCGTTGGCGTAGTACATCCAACGGTGCGTAAGTGTTGCTATATGATTGGAAATAGGCAAAATAGCCGTTGTTGTTGGGATACCGTTTTTCAAAAAAGCGTTTTCCGCGCTCTAATTGTGTGGCAACAGTGTCACTTTCAGCAAGATAAGAGGGAGAGAAGGCATCGTTGGCGCAATAGGTGCAACCTCCGTGCGAACGGTCCACACGGTTGGGGCAGGAAAAGCCCGCATCCACCGGCAGTTTCTGAATCCGACCGCCGTAATGTATTTTACAATAATGGCTGTATGCGTTGAAACGTCGCTCGTTGCCCCAGGGAAACATCACTCTTCATCCTTATATAATAAATTGTCTCCGAATGGATCCAAGGTGTGTAGCGATTTCTTGTCGGGGTTCACCAGGAACATGAAATCCTGTTTCTTGCCGTCCTTTTGGTAATCGCCCGACACCATGAAGAGCAGGATCCCTTCCGTGAGGAGGTCTCCGTCGTCAATCAGATCATCCAAGTCCGCTTTTGTGCGCTGTATCTCCTTCAGGTAAAGACCGATGACCTCCCGGCGGGCGGTGTCGTCGGCATCGTCCCAGTACATCTGTTCGTACGCATTCGCCATATCCCCAAGCAGTTCGGAAGTCAGCTTGGCGTATCCATATTCTGTCAGCGTATCCACACTGCTGACAGTCAGGTCTTTGTAATCCGTAATCTGCTCTTGTTGCAGATAGACTTTCGCCATCTTTTTCATTTGGCGAGTCAGCTTGTTCTGCGCCATTTTCTGACAACCGGCAAACAGCAGTACTGCCGCGAGAACGAATAGTATTCTATGCAGGTGTTTCATTTGAAAGGTTAGAGGTTAAAGGGTTAGAAGTTTAGAAGTTTAGAAGTTTAGGAGCTTAGGAGTTTAGGAGCTTAGGAGCTTAGAAGTTTAGGAGCTTAGAAGCTTAGGAGCTTAGAAGATGAAGCCGATTTTGGAAATGTCTATGGGTTTTTTGGATGAAGGGTCAAGATGGTGAATATCACCGAACTGGTACATATTGATGACACCAAAGTTTTGGAGTGTTTTGTTATTATGCATCAGTTTCACTGTCATAGGAACGGGATTGCGAACGCAAATGCCATTGATGTTGTAAACTGGCATCGCGTCCATGACGAAAGAAGCGGTGGAATAGACAAAATCAAGATTCAAGACGTATGCATCGGAGGTGAGTCCATTTTCTTGATTGAAACCTTTATCCGTGTTGAAATAGAAAATGGGATCAGAGGTCGGGCCTTTTGGGGTGCAGTAAACGACATAAACCAATGTATCTGCAATAGAGACACCTGTAAAGAGGCTCATGTAGTTGTTTTCCCAATTTTTCAGTTCAGCGAGCATTGTTTGAATGGCTTCTCCAGAATAGGGCGTCTCCTGTTCGCCGGCAACCAAGTTATATTGGGCTTTGCGGCTCTTCATGATGGCATCGGCAGCTTCACGAGCTTTGTTTTCGAAGCTCTTGGAGACGGTTTTCGTGTGGCTGGCGGGCACTTGCGTCACGACACCGTCAATGATTTTGGTCTCCACGAATGCTTCCGATTGCTGCGTGTAGGAGATATCGGCGTAGTTTTTGAAGAAATCAGGTAACGAGGCCGTATGTGTTTGGTAAGAGGTCGGGGTGGTTTCCGGGAAAAGCACCGGATTGGCGAGACGCATCTCTTCCCAAGAAGCTATAGTTGCCGGATTCGTGGAGAACACGTGATAGCATTGGGACATATCGGCCGTTGTAATGGGCTCTACATCTACTGAATTCAGCGTATAGTAAGTGCGATTCTGCTGGATGATGTTGGTCAGTCCGAGCAAACTTTCGGCATAATCCGCGAAATAGCCCCGTACATCTTGCACTTTGGACACGGAGACGGTCATCTTCAACGTGGTCGTCGGCAGGGCGTAGGTGACAATGGAGCCCTTGACCAACTTGCTCTGATCAGGGAGATGTCCAGCGGGATAGACTTGCACCTGTGCAAACACAGTTAAAACCAACAGGTTAATAACCAATAAGAATACGATTCTTTTCATTCCAATTATGAATTGAATTATGAATTATGAATTATGAATTAATCCCTTCTGCCACCCATGTATATGGATATGTAGTACAGTAGCGTGGCGAGGGAGGAGATGGCGGCGATGAGGTAGGTGCGGGCGGCCCACTTGAGGGCATCCTTGGCCATGACGGTTTCGTTGCCGGTGGTGATGCCGGTGCCTTCCAGCCATTCCACGGCGCGGTCGGAGGCATTGTACTCGACCGGCAGGGTAATGATGGAGAAGATGGTAGAGAGGGCAAACAGGACGATACCGACCAAGAGCACCCAGCGGCCCAACAGGTTGGAGAAACCTAGCAGTATAATACCGGCCAGCAGAATCCATGTGGAGAATTTGGAGCCGAACTGCACGGCGGGCACCAACGCGGAACGCATGGCGAGCCAGCGGTAGGCGGTGGCGTGCTGCACAGCGTGTCCGCACTCGTGTGCGGCGACGGCGGCGGAGGCGATGTTGCGACCTTCATAGACGCCTTCACTCAGGTTGACCGTCTTCTTTGTCGGATCGTAGTGGTCGGTGAGATAGCCGCCGGTGCAGGTCACCTGCACATCGTAGATGCCGTTGTCATGCAGCATCTTCTCGGCCACTTGCTTGCCGGAGAGTCCGCTGCTGAGCTGGATTTTGGAATATTTTTCTATGCGCGAGGTTAGGGTCTTTTGGATGATCATGCTCGCGACCATCAGGACGATGAAGATGATAAGGTACATATTGGTTTAAGGTTTATAGTTTATAGTTTATAGTTTAAAAGTTTAGAAGCTTAGGAGTTTAGAAGCTTAGGAGTTTAGAAGCTTAGAAGCTTAGGAGCTTAGAAGTTTAGAAGTTTAGGGTTAAAGGTGAAGATTGGTTGTAGAGACGTTTCAGGAAACGTCTCTACAGGGCGGATTCTGGTTAATTCTGTTTTTTCGCGGCGATGGACAGGAACAGTCCGAGGATGACGCTGCAGAAGGCGGCGAAGAGGACTTGGAGATCCTGCGGGAGGCAGAAGGTGAGCGTGTGGGCGGGGATCCAGAAAAGCGGGATGGTCTTCTTGAAGACGAAGCCCCATTGCACACCCCAGTCCATCTCGCAGATGTGGCGTTTGACATCGACGGGCTTGAAGAGGGCGGAGAAGGCGCCGCCGTGCTCGCTGATGTGCATGTCGGAGATTTTGTGGACGGTCATGAAGACGGGCGCGAAGGAGGTGTTCATCATCACGCTGATGCAGAAGGCGCCGAGGAGTTTCAGCCACGACATTGGGCCGGACATGGCTGCGGAAATGCCGGTGAAGGCCGCGTAGCGCTCCATGAAGGCCGGAATACCGAGACGAAAGACGCTCATCGCGAGCGCAATCCACATACCCAAAAGTCCCCAGACGACAAATTTCGGGGCGATGCCAAAGCCTTCGTGGTAGTATTTGCCAGTTTTCACGCGGCAGCCCAGCATCTCCCCGAAGGTGGCCAAAATGCCGAACTTCAGGAAAGCCATCCATAACGGAAAACGCTGGTTGGCAGCGCAATAACCATCATATACAGAGTCGAATAAAAAGAAAGGCAGGAGCACCAGGATGATGACTGCGATGACGATAAAATCGGATTTCTTCATACTTTTCCAGATTCAATTTTTTTAGGCCGCAAAGGTATAAAATATATTTCACAAAAAAATGCTATTTTCGCGGCGAGGAATTTTTTTGCAGAGAGTGAAAAATAATCTGTAACAATCGGATTCCAATTTCGTTTAGATAGAGATTGAAAAAAATTCATGAATATGAAAAAGATATGTTTATTGTTAACGGTTTGTCTTTCTTTGGTTTGGGGTGCTAAGGCCCAGCAATATGCGCCTTGGGAACCCTCACAAGGACCTCTTGACTTCATAACCTTGACCGCCCCGTACGTCAAATGTGCGACGGGTTCCAGTCCGACCTCATATAACAGCTCTCCCGGTATCCACTCGTACGGTGGGAACGTCACCCATCAGATCCTCACCACTCAGGCGGTGGATCCGTGCCGGTGTTACCAAATCTCCGGAAACACCTACCAGCAGGAGTCTGTGTTGCCGCCCTCTTGGAACGGTACGCCCAATGAAAATCTGGAAGCGGTGATCCGTATGGGTTGCTCGGCTTGTAACAACGGTGCCTCCTCGTGTGCCTGCTCCCGCAATTCGGAGATCGAGTACTGGTTTTATCCGCAGGAGGATGAGAGCACCCTGTTGGTCTATTTCACCTTCGCCGAGGATGATATCACGTATCACGCCTGCGATGTCAACCCCCGCTTCTATATCGAGGTGTTGGACGGACAGACCAACCAGCTGTTGCAGTTAGGATACTACAAGAATCAGAACGGACAGATTATGACCAATAAGCCCTATAGCCGTTTCTGTGCTGTGCCCAGCGGAAGCAACGCATCCAGCGACTACAGCTTGGTGCTTCCTGAAAACCAGAGCTACGGTATCACGACCTACTATTGGGCTTTTTCGGAAACCACCCCTACTAATTTCCCCTTCAAAGAGTGTCCCAAATCCCAAATTGGTAATCAAGCAGATGTGGACGGAAACTATGTCAAGTGGTTCGAATACAAGCCTTTGGCTTTCGATTTGAGCGCGCAGGCAGCGCAAGGCCGTTCTGTCAAACTGCGTATCCGGGTCAGAAGCTGTGACTATAACACGCACTGGGCCTATTGTATGTTTGCCGCCAAGATGATTCCCGGCGACATCAAGGTGGACGCTTGCGGAACGGAACCGGTCACCCTTTCCGTGCCGTGGGGCTTCGACGAACGTATCTATAACTGGTACTGCGGCTATGACTCCGCCAGTGCCGGTGTCTTGGACTTCGAAAGCACCCCTGGTATTTCGGGCGACTACAAAACTGTCGTCATTGACCGTAACACTGTGCCCGTTCTCTACCCCTATTACCGCTGCGAAATGCGTTCCTACACTGGTGTGCCCTTCATTTACGAGGCCCACATCCAATCCTACTTCTTGGAACCTGATTTCGATTTCGAACAGCAGTTCAACAACTGTAACCTGACGGTGCAGTTCCATGATCAGAGCGAAATCATGGCTATCTCCCCGCCTTCTATCCCGGTCTCCCAGGGTGGTACGCCAGACACCGTCTATCAGGAGGACCAGCATATCCAATGGTTTGTAAAGCGCTACAACAATTTCGTTCCTTTCGGCACAGTCGGCGAAACGAATCCGATATATACGTTCGACTCCACCACGATTTCTGCTGACGGTTTGGCGACCATCCGGATTGTGATTCAAGATGAGGAACAAAAATGTATTGACACGCTTGAGCGAACCATCCAATTGGATCTCTCCGCGGTGGAGAAATCCATGGCCACGGATACGGTGGTGACCTGCGAGGAAAAATTGCCGTACGTGTATGATCAGGCTTATTTCGGCGAAACGCAGACATGGTCCACCGAGGGTACGCGCCGTGTCAATTACGCAAGTTTGGCTTGGAACGGTTGCGACAGCCTTGTGGATGTCACCCTGATTGTGCGCAAGCCCAAGGTAGAAGTGGTTTTCGATTTGGACTATTGTGACGAATTCTCGACCACGCTTTCTGCGGCCACGGATGAGGAGGTGGCGGAGTACAAGTGGAGCACCGGCGAGACCACGCCGACCATCACCATCACGGCTCCCGGCACTTACGCGGTGGATATCATCAACACTGACGGATGCGAGGCCTCCAACAGCATTACCATCCCGGCGTGCAAACCCTATCTGAATCTTCCTAACACCATCACCCCCAGTAATATAGACGGTGTTAACGACTATTTCTACATTCCGCAGCGCAACCTGATCCAGTCGTTGGAGTTCACGGTTTTCAACCGGAATGGCGAAGTGGTCTATCACACCACCAACAAGGATTTCGAATGGAACGGCACGGAAAATGGGAAACTGATGGTTGGTACCATCTATTCCTACACGTTGCGCATTGTGGACTATGAGGGTGTCGCGTCCACTCACAAAGGATCGATTACAATATTATAAAATATAGAACATCTCTCGTTTAATCAAAAAGCAAGCATTATGAGAAAGATTTTTATGACGATGATTTGTCTGGCAGGCCTGATGACCATGTCAGCTCAAAATATCCTGACAAATGGGGATTTTGAACTCTGGTCATACGGCAAACCGGTGGGTTGGACCGTCGGGTTGCATGGCACCATCACCTCGTACGTCAATCTTCCGGTTGAGGTGAATTTTGGAACACAGACGAACGTTGCCCATTCCGGCAACGCGGCTGTCAAACTGCAGTCGGGTGACTTCACCATACCATACGTGGGCTACAGCTTCAATTTGCCGGGCATCCTGCAGGTGGGCGAGTCGGAAGGTTTTTCGATTCCGTTGGAAACGATTATAGCTCTTATGCAGGCGTTGCAGGACACCACTGGTACTGGTGGATTGGATCCGCAGAACCTTCCCGATTTGTCTTCGTTGGTACAGCTTCTGTCCAAGGGGGTGCCTTGCACGTCCACGCCGACTATGGTCACCTTATGGGCGAAATACGAGCCTCAGGAGAATGACGCCATGATGGTGGTGGCCATGACCAAGCAAGGCGGCATGGTTACCGACTACGCTTACGAGGTGTTCAGTGATCTGAACCCCAATGAATACGAGCAATTGTCTGTCTCTTTTGAGAACCCTGGCGCTTCGTGTGACTCCATCATGATCATTGTGCTATCCTCCACTACACTTAACAGCAGCTCTGTGCTCTATGTGGACGATGTGAAGCTCTATTACAGTGGTGTCGGGATTCCCACGTTGGGCGATTTTCAGGGGCGCGTCTATCCCAACCCTGTTTTAGACGTTCTGTATGTCGATCCGGAGAGCGATGCCGCGTATCAGTGGACGCTCACCGACATGACCGGCAAGGTGCTCCAGTCGGGCGAAGGTCGTGGGAAAACGGTCATCCGCACCGCTTCTTACACTCCGGGCCTTTACCTGCTCAATATGTCCGGCAACGGGCAGTCCAGTACCAGCAAAATCCTGATTCGCTGATGATTCCGAAGATTTGGCTGGCCCCGTTGCACGGGATCACCTCCCGCACGTTTCGAAACACCCTATGCCGTCATTTTGGCGGCATAGATTTTTATATGGCCCCCTTTCTGCCGGCCCAACCTGCTGGAAAGTTCCGTCCGAAAGTGTGGCAGGACATCGCGCCCGAAAACAACATCGCCCTGCCGCTCGTCCCGCAGATGATGGGCAACCGTCCCGAACATTTCGTGGATACCCTGCGGATGTTAAACGAACAGTTTGGTTACGAGGATTTTAATATCAATATCGGATGTCCTTCTTCGCCCGTGGTGCGTCATACGCGCGGGTGCGGACTGATGCCGCATCCCGATAGGGTAGAGGCCATCGTGGCGGAGATCACCTCGAAAACGCCGTTCCGACTGTCGCTGAAGATGCGGCTGGGATTGCATAGTATGGAAGAAGGTCGTGCGATTTTGGAGCGGCTGAACGACTATCCGCTGGATTTTCTCGTCATCCATCCCCGTTTGGGCGATGAGTTATACGAAGGTCAGCCCCATTGGGATGTTTTCGAGGAGTTCTGCACGTTGACGCAACATGAAATTGTCTATAGCGGGGATGTTTTCACGGTGGAAAATTATCAACGTCTGTCCGCCAGATTTCCGAAAGTAAGTGCCTGGATGCTCGGCCGCGGACTGCTACGGAACCCTTTTTTGGCGGAAGAGATTAAAGGTCAGGATGTTGGGGATAAAAAAGAACGCTTTCTCGCTTTCTATCAAGACCTTACCGAAGCGTTGCTGACGATTCGCGGAGAGTCGGGCACGTTGGCGAATTTGAAGGAATTGTGGCACTATTTTGCCGGATTTATGGGGTTGTCGGACGATAACCTAAATCAATTGCTTAGAGTTTGTGATTTTAAAGCGTTTATTACCTTGAGTATGGCTGTTGGCTGTTAGCTTTTGGCTAAGGGCTAAAGGCTAATAGCCAAAAGCCAAAAAAATGTATATTTGCGGTTTGGAATAAATCCTTAGAGCGGGTTGTAATTATCAGAAACTCAAACAATTAAATATCAATATTATGAAGAAAAATTCTATTATTTGCAGTGTCATCACGCTATGTATGATGCTGTTTTCCATGGCTGGATTCTCCCAGATCAACACCAATGGGGGATTCGAAAGCTGGAGTGGTACGTGGCCGGACGGTTGGCACGGAGGCAAAACGAACATCAATGCTTCAAATGTTGTCCTTGTCACCACTGGTGCACACACAGGCAATAACGCCTGTCAACTTGTTAATACGACGAACAACCACAAGCGTTTCTCTACGCAGACTGTACACGTGGACAATGGCACCCAATATGTAATTTCATTTTGGGCGAAAGGCAATGGTCAGATTCGTGTCGCACTGTATGACGGACGTGAGACCGGTTCCGGCTATTCGGACTATAGCGCGTATCATGTCGTGAATAATGCTGATTATCAACAGTATACGGATACGCTTGAAGCGGTCATGACCACGAATGATGCCGAGTTTATCCTCTCTGTTCGTGGTACGAATGCGGACGGCGAGCATCTGATTATTGACGATGTCACTATTACTGCTGTCGCCAATGATGATTATGTTTCGGAGCCGACCGTGACGTTGAGCGGTGACATGCAATCGGAGAACACCTATTTCATGTCCGCGACGGTTACGCTCTCCGCAGAAGACAATGCTTCTATTTATTATACCTTGGATGGTACGGAACCTACTTCCGCATCCACCCTTTACACGGTTCCTTTCACCATCACGCAGACCTCTACGCTGAAAGCTATCGCAGTGGTGGGAAACAACAGCAGTGATGTGGTGACCTACACTATTACTATCTTGAATGCAAATCCTTTGTTTTTTGAAGATTTCGAGACCAACGGCCTCAACCAGATGACTGTCACTAACGTTTCGGGTACTTATTCTTGGACGACAGGTGCGACAAGCGGAAATACATACGCTTTGGCAAACGCATATAACCAAGGTGCTACCGAGACTTGGTTGATTACTCCTGCCATTACGCCGTTGAATGCCGGAGGCGTGGTGTTGTCCTTTGGTAATGCCACAAAATTCAATGGCCCGGCTATTCAAGTCAAATATTCTACGGATTATACGGGTACGGGCAGTCCTGCTGCCGCCACGTGGACGGATATCACGTCAGAATGTACCTTAAGCCAAGGTAACTGGGCTTGGGCGGAATCTGGCAATGTGGAGATTGCCGGTGCATCTCCCATCTATTTCGCGTGGGTATATACCAGCGAACAATCTTCCGCCGCAGGTTGGGAGATTGATAACATCATGGTGATGCCTGGTACTCCTGTCCTCACTCCCTCCCTCTCTGTCATAGAACCTGCTGACGGTATGGTTTACAGCACGTTGGACACCATGCATATTCTCTTGGATGTACAGAACTTCACGCTTGGCACTGACGGCTACATCTTGGCGGAGTCCAATTTTATGGATGCCATGGGCGTTGGCTTTATGAATCCGATATTGATCGACCAAAATCTTTACGATATGATTGCTATGCTGCCGTTTAGCCCGCTGCCGGCCGGTAACTTCACGTTCACCGCTACGCTGGTGGGTATGGACACGGTTGCTATCACTCCTGCTGTCAGCGTGACCGCTGCTTTCTCAGTAGTGGCTCCCGTGCTTGACGCGCCAGCTATCACCTTCACCGGCGATACGGCGGAAGGTGACAATACCTATTACTTCAACGCTACCGTCAACATGACCGCTGGCAACGATGCTGCTATCTATTACACCACCGATGGTACCGAACCGACAACGGCTTCCACGCTCTATGAGAGTCCGTTCCAAGTTACAGCCACCACGACAATCAAGGCGATTGCCGTGAAGGAGAACTGGCAGAACAGTGCGGTTGCCACGCAGACGGTGACTATTACCGCCATGACCGTTGAAACGCCTGTGTTCACCCCTGCAACGGGTACTTTCGCCGACAGTGTGGTCTTCGCCATCGCTTGCACGACCGACGGCGTAGCCATTCGTTACACGACCGACGGCACCGAGCCGACGGAGGCTTCCACGCTCTACAGCGATCCTGTCACGTTGAACGCCACGACCACCGTTAAGGCCAAAGCTTTCAAGGCTGACTGGTTTGCCAGCGAAACGGCCACGGCTGTCTATACGATTGTCTATGTGCCTGTCATGACTGTGGATGCCACCGCGTTGACCTTCAGCAGCACGCAGCTCGCCCAGACGTTCACCGTCAGCGGTGCGCATTTGACCAATGCGATTACCCTCACCTGCGATGACACGCACTTCACAGTCAATCCTACTACCATCACCAACCCGAACAGCAATACACTGGTAACGGTCACTTTCGACGGTACCGAGCCTGCAACGGGCAACATTACGGTTTTTTCCGATACATTGAGCGCCCAAGTCGCCCTCACAGCCACGGCCCAGCTGCCCGCTCCCGTGCTTACGCCTGCCACCGCAACCGACACGATGGTCACCGTTACCATGAGCTGCACCGTTGCGGATGCTGCTATCCACTACACCCTCGATGGTACGGAGCCTACCTCCCAATCCGCCGTTTACAGCGCACCGGTAGTCTTCAACACGCCCAACAGCTACACGGTGAAGGCTCTTGCCGTGAAAGCCGGTTGGGAAAACAGCGAGGTCACCACGGGCACTTACGAGGTTATCACGCCTTCCGTGGGCGACACCATCGTCTATATGGTTGGTTTTGAAGCAGAGGAAGGTTTTGCCGCCTCCAATGTTTACAATAACACCACGGTTGCTTTCACCGGTCCTGACAATCAGCAATGGGGCACCTACTATGGTACGCCTTCCACCAACAACCACATTGTTGGAGGACAGTCCATGCAGATGCGTTGGTACACCAGTGCTACACAAAACATCGGATACACCTATACCAACTTTGATTTGCACAATGTGACGCACGTCACGTTTACTGCCGCTAGTTCTAATGGTTTGAACGTCAAGGTTTCTCACTCTGTTGACGGTGGCAGCACTTATTCTGCTGGGGAGACTTTCGCTTTGACCAGCGGTGCGCAGAACTTCGACTATGTGGTGGATGAGGCTGGTGCTTACGACTATGTACGTCTGAAATTCTCAATCGTGCTTCCGGAGACTGCCCCGACGGCCACCTCCCGTGTGGTGATCGACAGCTTGGTAGTGTATGGTATTCCGGGTGTCGCGCCTTCAACAGTCAGTGCACCGGTCATCACTCCGAATGACGGCTTCTATTATGCCCCGCAGACCGTGAGCATCACTTGTGCCGATGCCGACGCGGTAATCCGTTACACCACTGACGGTACTATTCCTACTGAGAATTCTACGGTTTACAGTGCACCGTTCACGGTGAGCACGACGACCACCATCAACGCAAAAGCTTGGAAGACGGGTATGACCCCGAGCTTTGTGAGCAGCGTGACAATTTCCTTCCCTGAGCAGGTAGCCAACATCGCCGCTTTCAAGGCCAACGCTTCCACCAGTGCCCAACAGATCATGAGCGACGTGACCTTCGTGTTCCGCAGCGGTCATTACATGTTTGTGGAGGACAACTCCGCCGCTTTGCTGATTTACGACAACGCCACTGTTATCACCACGCAGTATAACGAGGGCGATGTCATTGAGGGAGGCCTCTTCGGCAGCTACCAGCTCTATAATGGCATGGTGGAACTGATTCCTTCGCACAATGCCAATGCCGCTACAGGTACTCCTGTGACAGTTACGCCTACGGTTACTACTGTTGCCAACGTCATCAACGATTATGCTACCATTTACGAATCCAAGCTGGTGCGTTTGAATAATGTTGAATTCATTGACTCTGTGACCTTTGTGCAGAATGGCGACACCATGTCCATCCGCGACCGTTTCAACACCGTTACGACTACGATTGCTGCCGGCGATCAAGCCGATTTGACCGGTTTCGTCAGCTATTCCACCAGTTACGGTTACCAGTTGTACCCGCGTGGTGATAATGACATTGACATTCACACGGTAGTGGTGCTGGATACTGTGGCTACGCCTGAGATCGAGGTTTACCGTTCCGGCGAGTTCTACTATGCGCACATCACTTGTGCCACGGAGGATGCTGCCATTTATTACACTTTCGACGGCTCCGATCCCGACGCGACCTCCAACCTTTACACGTCCGACTTCCCGATGCAGCCCACGGCGCAATATGTGTTGAAAGCCATTGCCATGAAGGAAGGTATGGAGAACAGTGAGATTGCCTCCTACAACTACAATCCCAGCGGTATTGAGAGTTACGAGTTGCGCGACAATCTCAGCGTTTATCCTAACCCTGCCGTCAACAATGTGACCATCAGTGTGAAGAATGATAACGTTACCATTGAAAAAGTGGAGCTTTATAACATTTATGGTCAATTGCTTAATACGATGAATGTGAACGGCACGGTTGCCGAACTCTCTGTCAGCGCTCTTGCCACGGGCACCTATTTCGCCAAGGTGTTCACCGCCAAGGGTGTGGCCACGATGCCGGTGATCCGGAAATAATGAGAGACACTGAAAATACGAAAAAGAGGCGCGAACCCAATCGCGCCTCTTTTTTTATGTCAAAAAAAACCGTTATTGTTTCACGATTTTTTGGTGGTATTTCCGTCCCTCCGTGTCCGTCACGCGCAACACGTACACGCCGGCGGGGACGGAATTCAGGGACAGGGTTGCGGTTGCGCCTTGTAGAGACGCGCCATGGCACGTCTCTACAATACGTCCCTGCAGGTCATACAACACCGCATTTGCGATTCCCGCGCCGTTGGACAATTCCACGGACAGGAGGTTGTCGGTGGGGTTGGGGTGGACGGTCAATGTGCGGTTATTTGCGAAAGAGGTCTCTGTTTGCAGCGATTTGGGAGCGGGGAGCGTGTCGGCGGGATTTTCGTTTCCTGTTCCAGCTACATCGGAGGTTCCTCCAACGATACGCCCTTCATCACAGGATTCGCACGGCTCGATGTGTGCATAAAAATCGCTGCCCGCCTCAGCGAGAAAACCATCCTGCAACAAAACTTCCTCGTGCGCCACGTATTCCGAAGTTGCACCAGTAGAAATCGTTCGCCATGTTGCGGGATATTGTGGGTCATTCGGAACGCTTGTCAGACGGGTGAACGTTTTGGGGACGTTTGCATAGGGATTGGGAGAATTATTGCCTAACAAAGTGTAATAATTATAATAATGCATCCATAAAGGCATTTCAAAATTGCAATAATCTTGAGTAGTGCCGGGATGGATGTTGAAGACGGCACGCTCAAGATGGTTCCAATTATAGTTCCCCTCTATGATGCTGTCTATAGTACACCACACTTCGTTGTGACTGCCAGAATGTCCCCAGTTAAAGTGGAATTTGTCCGTGTTTTCATTGTAACCGTCACATACGAATGCATGACCATCCCTGTAGAACTCTTCTGATTTCCATGATATACCTGCATATAATACAGGTCTGCCAGCTTTGATGTCATTAACCAAGAAAGATTTCCAGGTTTTGGTCGAATGGCTGGAACGAAGCCTACGGATTGCATCTGAATGGTAACCAAAAGTATCAACCAAAGCGTTTCGGGCATCTATGGGAAATGTAAAAGAATTGCACAGGTAAAAACAATAATGCATATTTGCAGCTTGTCCACAATCCGCCATAAGTCGTGCAATGGCATCACGTTCTATCTCAAAGTTGTTATTGGTAATGTATGTGTTAGTTACGGTATCCACTCTCTTTCTATATAGAGTGTCAGTCATATTGCACCAGTCATATTGTTCCACTTTGTTTGGCATATAGACAGGATAATTCCAATATTTCATAATTTGTGCCATTGCAGTAGCTACACAGCCTGTTGGACAGGTGTCATTAGTACAATCATCGTCTGTTTTCGGGACAAAATGATTGAATGCATTTTGGACGTATCCGTAATACGAACCCGTTTGCCCCCATACTGTCGTAATCAAAGGGCCATAAATATTCGTTCCCGCACGATTATCTTTTGCGGTATTCGTCGTATCCAATAACGTATGCCATTCAGGATGTTCATCAAGGTTCCGGCTCCAACCGGCAGCATATGTTATTGCCCCTGCATAATTTTGTATGAAATCATGCAGTCCATCCGGTATGTTTTCGATGTCAGATAAAACGGTTGTGTTGTTTGTAGAATACAGTAAAACAGGTTGGCAGGATTTGTATGCAGAAAACAAGATAGACAACCCATTATCAAACAACACTTCCCGCATTAAAGTATAGGATTCTTCTTCGTACAAATACACAGTTTTAATGTTTGACAAAGAAAGATTTTTATACTGCAGGAATAATTGGGCATAGCGCACGGCAGCGACTTTGGTTTCTGCTTCCGTAACCGGATTTTGAGCATTTAATCCACATAACAGACACAAATGAATGAGAAACATTAATGAGGGTGCTTTTTTCATAATATTCGATTTTTATTCAAAACGTACATCATAAACGCCATTGATTTCCGGTTCAATAGAACTTCCAAAACTATTTTGCAGCACGAAGAAAGACAAGCGGCCTTTGATGTAACATTTTTTGGATATGTCGATTTCCTCTGGCAGCATTCGCGAGGCCTCGAATACTTGGATGCCAAATTTATACTGATTGTCTGGAGTGTCATAAAGAGAAAAATGGTTTCGATCACCATGCCAATCTTTGTAAAAGTAACCACATACCATAATAGTGTCTCCGTCGTTTGCCCAATAGGGGTAGTCAACCTCACTATGGCTGCCACACACCAAATAACAGTAGTTTCTGTTTATTGCCTCGCAAGAGTTGTAGTCGCCTTGTTTCAATGCCGGGGTGTCATTCGACCTAAAGCGAAATCCACATTGTTTCGTGCATCCAAGCAGAAGGCAAACAAGAGCCATAAGTGCAACTAATATTTTTCTCATATCTCTACTCCTTTCCCTTTTTCAGTTCGTCAATCTGGTTCTGCAAGTCAATGACGTAGCGTGTGAGTTCCTCCACCTTTTCCAACAGGAGGGCGTTCATCGCGCCGAGGTCCACATTTCCCCGCTCCTCCACTTCTTGTGCGGAAGGGATGCCGGGCAGATGCTTGTGCGCATTCACATACTGCTCCAACTCCCTCAGGCTCATCAGGTTGTAGTCGTTTCCGAACACGTAGTCCGGCCAGTAGGTACTTCCGGTGTTCACCCGCACGCTCTTGGCCAGTATCTCGCCGTTCACCGCCAGCTTCGCCTGCGGGTCGTTCGTGCCGATGCCGATGTTGCCGTTGTCTTTCAGGAACAGATAGAAATTACCACCTCCACCCACCGATGTTGCTGGCTTCCAAAAGTTAAGTCCGTGTTCCAAATCATCCTCACTCAGGTATTCAATGCCCCATTCTCCAGATTGGCTAGTAGAA
>ONCM01000002.1 GCA_900316305.1 uncultured Bacteroidales bacterium | reverse complement strand
GCCTGCGCCATCGCCACGGGCGTGAAGCTGGCCAACCCGGCTCTCTCCGTGTGGGTGAGCATGGGCGACGGCGACTCCATGGCCATCGGCGGCAACCACCTCATCCATGCGGTGCGCCGTAACCAGGACTTCAACATCACCATCTTCAACAACGAGATCTACGGCCTCACCAAAGGTCAGTACAGCCCGACCACGAAGTTCGGACAGGTCACCAAGACCTCTCCTTACGGCACCATCGACTACCCGTTCAACCCGGGCGAATTGGTGATGGGTGCACAGGGCACCTTCTACGCCCGTGCGTTGGACTGCCTGCCGCAGCTCACCACCGACATCATGACCCGCGCCGCCAAGCACGACGGCACCAGCGTGGTGGAAGTGCTGCAGAACTGCATGATCTTCAACGACAAGGCCCACGCCGCCATCACCGACCGCGCTGTCCGTGACGACCGCACCATCATCCTCGAGGACGGCAAGCCCATGATCTTCGGCAAGGAGAAAAACAAGGGTCTGCGCTTCAACGGACGTTGCTTGGAAGCGGTGACCATCGGCGAGAACGGCATCACGATGGACGACATCATGATCCACCACGAGGACACCGAGGACACCGGCATCCACATGATGCTGGCCCGCATGAGCGGTGACCTCCCCGTGGCCATCGGCGTGATCCGCAACGTGAAGAAGACCTCCTACACGCAACTGTACGAAGACCAGATGGAAGAGCAGATGGCCAACGGCAAGTACAAATGCGTGGACGATCTGCTGAACAGCGGAGACACGTGGGAAATCTAGTTTAGTTAGCAGTTAGTAGTTAGCAGTTAGTAGTTAAGGGCTCTCGGGAACGGGGGCCTTTTTTTATGAGGAGAATGTGTCACGCAGTTGGAAAATTACTCGCCCTGCATCAAAACAAACAGCTCTTGAATCTCTTTTTGTGCTAAATTGAGCAGGCAGTTGTCCTTCTTGGCTAAAATGGCAGCTTTAATCTGTTCCACGGAGTAATCTATTTGTCGGTCACGAAACGATATTCTCCATCAATGCTTTTACTGTACGGATAATGGCTTAGCGATTTCAATTCCACGGTTTTTGATTAATGCTTTCATGTCTCCTCCGTTTTCAATGCAGTCAATCATCGCGTTTTTGTCATCGATGATTATTTGGAAAAAGGCCTTTGCCTCCTCTTTGGTTTTAATTTTTTTCTTCATAGTTCTCTCTTTTTTATCGGTTGCAAAAATACATTTTTTTTTAATATCCAAACATTGTTTGATAATTTTTTCAATTCCCTCTTAGCGTGCGGGACACACGGCATCTTAACTTTGCCGGGGGCACGCAACAAAATCGTAATTCAACAATTTTGTTTATCTTTGCCAAACAAAATTGACATGTTGCGTTGTCGTGAAAAAAATGATAATCAAAAAGTTTGGCAAAAAGTCTATCAATATCTTGTTGTTCGGTGTATCCTGCGTTGGAAAAACGACAGCGGGGAAACTGCTTGCCGACAAGTTAGGCTGGCTTTTCTTCGATGTAGATGACGAAATTGTGAAACACTGCGGCTGCTCCATCGGTGAGTTTGTGGACACTTTCACCTGTGTGGAGCGGAACGATGTGCGGCGGAGTTTGGTCTTGGAGTATTTGGATAAATGTCCCGGCAACAAAGTGATTGCCATCTCGTCCATGCATTTCAGATCCAGCTTCGAGGACATCATTGCAAGGGAGGATGTAGTGGCTATCTATTTGAAAGACAAGCCGACAAACATCTTCAACAGACTGATTTTCACCGACAACAACGACCAACTGATGGACGATTCAGAGGAATACAAGCAGTCGCACAAGGCCTATTATCTGCGGGAAATCAGGGAGGACATCAAGTTTTTCGACAAGGTTTACCGAATCATCCCAAACACATGCAATATCGACGGCAGGACAGCGGAGAAGGTGGTGGAGGAGATTGTCAAGAACTGGTTGAGAAATCACTAAACACAAGACTCAACGCACCCAAAACCCAACTTCAACTTCATCCTCAACATACTCTTCTTGGAGAATAGTTGTGACCCCGTTGGGATTACGGAAATAATCGTCCATGAGCGTACGTAACCGCACAAGCCCTTGGGCATGTTTCGCTTCGCATTCTTTATGACAGTCGGAAAAGAGTCCGACTTTTTGTCCTCAGTATTTACAAATGCTCATAACTAAAAAGGGATTAATGTATAACGAGGAAGATATTTTTGGTAATTTTGAATATATGGTTTGGGAACGAAGAATTGAATAATAGTTTGATGACCACCGAATGTAAATAGTTCAATTTTGGGAGGCCATTCACCCAAAAACGTAACCTTTTGAAGTTCAGAATCTGGAAAAGCATAATCTCCGATTATCGTTACGGTCGGAGGAATCTCAACACTTATTAATTTGTTACAAAAACTAAAAGCATGTGAGCTGATTTGAGTAATGGTTATGTGGTTGCCCTTGATGAGGACCGACGATGGTATGCTCAAATCACCTTGGGGTCTTTGATAATATCTTACAATTTTACCAAAATAACGTTTATTTTTATCACGATACGAAGTAAAAATATCCAAGTATATTTTGTTTCCATCGGGAAGGTCTATCAAATATGTTTTATTAATGTGTAAAAACAATCAATTATCTTCATCCTCCGGCGACTCCCGACTCCGGACAAAACAATCACTCAACTAAACCACATAAAAAAGCGCGGGAATCTGAGTTCATCGCTCATCCCGCTATCCTATGCTCTCGCATTGCCCATCCACCGAGGATAAGCAATGCCGAAGCCCACGCTGTTGTATATTTGAAACGGATATTTGGATTATCCGTCTTGTAGAGACGCGCCATGGCACGTCTCTACGGGTACGGTCACAACGAATCGTGAACAGACCATGAATATACAATCCAATGAGCATTGAACATTGCCTTACCGTGCGGTAGATTTGAATTTGCGAGATTCGGTTAGCCGCAGATTAGACGTTGACTCAACGCCTTTTATGTCTGCCACCAGCCCGCGAACCCGTCAACGGGCCACGGACGATTGACGATGCAAAAATACAAAAAATATTACGTTGCGCAAGATTTTTTTGATTCGCATCGACGACCGCAAGGATGCGGTCGCTCCTAACCCACGGAAGAGCAGATGGCCAACGGCAAGTACAAATGCGTGGACGATTTGTTGAATAGTGGCGACACTTGGGAGATCTAACCTAGTTAGAAGTTAGTAGTTAGAAGTTAAGGACGCTCGGAAGGGCGTCCTTTTTTTGTGGGGGCAACTGCGTCCCGCAGTTAGTGGAAGATATTGCATATAAACAACAACTGAAAGCACCGTGATATTAAAACAATTTGTATCTTTGCCAATTGAATTCAAAATGTTTGATCGATATGATTATACCACAAGAAAACAGCAAAGAGGCACTCAAACAACGTGAAGCTATTATTTCTCAAGTCTATCGCACATGGACAGAAAAGAATCCGACCAAACAGGTTTACAACCGTTCATTAAAAGACAACATAAAAATCCGCTTCCTCTCTATTACAGAGACTATACGTCATGCTGCCAAAACGTATGAGTCAACACTTGCGATGTTGCAACTTGACACCATTCTGCGAAATGCTGTCAAATACGGGAAACCGAAACCGCCCAAGAAAGGCGTAAAGAATCAGGCATCATTCTCTCAGATGCAGGAAATGCATTATGATTTGGCAGGATTGGGCACTGTAAAAATGATGGTGGGCATTAAACGAACGGGAGAGATCATCCAATACTGCATCACTGCAATACAGAAATAAAAAAAGAAATCGACAGGTTGGCTCTCCGAAGGGTCATCGCCAAATTGTGGACGTCTGAAACGGACTGTTCCCCTATTGATTTCCAACGGCAAAAATACACTTTTTTTGTTATCAAAACATTGTTCGATAATTTTTTTTGAAAACGCAAATACTTGAGCCGTATCAGACAGCGGGCAAGGTCAACATTTGTTCTATACTTCCTCGTTATTTCTTCGATAGTTCTTCGAATAATTATCGAAGAACTATCGAAGAAGTATCGAACAACTATCGAAGAACTGATATGGCATCTTGCTTTCTGGTAGCTCTCAAGTAGCTCTCATCTCCTTGCCAAAGACTTGCCAAATCGTTTTGCAAAGATACAAAATTATGAGAGGTTTGTCAAGTGTTTTTTCGTACCTTTGCCGCCAAATTTTTTCCAACATGGCAACAAAGAAATATCCGTTGGGCATCGCTTTCAGTGGAGGCGGAGCCAAAGGTGCGGCCCACTGCGGCGCACTTCAGGCGTTGAAGGAATATGGCATCAAACCGGACATCGTGTCAGGCACCAGCGTGGGTGCCCTCGTCGCGGTGCTCTACTCGGCAGGCTTCTCCCCGAAACAGATGATCGAGACCTTTCAGGGGCTGAATTTCTTCAAAGACATTGTTGCACCATGTCTGCCGAAAGGAGGACTTTTCGACTCGCGACCGCTACTATCCTTGGTCCAGAGTCTGCTGCCTTACAGTCGTTTGGAAGAGCTGCCCATCCCCACCCTCATCGTGGCATCCGACATGGAACGCGGCACGTCGAAGGTGTTCACCAAAGGGGAGATCGCCCCGCGAGTGGTGGCCTCCTGCTCCATCCCCGTCATCTTCCAGCCGATGTGCATCAACGGGACACACTACGTGGACGGTGGCACGTTCCAAAACCTGCCCGTGTCGGCCATCCGACAGAAATGCGACAAGGTTATCGCCCTCAACCTCAACCATATGGAAGCTGAGAAGCTCAAGAACAACCTCATTTCGATAGCCTACCGCTCTTTCATGATGATGATGGTGTCGAATGTGGCCGCCGACTCCGCCCAAGCCGACCTCTTCATCGAGCTTGACACCTACGGCTGCATGGCCCACGACATTTCGAGAATCGAGGAGCTGTTTTTCCGTGGCTATGAAAGCTCAGTGAAAGTGTTGGAGGAGAATGGTTATCAGCGTGTTATGCCCAAGGAGAACATCCACTTCCCCAAGAAGCGCAAGAAAAAAGCAGCGGTCAACCCCGAGGAGATGTTCCGCAACACCCTCGAAAAAGGATTGTCGGCCATCAGGGCATTCGGAAAAGGAAACGCACGAAAAGCTACTTCACCACAAACTTAGCCGTTGCAGACTGTTTTTCACCCTTGATTTGCAGAAGATAGAGCCCCTTTTCCAGTCCTACAACGGAAATGGAGCCATTGGAAGTGCCGGCGGATACCATTCTGCCCGAGACATCGAAAATGGCATAATCCACCGTTTCGTAAGGGAGCTCCTTGAGGTAAAGGAGATCTGAAACAGGATTGGGATAGACCTCCAGCGGCTGCTGGCGGGAGGGCTCGCGAGAAACCACAGACACTGTCGTGGGAATGATATCCACGATAAGGCCCTCAATCTTCGTCCAGCCGTAAGAATAACCATTGGGATCAGGGAGCTTGTACCAGTTGTCTTTGTAACCGCCCCACCCGAAGTTGATGTGGAACTTGCCATCGCTTTCGCGATAGCCGTCAACCACCACGTTGTGCCCACTCGTTCCTGTCTCATTCTCAACAGCCAGATGGGCAGGATAACCGTTTTGCAAATTGGAGATCAAGACAGCGTACATGATAGAGTCGGGCTCCCGAAACAATTGGCAGTCCGCGAAGCCAAAACGCTGATACGCCGCAAACGCTTGATCCACCGAAAAAGTGCCGGAACCATAATTGGGCGACGCTGTATAGACCTGTTTGCAGGCTACGCCGCTAGCGAAAATCAGAGCGGATACCAAGGAGTCGGAAAGCTCCTCGCCGCGATCGAATACAGCATCCGCCGAATCCAACAGCACGTTCAGCTGCGGAAAAGAGGGAAATTGGTAGGTATCCCAATCGTCGTCAATATGGAATTGCCGACTGGCGTAATTCGCGTAATAGTCGTCGCTGTCGTCGAAGCGCGTGTTTTGCGTTGTCCGCAAATGATTGAGAATCTGCCCCATAGCCGTTGACGGACAGCCCGTGTAACAACGGGCATAATTCTCGAACGGATCGGCCGGACAAAGTATATTGTAAGGATATTCCTGATTCCACTGCGTGGTGAGGAGCGGAGTTTGCGCCCATCCACACAGAGCGCAAAACAAAAACATTACGGATAAAAATTTCTTCATCTTGTTCGAATTTGAATGAGAGCGCAAAAGTATTATTTTTTTTCAATGGCAATCGTTCCCTTGCTGGCGTTCATCTTGATGTGGTCGCCGGTTTTCAGGGCTCCCCACCCTTCCTCCGCATAAACTCCCGTGCAATTTGGAAGCAATTGTCGAACTTCAAGGCATCCAACTGATAGATACAGAGGTATTTGAAATAGAAGGCGTGGGATTCCTGTTCCAAGAGATGAAATTCGAAGGAACTGGTTCCCAATTTTTTCAGGCGGTCGGCTATAACCTGCGAGCCGTACGCGTAGGGCAATCCGGGAATGGAGAAGGCGAAACCCGAGTCTACCGGCAGAATCTTGTCTTTCCCGCCGTGAATCAGACAGACAGGCGTGTTCTCGTCGGCATCAATCATGTCGGGACTAAAAATGCAACCCCAAAGCGACACTACGCCCGCCACACTGAACTTCTCGTTCAGCGCCTCAGGCGTTCCCGTAGAATGGAGCGGTGAAAGCATCGGTTCCTCGAACGTTTCCTTCGGTCGCTCATTTTCATCCATGTAGAGAGCGTGAAGGATAGCCACCGCCCCCGCCGACTGTCCCAGCAAGAAAATCCGGTTGGTGTCAATGTTGTATTGCTTGCAGTTAGCCTTGAAAAAACGGACCGCGGCACTCACGTCCTGCGCGGCCATATAACCCGTGCGAATCAAACTTTTGGAAGAAAACTTCGCAGCCTTCATCAGCCGATAGTCGATGGAAGCGGCCGCATAGCCAACTTCCGCAAAACGATTGCACCACGCCACCATATCCTCGTAATCGCGCGAACCGAGCGTGAAACCGCCGCCAAAGACCGTAATCACCAACGGACGAGCGACGTCGGAAGGCGTTTCCGGGGTGTAGAAGTCAAAACAGAGCTTCTCCATCTTATCCCGATCCGGATAATAGATTTGGCAATAGGGAATCCCGCGCACCACCTTCACCTTTTGAACGGCGGGCTCATTTTGCGCATACAGACCTGTTGGGATGACCGTAGCCATCACCCATATCCAAAATCCAAAAATGACAGATTTCGTTTTCATTATGATAAAAAAGTTGAACGTCTAATTTTGTTCGTCCGTCCCCATCTCACCTTCCAATATCTTCTTAAACAGCGGATTATACGGCTCCGCCTCCACAAAGACCTGCTCGTGCGAGACCGGATGCTCGAAGTAGAGACGGCGAGCGTGCAGACAGATGGAGGCGTCAGTCTCGGGACGACGGGCACCGTATTTGATATCGCCCTTGATGGGGTGTCCGATGTTCGACAGCTGGGCCCGAATCTGGTGGTGACGACCTGTATGCAACTCCACCTCCAACAGCGAATACCGCTCCGAATGGGCCAACAGTTTGTAGTCCAGCTCGGCATATTGCCAGCCTTCCTTCTCTGTATCAGAAACATAGGTTCTGTTCTTGTCCCTATTTTTGAAAACGTAATTCACCAGTTTCTGCTCGGGAATCTCAGGAATTCCTTCCACAATCGCCCAGTAGAACTTATGAATCTCATGTGCTTTCAGCAGTTTGTTCATGCGGTCAAGGGCCTTGGAAGTGCGTGCAAAGGCGATCGCACCGCTCACCGGCCGATCAATACGATGAATCAGCCCGCAGAAGACGTTGCCCTCCTTCTGCTTCTGCTCACGGATATAGGAGCGCACCTTCTCCAACAAGGGCTCATCCCCCGAATCATCGCCCTGTGCCAGCTCGCCGGCGATTTTGTTGACGATGACCAGATGGTTATCCTCGTACAGGATACGTTTGGCGAACTCCTCGTGGGTCTCAGTATTGCTCTGACTCATTGGGGAAGGTATTCTCTTTCACATCGGTGATATAATGCTCAATGGCACCCACAATCTCCTCACTCAGATTGAGATAGCGGCGCAGGAAGCGCGGGGTGAACTGCTGGGTGATGCCCATCATGTCGTGGAAGACAAGCACCTGACCGGAGGTGTGACGACCCGCACCGATACCGATGGTCGGGATTTGGAGACTATCGGTAACCTCTTTAGCCAACGTGGCGGGGATCTTCTCCAATACCAGACTGAAACAGCCGTGTTCCTGCAGTAACAGCGCGTTCTTGCGCAGCTGGTCAGCCTCTTCCTCGGAAGTGGCACGCACAGCGTAAGTACCGAACTTATTGATAGACTGCGGGGTAAGTCCGAGGTGACCCATCACAGGAATACCCGCGCTGAGGATACGGTCGATGGACTCGATAACCTCTGCGCCGCCCTCCAACTTGATGGCATCCGCGCCCGACTCCTTCATGATGCGGATGGCCGAGCTTAGCGCCTCCTTCCAGTTGCCCTGATAGGTGCCGAACGGCATATCCACCACCACGAGGGCGCGTTTCACAGCACGCACCACCGATGAGGCGTGGTAGATCATCTCGTTAAGCGTGATGGGCAGCGTGGTCTTGTAACCGGCCATGACATTGGCGGCGGAATCACCCACCAGAACCACATCTATATTGGCCATATCCAGCAACTTAGCTGTTGAATAGTCGTAAGCGGTCAACATGGCGATGCGCTCGCCCTGCTGGCGCATCTTCATCAAAGTGTTCGTCGTCACCTTCGTGACATCCGTGGATAAATACTGTGACATTTTTTTCGAAAATTACGGCGGCAAAAATACTATTTTTTGGTTTATGGTTTATAGTTTAAGGTTTAAGGTTTATGGATTTGGTGTGTGTTCTGCAGCCCCCTAAACCTTAAACTCTAAACCTTAAACTCTAAACCTTAAACCTTAAACAAACTTCACTACGTTTTTCATCGTCTCCATCTCCTCCATGTTGATGAGGATGTTCTCGCTGAGGAAGTCGTTGAGGGGTTTCATCACGCGGAAGACGTGCGCGATGCGCTGTGCGTAATCGTCGCGGCAGAGGTCCGCAGGCTTCAGCATGCACGACATAGCGTAGTCCTTGCATATCAGGTATTCGGGATGGGGGGAGTCTTTAGGCAGACCGTTGGGAATTCGTTTGTAGTGCGACTGCCCGATAGTGGGCACCAGCTTCTTAAGCTCTGGTTCCTCCACAAGTTTCACGAAATCAGCCATTTGGTCGGCTACTGACAAACGAAGGTGTTGCATCTCCTTGGTCGGCAGCCACCACACGCCGCTTGCCAGCATCACCTGCTCCGGCTCAATCTGGATATAGTAGCCGCCCCAGTAGGCCTTCTTGCCGTACTGGTTCATGTACGCGCCCAGATGCCCCTTGTAGGGTGTCTTGTCGGGCGAGAAACGGATGTCGCGATAGATCCGATAGGTGCAGTCCTTAGGCGTAAGTCCGGAAATGGACGCATCGAACTCAGCGATGGCTGCTATTACGTTCTCCACCAGCACGTTGAACTGTGCCCATGCGGCATCGTACAGCTCACGATGCGCTTTGAACCACTCGCGGTTGTTGTTGGAAATCAGCTCGCGTAGGAAAGTGAAAAGGATTTCGTTGGGGTGTTGTTTCATATTTATTGCATTTATTATCAAGATGTTATCACAAAACCGTAATGATTCCATTGAGAATGTACGGTCGCCCGATAATATCCTCGAAGAATATCATATAGCTATACACCACATTGAAGTATATTTTACCATTGATTCTGCCATCCCAACGGAAATTCTTGTCGGTGGCGTGATAAACCATGGTGCCCCACCGATTGTAGATTCTAATCTCAAAAGTGCTGATCAGAGATTTGTACTGTTCGGGGAGACAGAAATAGTCATTGAGGCCGTCGTTTCGGGTGGGCGTGATGGCGTTGGGGAGATAGAGCATCAGGGTGTCACCTTCACCGAAGGGTATGGTGTCGGGCTCGGGACCCGGACCATGACCACCACCGCCATCGAGTGTAAGGGTCAGGATAACCGTACTGTCGCATCCGTATTGGTTGTTGAAGTATTGCGTGTAAGTACCTTCTTCTGTGTAGGTTACACCATTCCAAACCAAAGAATCAGTGGCGGTTTGCTCTATATAGACCGTCTCGTGCGGCACCACGGTAAGGAAGAGCGTGATTTCGCTCTCGCAGCCGGCAGCGGAAAGCGTTTGCGTGCGGACAATCTCCCCTACTTCCGCCGTCTCCTGCGCACTCAACGTAAATCCGTAGTTGTGATACGTCGAACCTTGACAGACCGTATCGTAAAACGTCTGCGGGTTGTTATCGATGACCATCACATTGGCAGAATCGGAGTTCGTGCAGCCGTACGCATTGCTCACCGTCACAACGTAAGTCGTGGTCTGGAGCGGAACGTCGAAGAAGTGCGGTTCAGTGGAACCCGTACTCCAGACGTAGGTCAACGTTGTGTCGTAAACATTGTTCGGGGCGGGGATATCATGCACGGCACGAACCTTTTGGCCTTGAGGACTTGCTTTTGTAAAGGATTGGGGCACTCCAGATCCAACCACGAAGCTCAAGGATGGATTATCGGCAAAAAACACGACCCAAGCTTGGTCTGTGCTTACTTCTGAACTACTCCAATACCCAGAAGTAGTTCCGGTGGCTGAGGAGACCAACGAGGAACCACCGGCATTGAGCAGTGCTGTTTCAACGAGAGGCAATTGAGCATACAAGATGCAAAGCTGGTATACGGACGGCAGATACCATCCGAAATTGAAATTCACGGCCCCTGCCGCATAATTGGGCGACATGCCGAACGTGCTGCGTATCTGCTGCGTGTTGGCATAACCTGAAAAATCATTGGTGGAAGCTATGGGTGCAAACGGATCTCCGATATCGTTCAAACTGGGAACATTGAGGTGACTGGGTGACCACGGAAGATTGGTAGGCAAATCGTGTAACGCAACCGCCCAGCCACTGCCATCCGCCTGAACAAAGAACACAACGCCTTGTGAGCCGTCTTCCGCAGTATAGAGATCCCCAACATGATAAAGTTGGGCGCTACCCATCAAAACAGCGCTTTGCAACAACAGAAACATGAACAATTTTTTCATCATGGCAGGCAAAAGTTAGAATGAGCAGACACTTCGTATCAAACATTGATTGTACTTATCCCCTGAAACAACAGCATTGTTCTTGGTGAGGCACCACGCATCATTAAAATCCTTTTCAGTGGAAGTCCAGTATTGCCACACTATGTCAAAAGAGAAAATATCGCCTCCGACAAGTTGCAGGGAATGGTTCACAATTGAAAGCATGGCGTAAAGATGGTACATCTGACCTGCGGCGGGCAAATACCACCCGTTGTCGAAATCCACAGCCATGGCCGCATCGTACGGAAACATTATAGTAGCGCTTTGTGCCCTAATGGCAGCAGTGTTTTGCCAACCACTGGTGTCACTTAACGCAGATATGGTGGAACCATAGTTGATTAAATTCGGAATATCTTCGTGTATGTTTCCCCACAAATAAGTGTTTGGGGTGTTCAAATCGTGCAAGTCAATCGCCCACCCATGGTCGCCGGTAGTGTCCACATAGAAAACCACCCCCTTGGCCACTTTGTTGCAGGGCCAGTCTGCAGGATGAACGGTGGTGCCGTCCGTACACAGAATGTCGCCCACCCCAACGGTCGGCAGCTCCGAGGCCAAGGTGACGGAAGCATGTGGACCTACGGCGTGCAGCTCGGTCTCGCTGCCGACACAAAGCACTGTAGGGTCGGCTAATGCAACCACCGACGGTGTCTCTGCGACACGCAGCTGCAAAATACTGACACTGTCGCACCCCTGTTGGGTCGTGTCATTCAGAATATAGACAAAGAATCCTGTACTGTCTTGTACTCCAAGCTGAAACCCATACTGTGTGTAAGGGTTTCCTATACAAGCCGTGTCACTGTATATGTTGGAGTACGAAGTCCCCACTGCGACATCAAACGGGATATTGGTGGTGTTACAGCCATTATCAACAGAGAGCGTGAGCTGTACGGTAGAAGGGGCATCCGGCATGAAAAAGATTTGTGCGCTTGGAGTTGCCTGTCCGCTATAGACTGTCACTCCATTGGGAGCTATCCAGTGGTAGGAAACAGAAGATGGGGGAGGACCGTTTTCCAAGGAATAAGTTTCCAATGTACCACTGCACACCACATTCGGACCATTGATTACTTGGGGTATTTGAGTGGCAGGGTTGACTGTGAGATGCAGTATTGTTGTATATTCACAGCCGTAAGGAAGCGTTACAGAGAAGCTGTCCGTAATCTCTCCTGGGGACAGTTGATCGTAATGAAAGCCGTAGGCATCGAAGGTGTCACCTTCACACGCCAATTCATCGATATACGTGCAAAGGGGGTGGACATACAGATACAACGTATTGGTGGCACCTTCTTCGCAGTTTACCACATCGTAAAAGGTATTCAGGAAAGTATAATCCCCGGGTGTTGATATGGTAGGCACGTTGAAGCCATGGTTATGGTAATCCATACCTTCGCAAATGGTGTCATAAAAAGTTTGATCTTGCATGAGGGTATCCTGGGCAAAGGTGACGATCTGCGTGATTTGGCATCCGGTGACGGTGCTGATAACGCAAGTGGCACCGGTGTTCCCCTGTATGGAATAGGTAGCGGTGGGTGTGGTGCTGCCGTTGTTCCAAGAATAGCTTTCGAACCCTTCCGTTGCGCTGATGGTGACTTGATCCCCGTCACAGCCCGTAAATGAAAGCTGATTGCTGATGCAGGAGGCGGTAAAATAGGCATATCCGAAATGGCCGCCGGCCCCGCAGTCGTATGTGCTGATCCGAAGTTTCACCGTCTGCCCCGCGTATGCCGACAAATCAAAACCGTTGAGGGTCCAAGGCCTCCACATCACAAAAATTCCGTTTCCCGGATCGTATGTCTGGAAACCGGGGATTGAGGGCGACGAAATGACATTGTATTCCATACAGTCACTTATTAGCTCGTCGTTGGCATCCAGCATCTGTATGAGAAAATGGGGTTGGAGCATTTCCACATGGCCGGGATCCTCCAGCACAACTGCATATTTCAACAGCAAAACGGAATTGTCAGGATCAACAGTGAAGGTATAAACCAGGGACTCTGTTTCTCCGCCCACCTGCTCGTTACCCAATTTCACCACAGCACTTTCCCCGTCCGGAAGTAACGGCAATTGGTCTCCCGTGCGTGGATCGGTTCCCTGTTGCGTGATAAGCGTGTGTCGTCCCGGCATAATGCCGACACTCATTACAAGACTGGAAGTAACGTGATATCCACTTGTTGAGTAATAGCCCGTCACCGCACTGCTCGTCAAATCCATAAAATCCGGACACTGCGCCCGAACAGTGAGGGCAAAAAGCCCCCACAGCATGGTGAGCAGGATTTTTGTGGAATGTTCCATCTTTTTCCGTTATCGGTTATCACTGACCCCACACTGCGCTCCTTCGTCGCTTGTGTGGGGTTAATTGCACTGCGTGCGTTTTGCCTCTTCGAGGCTGCTCAAGGAATTATCCTTTATAATACTACCCCGCCCTTCGGGCACACTTCTAAAATAGAAGGGGAATTGGGGTCGCCCGTCTCCAACTGATAACTACTAACTACTAACTGCTAACTGATTTCAGCTTCTCCACCACCATCGGCCGGTCTTCGGCGTATGTCACACCGAACCATTCGGACTTGGTGGGCAGCACACGTACTTTAGCGTCGCCACTGGCCATCACGGCGGAGACAGCGTCGGGAATCGGGAACTCGGCCTTGATGTTGCCTTCGTTGTCTTTCAGGAACTGCGCGAACATCGCCTCCAGGCGGTCGAAGAAGCGCGGGGAGAAGCCCCAGAAGTTCATGGAGACGGGCTCCTCGCCGGTCAGCGGGGTCACCACACCGTCCTCGTCATTCTGGATGCCATTGGCCGTACGACCGATCTTGCGCATCTCCTTGACAGTGGTCAGGTAACCGTTGCCATCCACTTGGCACACGCCACGCGACACCGTGCCGTTTTCCGACAGCGTATTGGCCAAACGATAACCCACCATCGCGAAAGCAGAGGGGTCGTTGGCGGTCTCCTTGGTAAGGTAGTCAGCCAAAATCTGGAAAGGCTCTTTACCGTAGAAATCGTCAGCATTAATCACCGTAAAGGGCTCTTTGATAGCGTCTTTCGCCACCAAGATGGCGTGCGCAGTGCCGTAGGGCTTCACACGCTCGGGATTCACGGAGAAGCCTTCGGGCAGCATGTCTAATTCCTGAAAGACGTATTCCACCGGGATAACGTTCTTATATCTCGGCAGGATGTACTCTTGGAAGTCGGCTTCCATGCTGCGGCGGATGACGAGCACCACTTTGCCGTAGCCGGCTTGTGCGGCATACTTCACGGAGTAGTCGAGGATGGTTTCACCATGCGGACCCATCTGGTCCAGTTGTTTCAGTCCGCCGTAGCGGCTTCCCATGCCGGCGGCGAGGATTAGTAGGGTTGGTTTCATATTATTACGATTTTGTTTGTTCTTTCGTTCGTGTTCACCACACTGCGCTTCGCTTGTATGGTGTTAATTGCACTGCGTGCGTGTCGCCTCTCCGAGGCGGTGTGTCACCGAGACATCATCGTTCAACGCAACTCCATTCCGGACGACGATAGGAGGCCGGAATCTCCGACTCGCAAGGGCACGCATCTCACATCGGCTTGATCTTGCGGGCCAACTTCGCGCACAATCCCGGGAAGAACCGTTTGATATGCGCCATGATGAGTTCGGAGCTGCCGACGAGCTGCTCGCGTTTCTCCTTGGCGATGGCGTTGAAGATGATGCGGGAGGCCTTCTCGGGGGTGATGCCGCCGGCCTGGCCTGCGTCCATCTTGCCGTGCTTGCGACCGTCCTTCTCCAACGAGTTGACGGAAATGTTGGTCTGCACACGGCCGGGGGTGAGGATGGTGACACGGATGCCATCCTTGTAGTTCTCGGCGGCCACAGTCTCGAAAAAGCCGTAAAGGGCGTGCTTGGCCGACGAGTAGGCGCAGCGCAGCGGGAATCCGAAAAGTCCGGCGATGCTGGTGGTGACGGCCAACTGTCCCCCACCCTGCTCGATCATCTTGGGCAGCACAGCTTTCGTGAGGATGACCGGCGCGTAGAAGTCGATGTCCATCACCTTGCGGATGACGGCCATGTCGGTCTCCACAGTGGTGCCGCGCTGACTGATGCCAGCGTTGTTGTAAAAGACGTCGATGCGCCCGTAGGCGTTGAGGGCATCCTGCGCGAGCTGCGGCAACGCGTCCGTCTGCCCAAGGTCGAACGGCAGGCAGGTCACGTCTTTGGCGCCCAGCCGCAGACACTCCTCGCGCACCTGATCCAGAAGGTCGGGTTCCAATGCGGTGAGGATCAGCCGCGCCCCCGCCTCCGCAAAGCGGAACGCGGTCTCCTTCCCGATGCCGGAAGAGGTGCCGGTAATCCAAACGACTTTGTTGGTATAGGTGTTTTTCATAAACATTCTGTAATAATCGGCAAAAGTACAAAAATTTCATATCACTGAAACCGCACCGCATCCACAATCTCCATCGTATGGCTGCCAGTACCCTCCTCGTAAACGCCGTAAATGATACAGTATTTCGGGGTCCGATAGTCGCGGAGGAGCACGACATCCACCATGGTGCGATACGGTTCCGTATAATAAAGGTAGCTTTTGCGATGCGCACTGATTCTCTTGTCGCCTTCCACACCAATGCCGCTGTCCGACATCAATTCGTAAGGATGTTTGGAATACTCCCCGTCAACCAACCCCTCAAGCCAAGTATCATTGAACTCTCTCACCTCATCAGCCCCAACCCCAGATTTGATAAAGTACTGGCAGTCTTCATTGAACAGCGTTATGATTTCTTCTTCATCAACAACCATTGTTCCATATTGCAACCCGGAAGGTTTGATAAGACGAATCAACCCGTCCGAACATTCGTTTTCCTGAAGCGTTTTCTCATCAATTAGCAGCATATTTTCGTCATAATAATCGTATGGCATAATTGACCCCAAACGCATGACAAACAAAACATATACGAGAATAAGACCGACCAGCGAGAGAAGGAAACGCGGGGTAATGTTTCTTTTCTCTAGCGGGAAAATGCGCTTGACCTGCTTCGAAAACGCCATATAAAAGAAACACGGCAACCAAACCGCAATGTATGCCAACAATTTCCAATTTAAGATGTCCGACCGATAAAGCACCAACGCGCCCAACATCATATAGAGCATATACGTCTGGAGCAGAATCGGCGCGTCACCGCGACGGTCGCGAAGAGAATTGAAAGCCATCGCAGCAATGACAGTCGGGAAAATGACCCCGAAAAAGATCAATGTCAATGCGTAAAACGGCGAATGGGAATAGAGAAGGTCAATTTTTTCGGATGATAAAAAAAGAAAAACGATATTGGCCACCATCGAAACGGCAACAAGCCCCAATATCGCCTTGAATACGCCATGAATATTTAACGATTCATCATCCATTATTCATAATTCACAATTCAGCATTCATAATTCATAATTGCAGCGCCCGATACACCACCACCGGCTCGTCGTCGCTCGCCTCCACGATGAACTCCTCGCCCACCGCTTCGTTCAGACTCCCTTCCCATAACCATTTGAAGGAACGGTCGTTGACGGGGTATTTTAGGCCAGTGAACCAAAACTTTTGCTTCGGACTGCTCGGGAACACGGAAACCTGCATCCCAGGGAACGAATGGTACTCCGCGACATCATAAAACACGTCGAAATTGCCGTGTTCTGTGAGCATGGACAACAGCATCTCCTTGGAATACATCGCCAAGATACTCAAATTCGCGATGAAATGGTCTTCGCGCAAACCGCCGCAACCCATCAGTAGAATATTGTCATAACCCTTTGCTATGCAATATTTCAACGCCTTCTGGAGGTCGTTGTATTCCTCGCTCTTGTCTGGGTAATATGGAATTTCGTGACCGTTTACGGAGACGCAAAATTTTGCGTCTCTACGATGGAGGGCATCCTTTATTTTTTGCGCAAAACCCGAGACATTGCACGTAACATCTCTACGTTGGGGTTCCTCGTCTTGTAGAGACGTTGCGCGCAACGTCTCTACATGCAGGATTCCTAATGAATCCCCGTCGCCCACGACCACATCGGGTATAATATTGATGGACAATAATTTTTGAAGCGCGCCATCACAACAGATGACACGCTTCATTTTCCGTAACAATCGTATAGACAGTTCAGACGAAGGAACCTCACCGTTGGCCACAACTGCCGTAGTGAAACACTCGAACTCCTTCAGCCAAAAATCAATACGAGCTTGATCCATATTAAGTACCTTGTAAATAGCAAACAGCTAACCGCCAACTACTAACTACTAACTACTAACTACTAACTGCTAACTATTTAGATCCATCTCACGATATTGAAGTCCTGGTCATGCGGCAGCAGAGCATGGCTGGGGATGACACGCACTGCGCAGTCCCACATGCCTATACGCTGCGCCATCTTGCTGGCCACAAACGTATAAATGCCGTTGTGTTCAGCTTCGAACACGAAAGGTTCCTTGAACTCCAGTTTGGCGCGCTTGCCGTGCTCTTCGGGCGAAACGAACACTAACTCGATCTTCACATCCTGCGGACGCAAATCGCCGAGACGGACATCCAAACGGCACTCCAGACGGTCGCCCACACTGTAGGTGCTCTTCTCGTTTCTCGTATAATCCACACCCACGCATTCGATTTCATGCCATGCGGCAAGCACGTGTTCGCGCCATCTAATCAACACCTTGACATTCTCGTTGTTGTTGGCGCTCAACGCATGGTAGCGGTTCATCAACTTATGATAGAACTTGTTGTAATAGTCGTCCAGTTGGCGTTTCATGGTGAAGTGCGGGGAAATCAGCATGAAACACTTCTTCATCATGTCAACCCATTCGGTGGGCACATCCTGTTCGTCGCGATTGTAGAATGCCTGAGAAATCTGCTCTCCAATGAGGTTGTAGAGCACCTCGGCATCCAATTCGTCTTGCAGACGGTTATCTTGGTAGGTGATTTCCTCCTTTAATGCCCAACCGGCACCGGGAACGTAGCCTTCAGCCCACCAACCGTCCAAGACGCTGAGATTCAGCACACCGTTCATGACAGCCTTCTCGCCGCTGGTGCCGGAAGCCTCCAACGGGCGAGTCGGAGTGTTCATCCAGACGTCGCAGCCCGACACTAACTTCTTGGCCAGTATCATGTTGTAGTTCTCCACGAAGACGATCTTGCCGATGAATTCCGGACGACGACTCAGCTCGATGATGCGCTTGATAAGGTCCTGACCGGCCTTGTCGTGCGGGTGCGCCTTGCCGGCGAAGATGAACTGCACGGGCTTCTCGGGGTTGTTGAGCAACGCCTTCAGCTTCTCCTCGTTCGTGAAGAGCAGGTGGGCGCGCTTGTAGGTGGCGAAACGACGGGCGAAACCGATGGTCAGCACATCGTCGCGCAACGCCTTGAGAGTGGCATCGATGAGCGCGGGCGACTCGTTGCGCGTGCGCATCTGCTCGGCCAGCATCTCCCGGATAGCGGAGATCATCTCCTGACGCAATTCCTGCTTGATCAGCCATATCTTATTGTCGGGAACGTCTGTTATCTTCTTCCATACCAGCGGGTTGGAACAGTCTTCAGCCAAACCCTCTCCGAAAACGCTGCGGTGCAGGGTCTGCCATTTCTTGTGCGCCCACGTCGGATAGTGCACGCCATTGGTGACGTAACCGATGTGCGACTCTTCCGCGAAACGGCCTTCGTAAAGACCAGCAAACATCTCCTGCGACACACGACCGTGGATGCGGCTCACGCCGTTGATCTCCTGCGAGAGATGGCACGCGAGGATGCTCATCGAGAACTTGTCGAAAGTGTCGCTTTCGTGCTTGCGACCAAGTCCCATGAATTCCTCCCAGCTCACGTTGAACTGTTGGGAGTAAGTCGCAAAATAGGTGCGCATAAGGTCTTCCGTGAAAGCGTCGTGACCGGCGGGCACGGGCGTATGCGTGGTGTAGAGCGAGGAGGCTTTCACCAACTCGACCGCCACCTGACGGTTCACATGTTCACTCTGCATCACCTGCAGGATGCGCTCCAGGTTCAGGAAGGCAGCATGGCCTTCGTTAAGATGATATATGGTCGGGGTCTCGCCGATAGCCTTCAACATACGGACGCCACCGATACCGAGCAATATCTCTTGCTTGAGGCGGTTTTCGACATCGCCGCCGTACAAGGTGGCCGTCACGCCGCGATCTTCCTCCCAGTTCTTATCGAAGTCTGTGTCAAGCAGATACAACGGGATGCGACCGACATCCACTCGCCATACACGGGCGTAGAGATTGCGACCCGGCATCGCTACGCTGACCATCAACCAGTTACCCTCTTCATCCTTATACGGCTTGAGGGGCAGCTTGGAGAAGCTCTGCGGCGGGTAGAGGTTCACCTGCTCGCCATACGCGGAAATCTGCTGCTGGAAGTAGCCGTAGCGATACAGCAGACCCACGCCGAGCATGTTCACGTTACAGTCGCTGGCTTCCTTGAGGTAATCACCGGCCAACATGCCTAAACCGCCGGAGAAAATCTTCAACTCGTTGCTGATGCCGAACTCCATGCTGAAGTAGGCTATGCGGTCTTCCTGACGGCTGCGAGGCTCGTTCATATAGGCAGTGAAACGGTCATAAACGTTTTTCAACTTACTGAGGAACACGTCGTTGTGCGCGAAATTCTGCATCCGATCCAACGGCAACACTTGCAACATGTGAACGGGATTCTCTTCGCAGGCCTTCCACAGGGACGGACCGGCAATCTCCTCGAAGAGCTCGCGGGCCTCGAAGGTCCAGCTCCACCACAGGTTCTCCGACAGTTTTTCCAGCATACGGAGTTCCGCAGGCAGGTGCGACTTGATCGCGACACGATGCCAGTCGGGCTGCTCAACCTGCAGTTCCTTTACCATTGTGCCCACATTGGAGGTCTTGTTTTGATACTGTTCATAACGACTTCCACTCTTGCCCAGCGCAATCTCGTAAGTCTTCTCGTAGTTGGCGAAAAGGTGCGTCCAGAGGGCCTTCTCCGCAATGGCCATCGCGGTCTGGCGGATGTCCTTCATCGCTTGCGGGGTGCAATTAAGGTAGAATAAAATCCTGTCGGCGATGTTGCTCACCACTTCTTCATCGTTGTGGTCGGTGCGCTCAATCACGCTGACGCTCTGCTGCTGGGTGAAATGTTCCTGCACCCACGCGCCGAAACCTGCCAAGGAGGTCGTAATGGTCGGGATGCCAAACGCGATACTTTCCAAAGGAGTATAACCCCATGGTTCATAATAAGACGGGAAAACGGAAAGGTCGAAGCCAATCAGCAGGTCATAATATTTCATATTGAAGATGCCATCCTCGCCGTCAAGATAGACGGGCGCGAAGACAATCTTAAGATTCTTTTCCGGTTGGTTATGCAACCCATTGTTGTTCAATTCATTGAGAATCGGGTCATTATATGGATCGTGTAACACATGCGTGGTGAAACGGTCTGTCATGGGAATACCGCTCACCGCCTGGGTCATCTGGGCAGCCAGCTCCTCGTTGCGACCGCTGTGGCCGGCGGGAACGGTGAGGAAAGCCACCACCGTACGATCGGGATTGGCTTCCGCCACCTTCGCCAAACTCTTGATAAAGACATCGATACCCTTGTTCTTGAACTCGTAACGACCGCTGTTGATGACCAGCAGTGCGTCGTCGGAAATCTGGACCTGGGTGAGCGTGGAGGCCACCTGCAAGAGTTTTTCTCGGGCGGCTTTGCGTTTACGATCGAACTCCTCCCCTTGCGGCACGAAGGCATTCTCGAAACCGTTGATAGTGATCACGTCGGCAGGCTTCTCGAAGAAAGCATCGCACTCCTTGTTGGTAATCTCGCTCACCGTCGTGTAGGCGTCAGCATACTTGGCGGACAGCGACTCCAACGAATACTTAGACTGCACCCCGAATCTATTAGCCGTATCCACAGGGTTATATTGCTTGGTATCAGCATATAGCGGCAGACCGTTGCCAGCGATGCAACGACCGAGAACAGTAGCGTGGGTCGTGAAGACGGTAGCGATTTGCGGGGCCACGGACTCCAGATAGAGGATACCGGTGCCTGTCATCCACTCGTGGAAGTGCGCCACAATCTTGTCCATCGAACTGCAATAGAAGTTGTAGAAGCTCTCGATGACACGACCGGCGGCATAGCCGAACAGTGCCGGTTCGATATAGTCCCACTGTCCGGAAATGGAGTCCAACTTACAGTTCAGCCAGAATTTGGTCAGAATCTCGTTCTTTTTCTCGAAGAAGTTGGTAAAATCAACCAAGAAGACCACGGGCGAACCCACAATCTGCCAGCGACCGATACGAACTTTCAGACCATCGCGAGCCACGACTTCACGCCAGTTACGGAACAATGTGGGATCCTCCACAAAATCGTCGTTACATTCTTTGGAAATATCGGGTCCGATGCAGATGTAATGGTCGTGGTAACTGTTGACGACCGTCGCCGCTTTGGTGGAAAGCACAGTATAGATGCCGCCCACCTTGTTACAAATCTCCCAGGAAGTTTCAAAAAGGTAATCGCTATATCCTTGATTCATAGGTATTTATTAAAATTATTCTACAATTTGGCTTTAAAAGCGCAAATATAGGAAATTTCCGAAAAAAGGAGCAAACAAAAATTCACGATACCATAATATATTATTAGGTCTCAAAATTATTTATCTTTGCCGCTTCTTTTTCATGCAAAATTTAAATCAAGTATGGTTCATTTTACCCGTCGCATCGTATTATGCCTCCTACTCGTCATCGTCTCCTTCGCCGCGCGTTCCCAGAACAGCGAGCTGGTCAATGTCAGTTATGACCCGAAAGGGGACTCTGTCTTTTTCGTGAAGACGCACCATTACTTTGAAAAAATCCGCCAGAAGGAGCACCGTCCCACCGTGGCCTTGGTGCTGGCCGGCGGCGGCGCACGCGGCACCGCACATATCGGTGTGATGAAATTCTTGGAAGAGAAGGGAATCCCCATCGACTTCGTGGCGGGCACCAGTATGGGCGGACTCATGGGCGGACTCTACGCCATGGGGTATTCCGCCGATGAAATCGATCAACTTATACGCGGCATTGACTGGGATGTGATGATGAGTGACGAAATCCCAACGAAGTACTACAGTTACGACCAGAAGCGCTATAATTCCACCTATATCCTCAGCTTTCCCTTCGACAAGGAAAAGTTCACCAAAAGTCTTCCGACAGGAGTAAAAAACGGACTGAACATCTACAACATGATGAGTTCCGTGTCCGTGGGTTATCAAGGCGACTTGGACTTCATGGATCTGCCGATTCCGTTCTGCTGTGTGGCGGCCGAAATCGCGACCCAGACAGAGAAGCACTGGACTTCCGGTTCCCTGATCTCGGCCTTGCGCTCCACCATGTCCATTCTAGGCTATTTTCGTCCGGTGCGCGTCGATTCGATGATTCTTTCGGACGGCGGCACGAAGAACAACTTTCCCGTGGACGTAGCCAAAGCTGCCGGCGCAGACATCATCATCGGTGTGGAACTTTACATGCCCCGCGAGCATAATGAGATCAACAACATCGCGGACGTGCTGTTGCAAACCACCCAGTATTCCGGCAGTCTGGAGGCGCACAACCGCGCCATGAAAAACTCCACCGTCTATATCACACCCGACCTCACGGGCTACACCTCACTGAGCTTCGGCACGGAGGAGGTCAACAAAATGATCCAGATCGGCTATGACGCCGCCGTCATCCACACGAGAGAAATCGACAGTCTGGCCCGCATTTTGGGCAACAAAGAGCAGAAATTGCGAAACGTGAAGGCGATTGACATCAGCAAGACGAAAATCAAAATCTCCTCCGTAGAATACAACGGAATTTCAGAGAAAGAGATGCGCTACTTCAAGGACAAGATCCACATCTCACCGGGGGAATATTGTGACAAGAAAGACATTGAGCTGGAACAGGCCACCATTTACAGTACCATGGCCTTTTCGCAAGTCACTTACGAGCTGATCGGCAACCCCGACGGCACCAGCTACCGGCTAGTCTATAACTGCGTGAAGCGGCCGGCCAACTCGCTCGGCATCGGTGTGCGGCTCGACAGCGAGGAGTGGATCGCCATCCTTCTCAACGCAGGATTCGGTCGCAATAAAATATATGGATCAGTGTTAGATGTCACGGCACGCCTCGCCATTTCCCCATACCTGAAGCTCGACTACCATTACACCCCCATCGTCGGTCCCATGTTCGGCGTGGCGCTGAAATCGAGATACCGCACCCTGAACGGAGCCTTCAGCTTCGACTTCAACTACGGCTTCGACGAGCAAGACAATGAATCCGGTGACTACGAGCCCGGCGAATTTTACGAAAAGACATGGAGAAACGTTATTGACTTTTACTTGACCGACACGCATTGGAGCCGCATCAACTTGAGAGCAGGTGTACGCCTTGAAAATCCGACCTACACCAACATATTTTCTACTTACGGGCACTATAAAGAGTGGAACTGGAAGAGGATTTACCCCTATCTCTATCTCCGTTTCGCCTTTGACAATCTGAGTGACCGTTATTTCCCGAACAGCGGTCTTCGGGTGACGGCAGATTACGACTATAACTTCAAGAATTCGCACTACGCGGCGGCCAGCATTATGGGAGCCATCCCCGTATGCCGTTTCTTCCACATCATCCCCGCATTGAGAGGCCGTTACATCTTAGGATGGGTTGATAACAATGATGAGATGTACAACTTCGTGGGCGGCACCATGGAAGGGCGTTACTATGACCAGCAAATGCCGTTCATCGGCTTCAACGGAGCCACCAACTGCACAGACTTCCTCACCATGGTGGATATCGATTTCCGTTTCAAAATCTACAAGAACCTGTATCTTTCCTTAGTGACGGCAGCGATGCACGACGGCAACATCAACGGAATGAGCGAGCACGCGATTTTCGCCGCCGGTTTGAAAGCCGCCTACAAGACCAAGTTCGGTCCGATTCAGGCGAACATCCATTGGAACAGCAAAAACTACAAGCATGTGGGATTTTACGTGGGCGCGGGATACGATTTCTGAGGCTCGAAAAAATTTTTCAACACCTGTTGACAATATCGAAAAAAAGTCTATTTTTGCGCGCTTAAAAAATCTCGATTATTATCCTTAAGTTAGCAAAGGAAAAAAATTAAGAATCAGGGAGATATGGGTGAAGATACCTCCCGCAAAAAAATGTCAAAACTGAAAAAATGGATGCAGTAAGTTACAAAACAATTTCGGCGAATGAGAAAATCGTCAAGAAAGAATGGGTAGTCGTTGACGCCCAGGAGATGGTTGTGGGCCGCCTCGCATCGCAAGTGGCACGCATACTGAAAGGCAAGAACAAGCCTTATTACACGCCTCATTTCGATTGCGGCGACAATGTGATCATCATCAATGCAGAAAAGGTGAAGTTCACGGGTCACAAGTGGACGGACAAGGAATATGTCCACCACACCACGTATCCCGGCGGACAACGCTTCGCTACCCCCAAGGAAGTGATGCGCAAGGATCCGAGACGCATTCTGGAACACGCCATCAAGGGCATGCTCCCGAAGAACAGACTCGGCGCCCAGCTGTTCCGCAACCTCCATGTGTATGTTGGTCCTAACCACCCGCATGAAGCTCAACAACCCAAAGTAATTAACATTAAGGATATTAAATAACAATGGAAGTTATCAATACATTAGGCAGAAGAAAAACCGCAGTCGCCCGTTTGTACATGAAACCCGGCAGCGGCCAAATCATGGTTAACAACCGTGACTATAAGGAATATTTTTGCGTTCCCACCCTGCAGTACAAGGTCGAGCAACCCCTCCAAGTGGCTAACCTGATGGGTCAGTATGACATCAAGGCTAACCTCGACGGCGGCGGCGTCACCGGTCAGGCCGAGGCTCTCCGCATGGCTATCGCGAAGGCCCTCACCCAGGTCAACCCCGAACTCCGCCCGGCTCTGAAAGCTCAAGGCTTCCTCCGCCGCGACCCGCGTATGGTTGAACGTAAGAAACCCGGTCAGCCCAAGGCCCGTAAGAGATTCCAATTCTCCAAACGTTAATCGGAATCCTGCTTGGACACTGTTTAGTATCGAAACGGTGAAGATTCCCGCGTAAGGACTACTCCGCCGTTGCTTTTAAGAATGTAAACAATTAAAAAAATTAAAATGTCAAACGTACAATTTGAAGAATTATTAGAAGCTGGTTGTCACTTCGGACACCTCAAGAGAAAATGGAACCCCGCCATGGCTCCCTATATTTTCATGGAGAAAAATGGCATTCACATCATCGACCTTTACAAGACGATGGACAAGATCGAAGACGCTTGCAGCGCCGCCAAGAGCATCGCTCGCTCCGGCCGTAAGATTCTCTTCGTGGCCACCAAAAAGCAGGCCAAGGAAACCGTCGCCAGCATGGTCAAGGATGTCAACATGCCCTATGTGACCGAACGTTGGCCCGGCGGTATGCTCACCAACTTCTTCACCATCCGCAAGGCTGTCAAGAAAATGAGCGACATCGACCGTCTGATCGAAAGCCCCCAATTCCAGAACATCTCCAAACGCGAGCGTCTGCAAATCAGCCGTGAGCGCGCCAAACTGGAAAAGAACTTGGGCTCCATCAGCGACCTTTCCCGTCTCCCCGCAGCCGTCTTCATCGTGGATATCATGAAAGAGCACATCGCTTTGGCTGAAGCCCGCAAGCTCGCCATCCCCACCTTCGCTATCGTCGATACCAACTCCGACCCGCGTCTGGTGGACTACCCCATCCCGGCAAATGACGACGCATCCAAGTCAATCGCCGTGGTCCTCAAAGCCATCTGCGACGCTATCCGTGAAGGACAAGCCGAGCGCGAGATGAACAAGGACCGCATGGAAGAGGAAATGGCTGAAATGAACGCCGAGAACGAAGGCGAAGAGCGCGAAAACGACGACCGCGAAGGTGGCCGCCGCAGAAGAGTCGCCCGTAAAAACAACGATTAATTAATAACAAGAAAAATTACAACATTATGGCTAATATCACTGCTGCTGATGTTAATAAATTAAGACAAGAGACCGGTATCGGTATGATGGACTGCAAGAAGGCCCTCGTCGAGGCTGAAGGCGACTTCGAAAAAGCTCGCGACATCCTCCGCAAGAAAGGCCAGAAAGTGGCTGCCAAACGCGCCGACCGTTCCTCCAACGAAGGACGTATCATCGCCAAGACCAACGCCGACAGAACGAAAGGTTACATGCTCGTGATGGCTTGTGAGACCGATTTCGTGGGCAAAGGCGAAGAATTCGTCAACTTCACCGACAGCGTTCTCGACAAGGCTATGGCCGCTGACATCAAAACGAAAGAAGATCTCCTGAATATGGACTGTGGCGGCATGACGGTTGCTGAAAAGCTGACCGAAATGACCGGCAAGACGGGTGAGAAGATCGAATGTCCCGACTATCTCGTCCTGGAAGCTCCCTACGTGGAGGCTTACAACCACATGGGCAACCACAAGGCTACCCTCGTGGGCTTCAACAAACCCGGTGAGAAGGCCGCTGAGGCTGCTCACAACGTCGCCCTCCACATCACCGCTATGGCTCCCGTCGCCCTCGACGAAGAAGCTATTCCTCAAGATGTGAAGGACAAAGAGTTGGCCGTCGGTGTTGAGAAGACCCGCCTCGAAATGATCCAGAGAGCTGTTGATTCCGCTCTGCACAAAGTCGGTATCAACCCCGCTCACGTTGATAGCGAGGACCACATCAACTCCAACATGGCTAAGGGTTGGATTACCGAAGAGCAAGCCGAACAAGCTCGCAAAATCAAGACTGAGGAAGCTGAGAAAGCAGCTGCCAACCTCAATGAAAAACAGATCCAGCAAATCGCCCAAGGCCGTCTGGTGAAGTTCTTCAAGGAAAGCACCCTCAAATACCAACCTCTCGTGATGGGTAGCGACGGTAAAGAAAGCGTCGGCGACTACGTCAAGAGAATGGACAAGGATCTGGCTTGTGTCAGCTTCGTCCGCAGACAAATCGGCGAGTAATTAATTCACTCCCATATACGAAAGGGCGCGAGTTTTTCGCGCCTTTTTTTTTGCAGTTAGTAGTTAGCAGTTAGTAGTTATCGTGTGTAATTCGATTTGTTTTCAAAAAATGTGACATATATTCCTTATTGTTGTATCTTTGCAAACTCAAAATAAACCGTAAATCGTATGGCAAAGAAAACACTTCTCCTCCTTGCAATCGTGATGATTGCCACATTCACCGCCAATGCGCAATACTGGCTAACCTACGAAACTTTCACCGTAGGCGGCAGCGGCGACACGTCACGCACGCTCGTGGCGACCTCTCCGAACCAGAACGCCGCGCTCATCAGCTCCGCAGATCCGGAGGAAGCGAACCCCATCCCCGGCATCGCCAAACATTTCACATACATTGACTACAACCGTGATACGGTCTTCTACCAGCTCTACTACTCGAAAGACGAGCAGTATTTCACCGGCTACAGTCTGAACAACGGCAACGAATATACGTTGGAAAAGACGGAAAAGTTGAACGGATACAATTGCAAGAAATACACCACCACCCTGTTTTCCAACAAGATGGAGATTTGGGTAACGGAGGACTTGAAGAGGCATCGCGCCACGCCTTCCGCTTCATTTGGCAACCTGCCGGGCGTGGTCGTGCAAATTACCCGCAACGGCAACACCACCACACGGTTGGCGAAAGTGGAGAAGTACAAGGATGTTGAGCCCATCATCACCGACAACTTCGGACAGTACACCGACCGCCGCGCCCTCAACAATCTCGAAAAGGAGAAGCTCGTCATCACCGTCCCTGTTTTCCACGACGCGCAGATTTGCTTCAACCCGAAACTGGAGAAATCCCGCACGATCCCTTACGACACTACCCTGCCCTACTCCAACGGCACCATTATCCTCAAACGCCTCCAGCTGAAGCAATTCCCCGCTCATTACCAGTTGTTTGCGGAGCTGACCGAGCAGTCCAACGGTGACGCCTACGACCGTACCGGATCCATCTTTGTGATCCCTGCCTCCAAAATCAGCTTCCTCAACGCACTGATCGACAGCGTGGGCGTACTGCCCGTGTTCACCGACAAGAACGGCGAGCAGTATCAGGGAATCAAGCTGGAGAAGGACTACACGCCGTTAGTGGAACTGGTCCGTTTCTTCACGCCGTTCGGGGTGCATCATTACAACCAGTACCGCTCGCTCAACGACAAGGAGTGGGAGGATGCGGCCTATTACAAGCAGGATGTCAGCGACTTACGACAGTACTTGCAGGGCGATGTCTATATCGGGGCATTCATCGGCAACTACGACGCCGGTGGCCACAAAGTTACCCTCGACCTCAAGGCATATCCCGAAAGTTACGAATGGTCGGGAAATGTCAACGAAGAATACTGGACACTGCCGCTCTTCAACACCTGCAACGTGATGGAGATGTCGGGACAGAACTACGGGAAACTTTTCGAGACTGACAGCCTTACGGTGACCTTTACCGTTCCCGAGGGGCTCACATCGCTACGGTTGCGATACCTGAGCACGGGTCACGGCGGCTGGGATAACGGAGATGAATTCGTGCCGAAGGAGAACGTCATCCTCATCGACGGGCAGCCGCGCTTCCGTCACACCCCGTGGCGCAGCGACTGCGGCACCTTCCGAGTCTATAACCCCGCCTCCGGCAACTTCTGGAACGGCATGTCCTCCTCGGACTACTCGCGTTCGGGTTGGTGTCCCGGCACCGCCACGCAGCCAGTCTATTTCGACCTCACGGATCTCACCCCCGGCGAGCACACGCTCACCGTCGCCATCCCGCAAGGCCAGCGCGAGGGCACGTATTTCAGTGCGTGGAACGTGTCGGGAGTGCTGGTGGGGAAACGATAGTTAGCAGTTAGCAGTTAGTAGTTAGTAGTTGTGAAAACCGGCTTTTCGTCCACTAGCGGGTATTCCACACGGATAATGACCTCTTCGTTCGGTTTTAAATCGAAATAATTGTTGGAATATTCCACCTTGTAGCCGTGGGTCTCTTCGATGAAGACGCCTTTCTGGAGCTGTTTGGCGGAAAGATGGATTTCGGCCGCATGGTCGGAATAGATCGTTTTGAGCTCTATGGGGGATGCTTTCAGGTGTAATGCCTTGGGCTTCACGAAGTAGGTCAGGTAAGGGACTTTTTCTCCGTTTTCGGGGATAAATTCGGCCTCCAGATAGACATCGGCACCTTTCACGGACTTGGGCAGCACCACCACGGCCGCTTTCACGCTGCTGTTGGAGGGCGCGGAAGTGAGGGCACCCGCTGAATGGACCAGTTTTCCGTCCAAGGTCTTGATCGTCCAATCGAACTGGCCGCCCACGTGGTTGAACGAGTCGTTGATTAGGTACAATTCGATGGTATCCTGCGAGATATGGCGCGAGGCGATGGCCACATTGGCGTACAACTGCGGCAATCGATAGTACAACGCCTTCGGGTTGCCCGCCACGTCGATGCAACTCCAGGAGGCCACGGGCCAGCAGTCGTTGAGCTGCCAGAAGAGTGTGCCGCTGCACTTCTCGTGCTGGATACGGTGCGCCTCTATAGCCTGCGCGATGCCGTCGGCCTGCACCAACTGGCTGATATAGACGAATTTCTCAAGATTGTTGGTGTCCTTGAAGCCGTACAAATCTTCCATAGCTTTCAAGATAATCGGCACGCCCCTACCGTGCTTCTGGTGGTTACGCATGGCCGGCGATTGCAGCTTGCGCTCGCCTTCAGGGATGTAATCGTTCCAAAGCGACATTTCCGGATACGCTTGGAAGCCGTACTCGGTCATAAAGCGGCCAGTTTTCTCCCACCAGATCTCGAACGGCAGCTCGCCCCACCAGACACCCCAGTAGTGGCTGCAGCCGTGGGTCGTGCACTCGGGATGACCCCAGCCGTATGTCGGGGAGGAATGCACGTAATTGGACTTATAGCTGTTATCCAAACAGACTTTCGGCAACAATTTCTCGAAAAGTTGCTCGTAATCCTCATACATCTGCGAATATTGCTGGTCGGTGTAGCCCAACGCATCTTGCCAGCCCCAGTCCTCCAAGCCGTTATGCACCTCGTTGTTGCCGCACCACGTCGCGATACAGGCATGGTGGCGCAAGCGTTTCACCTGCTCCTCGGCCTCGATTTTCACGTTTTCCATAAAGTCCTGATCACCAGGATATATGTTGCATGCGAACATGAAATCCTGCCACACTAAAAGTCCCAATTGGTCGCAGTAGTTGTAGAAAGCATCGTGCTCATAAAGACCGCCGCCCCAGACCCGTATCATATTCATATTCGCATCTTTAGCTTGCTTCAGAAGTTCGGCGTAGCGGTCGTTGCCCTCACTGCGGGCGAGCACACCAGGATAAGATGATGCCGGAATCCAGTCCGCACCACGCATAAAGAGCGGCTTTCCGTTGACGATGAACTGGAACGACTCGCCAATGCTGTCCTTTTTCTGGACCAGTTCCACCGTGCGCAAACCGTGCGAATGTAACATAGGAGTGGACATACCCTCCGTACTGAGGTTAAAGTAGTAGAGGTGCGCTTCGCCAGCCCCGTTCGGCCACCAAAGTTTCGGATTTTCGATGGTTACTGGGATAAACACCTTGTTATCGCCCTTGTGCAGTTTCGCCTTGTACTGGATTTCCTGACTGTAACCATCCTTATCGGTGATGTTCAGCAACAGATTGGCAGTCAGCTTCTTGTCTGCCTGAATTTCCACTTCCACCTCCGCAATCCACGGACGACTCGGGTCGCGTGACGGCTCAGTATCCTTGATATAGAAGTCATTGATTTTCATGTCGTTCCAAGACTCAATATATACATCCTTCCAAATACCGCAAGTATTGAGCTTCGGACCCCAATCCCAGCCGCTTTCATACTGTGCCTTGCGGGTAAACACCCGATTATCAGGGAGTTTGTACGGAAGTTTGGAAGCTGAGATGCTGTCGAACGGCGCGGAAGGCAGGAAACGGACGCGAAGCTCATTGCCGACTTCGTCCAATTTTTCGGGCATCGGGAAACGCCACGTGCGGAACATATTGTTGGTCAGGGAGTCTCCCGTTGTGGCCACCAACCGCTGTCCGTTGATATAGACCTCCGCGTAAGTGTCCAACCCCTCGAATACCAACTCGTTATGTGCAAACGATTTGCCGTGTCCGCAGTTCTTGTCGAAGTGGACGATGTATTCCCACACGCTGTCGGAGACCCATTGCACTTTCGACTCGTTGTCGCCGTAGAACGGGTCGGGAATCAGCTTATTGGCGAGCAGGTCGTCGTGGATGTTGCCCGGCACGGTGGCGGGATGCGGACTTAGCGGACTCTCACTCGGGAGACTGACCGTCCATTCGTTGTATATGCAGCCGTACTGCGAATTGAGGTAACGGCGTTCGTAGCCGGTACGGGAGTTGGTGTGGCAGCCAGTGAGGAGGAGGGCGGCGAAGATGACAATGAGGACGGGGAAAAGACGCTTCATCGAATTATGAATTATGAATGTAGAATGAAGAATGTAGAATGCAGAATAACAAAGTACCAAACTAAAAAACTAAAACCTGAAACTATAAACCCTAAACTTTAAACACTAAACCTTAAACCTTAAACCCGAAACCCCTGTCGTACCAGCGTATCCGCCAGGACCTTCGCGAAATGCTCGTTGTCGGGGCGGGTGTAACGGTGTTTTGTGAAGACTTGGGCGAGGTTGTCGCAGTCGGGGTTCTCAGCGAGGATGTGCTTCGTTTCGTCGGAGTTCTCCTTTTCGTGGTAGAGATCGTTGATGCGCTGTTCGTCGTAGTCGTGGTAAACTTCCTGGTGGACAAATGTTTCCACGGGGAGCTTTTGCGTGAGCGCGGGCTTTTGCACGGGGTAGCCCATCGGGATGCAGGCCACGGGTATGACGTGCTGGGGCAGCTGCAGCGTTTCCACGAACTTATCAACGTTATAGGTGATGGTGCCGAGCCAGCAGAAGCCGAGTCCGAGGGCTTCGGCGGCCACGCAGGCGTTCTGGGCGGCGATAAGCGCGTCAGTGACGGCCCAGTGGTAGCTCTGCAGGTTGCTGTATGCCTCTGTATCGGCATTGCGGAACCGGCAGTACTGGTTGAAGCGGCGGAAGTCGGCGCAGAAGGTGAGAATTACCGGCGCGGAGGTCGCCATCGGCTGGTTGAAGTGGAACGGCGCGAGCTTGGCCTTCATCTCCTCGTCGCGGGTCACGATAATGCTGAACAGCTGCATGTTGCCCATTGTGGAGCCACTACAGGCCGCCTTGAGCACCAGATTCAAGGTTTCCTCCTCCACGGGACGGTCGCTGTACTCGCGCACGCTGACGTGGTTGAGGAGGGTCTCCAGAGTGGGGTTATATTCGTTTTTACTCATATCAACATTATTTATATTGCTACTGCAAATAAACGATATAGGTTGTTGAATTACAGGAAACTAACGTTGTTCGGCACGTTCTTTCACAGCCTTCTTATCCTTGAACCATAGACCATAAACCTCGCTCACATTACCAGCGGTGATGAAAGCCTTAATCTCCTGTTTGCCGATGAATTCCATCAGTTTGGAGAACTCGTCCTTTGTCAACAGCGTTTCCAGTTCGATGGATTTCTCATTGGTATAGCCACCGATAACTTCGTAAAGGGTACAGCCGCGTACGAGTTCGTCGATGATGTAACGGCGAATGCGGTCGTAGTCTTTCGAAACGATACAGACACGCTTACGGTTGTTGAGGTTGGCAGTGAAATAATCGACGACCAGACCGTTGATCCAAGTGCCTAACAGACCGATGACCACCATACGGAACGGGTTGATAGCGAAAGCGGTACAGCAGATACAGGCACCCGCGATACTCACCGATTTGCCGATATCGAAATGCAGATACTTGTTGACAATCTTCGCCAAGATGTCGAGACCGCCGGTGGAGGCGTTGATGGAGAACAGCACAGCCTGCGAAGCGCTCAGCAACAACACGAAGCAGCAGAGGTCGAACCAGATATCGCCCATAACGGACGTGGTGCCCTCCGTCAAGAACATGGTGTAGGGTACATACTTCTCCAGCAGGGCCATCAGCGGACCCAGAATCAAGGCCGTATAGACCGTCTTGATACCGAACTCCTTGCCAATCAGGAAGTAGGCCAGCACCAACAGGATGGCGTTCACCACCAGAATCACGGTGGAAACCGGCAGCGCAACCCCGAACAGCTGCTCGGAAACGCCGCTGATCACGATGGAGAGACCCGAAATGGTACCGATGATCAACTTGCTCGGCACCAAGAAATAATAGACCGCGATGGCGGTAATCAGCATTCCGACGGTCATAATGAGAAGTTCCACCCAGAACTTCTTCGATTTTAATACGTCTAAAATTTTTGACATTATTGTTTGAATTAAGGATTATTTCTTCACAAACGGTTTGGTCACTACACCTTGGTTCGTAGTGAGGCGAATGAAATAGAGACCGGGGGCGACGTCTCGGACGTTGATTTCCTGTAGAGACGCGCCATGGCACGTCTCTACACCGGTACGGACAATCTTGCCGTACACGTCATACACCTCGATGGACTCAACCTGTACATTGTTCATTGTACATTGTACATTGATAACGTCTGAGGCGGGATTGGGCCAAACTTTGAATCGGTCATCCAGTTGGAACTCCTCAACTCCAGTATCGAAGAAGTGGACGTGGAAGTTGAGCTCTGAACCATTAACCTGGATATCAGTGATTTCGAAACAGGTTTCGGGTGTACCGTCCGTCAAATAGGGATGCGGATCGGTGGTGGGACCGAAAGAGGTGCGGCCGACAAACTGGCTGAAATGCGCATTGTCGATGTCGCCATTAACGGTATCGATACTGCTACCAGGACGGAAAATCCAGTACTGGTTGGCTTGGTTGTAGAAATCGAAGAACGCATTGGCAAACATCCCTTCATAGTCCAATGTAACGGTGTCGTTCCAGCGAGCAACCAATAGGCCTGTGCCGGGAATACCTTCTTCGAAAAGATCCTCTTGATTGCGGTATTCAAGCACGTACCACTGCGTAGGATCTATGTGCGAACGGATGTAGTAGCAATTCTGCGACGGACTCGAACCCACGCTCAGCAACGTATAGTCGCCATCCTCCGTGATTTCTATGGGGTCGTCTGAAACATGCAAAATTTTGTTCTTGTAAATGGCTGCTGTCTGGTTGAGGGAACTGCCGTAACACATCATGTCCCAGCTGCCAGCAGGAGTGACCTCGTCGTAATACATATAATGGTAAAGATCCGGAAGATCCAACGAATGTCCCATTTCATGGCGGAAAACGAGGGCGCTGAACAAGACAGAATCCGCACCTTCAAACTCGAAATTGAACGTATATATTTTTTGCCCATTAATGCGCGGTTCATCTACGAGTGAATCGTACGGGAAGTACTCCATGTGCGGCCACAGCAATTCAGCCCACTCACCTGTACCGCCTTTCACGATAAAACTGACATTATCAACCAAACCGTCTCCGTTTCCGTCCAGATTGACATCCGAGCTTACCCAATTCATGGAATCGACGTAGCGGACAACGCGCCCCAGGAGTTCCGCTTCCCGCATAGAGACTCCCATAAACGGGAGTTCCTCCTGGTATCCAATCGGATTTTCCGCGCTATAGGGTTGAAAATAGCCGCGCGGATAGATGTCCTGGTAAGAAACAATCACCCCATTCTGGATGTTATTCGTATAAACGGTGTTGTAATGAATCTTGCCGTATGTCAAGGCATCGTAGAAATTCGAAACGCTGAAGTATCCCGGCGTTTTCCCGTTGAACATCGTATCGATGTCCGCAAAGGAATGGTCGATTTCCGCATCATCCGCAAAACGGACGAAAAGGACCAAATTGGTCAATTCAGTGGTCTGCGCTTGCAACATTCGGGCAGGACCCAATAACAAGAAGAAAATCAACGACGGCCATAATCTGACAGTCTCACGAATGTAATTTTTCATTTTTAATTTTTAATTCAGAATTCTTAATTCACAACTCTTTCCGCAGCCGTGCTACCGGAATTCCCAGCTGGTCGCGGTATTTGGCGACGGTGCGGCGGGCGATATCGTACCCCTTCTCCTTCAACATATCACAAAGTTTGTCGTCGGAGAGCGGTTTTTTCTTATCTTCGGCCGCAATCAGGTCACCTAAAATCTGCTTGATCTCTTTGGAAGAGACATCGTCATCGTTGACTGCCTCTGAAAAGAGGTGTTTGAGCGGGATGATACCAAAGTCGGTCTGCACATACTTACTGTTCGACACACGGGAGATAGTGGAGATGTCCGCACCAACCTCTTGTGCTATCGTCTTGAGAATCATCGGTTTGAGATCTTTATTATCTCCTGACATGAAGTAGTCGCGCTGGTGCTGCATGATGGCATACATCGTGTTGTAGAGCAACATCTCACGCAAGGAGAGCGTTTTAATGAACTGCAAACCGTCATCCACATATTTCTTCATGAAACGTTCCGCCTCTGCTTTCCGGCGATTGTATTCTTCTTCGGAAAGAAAGCGGTACTCATTGCTGAACTCTTTGTTAATCCGGACTTTAGGGACATATTGGTTGTTCAGCGTCAGATTCAGCTTGCCATCACGATTCGTGATGGTGAAGTCCGGAATGATCGTTTCGGCCGACTTCTGCATCGGGGAATCCTGGGATGCGGGCCGCGGATCAAGTTTCTGGATGACCTCCAGAGCTGCTTTCAGCTCATCATCGGAAATATCCAGAGCAGCGGTGATTTTGTCATAATGCCGTTTGGTCAGCAAATCAAAACACTGCGTCAAAAGAGTGCGGGCGAGTTGAGCAGCAGGACTCTTGTCCGAACTTCGGTCAAGTTGTAACAGCAGACATTCCTGCAAGTTACGAGCACCCGTACCAGGCGGATCCAATTCCTGCACAAAATGGGTCAGCACATATTCAACCTCCTCGATATTCGTCTGAATATTTTCCGTATAGAGCAATTCGTTGACAATCGCCTGCATATCTGCATGGAGGTAGCCAGCATCATCCAGCGTCCCCATGAGATAAGTGGCAATTTGAGCCTGCTTGTCCGTCATATCCATCTCGCCGAGCTGTCCCTGCCATTTTTCGCGCATCGACTCGTAATAGACATCCGATTTCGGATTACTCGGAGCTTCGTCCGGCGCATTCAGTTTGGAAATATAATTCTCCAACTGCAAATCCGTGAAACCGTCGTCATAATCATCATTGTCACGATAATAGTCTTCCTTAAAAATCTCATCGTCAGGAAGTTGCTCGTTTGATAGCTCAAGCGGGTCACCGTTGGCATCATATTCTTCACGAGGCATCTCATCATGGATATCAGCCTCGCTAGCATTGTCGTCATAGATTTCCAAGGCGGGATTCTCGTCCACCGTATTGCGGATTTCCTGCTCCAACGAGGCGTAAGGCATCTCCACGAGGTGCATCAACTGCAACGTCAACGGCAGGCCAACCTGCCGTTGGACGTTCTTTTGCTCTAAAGTAAATTTATTTTGAGAAGACATACAAACAATTAAAACTCAGCATTTTGCGGCGTTCTCGGGAACGGAATCACGTCGCGGATGTTGGTCATACCGGTGACGAAGAGCAACAAGCGCTCGAAACCGAGACCGAAGCCGGAGTGCGGCGCAGAACCGAACTTGCGGGTGTCGAAATACCACCAGTATTGCTCCTCGGTCATGCCCAGTTCGTGAACACGATTGAGCAGTTTCTGATAGTCGGCCTCACGCTCGGAACCACCGATAATTTCGCCGATAGTCGGGAAAAGGACATCCATGGCGCGAACAGTCTTACCGTCGTCGTTCTGCTTCATGTAGAAGGCCTTGATCTCCTTCGGATAGTCAGTCAGGATGACAGGCTTCTTGAAGTGGTTCTCCACAAGGTAACGCTCATGCTCAGACTGCAGGTCAATACCCCACTTCACGGGATATTCGAACTTCTTCTTAGCCTGCAGAAGAATGTCGATGGCCTCGGTGTAGCCCAAACGCACGAATTCAACCTTGGTGACGGATTCGAGACGAGCGATCAGTTCCTTGTCGAACATATCGTTGAGGAACTTGAGGTCGTCCATGTTGTTGTCCAACGCGTACTGCACCAGATACTTGATGAAATCCTCAGCCAAATCCATATTGTCCTTGATGTCGTAAAAGGCCATTTCGGGCTCGATCATCCAGAACTCAGCCAAGTGGCGAGGAGTGTTGCTGTTTTCGGCGCGGAACGTGGGACCGAAAGTATAGATGTTGCCAAGAGCCATAGCACCCAGCTCACCTTCCAACTGTCCGGAAACGGTCAAGTTGGTGTGCTTGCCGAAGAAGTCCTGCTTGTAATCGATTTGACCATCCTCGGTGCGCGGGATGTTGTTCAGATCGAAAGTAGTGACGTTGAACATCTCGCCGGCGCCCTCGGCATCGGAAGCGGTGATCAGCGGGGTGTGGAGGTAGAAGAAACCTCTGTCGTTGAAGTATTTATGGATGGCGAAGGCCATGGCGTGGCGCAGACGCAGCACACAGCCGAAATAGTTCGTGCGCGGACGCAGGTGGGCAATCTCGCGCAGGAATTCCATTGAGTGACCCTTCTTCTGCAACGGATAGGATTCCGGATCGGCAGAACCGTAAACCTCAATCGTTTCGGCCTGAACCTCCACATTTTGACCCTTGCCTTGGGATTCCACTAACTTGCCGGTCACATGGATACAAGAACCGGTCGTGATCTGTTTGAGCAGCGCCTCGTCGAACTTGTCGGTGTCGGCCACCACTTGCAAGTTGGTGACGATGGAACCGTCGTTGAGTTGGATGAACTGCACGAAGTTGTTGCCGCGTCTGGAACGCACCCAACCCTTCACATCCACGGGATTGCCGATGCCGACAACCTCGGGGGTTTTGATGATATCTTTTAATCTGAGTTTGTTCATATTTTTTTGTTTTTTATGACTACCCCGGCCTTCGGCCACCCCTTCTAGAAGAAGGGGAATGGTCCTTCGACCGAAACAGATTCGTTTAACTGCTAACTACTAACTGCTAACTACTAACTATAGATAGGATTGCAGTGCCTTGCATTTGGCGTTGTGGCGCAACCGGCGAATCGCTTTCTCCTTGATCTGACGGACGCGCTCGCGAGAAAGGTCGAACTGCTCGCCGATCTCGTCGAGGGTCATCGGGTGCTTGCTGCCCAGACCGTAAAACAGCTTGAGGATTTCCGCCTCGCGGGTCGGCAAAGTGTCGATCACCGTGGCCAGCTCCTGCTGTAACGATTGGTAAATCAACTCCTTGTCTGGAGAAACTGTATCTTCGTTGCGCAACACGTCATACATATTGGTATCATCGTCGGAGGTGAGGCTAGCATCCATGGAGAGGTGTTTCGGAGAATTCTTCATAGAATCCTTGATCTCATCTTCCGTCATGCCCAAACGCTCCGCAATTTCGGATACCTTCGGCTCACGCTGCAGTTCCTGCTCCAGAATACCCATCGTCTTGTATATCTTGTTGATGACACCCACTTTGTTCATCGGTAGACGGACGATACGCGACTGCTCGGCGATGGCTTGCAGGATAGCCTGACGAATCCACCATACGGCGAAAGAGATGAACTTGAAACCTTTGGTTTCATCGAAACGGTGCGCAGCCTTGATCAAACCCAAATTACCCTCATTAATCAAGTCAGACAATGTAATTCCCTGGTTCTGATACTGTTTGGCCACAGAGACCACAAATCGGAGGTTGGCGTTGGTCAGTTTCTCCAACGCATCCTCGTCGCCGTTTTTGATTCTGCGAGCGAGTTCGGCCTCCTCGTCCGCAGTCAGCAAGGGCACCTTGCCGATGTCGTGCAGGTATTTGTCCAACGACGGCGTCTCGCTACGGTTGGTAACCTGTTTTGTAATTCTTAATTGTCTCATTTCCTGTAAATAGTATTTTATTGGCTGTTGGCTTTTGGCTGTTGGCTTTTGGCTGTTGGCTTTTAGCTATTAGCTATTGGCTATTAGCTTTTAGCAAATCGCTGTTGCCTGTTGCCTTTTGCCTTTTGCCTTTTGTCTTAAATTAGAAACTGTAACCGATACCGACACCGATCACTTCCTTGAACTGCACACGGGCGCGAGGTCCTTCGTGGTATTTGCCCCATGCCGGACCGTCAATCATCACCTTTTCGTAATACTTCAGAGAGGTCATCACGCTGACGCTGAAGACTTTCAGGAAACTATACGCAATGGCGACATCCCAGTCCACATCGAAGTTACCAAACTTCTGACCATGCTCTTCGTCATGGATTCTGGCCGTATAAGGCGTGAAGAGGGTGATCGTGGAGATGATCTTGAGGTTCTTCACCAACGTATAATTGATGCCACCGTTGATACGGAGACCCATGTTCAATGCCACCGGCTTGAACGTGCTGTCATCGCGCATAGGAAGACCGTAGCTAGGTCTCAGAGGCTCATACGTACATGTGGTCATACGACCGGCAACAGGATAGACACCAATGGTGAAAATGTCGTTCGGGCGATACTCGATACCGAGTGCCAGATCCGTGTAAGAAGGTGACAACCATTTGGATATAAGCGTCGGTTCCAATTCCTCTCCAGCATCCACCTTCTTATAGTCCATACCAGGAGCATACTGTGACCGGAAGCTTCCCAACAAGGTGAGATACCATTGCGGATGCATCTGGTAACCGACTTTGGTCGTGAAATTGAGTTTGTCGTTCGCCTTTCTCCATGGATAGCGCACGTAATCAGCTGAATACATAAGACCCAGTTCGGTGTCTAGGTTGCTGTCCCACGTCCATTTGTTCTTCTTGTAGGAGAGGGTGACATTGGCATACACAAAGCCGGTCACATTGTTGTTACCACCAGCCGCCCAGTTGAACAGCCCCGTTTGTGCTGCATTTAATCCAACAATACCCGTGCATTTCCAATGCTTGGCACTGTCGATCTCTGCGGCTTTCACCTTTGTTTTCAACGCCTCTTCGGCAGCGGTCTTTTCATCGACCTGCGCACTCACCCAAGTGAAGGCGAATGCGAAAACAGAAAAAAGTAGAAAAATCTTTTTCATAAGCATTATATTTATTACATTATCTTTTACTGATTGATTTTGTGATAGGTCCTCCACCAGCGATCGGAAATCTTATCCTCACAGGCGAGGTCGTAATCCCGTTTGGAGCAGGGCAGGTAATAATACTGCACTTGTTCCTTATCTTTCTGATACATAGGCACCAGCACCCACCAACGTCCAGACTTCTTGCTGTGGAAGAAGACCATCTCGTCCAACGCACCAGTGACGGAGATATTGAACTGACGGTAGTCGTTCTTGTTCTTGAAATTGCCGTCGCTTTGGCGAAAGATAAAACCCTCCACAAAGTACCAAAGGATATGGGCAATCAACTGGGAGGTCTGATGGTTATAGTCGAGCGTGGGATCGTACTCATAAATGCCGAAAGAGGACAGTTTGTCGCTGAGACCCACGTACTTGGCGATCTGACAAATCTCCTCACCGTAAAATCCGTTGGAGGAGTTATGCGGACAACCCGGAGCATCGGGACGGCGAACCGCGGAAATGTCAAGGGAGACCATGTCGGCGTTGCGCACCACCGGTTCCACCTCTTCGAGATTGCAACGCATCAACCCTACCCTATAGGTTTCGAAGTACAAACTCTCCATCATCCCGACCGATTCAGGGCTGTTCATATAGCTCTGATAGCCGATGTTGGCGTAGTTCAGCAGGAAATTGGGCTGTTGCAGCACCATTTTGTTAACGTAAGCATCCGAACGAATCGGCATATTCTCGTTACCGAGATCAAAGCAGGAGTCGATGGAGACCACGTTCGCGACGCGCTCCATGAGCTCGTATGCGCGATAGTTGGCAAAAGCGATGTCGTTTCCGCCGCCCAAGATTATCGGAATCACCTTATTCTCAATAAGATGTGAAACCACTTGAGCCACGGCAGTATAGGTATCCTCCACCGTATTCCCCAATCGGAGGTTGCCCAGATCAATAATCCGGACACCCTTACGCCAACCATAAAGTTGATAGAACTGTCCGCGGATCTCGTCCGGAGCCAGCGAACAGGAAGGGTTACGGTAGGTGTTACGCACCTCAGGCACTCCGAAGATGGCAATATCCGCCTCCTGGATGTCCAAAGGCTCGTCCGGGTTGTACATCAGCACATTGTACAACAGCCGGTCGGTCAACGATTCGGCATCCTGAATCGGGAGCGAATCAATCGAAACAGGGTCAAAATACAACGAGATGTCCATAACTTACGCTTTCTTTCTTCTGACTGTACGTTTTTTCGCCGTCGGGGCGGTATTTTCGATAATATTCATACACTCTTCGTAGGTCAACTTGTTGGCCACCATATCTTTGGGAATCTTGAAGTTGTCCGTGCCGTTGGTGATGTAGGGGCCGTAACGACCGTTCATCACCTTCAGAGAAGGATCCTGCTCGTAAGAAACCAGCACATTGCGGGTCTCCTTGTTGCGGATGTACTCAATGGCCTGCTCTTCGGTCAACGAGTTAATATCCATACCCTTGTCCAGAGTAATATTCTTTCCATCATATTTAATATATGGACCATAACGGCCGGCAGCTGCCAAAATCTCCTTGCCATCGAGGTGGCCCACCACATGAGGCGTACGCTCAGCGGTCTTCTGCATCTTGCCTTCCAGCAACTCTATACAGCGTTCCAACGTAATCGTGTACGGATCTTCGGTCTTCGGAATGGACTCAAAAACGTTGTCGCAGCGCACGTATGGGCCAAAACGCCCCACGCCCACGGAAACTTCCTTGCCGTTCCATTCGCCGAGATTACGCGGCAGACGGAAAAGGTCAAGTGCTTCTTCCAAGGTGATGGTGTCGATAAACTGGTCGGCCTGCAGACGGGCGTAACGCGGCTTGGCGTCAGCATACGACTCGCCAATCTGCACCATAGGACCATATTTACCCAGCTTTGCGAAAACCTTCTCGTTGGTCTTGGGATCATAACCCAGCAAACGCTCACCACTGGCCTTGGTGGAATAGTTGATGGCCGTTTCCACCTGCTGATGGAAATCGCCATAAAAATCGTGCATCATATCCTGCCAGTTGGCCTTGCCTTCGGCAATATCATCGAATTCTTTCTCCACATCGGCGGTGAAGCCGTAGTCCATAATCTCCTTGAAGTTCTCTTGGAGGTAGTCATTGACGACGATACCCACATCGGTGGGGATGAGCTTATCCTTCTCGTAACCATATTTCTCCTTCTTAACCTCCTCCTTGATGCCAGTATCAGTCAGGGTGAGGCAGACGTAAGGACGTTCCTTGCCCGGACGCGTGGCCTTGCGCACATATTCGCGCTTCTGGATGGTGGAGATGGTCGGGGCGTAGGTAGACGGACGACCGATACCGAGCTCTTCGAGCTTCTTCACGAGGCTGGCCTCCGTGTAACGCACCGGCGGTTGGGCGTAACGCTGGGTTGCGCCAATCCGCTTGGCATTGAGAGCTTCACCCTCGTTCATCACCGGCAGGTTGCCCTTCACCTCTTCACCCTCCTCGTCACGGGACTCAGTATAAACCTTGAGGAAACCGGGGAAGAGGATCACTTCGCCGGTGGCGACGAACTTCTCCGCACGGCCTTCCACCGGAATGGTGATGGAGGTCTTCTCCGTCTTCGCATCGCTCATCTGGGAGGCGATGGTACGCTTCCAAATCAACTCGTAGAGGTTCTTGGCAAAGGTATCGCCGGGAACCGTCTCGCGGGCAAGGTCGGTAGGACGGATAGCTTCGTGAGCCTCCTGAGCACCCTTGGACTTGGTGACGTATTTGCGGGTCTTGGCGTACTCTTCACCGTACTTGGAGGAGACCACGTCGTGCGCGACGGCGAGGGCCATGTTGGAAAGATTGACGGAGTCGGTACGCATATAAGTAATGTAACCGGATTCGTAAAGTTGCTGAGCCACGACCATGGTCTTCGACACGGAGAAGCCGAGTTTGCGGGCGGCTTCCTGTTGGAGTGTGGAGGTGGTGAACGGCGGCGCCGGACTCTTCTTGCCGGGCGTCTTCTCTATCGCCGAAATCTTGAAAGCGGCGTTACGGCAGTGCTCCAGGAATGCGGTGGCCTCTTCCTTCGTGGGGAAACGCTTGTTGAGTTCCGCACTCAACTCCACCTTTTCGTCACGTACCGGCGTGAACAAACCATCGACACGGTAGGAGGAGGTGCTGTTGAACTTCTCGATCTCGTGCTCGCGCTCCACGATGAGCTTCACAGCCACGGACTGCACACGGCCGGCCGACAACGACGGACGGACCTTGCGCCACAGCACGGGTGAAAGCTCGAAACCGACCAGACGGTCGAGGACGCGACGCGCCTGTTGCGCATTCACCAAATCCACGTTCAAATCCCGAGGATTGGCTAACGCCTCTTCGATAGCTGGTTTTGTAATTTCATGGAACACAATACGTTTCACCTTATTGGGATCCATATTGGTCACCTCCATCAGATGCCAGGAAATGGCTTCACCCTCACGGTCATCATCGGTTGCGAGCCAGATCACGTCTGCCTCAGCCGCCTTTTTCTTGATGTCGTTGATGAGTGCCTTCTTGTCATCCAAAATCTCGTACTGCGGTTCGAAATCATGGACAATGTCAATGCCCATACCCTTGGAGGGCAGGTCGCGCACATGTCCCTTACTGGAAATCACAGTGTAGTTCTTGTCGATGAACTTCTGAATAGTTTTTGCCTTCGCCGGAGACTCGACGATGATTAAGTTTTTGCTCATATATCTGTTTTTTTCTTTCTTCTTTGTTTATATAGTATGCCGAACAGGTAAAATGTTACAAGGTTAGAAGGTTAAAAGTTTACAAGCTTAGAAGTTTACAAGCTTAGAAGCTTACAAGTTTATGAGGTTAATAGTCAATGGTCAATGGTCAACGTAATGGTAGCCGAGCATCGCATCGACCGTTTCCCAGTCCTTTTGGCGGATATGTTCGCGGATGACGGCGGAATGCACGCCAGCTGAATGCCACATCTCCTCTGGGATGTCCACCACTTGGAGCTCATGCTCGCGGCAGTAGTGCTTGATGCTGTCGTGGTCGCCCTCCCGCTGGTGTCCGAACGCGTGGTTGGGTCCCATCACCAACGTGTGAGCCTGCAATTTTCCAAGAATCACCTCGTCGATGAACTGCTGGTACGACATTTTGGAAAAATCCAACGTAAAGGGCTGTATCAGCACCACATCAACGCCCTGTTTCTCAATCTGTTTCAGATTGTCTTCCATCGTGTTGATGGTAAAAAACGAGGATTCGGGACGCAGAACGGTGCGGGGGTGCGGCGAGAAGGTCATCACCACGCTAGTGCCGTTGACCTTTTCCGCCTGCTCGCACAGAAAACGCAAAATACGGACATGCCCGAGGTGCACACCGTCGAATGCACCGACGGCCACCACCGGATTCGCGAATCGCGGCAACTGCTCTGTTCCGTGGAAAACCTGCATCAAGAGTGAGCTACGGACGGTTAACGCAATTTGGCACCCACCTCACGCTCGTAAGCAGAGATCAGCTTGTTCATCACCTTGTTGATATCCTCGTCGGTGAGGGTCTTGTCCGCGTTCTGCAACACGAAGTTGAGGGCGTAAGACTTCTTGCCCTCCTCCACGCCAGTGCCTTCATAGACATCAAAGAGGCTCACCTGCTTCAGCAGCTTGGAGGCATACTTGCGGGCGATGCGCTCCAGCTGGTCGTAGGTGACATCCTTGTTCACCACCAACGCCAGGTCGCGACGGACGGCCGGATAGATGTTGATGGGCTGGAAGAAAACGGACTGGTCGCTGCAAATCTCGTTCAGCAGACGCATGTCGATTTCGGCATAGCAAACCGACTTCTTGATGTCGAAGGCGTTTAGAATATCCGCGCGGAGCACGCCGATGCGTACCGGAATCGCATCACCAATCTTATAGGCAATGTGCTGAGCGAACATACGGGGTTCGTCGTTGGTCACCAACTCCATGCGCTCCATCGGGAAATGAACCTTCAGCAGGAAATTGTCGATCATGTTGCGGAGGTAGAAGAAGTCCGCAGCACCGGCCTTGCCCTTCCAATCATCGTCGCCAAGCTTGCCCGTGACGAACATCGACATCATGTCGCGTTCCTGATAACGCACGGTTACATCCTCGCCGGAGGCTGTCTGGGGATTCAGATGGTAGGTTTTGCCGCACTCGAACAGCCGCAGGTCCGCAGCTTTGTTGTTGACATTGCGCACCACATTCTCCAAACCGGAGAATAACAGCGTCTGACGCATGGCGTTCAACTCGCTGCTCAGCGGGTTCAACAGCTTCACCGTCTCCGCCTCGTTCAGGAAATCGAACTGGGCGGCATAATCGGCACGGGTGAGGGAGTTGTTCATCACCTCATAGAAACCATTGTCTGCCAAATATCTAGAAATGGTCAGCTGCATTTGGTACAGACTGTCATTCTGACGGAGGCAGGACATGTCATACGTCAACGTGGTAGGAATCTCTATATTGTTATAGCCATAAATTCGCAAAATCTCCTCAATGAGGTCGATCGGACGAGTCACATCCGCCTTGTTCAACGGGACGGTGACGATGAGTTTGTCTTCGCCTGCCGCCTTGACTTCCATATCCAGCAACATCAGGATATTGGTAACCGTTTGTTTCTCAATCACTTTACCAGCCACACGATTCACATGATCGTAGTAGAGGGTGATTTGGGCGGGTTCGATGACGTTAGGATAACGATCGACGATGTCCATCACGGGATAGCCGCCAGAGAGGTCCATCACAAGCTCTACCGCACGTTTCAGGGCATACACGGTGATGCTCGGATCGCAACCACGCTCATAGCGGAACGATGCATCGGTCTTAAGACCATGACGTTTCGCGGTCTTGCGGATGCTCACGGGGTTGAAGTAAGCGCTCTCCAAGAAGAGGCGGGTGGTATTTTCCGTAATGCCGGAATGCAAGCCGCCATAAACACCGGCGATGCACATACCCTCCTTCTCGTTGCAGATCATCAGGTCGTCGGCACTGAGCTTGACCTCGTTGCCGTCGAGGGTCACGAACGGGGTGCCTTCAGGCAAGTTCTTGACGATGACCTTGTTACCTTCGATTTTATCCGCATCGAAGGCGTGCATGGGCTGACCATACTCCAACATGATGAATTGCGTGATATCCACAATATTGTTGATGGGACGGACGCCAACGGATTTGAGCTTCGTCTGCAACCATTCGGGGGATTCCTTCACGGTAATACCTTCGATCAGCACACCGGAATAGCGCGGACAATCCTTCACATTCTCCACAATCACGTCGATGCGGGAGTGGACGCCGGCCACGGGCTGTATCTCACGGGCGTTGCGACGCACGAGGGTGGAACAAGGGATACCGTGCTGTACCAGAGAGGCATAGAGGTCGCGGACCACACCGAAATGGCAGATGGCATCGCAGCGGTTCGGGGTGAGACCAATCTCGAAAATCGCATCGGATTCCACATGGAAATACTCGGCAGCGGGCGTGCCAGGCACAGCCTCCTCAGGAAGCACCATGATGCCGTCGTGGGAGGTACCCAAACCGATTTCGTCTTCAGCGCAGATCATGCCCTCGGAGGGCTCGCCGCGCAGTTTCGATTTCTTGATGGTAAAGGACTCGTCACCGTTATAGAGCACGGTGCCGATGGTGGCGACCACCACTTTCTGTCCGGCCGCCACATTGGGCGCGCCACAAACGATGTGCAACGGTTCCTCCTCGCCCACGTTGACCGTGGTGACGTGCAGATGGTCGGAATTGGGGTGCGCCTCACAGGTCAGCACCTCGCCGATCTTCAGTCCGCGGAGTCCGCCCTTGACGGTCTCAAACGTCTCAAGCCCCTCCACCTCAAGACCACAATCGGTGAGGTAGGCAGCCGTCTCTTCCGCCGTCAAGTTGAAATTCAGTAAATCTTTCAGCCATTTGTAAGAAATCTTCATATATCTAACTTTTTAATTATAAACATATTAACGCTAAAAAACCAAAATTTTTTAGCGGCTGCAAATATAATATATATAAATAAGATATAGGATGGATTTGGAAAATATTTTCTTATCGCCTGAAAACATGATGGTTAGTGCTTGACTGTTGACCATTGACTATTGACCATTGACCGCGTAACCGCTTATCACTCCTATTCTACATTCTTCATTCTACATTCTTCATTCTACATTCTTCATTCTACATTCTTCATTCTACATTCGTAATTTTACTTTCGGGAACGCCTTCCTATTCGCGGACCCATACCCGACGGCGTAATTGATCTCCCCGGGCGGCACCATCACCGTGATGTCTTCCCTACCCTCTTTTGCTATTTGTGCGGCAATGCGATCATGCCACAATGCGGTGAGCACCAGTTCTTTGAAAGAAATATGGAACGGACCAGCCAACAGATGTTCACCCTCGCGGAGGTCTTTCGTGGGATGCAGGCCCATGCGCAAGACGGTGATGCCCGCCGACTGGAAAAAGGCGTACAAGTCCTTGCTCCAATCCACGGCTTCCTCAAGCGTCAACGGGGTATAACGACCGGCAAGGTAATCCTCCGCCAGTGCGGTGCCCTCGACCACGAGTGTCGGGTAGATGCGGGTGCAACTTGCTCCGTAAGAAGCAATTAAAGATGCGGTATGCAACGCTTTCTCCTTCGTATCACCAGGCAGTCCGATCATCATCTGCAACCCGAGGTCGATGCCGAAACTGCGGATCTGACGGGATGCGTTCTCCACGTCCGCGACCGTATGTCCGCGCCCACAACGACGCAGGATGTCGTCGTCCAACGATTGGGCACCGAGTTCGATCAAGGTAACGCCTTTTGTTTTAAGGTTTTGCAGAATATGCTCATCGATGTAATCCGGACGAGTGGAGAGTTGTATGCCCTCTATCCTGCCCTCCTGAAGATACGGCTGGACCGCATCCAAATAGCGGTTCTGGATGGTTTCGGGCAGACAGGTGAAGCTGCCGCCAAAGAACGCCACACGCTTGTGGCAGTCGGCAGGAATTGTTTTCAAGTAACTGTCTATCAAATCGGTAACATCATCCAAAGAAGGCAACTTCTGCTGACCGGAAATCACGAACTGGTTGCAATAGACGCAACGGTGCGGGCAGGCCAACATCGGCAGGAAAATGGGGATGACGCGGTACGAATCAGACATATAGATACAAAAAAAAACAACCCATATTAGGTTGCTTTGTTGTAGCGTGTAGGGGATTCGAACCCCTGATTTTAAGAATGAAAATCTTACGTCCTAGGCCAACTAGACGAACACGCCATAGGGTGTCAAAAAGACGGTGCAAAAATACACTTTTTTCAATATCACCCGACGGATTTCGAAGAAAAAATTTTTCTACTCCGTTTTATCTTGTTCAAACCTGAATCCCAGGCGTTTACCAGTTCTCAGAAGGTTGGTTTGTTCTTCCAATTGCTGAATATCGTTCACCGTAATGATCTTCATATCCTCATAATTCGGCACCAAAAGATCAAAATTCAGCGTGTATCGAATGGCCGAGAAGAGAATTTCCTTCACCGCCTCGGGGGAGATTTCGTTAGCGCTGAAATTGTTGATGACCTGCGCCAATTCACGTTTGCCTTCAATATAATAATGTCCCTCCTTATTGATGAAGATACGGCCGATCATGTAACCGAGGTCGTTGACACGGTCATACTTCAGCGAATCGCCGAGGAAGTTAAATATCTGAATCATACCGCAATAGGAGCGGTCACGGTCTTCCTTAATATACGGAGTGCGCATCACTTCGTGGTCGCGCGAGAACTCAAAAACGTTGGTGTGCATCAGGAAAATCAGCACATCGCCGCCGAACTTGAGCATGAATTGGTATTGATTTTTGTTGGTAAAGAGAACCGGGATATTGTCGTGGTCATCGGCATACGTATCGCGATAATACTCTTCGAAACTTTTCGCGGCATCTTTGAAGAGCTGCATCGTCTCCAGCGTAACCGCAAAAATGCTTTGTTTTAGTTCACCCTTGGTTATCAAGAGGTTGCATAAATTATCGTCCATATTTTTTGTTAAAAATTTGAGCTGCAAAGATACATTTTTTTTCGGGCAAAAAAAATCGTATCTTTGCGCGGCATTTTAAATGCGAAATCTTATTTCAAACATAAAATATTAAAGTAATGAATCAAGAACTTTTGAATCTGTATCCCAAAGGATTATGGGACATCTTCGGACACATTTGTGACGCCCCCCACCCTTCCAAACATGAAACCGCCGTGGTGAAATGGTACAAGGAATGGGCAAAAGAGAACAACATTCCCGTCGTGCAAGACGAGACCGGCAACCTGCTGTTCACCGTTCCCGCCACGCCCGGCTTCGAGAACCGCACCCCCGTGGTGCTGCAAGCGCACTGCGACATGGTGCCGCAAGCCGACAGCGACAAGAAACACGACTTCCTCACCGACCCCATCGAGCCCATCATCGACAACGGCTGGGTGCGCGCCAACAAGACCACTCTGGGCGCTGACGACGGCATCGGCGTGGCTGCCGCATTGGCCGCCATCACCGACCCCAACTGCCAACACGGTCCCATCGAGGTGCTCGTCACCATCGACGAAGAGACCGGCATGACCGGCGCTTTCGGTTTGAAACCCGGCTTCGTGAAGGGCAAAATCCTCATCAACCTCGACTCTGAAACCGAGGGCGAAATGTATGTGGGGTGCGCCGGCGGTCTGGACGCCAACTTCAACCGCAAATACACCACCGTTGCCACGCCCGCTGGCATGAAGGGCTACAAACTCTTCGTCACCGGTCTGCACGGCGGTCACTCCGGCATGGACATTAACCTCGGTCGCGCCAACGCCAACAAGATTGCCACCCGCTTCCTGCAGAAAGTCGTCCGCAACTTCGGCGGCTGCGTCGCTTGCATCAACGGCGGCGGTCTGCGCAACGCCATCCCGCGCGAGGCTACAGCCATCCTGACCGTTCCCGCCGCAAAAGCCGCTGAATTCGAGGCATTTGCCAAGGAATTCGAAGCTATGGTGAAGAACGAGTTCGCCCTCACTGAGGAAGGTCTCAGCCTCACCGTGACCGCTGTGGACGCTCCCGCACAGGTTATCGAGCCCAAGGCTTTGAACCAGTTCCTGAACATGATCTACGCCATCCCGAACGGTGTGCAGCGCATGAGCGACTCCATGCCCGGCTTGGTGGAGACCTCCAACAGCCTCGCCAACTTCGTCGCCGAGAACGGTGAGATGAGCGCCAAGTGCCTGATGCGCAGCAGCGTGAACAGTGCGAAAGAAGCTCTGGGCGAGAAGATGGTTGCCATCGCCGAGCTGGCCGACTGCGGCATCGAGCTCACCGGCGCCTATCCCGGTTGGAACCCCAACATGAAGAGCCCCATCATGAACACCTGCATGAAGGTCTATAAGGAGAAATTCGGCAACGATCCCAAGGTGATGGCCATCCACGCCGGTCTGGAATGCGGTCTCTTCGGCGTCTGCTATCCTGATTGGGATATGGTCTCCTTCGGCCCGACCATCGAGCACCCGCACTCCCCCGTCGAGCGCGTCAACATCGAGAGCGTCGGCAAATTCTACGATTTCCTCGTGGAGGTGCTGAAGAACGTGCAATAATCACGGAATATCCGTTTATAATCGTTGTAGAGACGCGCCATGGCGCGTCTCTACGGCGTTTAAAAAAGCTGACATCCAAAGTCGTGAATTGACGAGTTGCTGAAAGAGTAAAAATAGATATTAAAAAATAACATTTATGTGGAGTACAATTATTTACATTGTTTTACTTATTCTTGGGTCTGATCCTCATCGTTCTCATATTGGTCATCAGCTTTATTGTCAAAGGTATTGCAAAGAGGAATCACATTTAAAATTAAATGTAAGATCTTATGAAACACCTCACCCTTTCGTTCCTCCTATTAACCGTCATCGCCCTCAACAGCATCTCCGCCCAACCGTTGTTTGAGGGCCGGCTGACATACGTGCAAAAAACGTCGGGAGGGATGGCCTCTGAATCGAAGTTTGTGGAATATTATAAAGGGGATAATGTCGTGTCTGACATGCCCGATATAAAATCAAAAATCATCTATAGGGATGATTCTCAAGAGCTTGTGAGTATCCAATCCATGATGGGAACTCCGATTGTCACCAGAAAGACGATGGAAAAAAGCTCCGACGACACGCCACTGCTGTTTTCTGACACCCTTGTTCCCGTCAACGGATACTCCTGTCTCCGGGTGGAATACGAGATTGAAACGGAAATGATGCAAGGGAAAAGCACCGTTTGGATCGACACCTCTTTCAAGATACCTTTCAATTATGGGGTTTTCGCAGACCTTCAATATGGGCTCGTGGTGAAATCGGAATCCGAGCTGACGATGAAAGGGATAAGGATGCGCACCTACAAGGAGTTACAGGACTTGCGCTACGGAGATGTGGATATGGCGCTGTTCGCCCTTCCCGACGAGGAGAAGGCCATTGTCATCACTCTGGACGAGGAGGGCAACATTGTCTATCGTGAATGCGACAGCTTGAAAATCAACGAGATGCTCACCCAAAAAGAGGGAAAGTATATGGAAAAGATTTCCGATGAGGTTTTCGACAAGAAGGTGAAAAAGGGCTATGTGCTGTTGGATTTCGGGGCAAGATGGTGCGGCCCGTGCCGGCTGCTGGAACCGCGCTTGGAGAACCTTGCTCGCCAGCACCGCAAGACGGTTTCCTTTTTCAAAATCGACATTGACGAGTCTCCCGTGACTGCAAACCGCTTTGGCGTAAAAGTAGTGCCGACCGTCGTTTTGCTGAAAGACGGCGTGGAGATCAACCGCTTTGAGGGCGGCGGCCTTTCGGAATCGGAAATCGGGAAGTGGATAGAGGAGAATGCGAGATAAAAGATAATCAAATGTTTTGCCTGTTCTGGTAGGCTTTCCACTTGTCAGGAATTGCCAAATCAAAATCAGCAGACTTGAGATGCACAACATCTGGCAAGATGCACTGGCGGAATCTTGATTCATAACGTTCTAGGTTGATCACTCTTGATGTGCTGATACCACTCAAGCTGTTGGAACGATGGAATTGTTAAACCCATCAACATAGACAATAACTTTCTGTTTATCCATTGTTTTCATTGTTTTTCAAAAAATAAGCCCACTTATTGGGAGTGGGCGAGCCTTAGTATATTCCACCTAAGGGGGATTCGGCGGCAAAGATACAATTTTTTTTATTACTTCATCACTTTTGTAAAATAATAGTATTTTTGCCAACGAAAAACATCTTCCGTAATGAGCCCCACCGCAAAACTTTTCGCCCTATTCAGCGCACTGGCGCTCCTGCTCCCCGCGTGCGTCACCGTGCGCGACTGCGACGGGAACCGCTACCGCACACTGAAAATCAACGGGATGCGATGGATGGCGGAGAACCTGCGGACAACCCATTACGCTGACGGAAGCCCGATTGTGATGAGTGAGGTAGCAGACAAGGACACGACCGTTGCCTGCTATTTCGACTACGGCAACAGCCGGGACTCCGTAAGGAAGTATGGGCTGCTCTACACCTGGACAGCGGCGGTGCACGATACGGGAAAGACCACAGCAAGTGTGCAGGGGGTCTGTCCCGACGGGTGGCACCTGCCCGTACGTCTGCTTCGGGAAAGTGTATAACGGCTACAGCGTGCGCTGCGTGCAAGACGGGGGGAAGGTCACCACCCCGAAACTCAAAGTCAAGAAACGGAAATGATATAAACAGAGATTCCCATAATTATTTTTTGTACTTTTGCAGTCATAAAATTATGCCCATTATGAAAAAAGTATTTTTAATGCTGGCCGTTGCGGCCATCGTCCTCTGCGGATGCAACAAGGACAAGGACAAACTGTCTGACAAATTGATTGGCAAATGGATGCAGGCTGAAATAGACGGCAGGTCTGCGTTGACCAACGAAAAAACGGTTATCACCTTCATTTCCGACACAAAAGCAATCCTTAGCTCATCAAGAGTTGATTACACACAGACGGAATACAAATGGAACAACTATTTGGAATGTGATGTCCAGATTGACGACAACGTTGTGACAGTCACCGGAAAATTCAACGATTTCAAATCCATTGTATGCAAGTACATGGTCAATTCCATTACTGACAAAGAGATGTCATGCCACCTCAAGGTATCTATACTCACGAATGGGAACGCATCATTCAATTATCCTGAAGAAGACGTTATCCTGAAACGCGTCACTGTTGATTACAAAAACGACATTATCGGCACCTGGGAAGGCCGCATTTCCAGTCAGGAAGGCTCCGAATTTGACGACGGCGAGCTCCATCGCTGGGAGTACAAGACCGACGGCACCTACATCTATTATCGCCAGACGGAAGAAGGCCAATGGGTGGACGACGTGAATGCCTTTGCCGAGTATTTCGTGGACGGCAACCTGCTTTGCACACGTTGGATGAACAACGGTGATGGTCAGTTGGAGAACCGCGAATGGTGGGAGATTGCCTCTATCCAAAACGGCGTGATGAGTTGGACGGCGCTGCGCGAACGCGAAGACGGCTCGACTTACACCGCCACCTTCAGCATGACAAAAGTGAACTAACCTACAAAAAAACGAGACACCACTGTCCGTTGTTATCGAAAAAATTGTATTTTTGCGCACTCTTTTTGAGGAAGGAAAGTTGGCCGAGCGGCTGAAGGCAGCGGTTTCGAAAACCGCCAGGGTGTAAAAGCTCTCACAGGTTCGAATCCTGTACTTTCCGCCAACAAAAATCCCGCAACGTGTTCGCCACATTGCGGGATTTTTCATTGAATGTTTGCGTTTTCCTACCCTATTTCAAGTTCAAGAAGGGCACCGCGCCGCTACCCAAGTACTGCGGGAGCTCGCCGTTCCACTTTTGCACGGCCTCGTACTCCACAAGCTTCTGGTTGCGCTCCAACGCGGTGGCCTTGATGCGCATAGCTTCAGCCTCTGCCTCCGCCTTGATGCGCGTCTGCTTGGCCTGCTCTTCAATCTGGACGGTCACATTCTTGGCCTTCAGGGCGTTCTGCTCAGCCACCTGCTTCTCCTTGATGGCCGTCTCAAACTGGTCGTCGAAGTCGATGTTCACCAACTGGAAGTGGATGTTCGCGAAATACTCCTTGCTCAGCGTCTCACGAAGCTTGTCCTCAATCTGCCGACGCACCTTGTCGCGGTTCTCCACGATGTGCGTGGCCGCGAAGTTACCGAAACTCTCCTTCAGCGCACTCCGCACGTAGGGCACCACAATGCGGTTGTGGTAGTCCTCGCCCACATTCTTCATCAGCTTGGCGACATTGTCCTTCACCAAGTCGTAGTTGATGGTGTACTCCACCTCCGACGTCTGCACGTCACGGGTGTAGCTGTTCTCCTTGCCATCGAACTTCTTTTGCTGGATGTTCACGTGCTTCACCGTCTGGATGAAGGGGATCTTGAAATGCAGACCGTCACCGATCACGCGATCCTGAATCCGCCCGAACGTGGAGAGCACGCCCCGCTCCGTGGATTTCACGGTATAAAACGAGGAGAACACGACCATGAGGGCGAAGAAGATGACGACACCCCGCACGGTCCATTTTACTGCCATTTTACTGGCATTCTGACTGTTGAATTTTTTTTCTTGTTCCATATTATTTGATTATTTGAAAGCTTTGAGTTTTTCGTTATAAGGCATTAGGCAACAGGCACTAGGCAATAGACAATAGGCTATAGTAGCAACTGACTTGAAACCTGAACCTGAAACTAATTTTCCATTAGACGCAACAATTATGATTTTACTACACCCATTCTACATTCTACATTCTTCATTCATAATTCATAATTCATAATTGAAGGAACACTCCCTTAATCGGATAATGGTCCGAAATAAGCCAACGACCGTATATGTCCTCGTTCAACGTCTTGAATAGCACCGGTTTGGCATTCTTGTAGAAGATGTGGTCGATGACGACGTTGTTCGGAGCGTTGCCCCATCCGTTATAGGTACCCTTGCTGTCGGTGACGGGCGCGTCCTTGCGGGCCTGCTTCAGCACCTTCTTCAGCGGGTCAAAAATATCGCTGTTGATGTCGGAGTTGAAGTCGCCGGTGAGAAATATCGAGGCTTTTTTGTCCTTGACGATGCTCTTGATTCGCTGGGTGATAAGCTTCACCGACTCGCGGCGGGCTACCTCGCCCACATGATCGAGATGCGTGTTGAAGCAATAGACATGCTTACCCGTCTGTTTGTCTCGGAAATAGCCCCACGTCACAATGCGGTGGCAGGCAGCATCCCAGCCACGCGAGCAGACATCCGGTGTCTCGCTCAGCCAGAAGTCTCCATGCTCCACCACCTCGTAACGATCCTTGCGGTAAAGGATGGCCATGTGTTCCCCACCCTGCTTGCCGTCATCGCGACCCAAACCAATAGATTGGTAATCAGGCAGATTCTGGAGGAAATAATCTAGCTGCACGAAATAAGCCTCTTGCACGCAGAGGAAGTCGGGCTTCTCCATCTTCACCATTTTGACGCAACTGGTTCTGCGGTTTTCCCAAATATTGTCGCCGTCATTGGGATTGTTATACCTGATATTGAAGGAGATAACCGTCGTGGTGTCCTTCTGCGCAAAAGCGGGGATGGCGCACACGCACAACAAAATCAACACAAATAGCAGTCTTTTCATATTCTATGTTAAAAAAATGAGTTGGCAAAAATACACAATTTTTTTCACCCACACCTGGTTGCCAATCTGCACCGCTTTGGTTTTTATAATCAATTTCATCCTAAACGCTTCACGATTTTCGTTCGTGATTTCGATGGCAAAAATACAACAGATTCGGGCACGCGCCAAAAAAAGATACTTATATATAAGATATTTTTGGACAACTGGTTGATTTCCAATCGGGTGGTTGCGTGCTCTTACGAGTTCAAGATCGAAACATTTGCGTGATTGGCACCTTAGCGAAAAGTCAGAGTTAGGTTAGCGTTAGGTTAGAGTTGAAAATATCGGCCTGGGGCGGATTGGGGGTGTCAGTTGAAATCGCAACACTGGTGAACGGTCACTTGCAAATGTTTTGCGATTTTCTCCGGAGTTCGCCTGCGGCGAATGGTGGAGATGCGACACAACACCCGTCAGCCGTTATCAGACAACATCCTATGATTCCCATAATTCTCCAGCACCTTCATTTGCTGAATGGCAATCAGGTTCAACTTTTCCAAACGTTCCCTTTGGGGGAGCCCTTCGTTTATGAACACGGCGTTCAGGTTCTCCAAATTGGAGAGGCATATCAACTGGTTCATTGTGGCATAATCGCGAATGTTTCCCTTCAACTCGGGATTTTCCTCGCGCCACTCCTTGGCGGTCATCCCGAACATCGCCACATTCAGCAAATCCGCTTCGTCGGCATACACGAAGGATTTCTGCTCAAGAGTGAGTTCTTTGGGAATCAAATGCTGCTTAATGGCACTGGTATGGATACGATAGTTGATCTTCGCCAGTTCGCGTTTAACACTCCATCCCAATTGCTTTTGCTCTGCCTCTTTCAGACGTTGGAACTCTTTGACTATGTAAATCTTAAATTCCGGACTTATCCACATGGCAAACTCAAAAGCGATATCTTTATGGGCGTATGTGCCACCATAACGTCCCGCTTTCGCTTGCAGACCAATTGCGTTTGTGCGAGTAACGAACTCTTTCACGCTGATTTTGAAACTATTCAAACCCGAACGGCTTTTAATTAAGTCGAATTCGCCATAATTAAAATGAGGGTTATACACATGTTCCCAAACGCCTATGTACTCAAGTGTATTGCGGTTTCTGAGTCAGTCCGTAACGAAGAAATCGCCATCTTTAGCCTTTATCATATCCGTCAAGCAGAAATAGTCTTCATTGTTGACTTTGACAACTGTCACTTCCGTTTCTTGTACTTTAATTTATGCCATACATTTGAACTTTACATTTCCTCCGGCAAATATACAACGCGGAAGCACCTTTTGTCAAGAGTTTTGAAAAAAAATATTTCGCTGGCTGTCAGGTCTATGCAAAAAACCTCTTAACTAATCGAGAATAAGTAGTTAATTTTTGGAACAAGATTTCGCAGAAATCAGAAAACTTTTGTATCTTTGCGGGCAGAAACGGCAAATCGCAAACATTGAGTAATGGAAAAACAGATCATCACCGGAGCGTTGGACAAGCAGCACAAGGAGCGGCTTGAAAGTTATATGTATGACCACATCAACGACTCTTTGCAATACAGCGGTTTAAGCGTCGTGTGGCATGAATCTGTCGGTTTCAGGGGATATTTCGGCGATTTGGACGAAATTTGCGACGACAACGGCAAAATGTGCGACGTTCTCGACACAGGAGATTACGAGTACCGAATCACGGACGAAAACGAGGCTGATTTTGAAGACGCGTTCTGGTCAGCAAGGAACAGAGCCTGCCGCGAGTACCGTAAAAAGCACGAACTCAACCCGATGACCTGGATGGCCCCGCTTATTGGCGGGTGTGGAGGGTGAGAGGCATCTGCAAATGTTTGCCCCAGGGTTCGCCTGCGGCGAAAAAAAGAATGTCACACAGAAACCACGGAAATCACAGAAAGGTTCGCCTGCGGCGAATGTGGTGGTCACACAGATTGCACGGATTACACAGATTTTTTATGGGTGATGATGGGCCGGAGATAAGATTCACACCTGGCTTTCCGCACCACACGGTCGCGCATGAGACGAGGGTGATAGTGTAAATAATCCAACCGCAAACAAGAAAAAAGGCTTCAAACGGCTAGATAATTCTCTAATGAAGTTTTCACTGATCACCGGCCAATTGCGAATGTTTTGCGAGTTTTTGAATCGAATATGATTTTGCGGAGATACAAAAAGAGCAGTCGTGGTTGGACTGCTCTTTTGGATGAAGAGAATGGATGTGTGTTGACTTTTACTCGTCGTCAACCACTCCTTCTTCGTTCATATCCGGCAACAGTGCAGCCGCCTGATCCGTCGGGAGGGCTTCAACCTCCCGAAGTTTGCGGTTGATGGCTTTTGTACGCGTGCCTTGAAGTTGTTCGATGGTCGCGGAAGCCGTATCAATGTTCTTCTTGGCCTTCTCAAGCAGGTCGCCAAATTTGGAGAACTCCGTTTTGACCGCACCGAGGGTGGTCCAAACATCGTTGCTGCGTTTCTCGATGGCCAATGTGCGGAAGCCCATCTGCAAGCTGCTGAGCAGGGCGCCCAAGGTGGTCGGTCCCGTGACGAGCACGTTCCATTTGTCTCTCAGTTCCTGTGTAAGTTTCGAACGGCGTATGACCTCGGCGTAGATGTTCTCAACGGGCACAAACATGATGGCGAAATTGGTCGTGTCGGGGACGGATATGTACTTGGTGCTGATGTCCTTCGCCATGGCCAATATCGTGTTCTCGAACTGGCTGGATTTCGATTTGATCGCCGCAGCGTCCCCCGTGTCAATAGCATCGACATACTGGTCATAGACATCCTTGGGGAACTTGGAATCGACAGGCAGATACACCGAGCCGTGGGGATCATCCTTGCCGGGCAACTTGATGGCGAACTCCACGCGTTCCGAGCTGCCGGGCACGGTGGCCACATTCTCATCGTATTGCTCGGGAGCCAGCATCTGCTCCAACAACGCCTTGAGTTGCAGCTCCCCGAAATTGCCACGCACCTTGACATTGGTGAGCGCGTTCTTCAAACCTCCGACATCGGAAGCGAGGTTCTTCATCTCGCCCAACCCTTTTTGTACGCTCTCCAGTTGCTCGCTGACCAGCTTGAAAGACTGCCCAAGCCGGTCGTTCAGGGTCTTCTGCAACTTCTCGTCCACCGTTGCCCGCATCTCATCCAACCGTTTCTCTGTCGTTTGGATCAGGTCCGACTGCCGCTTGTCCATTTCGGCAAACCGTTCCTTCTGGGCTTCCACCATCTTTTCGGTGTTCTTCTCGAACCCTTCCTGAAACTTCTCGGACATCGTAGTCAGCTTTTCCTCGACGATGGAACGCAGCGCGTCAAGTTTGGTTTCCGTAGTCTTGATCAAGTCCGACTGACGTTTCTCCATCTTCTCAAAACCAGCATTCTGCGCCTCAACCGATTTATCCGTATTGGCATCGAAAGTCTTGAAGAACTGCTCGAATGATTTTGTGAGCGTCATATTGGTGCTATCCTTCAAGGTTTCAAGTTTCGACTCCATGGCGTCCGCAAACACTTTGTTGCGCTTACCCATGTCATCGAAGCCTTCCTTTTGGAAAGAATTGAGTTTAGTGACATTATCACCGAATGCGGTCTGAAAGTCCGTAAACACTTTCTGTGTCTCCTCTCGCTGGCTTTTGGAAGTTTCCGATGATTCTTTCCTTAACTGGCTCACATTTTCAGTGAATTCGGAACGTAATTTGTCCACCGTGCCGGAAATTTCCTCTCGCATCTTCCCAACATTCCCCGACAGCTCGTCTCTCATCTTTCCCATGTTGTCTGACAGCTCCTCCCGCGTTTTCCCAACATTGTCTGAGAGCTCTTTTCTAATCTTGTCAATATTGTCTGACAGCTCTTGTCGGGCATTTCTGTTCTCTTCCGAAATTTTGCTCTCCAAGCGGTCAAAGTCTTTTGATGAGACATCCGAGGTAGTCTCTTGTCTGGAAAAGACTTTGACCATAACGATGACCGTGCAGACGGTGCAAACCGCCACCAATGCTAAAATGATGTATATGAATGTGTTCATAAGGGGGTTTGGTTTTGATTAATACTGTTGATTTCTGCCGGCAAAAATACAACGGATAGGTTCAGGGATGGTGAACGTATTCGATTCTGAAAATAGACACGTAAGAATTACGCAATCACCCCATGCAGCTTCTCCACATACCGCCTTATTGAAACAAGGTTGGTGCCGAAAACAGTGTTTAAATCCACGCCTCGGAAATTTTCGTCGGTGAGGAGTGTTTCAGGAGTGATGTCGCCGTTTTCGCATACATAACCGATGATTTGGTTGAGATATTCTTCCTGAAGACTATTCAACACAATGTCACTCAGAAATTCAGAATACTTTTCCTTAGCAATGCGTCTGTCTATGCCGATGATGGAGCGGATGAATGCTGCCACTCGGTCACCACAAATCATCTGTCCCTTCTTGACATAATCCTCATATTCCTCTTTGGTGCCGAGTTCCTGCCAACAGATGCGTTCCAACTCCACAATGTCGGCTGGAGTGAGTTGCTCCAAACGGTAGATTTTGTTTATTGCTTCACTGTCTCGGTGTTCTTTTAGATAGTCCAAAATGCGAGTGTGGTAGTCCGTCTCAAATTCAGGTTTCTCAACGCCCTCCTTTTCCTCCATTGTGTCGGAGATGTTGATGAAGAACGTCTCATGCTGCGAGCCCAATGTCACATACACAATACCCCTCAATTCTAATCGGACATCTTCCAACCGCTCGAGCGAAGCGGTATCCCAAAATGCGAAATTGCTGACCTCTATGATGATATCCATCTTCTCCATCACGGCGGGAATACTTGCCTTGCGCTGAAGCAGTTGGCCTATATCGGAGACTTTTTTCTTACTACGTCGGGCATTCACCTCTTTCGTAAGTTTGGAAAGTTCAATATGCAGCATCAATGCGTCGAACATCCGGCTCCCGTTGTCGTCCTGTTCGTTGAGAATCATGGGAGCAATCTTTTGTTTCATGTCCACCGCATCCAGTTCAGAAAGATAGAGCCATTTCTGTCTCTGCTTGAATCTATCGACAACATCCAAGTGCTTTCGGACAGAAATATGCTTTTCATTCAGCTGATTCACCTGCTCATACAATTCGTCTTTCAAGCTGGTACATAGTTCTTGTGCAAAGGTGTCCTGCTGGTATTTTTGATGTTGAAGAATCACCGCAATGTCGAGCATTAGCCCGAAAAGGCGTTCCGACAGCGACATCGTGGGTTGGGGCTCGTGACCGTTGCTATTCTCGTTGAAGTACTCAAAGTTCTCACACCAGTCGAAGATGTAGAATTCCTTCTTATCGGTGCCATCTGCGAATATACCCGGACTAAGACGTGTTCCGCGCCCTATCATTTGGATGAATTTAATCTTGCTGTAAACGGGTTTGAAAAACACAAGGTTCAGAATATCAGGCACATCAATACCCGTATCAAGCATATCCACCGAAACGACAATCTGCGGCATCTTCTCCCGCACCTTAAACTTGTCAATGATATCCTGTGCATAATTCACACTATAATCCACCAATTGACAAAAATCGCTGCCAAATCGGGGATAAAGCGCATAAAAACGATCTACAACTAACTGAGCATGCTTGTGGTCGTAAGCAAAGATAATGGTTTTGCCTAATTTGTCGCCATTGTTCACTTTCAAACCATTGTTCATCAAATCCTGAATGACAATGTCAACGGTGGAAATATTGTAGATATAGTCGAAAAGCTCTTTCTTTTCAATATCGCGTGGGGTTTTGGTTTGGGGCAATCCCGTCTTCATTTCCGCACGCGCTTTCTCGTACTCCCAAGCCTGGTCCAACTGCTCTTTTTCATCGTCAGTCAAAGAGTCATACAAAATGCCTTCCCGCAGTCGTCGGGTGGTTCGTGAAATCGGATTATAGCCCACAAGCCAATGATCGTTTTCGGCCTCTGTTTGCGTGTAGGTGAAATTGGGCTCGTTGCTCTCAAGCTGAAACAGGTCGAAAGTGCTGCGGTCAACCTCGTCGCGTGGCGTTGCGGTTAAGCCTACCAAGAAACTGTCGAAATATTCAAAGATGGCCGTGTATTTCCTGAAAACGGAGCGATGCGCTTCATCAAGGATAATGAGATCGAAACGACCGATAGAGAACTCCTTGTCCTCAGCATCAATGTAGTTGATCATCGTCTGGTAGGTGCTGAACATCAGACGGGCGCTCCGACGGTTGTTCTCATCCTCGGGCTCGGTGAGTTTGCAAAAGGAGTAGTTGTTCAGATGTTCCCTGAAATTATCGTAGGCTTGTTTCACCAACGAGGTGCGATCGGCCAGAAACAGCACGTTTTTCACCCATTGGTTACGCAATAGGACATCGCAGAGCGAGATGGCCACACGGGTCTTTCCTGTTCCCGTCGCCATTACAATCAACGCCCTTCTATGCATGTCGTTCAGATGGTCGCAAACAGCACGGATGGCTCGTTTCTGATAGGCCCGGTTCGTGATGGAATCCTTGATGGCCAAATCTGTCATTTTCTTCCGTCCTCTACGCGAAAGGATCAGTTCCAAATCGTTGATGGTATGGAAACCCATCACAGGACGAGGCGGATAGCCCAAGCCGTCGATAATTTTTGTGTGGAAGCCGTTGGTGTAATAGATAACGGGGCGGACACCGTATTGATTTTCCAGACAATCGGCATAAAGTTCCGCTTGGTGTTTGCCTCTTTTTTCGTCCACGCTGGTTCGTTTGGCCTCCACCACAGCCAGCGCCTTGCCGTCTTTGCCGTAAAGCACATAATCGCAGTAGCCCTCCTCTTTGTTGTTGGGCATTCCTTCCACGCGAATCTCTATTCCGGCTTTAGCGGCAGCGGGCAAGTTTTCTTGGGTGAGCACTTCCCATCCGGCTTCCGCCAACAGCAGGTCGATATACAGTCTGCGGGTTTCAGCCTCTGACAGACCGTTCGGAAGCTCTTTCACCGGTTCTTTGGCAGTTAGCGCTGTTTTGTCAGCAGCGGCTACAAAAGCATCGTTGGCGTTCACCTCCACGTCGGCGGGAGTGAGCACCGAATGTTCAGCCGTTTTGGGTATAAGACTCTTGTCAAAAGGATGAACTTCGTTGACTATCTTTAGCTTCAACAGAATGGCACCGACCACATTGTAGATGTTGAGCAGCGCAAAGAACGATTCTTTCTTTGTCACGCTCACCGTATGCGCAGCCCGGTTGCCCACTTTGCGCACATAATGAACCGCCATCATCACGCGATCATCGTTGACAAACTCACGGAAAGGCTCACCTTCAATCAGTTCAAACAAAGTGGCCCTTTCGGGTCGGTCAAAGTTTTTCAGATAATAGAGCGCATAAACGATGTATTCCAATGCTTTTCGGGAATTGAGGGCACTGAAATCAGGTTTGCTGAGCTGATACTCTTCAGCCGCTGAACAGAAGGTGTAGAGGTCGTTCAGCCCCAAATCCTTTATGTAGTCGAAATTGCGCATAATCTCACTTGAAATGTGCTTTCACAAACTCATACCAGCTGCCGAAAGAGGCAATATGTTCCGTCTCCTCATATCGTTTGATCAATTGTTGAAGATACGCCGATTGCTGAACATCATCTGTGTTGTTCTTCGAATAGGTCATATTCCGTTCCTCCAACATTCTTTTCAAATAACGAACATGAAATCGCGCCGTTGTGGCAAACCTGTTCTCATCCATATTGCTCATCTCTTCCGGATTGTCTTTCCCCACGTTGTAATAGCGAATAAAATCCAAATACTCAGGATTTTGCGGATTCTCTTTGAATACGCTTTGATTGCCCAAGAACCAAGTTTCCATGCACACTTTTTGCTCAAAAACAACCAGTTCGGCATTTTGCAAAGACACACCGTTCGACTGCAATTCGGCATTGATTCTATCCAAATGGTATTGACGTGTCTCCTCTTCTGTATCGAGACAAACCAATAGATAGTCGTATTTTGGTCCGCCTTGTGCGTTAATCGCATTGATGTCCAAAACGGCATTCTTCACATGGGTATAGATAGAGGGGATTCCTCCTGCGCTGAAGATGTAGTAGTTATTCTCATGTACATCCCAAGCACTATGAATACGAGTATAGGTCGGAGCCAGCACAGAAAGCCATGCCGGATAAACAGACATTTCGGTCTTGTCACCTTCAACAACGATGTAAAAGTTCATTTTGTTTCGTGATTATGTTTCTTGATTATCTATTTTGTCCTGTCCTGTATTCCGGGGTTTGCAGCAACTGCATAAATGCTTCATGTTTCGAATGTTCGCCGATATGGAGCTCCTCTGCGGTATGCACATGCACATCGCTTCCGTTACGCGTGAGAATCTTCCAATCCTTGACGGGAATGGCGTTGATGATATAAGGATGGTGGCTGGTCATCACCACTTGGATGTCCGCCTCAGGTTCCATGATTAGGTCTGCTAACTCGTTAATGCAGTTCACCCCAAGACCGTTCTCAAACTCGTCAATCATAAGCACATCTCCATCATTTGCCAATACCAACGTGATGATTTGCAGCAAGGTGCGCATCATACCGGAAGAAATTTCATTTTGCCTAATCCAAGTGGCAACATTCTTCTCCTTAATTATTAGAACAGGAATAAGGGTTTCGTTAAAAGTTTTTGCCAGTGTGAAATCAATCTTCTCAACCGTAGGGAAAATCTCTTGGAACTTCTGACAAATCACATCATATTCTTTCAGTTTATTCTCACGAAGTAGGAACAATCTCTCCAAAGGAGAAAACATATTCAAAGCTTTTACGAGCATAATATTTAGTGCATTCCGTTTACTAACATCCACCACTGGTGAAACGTGAATCGAAGTGTCTGCCACATTTAGACTATAACATTGACTAAAGCCGTCGTAAATAGGTTTGATGGTATCCTCACCTTTCAAAAGTTCCACAGCACTTTTGGTATCATCCAACTTAACCATCTCGGTATCTTTATATGCAAAGGAGCCATCAGTGCGCGAAACAATGATTTTTCCGTTGTCCGAAATGAATTCTTCAACAAGTGTTAACTTGTTTTCCTTTAAGTCAGGAATAAACTTATCATTGTTTTGTTTTGCTTCAAATTCACCTTCCCATACATAATCATGCCCATCTTGTTCAAACTCCACTTTCCATGCAATTCCATTGAAAGATTTACCTTGTGCAATCTGACACAAAGCATTAATGAAGTTCAGAATACGGGTTTTGCCCACGCCAGAAGCACCTACCAGTAGGGTAAGCATAGGATTGAACTGGATGTTTTTTACATTCCATCCCGATATTTTGTCCGTTGCGCTTATTGATTTGAATTTCATATAGCCTAATAAATTACAGGTTGCAAAGATACAGTTTATTTTGATTATTCATACCTTTCCTTGAAATCGTCTAATCAATTCCTGCCCAACTCACTTTTCTCAATGATTTTTTCGGATTCTTTTTTTGCAAAATTCAAAAAATCATTAGAGTTCAACAATACATTTTTCAAAACATCTCTCCAATCATTCATAATACAGTTAGACAAATCAGCTTCTTTGATTTTTCTTATACTATTATCAAACTGGTCTCCATTCATCATCAGACCTGAAATTCGTTTTACAAGCATAATCATTTCATTTCCAACCATTTTCTTGTATTGCCCTATTACATTCTGACCGTCACTTCCTAACGTGTTTTCAATGACACACGCTTCCTGTTCCGATAATTCACTCTTATCTATTGTGAATTCCACATCTATCAAACCATTTTCTCTTTTTAATATTTCGCATTTCAAATACTGCTTATCAACAGGATTATCCAAATAACAATTCCAAAACACTCTTTTCCCATCTTTAAAAACATTATCGCTTTTGTGTTGGTTGCAACTATTACAGCAAGGTATCAAATTTCTTGGATGAATAACAAATAGAGCATACTTTTCTTTAGGAAGATAATGATCCATCGTAGTAACCGTATCACATTCGCACAACGGACAAATATCATTCCTATACCCTTTCTCTGTCAAGACTGTCTCTCTTAATTGAGAAATTGCTTTTTTTCGAAATGAATACAAACTCAAAAAAAAATCTTTTTTTTCATTGTTCAGTTGACCTTTATTTTCAAGGTTTTCCAATGTGTTTGCTTCAAAATCTTTATCATACTGCTTGATGGTTTGCTCGTTTTCGGAAACAACCGTCGAACAAGAATCACGAAATTCCTTTGTTTCCCTTTTCGATTCTTCGTTGTTTCTTCCCTTCTTGTTCGACGAAGCAATGACATTGCTAATAAATGTCATTGCATCATCTTTGATGGGCTCCAACTTTCTCATGCGAGACCTCCTTCTTTTTTCTCAAATGCACTTTGAATCAGCAATCGAGTATTCAATCCAAGCTCATTGTGCTCGTTCTGAAGTATAGCAACAACTTCATTGTAGTTATCGCTGTCTTCCACTAATTCGGAAATGTATTTTTCGTATTGTTTGTTCTCTGAACGATTCTTAAAAACTATATCATTCAAAATGGCAATATCCTCCCCAAAACTTTCAATTCCAATCTTTGCAACATGTAAATAGTTCTCTTCTCTATTAAATACAAAAACATTCTTTGAAAGCATTTCTCTAATAACCAACGGAGAGTGCGTTGCAATAATAGCGTATGATTCAAACTTTTCAAGAATAGTATAGATGGCTCTGATAAGTTGCATTATTCCATGAGGATGTAAATGCTGTTCTGGTTCATCAAATAGTAATAAAGTATCGTGTCGGATGTTTGCAATAATGTCTGAAATAACATAAAGGAAAATGGTCTCGCCAGAACTCATTAGTATACAGGCCTTATATATCTCATCTTCTTGTAGAGATAAAAGACCATCTGCGCGTGTATAAAACGATTGAATAACACTATTTGGAAAAACATCTTTCATGATATTCAACCATATTTCACAAAAATGTTCTTTTAAAGAATTACGTTTGTTTATTGTCCTGATGTTGGCTCTCAATCTTTCATATTGTTTTTCTTTTGACAATATTGTGTTTTCGTTTTCAAGCAAGCCACAATATAGATAATCAACGACCGAACCTGGTATTGTGGTGGGAACAGAATCAAACGGAGAGTACGAAATAGCCATTACTTTGCTGAAAATCGGGCGCAATTCCTCAAATCCTTCATTTCCCGTATCTGTTAAAGAAGAAATGACATTGTTGATTAATGTTGTTTTCCCGACGCCGTTTTCTCCAATAAGGCCATAAACTCTCTCAAATGGTTTGCATTGATACTGAAATTGAAATGGTATTCTTACAAAATCAGCATCCATATCTGTATAATATTCGGGCTTGTATAAATAAGTAAAAGAATAAGCATCATTCATTTCCCTACCATTGATAATAAACCGGCCTTCTCGTAGTGCTTTTTCAGCACTATTGTCTCTTACTAGTGACACTTTAAAACCCTCATCTTGCTCAAATTTTTCATGTATATTTGAATACACAGCAGCGTCACGAAGTGCCCGTAAAATCACATAGGATTTATCCTTGAAAAGCTCATACAATTTGGAATAATACGAAAGATCCTGTCCAAGAGAACAAAAGTCGTCAGAAAGGAGATGGAAAGAGTCGTCTAAGACCGTATTGGTGTGATGTTCACCACCCTTCATTAATTTCAAGAAGCCTATTCTACTGATTATATTTTTTTCATCCTTATAATAAAGGGCAAAGGTTGTTTTATACCCATAATCATCCCAATTATTATATCCCAGTAGGAATACATTATTACCAAGATTTTGAGGAAGACTCCTATGATCTAATACTAAACTCCCGTGCGAATAATTGCAATTACACTTAACAAACTTAAAGTCCTGCTCTATGTTTAATTGCAACAATCTTCTATTCGAAACAAACAAATAGCCATTGTCTTGTCTTTTTTCAAAGCTCATCCCCTCTGGAACATTCTGATTTATTTGATCAATGATGTCTTTATTAATATTATCATCCTGAGAATTAATTATAGCTTGAGTAAATCGAAGTAATGTTTCATCATCGTCTTTCAGTTTTAAAATCGAAATAAACAGCTTGTCATCAGGCCAATCATCATTAAGGACATAATGCTTGCTGATTTCATCGCCTAATACACTGAATCTGTCGTCTTCTCCTGTGGCGTCTTGTTCATACACATGCCAAATAGATGACAAGATGTTCATAAAATCAGAGGAAAATCGAATATTTTGCACCTCCGTTATTGCAATATTGTAAAGATTGTCCCTTTGTTCGTTTGTAAGCATCATATCACGATTATATTTTTACCCAAAATATTTATCCATAGTATAATCGAACAGCTTCTGCGTCTCTTCTATGGATTTGCTGATGGCTGCTTTTTGTTTTTCTATTGATTCGATTTTGGCGATATACAGCTTTTGCATTGGCAATGGTGGCAGTATTTGTTTAAATGATTTCATAATTGCTGTATTCAAGTTTGGTTGCGTTCCATCGGGAGCAATACTTCTGAAATATGAAGTACAAAAATTCAACGATTTCAATAAGAACACTTTTTCGATGCTTTTTGAAACATTATCAAAAGCCAACCATCCATCGTGAATACATCCGTCAAAAGTGATAATCCGAGCAAAACCTAGAGAAACCCCACAATTCGCAAATATCAAACTTCCCGCATGTATATAGCGTGTCTTCTTTAGACCCTCCTCAATAATATGTTCTTTCGTTTGGTGTAAATAAATATCATCTCCCTTTGTGGCATCACCAATCTTAATCCAAGGTATTGTGCCGCCTAAAAATCGCTCTATCGGTCTTGGAGAACCACCTCTATAAACCTCACACAAATCTCCTAAATCTTTCACCTCCCACCCCTTCTCATTCTCCACGGGGTCGCCGAACATATCATAGAAGAAGGCCTGTGCGAGGTTGTCCAATTCCTTGAGTTGGGCTTTCTGCTTGTCGATGAGGGATTGGAGCAGGTCGAGTTCGGAGACGATTTGGGATTGGGTAGCGAGAGGAGGAACGGGGATGGAAAAGTTTGACAACTCACTCCATTTCAAGTTGTTGATGTTAACGCCATTAAGAACAGATGCAAGATACCTACGATATTCGGTTGACAAACAAGAGTAGAACACATATTTTGGATAGACAAGTTTTACATTAGGGTGAATTGCGCCCATAAAGCCGCCGAATGCATAATCTATATCATCCTCAATAAAAGCAACTTTACCCAAATGCTGTGTACTCCCATTCGACATACAGATGAAAATGTCTCCTTTATGGAGTTTCTTTTCATCAGGGATCACAAAAGTTTCATTCAAGCATGCTACATCACCATAATTCAACGAATGGCTGTTCAAATCAATGTTATTTGAACGAAGGACTTTCTTTGAAGACACATCTGCAACATCAGCTTTAGAAAAAGTCAGTCCTCTGCTGAATGTGGCAAGCTCGCCAAGTTTCTTATATGTCCGATTGTTGCTCATAGTTCTAATCAAATAAAGTAACGATAATCATAAGTCTTACCTTCATATTTCGACAAAAGTTTTCCCACTCTTGCCAAAATCGCAGAACTATCCAATGTCGCTGGCAGTTTGGTATATAAGTTAAACGAATTCCAATTCATTTTGGTAAAGCCAAGAATCTCATTCGCTATCGTATATAAATCTCCCTTCCCATAATGCTTTACAATCTTCAATGGTGCAGGGATGCTTCTTCCTCCAGCATAATAATTACGAGTAACATTTTTTACCGAAGGAACGATTCCGTGCGTCCATAACAACGCCTGATATGGCGCTATCTGAATGCAAGTTCCGCGAGACAGTGGGAATCCATCAGTTTCCATATTGCCATAATTGATTCTCTGTGCCATAAAACGGAAACTGTCCTCAATGTTGATTTCAACTAGATCAACATCATCAATGCCTGCTCGTTTCAAAGCATCAGTAATACCTTTTATCTCGTCCTGTTTAAATGGTGTGCGTTTATGAACGACAACACGTTTGGGCAACTCATTCATAGATTGCATAAACAATTCCCTAATTGACACACCCAACTTAAACGCCTCGTCGTATGTTAAAAAGGGATTCTTCTTGCGGTCAAAAACAGGATTTTCCACCTTCGACAATTTGTATTTCAAACCCTCACCTTTTGCATTATAAATATGACTGCATCCCAAAACAATTTCAGATTTTCCCGATGGATTCTTCTTTATCCCATACCCAATACCGGCGAAAGCCGTGTCTGGCGACATATTTGCCAATGTCCAAGGTGTACGCATTGCTTTTACATAAAAAGCCAACGAAAGCCACCATATAATTTGACATAATGATTTTGTGTCATACAGTGTGGTTTCTTCTATAATTTGAGTGGCAATATTTCTTTGGGCAGCAAATGCTTTTATATAATCGTGCAGGTCAAACTCTTCACCATCTTTCTTGAAAGACCTAAACACTTCCCATTGTTGCGGGATAAACACAGTGATTACAATTCCTGTATGGTTGCTGTATAAGTCCTCTATTTTTTTGCAAATATCTTGAGCAAGTTTAAAGGAGTCTGTTTGTATCTCGTTGATAGCACACCATCTATCTGATCCAAGATTAGGAATGTTGAGGTTGGTGTTGTAAACCGCAGAAAAACCATTGTAATGGATAACATAATCTGATTTATCATCCGTCTTTATTGTTCTATTGAGATTGTTTAGAAAATTATAGATATGGTTTGATTTAGAATTAGGACAAATAACGCCCAAATCTATAGATTGAGAAAAAAACTTTTCATTTAGCAGCGAATCATACGGTTTGTGATTTGTCAATCCGCGCATGGGATGATAGTCTCTTGAAATAGAACCTGCGACATTTACAAATTCTAATTGAGGTTCCAGCAATTGAACCCCTTTGTGTAGCAATTTTTTTTCATCAAATCCATTTGGTTGGAACGAACGATAGTTTGTGTCCAAAACACCGACAGAGGCATACGCTCGATTCCTACTGATAGCAAACTTGAAATCACTTTGAGAATTCAAAGGAATGTCAATTGAAATTCGTGTATTCTGTCCAAAAAGCAAATTTTCCCATTCAATCAGTTTGTCATCATAAACTTTATTGCGCAGTGGGTTCAAATAACCAGTACTTATCCTTAATCGTTCTTCTTTGGTTATTTTTGTTTTATCATCAATCCATAATGATGGTTTTAAAGACAATAAAACATATTTCGCGTTTTCTTTGAAAACAAGATTACACTCTATTGCCTCGTACACTTTCGCTCCTGAAGAAGTGGTTTGTTTTGGTTGTGTTTTCCAAATCTTATGTTTTTTGTCTGTATTTAATCCCTTGTTAGAAGCAAGTCCATAAAGAATGGACGACAAACACAAACTTTTAAAAGTTGAAACGGATTGAAGATCATTTATAGAAATTGGTTCTCTACGAATAGTGTCTTTCAAACGACTTCCAAATACAGAGCTTAATTCCGTATGAGTAGAAAAAGCATAGACTTTTTTCTTAAACGGGACAGCAATAATTGGATGATTTTTCGTCAAATCTTTTAATAATCTCCACGGCCTTTCTTCTGCTTTAAAACCGATATCCAACACAAAAGTTTCTTTGGGAATAGTTACAGGATAGAGATTGCTTTTTAGATATTTGTCTTTCTTTGTATAATTAACTTGGAATGTAGTTGTAAGGGAATCCTTCGTATCAACACATTTCAAGACTTCATTCACTTCAGATGCTTTCGTGTTGTCATCTTCCACACAGGCTTTTGCAAGAGAAATCATAGTCTTATCAAACCCATCCGTTGGGATGTAGTAAACATCTCGACCCGCATCCTTTACTGTATGCAAAAAATCACTAACATTCTTCGGAATTTCTGCTCCATATCCACACCAATATACACGCCCAGAACCTTTTTCTGAAAATGCAGAAGTCAGAGCAGCCATTAGAGATCCGTCACGTCCACTATAACCACATACGATTAGATTTTTGTCCACAAAATAGCGTTTTAATGCATTTACGAAAATGCCACTTTGTGTATCTAATTCTTTTGAAGTGTTTTTAAGTTTTGAATATTTATAGTCTCCATGCAATGCAATATAAAGCAATTCCGAATCACAAGCATTCCTATAAATCCTATCCTCGTTATCCAAGTTAATCTCAATAGGCGTTATGTTAAGTTGTTGTGCCGCTCTTGGAACCAGACCATCAAAATTCGTAGACCATACAGATTTGATCACACCGTATTTGTTCAACAAACAAAGTAATTTATAACCCACATAAGGTGTTTTATCTTTTGAAAGACCGGTAAAATATTTGACTCTATCGCCTTCAATTGGATATGCTTGCTCTACATAAAATGAGTATTCACTATCATCGCCTAATTGTGGATAGCAACCTTGTTTATCCAACCATTCTTGAATAATCTTCTGTACAATATCTGTTTTATAATTCTGGATTATCCTGCTTGTATTGTTATTATTGGAACAATATATATCCTTTTTCCATTCCCAAATACAATCATTCGCTGATTGAATGCCGGAACTAATGGAAGTTCCTGCTCCTATCAGAAATGAATTGGAAACATCTTTGTTCTGTTTGAAAGAACGCACAAATGCATCAAATGGCAATATCAAACTATCAAGGTTACTCATAACTATATTTTCAGCATCTCTTTAAAATCTTTGATAGCCTCAGATATTTCCTTCTGCAACGCCTCAATCCTTCCCAGCACCACCTCCGGTTTCTCATACTCCACCTTTACTTTTTCCACCTCCTTGTATTTGTTGATGGAAAGGTCGTAGCCTTTCTCGCGGATCTCTTCCACGGGCACAAGAAAGCTCTGGTCTTTTCGGGTGCGGTTTTCCTCGGCGGTCAAATTCTTGAAACGGGCAATCACATCGGGGATGTCGTTATCAGCTATCGGGTTGCGCTTGTCGTCCAACGAGAAGCCGTCGGCTTTCATATCGTAAAACCAAACCTTGTCGGTGCCGCCCTTGTCGGTTTTCGTGAAAATGAGGATGGCAGTGGAAACACCAGCATACGGTTTGAACACCCCAGAAGGCATCGAAATAACCGCCTGCAGACATTGCTTGTCAACCAACTCCTTTCGAATAGACTTGTGCCCCGTACTGTTGCCAAATAAAACACCGTCAGGCACAATGGAGGCGCAACGCCCGCCCAATTCCAACATGCGGATAAAGAGCGAAATGAATAACAACTCCGTCTTCTTCGTCCTTGTCATCGCCAATAATGTGGGGTTCACTACATCATGATCCAAACTGCCCGAGAAGGGAGGATTGGCCAGACAGAGCGTGTAGGTGCTCTCTTTGGTGTTTTGGTTAGAGAGACTGTCCTGAGCCACAATGTTGGGGTTGTCCACTCCGTTCAGCATCAGGTTCATAGAACCGATACGCAGCATTTTGGGGTCGGTGTCGAAGCCGCTGAACATTCCCGTACGGAAATGCGTCAAGTTCTGCTTCTTCAACAGCTCCTGGGTGTAGTTCGCTTTCAGATATTTGGCACTTTCCACCAAGAAACCAGCTGTTCCCATGGCGGGATCGCAAATGCGGTCGTCCACCTTGGGCTGCATCAGCTCCACCATCATACGGATGATGTGGCGCGGGGTACGGAACTGTCCGTTGGTGCCCGATTCCGCCATCTTTCCTAACACATACTCGTACACATCGCCCATCGTGTCGCGGTCGTTCATGTCCAATTCCTGAATGCCCTCCACCACCTTCACCAGCGTGCGAGGCTGCTGGATGAGGAACACGGCGTCGTTCATAAAACGACTGTAAGCGGAGGTCTCGTCATTGCTGATATTCTTGATGAAGGTAAACACATCGAATCGCACCGTATCGAACATCTTCTCAGGTGTGAACTGACGAAACACATTCCAACGCAGGTTACTGTATGGAACGTCTTTGTTGGTGTCGGGGTTATGCCAATTGCCCTTTTTGAACACCGCCTTTGGATCCTCAAAATCTTTCAATCCCATCGCCTGTGCAGTGGCCTCCTGGTTGAGCTGTGCATCGTCGAGCATCTTCATGAAGAAGAGATAGGTCATCTGCTCCAACACGTCGATGGAGTTGGAAATACCGCCCGTCCAGAAGCTTTTCCAGATGGCATCGATTTGGGACTTTATTTTACCGGTGATCATAGATGATGATTATTTGGTTTTGATTTGCAAAAGTAGCATTTTTCAGAATAACAGTTGCAGGAAAAGCAATGTTTTTTGCAACCTACTTCCACTTTCCAAATGAGTCTCCAGGATTTTTGCCAATTAAAGCGCCACCAACGGCTTCCAGAAGCCAACCGAAACAACCAATGAGAATGTAAATAATCATAACTCCAAAATTTTGATGAATAATAACGTTGATTTTCGGCGGCAAAAATACAACGGATAGGTTCAGGGATGGTGAACGTATCTCATTTGCGTTAGGGGCTGACCCAAGATGTAGTCCTTGTGCTCATTGGCATCAATCTTAGACCTCATTTTATTGGCCAATGCCCAGATTTTATTGGCGAGCTGTTGTTTATTCATATTCCCAATTGAAATTTATTCGTGTGTGAATTTCTTGACAAAAAACTTGTATTTTCCTTTTGTCTTAGGATCATTGTTCTCAACAACCTGTTCTATGGTTATGTTGCCTTTATGCGTATCTCTAAGTATAACAGAACATTCCCCACAATGCCAAAGACCATCCTTATCTTTAATTGGCATATACTTATTTCCTTCATATTTTTTTCTAGCATTCTCTAATACTATATCAACATCACCGGGGTCGTCTTTGGGCAACAATTGACACTTACTAAGGTTCTCTTCCTTGTTGTTATGATTTGAAATGTAATCCTTAAGCCAAACAACCACATCGCACAATTGCAGAGCGAGACTAAAAACAATGTACTTTGAATTAGCTGTCCTGAAAAACTCTTCAAGTTTCTGTTTGTCATTCTCGTCTAATTCAATAGTATGGGAATTAACATTTCCTAAATCCAAAACCGAACGGATCTCTTTTTCTATATGCTCAGGAACAATTCGTCCGTCATCTCCTCCGTATCTAACACCAACAATCCCAGCATCTTTACCAGCCAAGTACAATGAAGATTGAGTAAGATTTACCTCTCCTTTGGGGATGCATTGGTCTGGAACTAAGCCTATTTCATTACAAGCCCTAAACAAATGTTCTACAAGTTGACGAAGTTGATTGTAATGTAAGATGGGGTCGAAACCATCGGAACGAAAGTGCAGTGCCGACAGAACTTTCACAAGAATGTTTTTTGATGAATTCTCATCTATTCCTTTCATGCTGCTGAGTGCATCGAAAACATCCTTATATAAGATGGTTTTTATTTGAGTTGCCTCTGAATGAACAGCTATTTTAGGTATTCTTGTATACAACGTTTCTCGATCAATATTTTTACTATAAAAATCTTTTTCCCAATCATCCCAATCCATTCTATGCTTTTTCACCCAATTCAATCTGCCAACTTCAGCACCACCTGCTGACAAAATGAACCAAGGGATAGTCCGTCTTTTTTCTATAGCATAATTGCTTAATTCCTTGATAACTATAGGAAGAAAATCTAAGGCATCATCAGGATCTTCCTCTCTTATCTTACACTTTGCATCAAGTATAATTGCAGAGTAGTCGTCATAATTAGCTATGAGATCATGTTTCGCTTTTTCCCAGCAAGTAAAAGGATGTAGCTTAATCTTATAATAATAAGCTTCTGTTGAATAAGGTTCATGTAATTCCGTTTTGTCTTCAACCCAAAGTACCTGTAATTCTTCCATATCAATTATTTTGTCTAAACATTCACTCCATTGAATTTCAAAACATAAGTTACAGTATATAAATCTTCAGGTGTTGAAATAATTTCAACTGAACCGCCAAATTTCTTCATCAATTCATCTATTTGATATGCGCCTATTCCGGAATGTCCTTCCGATGACTTGGTTGTATATCCATATTCAAAAGTTTTTTGAACATCAAACCCATCTGAAATGGATTCTCCATTATTGGAAACAGTAATAATCCAACAATTAACATCAACAAGCTGTTGAGATATTAGAATCTTATAATCTTTTCTATCCGGATCGGTAAAACCATGAACAACTGCATTTGAAACAATGTTTTCAAAAACTCTCAACAATGCTTTGGGAGGGAACACTATTTTAGCCCAATATTCCATTTCTATCTCCTTAAGCGTGTTATTATATTCTTCATCGTTATATCCTTCGTGAATATATTCAAACCTAATGTCACTATGGGTTTTAATAAATTCTTCAATAAAAGCATCAGGCTCGATTTCTTCGGTTTGACCCCATTCAGGCTCATCGTCTGCTATATGATCAGCTTGAAGCAGTATCACTTTAAGTCTTTCGTTAAGAGCATCGAACACGTCAGCCACAGATCTATTATAGCTTTTACTTACGATATCGGTATCGAACAATCGGCCATCATTTTGATTCTTAAATCTATATAAAGTATTCCAAAGAGCAGAAAAAGCGGAAAGGTTTTGAGAGATAGCATGTTTTCTCGCATGAATGCTTTTCGAATAGTCATTTTTCATAGATTCGATCACCTCTCGAAGCCCTAACTCATTCACTTTAGCCATTTGGGCTGTCTTTTTCGCTTCTTCGAACAAGTTCTTTTGTTCGACAAAGCTTCTTTGTTCGTCAAGAGAGGGGAACTCAATGAGTGCGTTCAGAACCTGATATTTGGAAAGTCGTGGAATGATGGCACCAGTATAGGCCTTAAGTCTTTTCGCCAACTCCATGCACAAGAAGCCCGGATAGATGGAACTATTTGTGATTCTATAAGCCACCACATCATTCTTAATAAAGATAGGATTGCTTTCCGAGGCCTCACAATAGGTAGGTTTGGGGGAACGAATCATTGAAAGCAGAATAACAGGCTCAACAACTTTTGACGTTCTTTCCAAATTATCCCCTTTTGTAAACATCTCTGTTTTTTTTTCATAGTTGATAACGTCATCGGACAAATCTCCGACGTTAACAACATAACCCGATTTGTCTTCAAATTTGCTTACAATTGGGAGCTGCGTCATCACATCGCAAACCTTCACTACGGTATAACCCTCCCCGAAAACAATTTTTTTCTGTTCAATATACCATCGAAGATCCCATGAAGAATTGTTTCTGAGAATCTCATCTGAGGAAATTAAATTCTCACAGTTGTCGTAACGGCTGATGATTGTTTCTAAATCAATAACATTCAGCCTATTTTTAGTGGTGAAACAGTCGGATGCATCAATGAAACGTACTTTGTCGTTCTCCTTTCTGTTTTTCCTTAGAACAACGACGACTGCGGCCACGCCTGTTGTTGGAAATATATTGTAGGGCAAATAAATAACCGATTCCAACCAATTGTTTTTAGTGATGTCTCTGCGAATTGTGGTGATTTTAGTATTAGGACCATCCACTTGCATCTTACTGCCTCTGAACAAAACAGACATCGGTACAATTGTGACAAGTTGTCCGTGTTCGTTTGTGAGTTTGTCGAAACGGCCCAATGCCCACTCATCCAGATATTCGTGGGAAGCGCCCGTTATTCCAAACGGTGGCATGGTCACAATTGCATCAAACTTGTCATTCACATCACTAAGAAACCCTTCCAAATAAATATTCTTATTATGCTCTAAAACACCAGCTATTGCCAAACGAAACATTCCAATCTCCCAATTCCATTCGTCCGTCTCAAAAGAAATAAAACTTTTATCCATTAGTGTCGTTGCAAACACCATTCTGCCACCAAAAGGATCAAGAATTTTTTTTGAATCCTTATCAACAAGAAATTCTACCAATTCGGACAACTCTTTAGGTATGTAAGATTCGCCAATCTGCAAAGAATCATCAATTGCTAAATCGTAAATGCTCAATAATTCTTTTTCTGTGAACTCATATTCAACCAAAGCATGCACAAACTCTACCACAGGGACAAGATGCCCTTTAAAATATTCTTCAAATTCAGAAAGAGTTCTTTCTAACAAACTTCTAAATTTTTCATTCTTCTCATTTTCAACGATGTCATGATCATAGCATAGACGTTCTAAAGGTTCAGCATGACATAAACCTTTCTCGTTTTTGACCATATTGTTCTCGCTTATAACACTCAAACCGTTCAGCTTTCTAAAATAGAGGAGCGTGGCTACAAATAAGGTCGCATTTTTGTTCATACCTCTGAATGTACTCATTACCATCCAAAGACATTTTCTTACCTGATCCATTTTGTCCTTGTCCATACGATTCACCATAGTTTCCGTTTCTTGTTTGTCTCTCAATTTTCTGCTGGCAAAAATACAACTTTCACGTTCACTCATACTGAACCTATTCCCCATACCTCTCCAACCCCTTCCCTATCCTCGTCTTTATCTTCTCCCTAAACCATTTCGGTTCAAGCACTTCCATGTTTTCGCCAAAGGACAGGATCAGTTGTTCCAGCTCGTAGTTCAGATACACTTCGATGGTGATGACGGCGCCGGTGGCATCTTCTGCGGCCTTCTTTTGCGTGCCATGGAGGGGCTTGGTGCGGACGTAGGGCCACGAGACCGGGGAGACCCACAGCTTGACGAGCGTGGGCTCCGTGTTTGAATCTTTGGACACCCCGATCATCTCGTCAAAATAGTCGGCGAAGTTGATGTCGGCGGGTTGGAACGGCACATCCGTCTCTTTGATGCCCAGAATACGGTCGAGGGCGTAGTTGGTCAACGTCTCATAACCTTCATTCCTGGCAATCAGGAACCACCGCTTGTTGTACTGTTTCAGATAATAGGGATAGACCACGTATTCCACCTCCTTGTCCTGCTTGAAGCTTTTGTAGGTGATGCACAATGTCCGTTTTTCGCTGATGGCGTTGAACAACGGCGTGAAGTGGTCCAGCCCTTCCAAATCCATGTTTTCGTCAAACCCGACCACCTCGTCCGTGGATACCTCATCGATTTTCAACGAAGCACCCAAGCGGTCGGAAATCTCGGTGATCCAGTCGAACTGCGGCATCCCTTTGAACCGTTTCAGCAAGCAGAGTGTCTGGATGAGCTGCGCGGTCTCCTCGGGCTTCAACAGCGGCCTGTAGATGGAGAAGTCGGGATCGGCATAGTGATAGCGGATGTTACGTCCCTCCCGGAAACTTTCCACATCCGCATTCGGAGCGTATATTCGTTGAATCTGTTCTATGTCGCCGCGAATGGTGTTCATGGCCGACACGGGAGGAAAGTCATGTAGTTCCAATTCCTCATTGCATAATTCCATCATCTCCGCCATCGAATACTTGCGGTTTTTGTCACTCAAACAGCGGTCAATGACCTTGATGCGAACATCTGCATTTTTGGAATTTGGCATACTATTCAACTATTTTGGCAAATACTTTTGCAAAAATAGCATTTTTCAGAACATGTATTGCAAAGGCGAGAAAAAACTGCGGCTGACAGTCATCTCACCCTTCTAGGACTCTTCTTAGACCATTCTAGGACCATTCTTGGAGTCTTCTTGCCCTCTTCATTTGCGACTGATTTAGGTTGTCGCCGGTATTCACACGCTATCCGAACGCTAGCCCTACGATAGCCGCACGATAGCCCTACGCGCGGAGAGTTGGAAGTTACTTGGAAGTTACTTGGAAGTTACTTGATAGTTACTTGAAAGATACTTGGAAATTGTGTGATTCGCTAATTCAGGTTGTCACTTTTGTGCCTTACGACTGATCTGAGTTGACAGGGTTAATCATTTGCGACTGATTTAGGTTGTCGCCTGGGTGTGTCTTGTGCATTTTGAGCACCACACGCTATACACACGCTATACGCAGAATATACACAGGACGATAGCAGAGATGTTTCGATGGAAGATGTTTTCCCCAATCGGTCAACGGTCAATTGCAAATGTTTTGCGGTTTCAAAAAAATTTATCGAACAATGTTGGGATATTAAAAAAAGTGTATTTTTGCCGTTGAAACATTGGTTGATGGTCGCAACATGGTAGCGGGGGTGACTTGACTGCAAGCCACCATATTGAGGGTTCGACTCCCTCCGCCAGTACAAAAGAGGGTGCTTCGCATCCTCTTTTTTTTCATCTGACAAGGCGGAATTGCCCACCCCGCATGTTTTCATGTTGCACGATCCCCCACGACTTTGCCAGGTTGACCACAGTCCCATGGCTTCTAAAATTCGTCTCAACCACCACCTTCATCAATCGGTCTTCACGATAAGGATGTGTATACACATACACTAGGTGCTTCTGGACCGTGTCTTCGTATATGTTTGTGGAATTCTTCAGCGCCGCCTCGATAATTCCATAGTCTTCCACAGGGAGGTTAGCGCCTTTGGTCGTTTTGGGGTGATTCCGATACTTGAAGATCTGTCGTTGCGTGACAATAATGTCATTAGAGTGCAACTCCAATCCAGCCGTTTTCATGTCATTGATGATTACCGGAGATATTTCACATATCCGACATACTTCCCCATCGCCGCGTCCCTTCGTCAGCAAGTCGTTCGCAAATTGCATTAGCGATCCTCTGTAATATTTTAATTTACAGCATCTTGTTTCTAAATCCTCAAAAATAGCATCTTCCGTTTTCATGGCCGCAATAATACTAATTTTTCGGATTCGTCAAATCACATATTTAAAATAAATTTTCTTTCGATTTATTAAGTATTAATTGTAAAAATTTACTCTTACAGCATTTTAAAGTTGTCCCGCGTTGTACCAGTTGTCGTTCAAAAAATGTATCTTTGCCGCATGAAGAAACGAGAATCCGCCATTATGGCTGTCATCACGCTTTTCGCCGTCATGGCCCACGCACAAACCGTCTATCAGAAGGATCGGTGGGGCGCGAAACTGTATTACATGCAGGAGAACACCATCCAGCAAAAGGACCGCTGGGGTGAGAAACTGCTGTGGTACGATGCGGCCTCCCGACAGGTTCGGCAGAAGGACCGGTGGGGACAAGCACTGCTCTACATCGACGGCCAGACGGTGCGACAGAAGGACCGCTGGGGCGACCCCCTACTCTACTTCGATGGACAGACCATCCGCCAGAAAGACCGATGGGGCACTCCGCTCTACTACCTCGACGGGCAAACCCTACGGCAGAAAGACCGTTGGGGCGACGCTGTCTATTATTTCGACTTCGAACCCACCATGTGGCAGATTGCCTGCATAATCCTGTTATAATGTGATGCAATTCTCGTAGAGACGCGGCGCGCCGCGTCTCTACATCATGTGGTTACCGCTCTCTCCTCTCAATCACCTCCTTCAATTTATACCGATCCCCTGTGGCGGGACCGATGGCGTTGATGAACTGGATATCGTAACCGGGCGTCTCGTATCCCCAACGCTGGAAATTGCCGTCTTTGTCCACCTTTTTCACCACTTGGTCGTTGTATTTGACAATCAGGTATTTGGCTAACTTGTCCCAATGCTTCATCATCTTGTCAGCGTAGGCGATGCTCTTCTTATTGAGATAGTCGCGACGGTCGGCGGGGGTCATGTTCTCCACCGCTTTCAGCACGCTGTCCTGATCGGCGAAGTAGTAGTCCTCCAACTCGCGCTGGGCCTCGCGGAGATCGCCGATCATCATCGAGTAGCGCGGATAGACCATGTTGGCCACCCAGTTGTTCATCCAGAAGGCCGACTCGAAGCTGAATTCCGCGCGGGGGTTGTTCTCCGGACGGAAGCAGTCGGGCACCTGCGTGATGCAGCAGTAGAGCGGCACGTAGGCCACCATGTCGGCGTCGTCGCAGTTGAACCAGGTGACACCGCCCACGTCGTCGGGCAGCCACGAGCGCATCTGGCAGGTCATCGTGAAGCCGCTCTGCTGCGTGGCAATAGGTCTTTCGCGGAAGTAGCTCACACCGTTCGTATCGCGAAAGTGCATCGGCAGCGGACGGATGGGCATTCCCCACGGACCGGCGGTCATGTCGGTAGTCATGTCCAACGGGGTGTTCTCGAAATGGTCGCGCATATCCTCCTGCAAGTCTCTGAGGGACAGCGGTGCATCGGGTTTGATCCACAGCGGCAGATGATCGCACTGGTCGAACTCGCCGTTGAGATACGGCAGGTATTTGTCCATCTCGGCCTCGTCATAGTGGTGGCGGAAGAAGCTCCAAACGCGGGCGTCGGCATAGCGCACGTTCTCGAAGTCGATGGGACAGTAGGCATCGCGGAAGGAAAAGTCCGCATCCTTACCACTGAAATAGCCCATCTCGCGGGCGAAGCTGACGACATCGGCGGCATAGACGCATTCGACCTCGGGACGGGTGATGTATTGCAAATGTTTGTCAGTGATGGATTTGTAGGATTTTTTTTGTTCCTGCGGGAATTGGCGGATGCGGCTGAGGTTGGCGTGGGCGCAGATGCAGTCGTCGGGGATGCGCAGGGCGACCCAGACGGCCCCTTTCCTATCCTTTCCTTTGCCGATAATCTCCATGATCCACGCCTCGTTGGGGTCGCAGATGGTGATGCTCTCGCCGCTGCTGTTATAGCCGTACTCTTCCACCAGCTCAGCCATGCATTTAATGGCCTCACGGGCGTTGGCGCTGCGTTGGAGGGCGAGCCGCATCAGCGAGAAGTAGTCGAGCAGTCCCTCGCGGTTCTGGAGTTCCAATCGTCCGTCGAAGGTGGTCTCCACGATGGTGACCTGCCGCTCGTTCATCAGCCCGACGACGTTGTAGGTATATTCCACCTGCGTCACGAACTGTCCTTCGTGCGCGGGTCCCCACCCGTGGATGGCGATTTTCTCGTTGGGCGCGTGCCGTCCCGCCGGACTGTGGAACAGCGACCCGGAGAAGCCGAAGCCGTCGCAGTTGTAGGTACACATCACGCTGCCATCCTTCGAGGCTTTCTTGCCAACGATGAGGTTGGTGCAGGCAAAAGCGGGAGCGATTGCCGTGAGGAGGAGGATTAGGGTTGTTAGTTTTTTCATGTTGAGGGGTATTTATGGGTTAGAAGTTAGCAGTTAGTAGTTAGCAGTCAAAGTCAATGTCAAAGTCAATAGTCTATTTCAAGATGCAGGCAAGGAAGCGGACGTCCTTCCCGCTGTGGTTTGCGATACTATGCCGGTCGCCGTTGCCGGTGAACATCACGTCGCCCGCGTGCATGATGGCGGTGCGGCCGTTGTCGGTGACCTCGGCCTCGCCCTCCAAGATGTAGTAAATCTCCGCATCCTCGATGTGCGGATGCTCCTTGATGCGGCTTCCGGACGGGAGGGTGATGATGTTGAACATCGAGGCGCGCTCCAGCATCTCCGCCGGCGTGAGGATGATGTTCTTACTGATACGGCCTTCAATGTTGCCGCTGTTTTCCACGGTTTCAACGCGGATGTCTTGGCTGTATTTGATCATTGTGGTGATATTTGGTGTTATTCGAAATCAATCCGCAAAAATACACAAATTCAAGTACCGAAATCAGACTGCGATATTTTACAACTTTTCGGAGTGCCAGAGTTCGATATTTTACAAAAATATCCTTTCATTCATCACATAACAATTTGACTGAATGAAATCTACGATAATCATTGTAACCTTTTGAAAATTCTGCGTCATATTTATATAGATGGATTTTATATCTTTGCCGCGTCATTCTTTCATCAAAAAAGCATATCATGATAAAGAAAATTTATTACCCCCTACTCGTCGCAGTGTTCGCACTTTCCATACAGGCGAATGCACAAACGACAACATCTGAAAACACATACAAGGGCTTCAACATTACCGCGAACGCCACAGGAGGTGTGTGCAGCTACCTGTTTTGGTCGGACACCTACATACAAGCAGGCGGCGGAGTGGGCTTCCGATACGACTTCAGTCGATTTTGGGGAATCTACACCAGTTTGGATTATGAAAGTGTTTTCAAACCGGCGAACAACGAGCATTACCATTACCTGAGGATCCCAATTGAGATGGAATTCCACACACGGCACTTTTACGCCCGCGGCGGCCTTTCCTTCGGCATCGGGTTAAATGCTTGGACGGCAGCAAATGCCAAAGAGTGCTTTAACATAGGCGAAACAGTGCTCGAACTCGGAGGCCGCATCCCGTTGACTGCCAATGACATCCTCACAATTGGGGTCAACACAAGGGGTCAACACAAACGTATCAGTGGGGTTCGATAAGGTCTATCACGATGGTGTTGCCTATCCAGGGCTAAGTCCCTCGCCCCCTCGCTTCGGTGCCTGCATAAAACTCGGCTACGAACACCGTTTCTAACACTTACGACCTTCATTCATAATTCATAATTCATAATTCATAATTCTTCATTCTTCATTATCAATCTTCATCATCTTAATAAGGATGTCATATTTCTCGATTGCTTTGTCGTGGTAGAAGATGCCGAAGATAGCCACCAACAGGGAACCGACGAGGTCGAGGATCAGGTCGGTCATCGTGTCGCGCAGGGCAGCATGACCGCACAACGGGATGTCCTCGGCGGTGAAGAGGGAACCCGTAGTCGAAGCCATAAATTGCTGGGTGTTCGTGCCGCTGATGCTATCGTAGGTGTATTCGATGATCTCCCAGCAGGCGCCCATACCCAAAGAAAACATCACTAAGAAAAGGGCCAAAAAGTACTTGTTGAAGTAGATGGCCTTGTCGTTGCCCGCCATGATGACGTGGATCAGCCACAACGCAATCATGGAGAGGAGAACGCCTGAAAAACCGTGCAGTACGGAGTCCCACCAGGGGAATTTGCCGTAGAAGTCGAGACCGTCGCCGAGCACCAAAGCACAGAAGCAGAAGAGGACGATGACGATGGAGAGCAGGGCGGGAACTTCTACTTTGAAGCGCATCCGCAGGACGCTGGGCAGTTTGAGTACCAGCAACATGGCCAAATACTGGCCACCGCGGAATGCGACTTCCGCCCAGGTGCTGTTGCCGCGAAAAATCAACATCCCCACATTGAACACGGCCAATGCGAGCGTCACCCAGAACGCCACATTGTTCAACGTGTGCAACCGTTTAATCCGTTGTCTGTACTTGGGTTCAATTTCCTCCCAACTTGCCGTCTTGGTTTCTTTTGCCATAATTCACATTTTTAAAAACGAAGCGCAAAGATATAATTTTTCCATAACGTTTTCACCATATTCATCAATGGAAAGCGGTCCACCCAATTTGGATGAACCGTTGTTATCAATACTTGCCTGTTTAAAGACATTGTAGAGACGCAAAATTTTGCGTCTCTACGAATGGGGAAACCGACAGATGTCGTGATTATTCCTTGTTGCATGCCAGTCCCTTCCACACCAATGCGGAGAGGGCAGCACCGATCATGGGAGCTACGATGAACACCCACACATCGGCAAGAGCCTCACCACCAGCGAACAATGCAGGTCCGAAGGAACGGGCCGGGTTGACGGAAGTTCCGGTGAGGTTGATGCAGACCAGGTGGACAAGGATCAGGGTCAGACCGATGGCCAGACCGGCGAGGTTGCCTGCGCCGAGCTTGCTGTCGGTGGTACCGAGAACCACGAGCACGAAGATGAAGGTGGCGATGATCTCCACGAGGCAAGCGCCCCAAACACCGCCAGCGTTAGCCACGCCATTGCAACCGAGACCCATCATGCCTTCGGCGATGCCTTCAGCGGAGGGAGTCACGATGTTGACGAGTGCCAACAGAACAGCACCGGCAAGGATACCGCCGATGAACTGGCCGATCCAGTAGATGCAGGCCTCTTTCCAGGTCATGCGGCCGGAAAGCGCCACTGCGAAGGTGATGGCCGGGTTGATGTGGCAACCCGTGATGCCGCCGATGGTGTAGGCCATGGCAACCACGGTGAGACCGAAAGCGATAGCCGTGCCCACCACGCCAGCGGGAGTGGCACAACCCAAGAACATAGCCGTTCCGCAGCCCAGGAGGGTGAGAACGAACGTTCCAATCAGTTCAGCGAATAATTTTTTTGTCATAATGTATTAATTTTGGTGAATAATAATTGGTTATCGGTTTAAAAAGGTTATTGGTTATAGGTTATTGGTTATTGAAGCTAGGGAATCGTAGAGAGTTTGATAATTAGAGTTTGAATTGGCAAAAGTAAAATTTTTTTTGTTTGGGTGTAACAATCGGAATTATTTTTGTAGAACCGCGCAGATGTAGAGCCGTGCTGCAGCGCGGCTCTACTACCAATCCTCGAACGTCACCCCCTCTATACGACCATTGTGGTCGAAAGTGTAGTACAGAATCAGGGCATCGGCGTGGACCGGCGGCCTGTACACGACCGCTAGCACGTAGCGGTCGCCGACCTGCTCCGCCCAGCGGATACCGCCATATTTTGCAAAATCGCGACCACGGGCGGATAAATCCCGCGTTATCTCGGCCATCATCATATTTATGACGGGGATATGACTCAAGTACGAACGGTCAATCCAGCCTAGATATCGCTCAGTTCCCACATATAGCATCTGTCCATTCACATCGTAACCACGGCAAAGGGTGTCCATATAGACACGGTAGTAGTTGCCCGACTTGTACCGTTTCCTTCTGACAACCTCTTTTCCGTTCTTCTTTTGGTAGATTTTCCACATATATTTCGGAGAAAAATGCTGATAAGCACTCACTTGGGTGGTATCCATCTGCAACAGCACCGCCTGTTGCACGGCATTCGGTAACTGGTCGAAACTACAGATTTTTTCCGCCAGAGGCCACGAGCGCTCAAAGATTGTCTCTGAATAGATGCCGCGAGGTTCGTTGTTGCGACCATTCACAAAATAGAGATTCGGGCCATTGACGTGACACGAAAGGAGCCTGCCACGGGTGAGATTCAGGTCCGCAGTCCAGTAACTGTCGTCCCCATCACAAACGACAATATAGTAACGCGCGGGACGCGAAGAACAAATCGATTCTTCCCGCAGGATGCAATTGATATGCACGCAGGTATCTCCATCCGAATTCAGAAAGAAAACATACTGCCGATCATATTGATAAAACCGAGGGGCTGTGAACGCCCTATGAATGCGCTGCGCCGAATCAACCCGCAAGTCCATGACTTTCGCAAACAAGACTTCCGCCCGCTGCACTTCCCGCAACCCTGCACCACAACATCTCGAGTCCATATCGAAATGCCCAAAAGCCATTTGTTTGAGATATGAATCATCCTTAGGCTCAAGCAGATATCCCACCACCCCATCCGCATTCAAACAGGCGGTGAACCGAATGTTCGTGTCCACCCATTCCGGACAAAGGTTAGGCTTAGTATCTTGGTCTTCAATGCTGTCCACCGACACCATCTCCGTGATCTCCACCGGCACAAGACGCGGCGGTTTCTGCGCGAAGATGACGTGCGCGAGGAGCAAGAGGGAGAGCATTGTCGTAATCCTTTTCATATCCAAATGTCATTTGAAGCTGCAAAGATACATTTTATTTCAAAAAAAATCGTATTTTTGCAGAATCCTTGAATAAAGTATAAGCAAGGGCGAAAGACGCACCTTTGTCTTGGATTTCAAATAGTTGTCTTAAAAAAAGAAAAGCAATATGACTTGCCTGTCACGAAAAATAAAATTTATGATGTTACATAAAATCGCGAATAAACCTCTCCGTTATCTCCTCGGGATCGCCCTTTTGGCATGGTGTATCCCATTACGGGCGCAATGGTCGGGAAGTGTGGACCTGCTTGGCGGTTTTGGAGGCCTGCAAGGCAACATCGCCAACGGTTATGCCCCTATGTATCATGGATTGTTGCAAGGAGAGTTCCAACTGCACTACAAGACAGACTATTTCAGCTGGAATACCTCGATAAACGGGAAATGGGAACCGAATACCACCGACAAAGTCCGTTTTGATTTCAATGGCAATAAGATTAGCGCTCTCTATAAATATAACACCACAAATCCTCTTACCAGCAATCTGAAATCGGATTTTCTTTGGACACCATCCAAGGACAGGAGATACTCGGCATGGATTCTGTACCAATATGCCAATAACAGGGACAACTTGCATACCCTGCGAGGAAAAGGCGACCTTGAAACATGGGACCAATACACTTATTACAATGATATTCATGCCATGGATGAGCACAAAGTGGGGACCGGATTTAAAACCTACCGAAGTTTTAACGAGGGGCGTAATATATTGCAAAGCTCCCTCGCGGCCCAAATGATCCACAACAACACGAGGGATACATGGACGACGTCTAAAAGCGGGGATCTTGAGCACATAGACAGCTCCTGGAGCTATTTGAGCACATCCGGCAGAAACACTTTCAATATAGATGGGGACATTTTTTTGAAAAACACCCTTATAGACAAAACGGCCAAGCTGTATCTCACCCCCGGCGTTCGCCTTGCGGCAACGAACGTCCTTGAGGACGATAGAAGCACCACCCGATTCATTTTAGGCGATGAAACTGCTATTTTACAGGATTCCATCAACTTACAGGACAGATTCAATTTCTGGGGTGTGAGTGTTGAACCTTTTTTAGCTGCTGATTTCAGCTGGAAGAGTATCGAGATTCATGCCGACTACGGCGCTGATATTTATGCCCGCCGCATCAATGACGACACCTGTCACCATCCCATGAGCCTCAACGATGTGGCTCCGGTAGGCAGAGCCAAGGTGAAATGGACCATATCACCAAAGCACTCCCTTAGCCTGACCAACCAGATGAGTGTCAAACACCCGGATTACGACAAACTCTGTTGGTACGACAGGACCGTTGACTACATTGACCAAATATACAAAGGCAATGACCAACTCTTATCGACACATACGCGTCGCTATGCACTTGAATACGAATTCAAACAGTCCCGTTTCTTCGCCCAGTCTTCCGTCGCCTACACCTGTGTGGACAACGCGATAGACAAGACTTGGGAATACGAGGACATTGATGGATACCGGTTTAAGGTTTTCCACTGGGTAAACTCGTCAGACAACCGTTCTGTCAGTTTTTCGCAGAAGTTAGGCTGGCGAGGAAAGATTATCGAGGCTAATGCCGTTGTCGTTTTTAATCTGTTGCAGCTCACGCCCAAGAATGTTGAATCCCCCGTCAAAAAAGCCTTTGACTGGCGCCTCAACGCCGATATCGCAGCTCATTTGGGAAAGGGGTGGAGTGTTGCGGCGGACGCTTTCTACAAAAGCAAGACAATCACTTATTATTCCTCCCAGAAATCAAGGTTTGTGCTCAATGTACGCGCCCAAAAAGACTTCAAGCAATTCTCTTTGTTCTTAGAAGGACGCGACCTGCTGGATCAGACTATTACAACCAACTACGAATCGGAAGACCAACAGAACTATTGGATTGAGGAAAACAGGGCCAACAGACGCGCCGTTGTCTTAGGTTTCCAATGGAGATTCTGATTGCGTATTTCTATACGCACACGGCCTGCAGTTCCCGTCCTAACGCGTGCAACGCATGGACGATTTTCCCGCTCTGTGCCGGACGAGGTTTGCTCCTGCCACAGATGTAATGACCCAACTGTCGTTCGTTGATGCCCGTCAGGCGCGATAACGCCGCACGGGTCAGTATCTTATCATAGCAGTATAGGATGCTTTGGATATCCATCTTGAAGACCAAACTATACGATTGGTCGAATATGGCAGGATATTCTTCCTTGTCCTCTTTCGCGCAATCGATGAAAAAATCTATGCTTTCGCGCACATAATCAATAAAGCTCGAAAAATCACCCGAAAAGGCGACAACCCAGCCCGGCAACAGTTCGCAACTGCCGCTGTATCCTTTCTCCGTTCTTGATGTTGAAATGACTACTTCTTCCATAATATCTGCTTCTTCGGAATTAAAAAATCAACCCTGATTGTTTCTCAATGCTTCTCAGCTCTGCGCCCCAAGTGTCATCACTCGGTTTTCCATTCACCGTCACCTTGCCTTTTTTCTCCGGATGCCGGAATTGACGATGACTCCCACGCTGATGCACTATATACCATCCATCATCCGCCAGCATTTTCAGTATTCTAGTTGTTTTTACTACTTTCACGGTTCAAAAACATTTTATTTTCAGCACCGCAAAAATAGTAAAAATACTACGATATTGTATGTGGCTCAAGAAAAATTATCAACAGAATTATGAACAGAACCGATGTGACACATCAGCACAATGATGACCAGCACAAATCAACATGATTGCCGATGAATTCACTTTATTTTTGGGCGAGCCGGCGCGGAGGTGGCGACGCTTCCCTACCGAGCTTTGGTCCCTACCGGGACTTTATTTCATCGCCCTTTCATCGGTTTTCATCGTGTCATCGCATGTTCCCCCTCAACTGCTAACTACTAACTACTAACTACTAACTGATTTCCCGCTCGCCGCAACCAACGCCCCGAACACCAGCAACCCGTTGACAATCAGCAGTTCGTAGCCGAACTTGTAGCCGCAAAGCCATTGCTGTGAATGCGTAGCCAGGATATAGCAGAGGACTGGGATGCCGAGGGCGATGACCGGGACGAGCCAGCGGCGCGACTGCGGAATCTCCCGCTTGGTGAACATACCGAACGTGAACAAGCCCAAAATCGGGCCGTAGGTGTAGGAGGCCACCATGAAGATGATGCGAATGAGCGCGTCGTTGTGGTGCTGCGAGACGATGAGGATCACCGTCAGGAAGAGCGCGGAGATGATCAGGTGGACGATGCGACGCACGTTAATCTGCTGCTTCTCAGAGGGAAAACGCTTCTCGATGTCGAGGAGGTCGTAACAGACGGTGGTCGTAAGAGCCGTGAAGGTGCCGTCTGCACTAGAGAAGCCCGCCGAAATGAGTCCGAACACGAAGACTAACGCACCCACCTTGCCCAAATAGTTGAAGGCTATCTCCGGATAGATGCGGTCGGTGGGGAACTGACTGACATCCACGCCGTTGTGCTGCGCGAAGACAAGCAACATGCCGCCTAACAGCAGGAAGAGGATGTTGACGACCACCAGAATGCAGGTGAACGAGAACATATTGCGCTGCGATTCCCGCAACGACTTGCAAGACAGGTTCTTCTGCATCATATCCTGATCCAGACCGGTCATCGCGATGGTGATGAACATGCCGCCAAACACCTGCTTCAGGAAGTAGCTGTTGTTGCGCCAGTCGGTGTTGAATATGGTGCGGCAGTCGGTGCCGTCCTTGCCCACAGTGGCCATCTGCGCCCATATATCGCTGAACGACCCGCCCATGTTGCGCATGATCACCACAATCGTAATAATCAGTGCGCCAATCAGAAAGGTGGTCTGCAGCATGTCCGTCCACACCACGGTCTTGATGCCGCCTCGGAACGTGTAGAGCAGGATGATGGCAATCATCACGATGGCCGTGGCCCAGATCGGGATGTTCCAGCCATCGAAGACAAAGATCTGCAACACAAAGATTACCAAATACATACGCAACGCCGAACCGAGCAATCTCGACAAGAAGAAGAACAGTGCGCCCGTCTTGTGCGCCTCGTTACCGATGCGCTTTCCAAGATATTCGTAGATGGAGGTCACGTTGAGCCGGTAATAGAGCGGCAGCAGCAGCAACCCGATGACGATGTAGCCGAGGATGTAGCCGAAGACCACTCCCAAATAGGTGAACTGTGTGGTATAAACGTCGCCGGGCACCGACATAAACGTCACACCCGACAGCGAACTGCCAATCATGCCGTAAGCCACCACAAACCAGGGTGACTTACGGTTTCCAGTAAAGTAACTCATCTTGTCCGTCTTGCGCGAGGTAAACCCCGTAATGACGAACAGCATCACCACGTAAAGGGCGAAGAAGGTGAAGATAAAACCTTGCACTATTTCGTTGATTTTATTATTTTGTTAGCACTTTCTGACCATTGACCATTGACCATTGACTATTGACTATTGGTTCAGGGCCAACTACTAACTGCTAACTACTAACTGCTAACTATTTCACCCCAGGTTTTCCCAACAGGCGGAACATATTCTTCTTGTACGCTTCCACGCCGGGCTGGTCGAACGGGTTCACGCCGAGCATGTAACCGCTTACGGCACAGCTCATTTCGAAGAAGTAGATCAGCTCGCCGAGGTGATACTCATTGATTTCAGGAATCGTGATGCAGAGGTTTGGTACCTGACCATCAACGTGTGCGAGACACGTGCCCTTGCGAGCTATCTGGTTGATTTCATGGATGGTGCGATGCTGCAGGTAGTTCAGGTTGTCGAGATTCTCGGCATCCTCGGGGATGTTGACGCGATGGTGGACTGCATCGATGGCGAGCACCGTCTCGAATATCTGTCGTGTGCCCTCCTGGATGTACTGACCGAGGGAGTGCAGATCGGTGGAGAAGATGGCGCCGGCGGGGAAGATGCCCTTGTGTTCCTTGCCCTCGCTCTCACCAAACAGCTGCTTGAACCACTCGATAAAGTAGAAGAGCTGCGGCTCGAAGGAGGTGAGCAGTTCAACCTTCAATCCACTTTCATACAGCAAATTACGAACCAAAGCGTATTGCAACAGCGGGTTCTCGTCGTAGGTTTTATGTTCAGCCACGAACTTCTGCATGTCTTTCGCACCCTGCAGCAGCTGGCGGATGTTGAAGCCGGCCATCGCGATGGGCAGCAGACCCACGGGGGTGAGCACGGAATAGCGGCCGCCCACATCGTCGGGAATCACGAAGGTGGGATAGCCTTCCTTGTCGGCGAGGGTCTTCAGGGCGCCGCGGGCCTTGTCCGTGATGGCCACGATGCGCTCCTTGGCAGCCTCCACGCCGTATTTCTTCTCGCAGTGCTGCTTCAGGATGCGGAACGCGAGCGCGGGCTCGGTGGTCGTGCCCGACTTGGAGATCACCACCACGGAGTAGTCGCGGTTGTCGAGAACATCCAGTAAATCATGCAGATAGTCCTCGTTGATGTTGTTGCCCGCATAGAGGATATGCGGGTATTTGCCCTTCACGTAGGGGGCGAAGGAGTGCTGCAGGGCCTCGATGACGGCACGGGCGCCTAGGTAGGAGCCGCCGATGCCGACCACCACGACCACCTCCGATTTGGCGGCCATACGCGCGGCGCACTCCTCAATGCGGACGATGTCGTCCTCCGTCACATCGCTCGGAAGGGTGATCCAGCCGAGGAAATCGTTGCCGCGGCCGGTCTTGTTCAGTGCGGTCTGCAACGCGGCCTCAGCGTCTTTCTTTCTATTCTCAACTTTCTGATTGTCAAGAGCAAACATTGCATCTTGAAAAGTAAATCTAATATCCATAACTATATAATATATTTGTACAAATTTGCGTTTGCCTAAACAATCGGCAAAGATAAATATTTTTTATGCAACATGACAATCTATGTTCCAAATTTTAATCTGACGAAAAAAAAATTAATTTTTTTAGTACTATGCGATACAAGGTACTAAAATTTTTGTATTTTTGCGGCGTCAAACTTCAAAGCAAATAGAGATGAATATCAATGCTGAAAATGTAAAATCGCAGATGCGCAAAGGCTACTTGGAATACTGTATTCTTTTGATTATCAGCAAGAAGCCCGCATACGTCTCCGACATCATCAACGAGCTGAAGGAAGCGAGGATGATTGTGGTGGAAGGCACCCTCTACCCTCTCCTCTCGCGACTGAAGAACAACGGCATCCTGCAATACGAGTGGCAGGAGTCCCTTTCCGGTCCCCCGCGCAAGTATTACGAGCTCACCGAAGCCGGTCAGGAGTTCCTCGCAGAACTGGAAGCGGGATGGGAAGAGCTGAAGGAGGCGGTGGAACATTTGAAAAACGATGAAAAAACGATGAAGAACGATGAAAAAGCGATGAAAAACGATGAAAAAGCGATGAAAAACGATGAAAAAGCGATGAAAGACGATAAAACGATGAATGCTAATCACAAGTCACAAATCACCAGCTTCAATAACCAATAACCGATAACCCATAACCATTCAAATAAATATGAAAAAGACAGTCACTATCAATTTAGGCGGATTCGTGTTCAACATCGACGAGGACGCCTGCGACCGGCTGAGTCAATATCTCGCCGACATTGAAAAACGTTTTCCCGAAGATGAGCGTGCGGAAATCGTCCGCGACATCGAGGAGCGCATGGCCGAGCTGCTGACCTATAAACTCCAGAACCGCAACGTCGTGGAAATCAACGATGTGGAGGAAGTTATCGAGGTCATCGGAAAACCCGAAGAGTTCGAGGACGAAAGCGGTGAAGGACAAGCAACCGCCAACAATTTTGCAGACAACACCTCCAGTAGCGATAACAGCGACCGGACCATGAACCGGCAGCCGCGCAAAGCGCGCAAGCTCTATCGCAACAGCAACGACCGCATGGTCAGCGGCGTGGCAAGCGGTCTGGCGGCCTATTTCGACCTCGATCCGGCCATCGTGCGCATCCTGTTCGTCATTCTCGCCTTCGCCAGCCTCGGTTGGGGCATTCTCGTTTACCTCATCCTGCTCATCGCGATGCCCGAGGCCAAAACGAAAGCACAATTCCTGGAAATGTACGGCATCGAACCGACACTGGAAAACATTGACAACTTCCAGATGGAACCGGTTGTCCACAGCGACGGTGCCACCACCTTCGGCAAGATCCTGAAAATCTGTCTAATAGTCATCGGTGTCGTCATCGGTGTCAGTTTGGCGCTGTGCGTGTTAGGCATCTTCATCGCCATGTTCGTGGCCCTGCTCACCCACGATCCCGGCAGCTTCGGCAACGCCATCGACATGGGGTTGCTGGGCAGCTGCGCCCTCTTCCTGCTCTGTCCCGTCATCGGCATCGCCATCCTGTGCGTGCGCGCGGCGGGTGGTGAGCCCAAGCGCAAGGGCGTCGGTTGGATTCTGCTGACCGTTTGGATACTTAGCCTCTTCGGCATTATCGGCTTCGGTATCGAAATGAGCAAGCGCGACGACGTCAACCGCCGTCTGGAGCGCACCGGTGAAAATCTGGAACGCTGGTTCGATGAAAACGGCTACACCAACACCGACAGCTACTACGGCACCAAAGAGCTCGACAGCATCATCGATCCCGTCCTTGACGAGCTCCGCGACGAAAACACCACCTACGACATCACCATCCAAACGAATCCGGACAAGGGGGTGAATCTTAATATCAGTACGAAGAAAGGTGTTACTCACTCAGACACAGCATCTGCAGATATTTAGCTATTGGCTTTTGGCTTTTGGCTTTTAGCTATATATTTATTCATAATTCATAATTCTGAATTCATAATTATGTTAATCGACTTACGGCAAATCCACAAGACTTACAACAACGGCCAACCGTTGCACGTGTTGAAGGGCATCGACCTCGGGATTGACGAGGGCGAGTTCGTCTCCATCATGGGCGCGTCCGGGTCGGGGAAATCGACCCTGCTGAACATCCTCGGCATCCTCGACAACTACGACGAAGGCGAATACTGGTTAGACGGCAACCTCATCAAGGATTTGAGTGAGAAGGAGGCGGCGCACTACCGTAACCGACTGATTGGCTTCGTGTTCCAGTCGTTCAACCTCATCAACTTCAAGACGGCGGTGGAAAACGTGGAACTGCCGCTCTACTATCAGGGGGTGAGTCGTAAGAAACGTAACGAACTGGCCATGAGCTATCTGGAGCATTTCGGTCTGGCCGACTGGGCCACGCACTATCCCAACGAACTTTCGGGTGGACAGAAACAGCGTGTGGCTATCGCGCGGGCACTCATCACCCGACCGCGCATCCTGCTGGCCGACGAGCCCACGGGCGCCCTCGACTCAAAGACCTCTGTGGAGGTAATGAACCTCCTCACCGAGCTCAACCGCACGGAGAAGGTCACCATCATCGTGGTGACGCACGAGAGCGGCGTGGCCAACTGCACCGACAAGATCATCCACATCAAGGACGGCATCATCGGCGAGACGACGCTCAACGAGCAGCACCAATCCTCCATTTTCGGCACCGAAACCATCATGAAATAGCTATGAAAGACCTGCTGACAGAGATTTGGGAGTCCATCCGGCGCAACAAGCTGCGCACCGCCCTCACGGGGTTTGCGGTCGCATGGGGTATCTTCATGCTAATCGTGCTGCTCGGTGCGGGCAATGGCTTGATGAACGCTTTCATGAACCAGGGCGACCGCTTCGCCACCAACACCATGGCGGTGTTCGGCGGGGTGACGAGCAAACCCGCCAACGGCTACCAGACCGGTCGTCGCATTTTATTGAATGATAATGATATAGTCCTTACCCAAAGTGCGCTGTTTGCGGAGCATGTGGACAAAATCTCCCCTGAACTCTTCAAAGGCCCTTATACCTTGGTTTTCAACAACCGACACATATCGGCCTATTTGAACGGTTGTTATCCGACTTTGCAAGAAATGAACCGAATCGAGATGTTCGAAGGGCGGTTTATCAACCAAAACGACATCCAGATGCAGCGAAAAGCCATCGTTTTGGCCGCTTCCCACGCCATCGAGCTGATGAACGGCGGCGAGGATTACGCCTCCATGATTGGCAAGACGGTGACGGCTGGCGGTATCACATGGCAAGTGGTGGGGGTCTATAAGACCGACCGCACGGCGCAACGTGTGGAAGACTTTGTACCTGTTACCACCATGCAAGTACTTATGAATGAAACCAATAGCGTGGATCAAATCAACTTCTCGTTCCACGGATTAACGACCGAAGAGGAGAACGAGCAGTTTGAGAAGACCTACCGCGCCGCGCTCAATCGGGCGCACAAGGCGGCTCCCGACGATGAAAGTTCCATCTGGATTTGGAACCGTTTCACGCAGAATATGCAGATGAATAAGGGGACGCACTACATCCGCACGGCGTTGTGGGTGTTGGGCATTCTCACGCTGGTGGGCGGCATCGTTGGCGTTTCCAACATCATGCTGATCACCGTCAAGGAGCGCACCCGCGAGTTCGGCGTCCGCAAGGCCATCGGCGCATCGCCGTGGGCCGTCATGAAGCTGATTCTCGCGGAGAGCGTCTCCATCACCGCGCTGTTCGGCTACATCGGGATGTTCCTCGGCATGGTCGCTTGCGAGGTAATGAAGATGACCGTGGGACAGTCGTCGGTAGAGTTTTTCGGCGAGACCGTCCGACTATTCGTTAACCCGACCGTCAGCCTCAGCATCTCCTTCGGCGTCACCATCCTGCTGGTTGTCGCCGGCACCCTCGCCGGCCTCTCCCCCGCGATGAAAGCCGCCCGTATCCGTCCAATTGAAGCCCTTAACGAGACTTAGCTATTGGCTATCAATAGTTAGCAGTTAGCAGTTAGCAGTTAGTAGTTAGCAGTTGGCTGTTGGCTGTTACCCTCAATAACCAATAACCCATAACCAATAACCATTACAAGTGCGATTCGACACCGATACATACAGAGAAATTATGGACGCGCTGACGCGGAACAAGCGGCGCAGCTTCCTCACGGGCTTCGGCATATTCTGGGGTCTCTTCATGTTGCTCTTCCTCATCGGCGGCGGCAACGGCCTTAAACAACTGTTAGAAAAGAACTTCGACGGATTCGCCACCAACACCGTCATCATCGCGGCGAACGAAACTACCAAGCCGTATAAGGGATTCAAGGAGGGTCGGAGCTGGAATCTACAGTATAAGGACATTGAGCGGCTGAAGGCGCTGGTACCCGAGTTGGAGGTTGTCACCCCGTCGCTGCCGCAATGGGGCTACACCGCCACCCGCGACGAGTTCACCGCCAGTTGCTCTGCCAAGGGTGTGCAGGCAGACTACGTGAAGGTGCAGGCGCCCACGATGAAGTTCGGGCGATACCTTAACCAGGTCGATGTGGCGCACAAGCGGAAAGTCTGCGTCATCGGCGAGCGCGTCTGGAAGACGTTGTTCCCCGACGGCGACGATCCCTGCGGAGCGTTTATCAACGTGAATGGCATTTACTATCAGGTGATTGGCGTGGATGTCAGCACCTCCAACATCAATCTTGGCGGCAACAACGCGGACGAGGTCACCATCCCCATCACGGTGATGCGCGACATCCTGAACAGCGGCGAAGTGGTGGGTATGATTTGTGCCGTCGGGCGACAGGGTGTCAACATGGGAGACTTGGAGGGTAGAATCCGGCAAGTGGTTGCCCGTCAGCACTATATCGCCCCCGACGACAAGGAGGCCATCATGATGCTCAACATGGAGGTAATGTTCAGCATCATCGACAATCTCTTCCGCGGCATCAACTTTCTGATTTGGTTGGTGGGCATTGGCACGCTGTTGGCCGGTGCCATCGGAGTGAGCAATATCATGTTGGTGGTCGTGCGCGAGCGAACGGTGGAGATCGGCATCCGGCGTGCCATCGGGGCCACCCCGCGAGACATCCTTTCGCAGATCATCTTCGAAGGCATCACTCTCACCATCGTCGCTGGCCTCTCCGGCATCGTCTTCTCCGTGCTACTCCTCAACCTCCTCGAAGTAATTTCCCAGCACAAGGCCGTCTTCCAGATCCAGTTCGGCACCGCCATCTCGGCCCTGCTCCTGCTGATGCTCCTCGGCCTCCTCGCCGGCATCGCCCCCGCCTACCGCGCGATGCACATCAAGCCGGTGGACGCGATGAGGGACGAATAAAATGTAGAATGTAGAATTATGAATTATGAATAATATCTTCCTTGAGCAGCCCCGGAGGGGCAAGACGCGCGATAGCGCAATTAACCCCATACAAGCGGAGCGCAGTGTGGGGCTTGACAAGGCAGTCAGGTTCGGACTGCGGGAACAGCGATGATATATAACGAAAACCCTAATATACAATGAAAAAGACACTAAAATACGCAATCGGGGCGCTGATAGCCCTGGTGTTCATCGGAACCTTCGTGTTCCTCTTCAAGAAATCGCGGCCCGAGAAGGAGATCTTCAACGAGCACGAGGTCGCCTACATGGATATCAGTCGGAAGACGCTGATAACCGGACAAATAGGCCCGCGCAACGAGGTCGCCGTGAAGCCGCAGATCAACGGCATCATCGCCGAGTTGTACAAGGAGGCCGGTCAGGAGGTGAAGGAAAACGAGGTCATCGCCAAGCTCAAGGTCATTCCCGACATGAACTCGCTGAGCGCCGCGCAGAGCCGTGTGCGCCTGGCCGACATCAACTACAACCAAGCCAAGGCCAACTACGACCGCGAGAAAGCCCTCTATGACAAGAAGTTGGTCAGCAATGAAGAGTTCGAGAAGGTGACGCAGGCGTTGCAGCAGGCGCGTGAGGAGAAGTCGGCGTCGCAGGATGCATTGGAAATCATCCGCGACGGCGTTTCCTCCGCCAACGCCAAGTCCAGCTCCACGCTCATCCGCTCCACCATCTCGGGTCTGATCCTCGACATCCCCGTCAAAGTGGGTAATTCCGTCATCCAGGCCAACACCTTGAACGACGGCACCACCGTGGCCACCGTCGCCGACATGAACGACCTGATCTTCAAGGGCAACGTCGATGAGACCGAGGTCGGCACCTTGCGCGAGGGAATGCCGCTGAAGATCACCATCGGGGCGTTGCAGAACTACACGTTCGATGCCGTGCTGGAGTACATTTCCCCGAAGGCCGTGCAGAACAACGGCGCCAACCAGTTCGAGATCCGCGCCGCCGTCAAACCGCAGCAGGACAACAAGATCCGTTCCGGTTACAGTGCCAACGCCGAGCTCACCTTGGAGAGTGCGGAGCACGTCCTTGCCATCCCCGAGAGCGCCCTCGAATTCTCCGGTGACTCCACCTTCGTCTATGTCAAGAACGGCACCTCCTACGACCGCCGCGCCATCACCACCGGCCTCAGTGACGGCATCCACATCGTGGTGACTAGCGGGCTGAAGGAAGGAGAGAAAGTGCGAGGCACGAAGGTAGTTAGCAGTTTGTAGTTAGTAGTTAGTAGTTAGCAGTTAAAACGAAATGCCTGCATATATGATATACAACTTCCTTAAGCAGCCCCGGAGGGGCAAGACGCGCGAAGCGCAATTAACCCCACACCAGCGGAGCGCAGTGTGGGGCTTGGTGGCCATCATGACAGCATGTATGTCTCTCGCAACCGCCCAGACCACCACGCAGTCCCCTTGGACCCTCGACGCGTGCATCCAGTATGCCATCGACCACAATCTGACAGTCAAGCAGAGCGAGATAATGAAGTCGCAGCGGGAGGTGGAGCTGAACACGGCCAAGAACAGCGTATGGCCGACAGTGCAGGTGAACGCGTCGCAGAACTTCTCCTTCGGCAGGGGACTATCCGAGTACAACACCTATGTGAGTTCCAACACCGCCAACACCTCCTTCGGGTTGGGCGGCACCATGAACCTGTTCACGGGTTTGCGTGTGAAGAACAACATCGAGATGGGGAAACTAAACCTAGAGGCTGCCGCCGCCGACTGCGACAAAGCCAAAGAGGACATCCGCATCGCGGTAACGCAGGCCTACATGCAAATTCTCTACCAGATGGAGGTCTGCGAGGTCGCGAAGCTGCAGATCGCCATCGACTCGGCGCAGGTGGAGCGGTTGACCGCCCTCTACGAGCTGGGCAAGATCGGGCCGGCAGAGGTCTCTGCGCGCAAATCAACCCTCGCGCAGAGCCGCCTCACCTACACGCAGGCGCACAACAGTTTGCTGGCGGCCACGTTGGACATGACCCAGCTGTTGGAGTTGGAGTCACCCATAGGGTTCGTCATTGCGGAGCCGGTACTTGAGACCGCCCCGCCTGTCGAGTTGCCGACCCCGGAGCAAATCTTCCAAGAGGCGTTGCAACATCGTGCGGCGGTGAGGGCCGAAGAGATCCGCACCGACTACGCGAAGACCAACATCGCCCTCGCCAAGGGCGGCTGGTGGCCAACGCTGACGATGAACGGAGGTCTGGTCACCGACTACTACGCGCTGTTAGGACGCACCTCCAAGGGCTTCGGCGAGCAGCTGCGCGACAACTTCAGTCCGTATGTAGGTGTTTCGCTCAATATCCCGATTTTCGACCGTTTGGAGACCCGCAACAACGTAAAAATGGCCAAATTGCAGCTCGAAAGCCAACAGATACAGACTGAAAACGTGAAGAAAACCTTGTATAAGGAGATCCAGCAGGCCTACTTCAACGCGGTAGCCTCCAAGGACAAGTATGCCAGCAGTCAGGCAGCGGAAATCAGTGCGAAGGAGGCCTTCGATTTGGAAACCGCCTTGTACGAAGCCGGCAAATCCACCGGCACCGCCTTCAACGAGGCGAAGAACAACTACCTGCAGTCCGCCGCCAACCTCGCGCAGGCGAAGTGCGAGTTCTTGTATCAAGTGCGGTTGCTGGAGCTATTAGCGGGCGAATAACTCGTAGAGCCGTAATAAATAGAGCCGCCATAATATAACGGCTCTACTTCAATAACCTATAACCTATAACCTATAACCCATAACCCATAACCATTAAAATTGTATTTTTGCGCATTCATTCAAAATTTCACCATTATGATTTTAACCACCACACCAACCATTGAAGGTAAACAGATTGTGAACTATCACGGCGTCGTGTTCGGCGAGGTGATTGCCGGCGTAAACTTCGTGAGGGATTTCTTCGCAGGAGTCCGCAATATTGTAGGCGGCCGCTCAAGCTCATACGAGGACGAGCTGACGAATGCCCGTGAAGCCGCGCTTCGAGAATTGGAACAGCGTGCCATGGAGAAGGGCGCTAACGCCGTGGTCGGCATCGACCTCGACTATGAGGTGCTCGGCCAGAACAACGGCATGCTGATGGTCACCGCATCAGGGACGGCCGTCACCGTGGCGTAGAGAAATGTATTCTCTTGCGAGTCCGAGATTCCGCCGCCTCCTATCGTCGGCTGCGGAATGGTACAGCGACAAAAAAACATCAACAATGTGCAACCATTTGGATTTTTTGCATCATTATATAAATTGTATTCGCAAAAAACGATCATGAGAGGTAACCGTCACATTTCCAGATTATTATTGCTCGTAATATTCGCGGGCCTAACCATCACGTCCCACGCCCAGCGTCCCGACGAGCGCTCTTTCGACCATTTGTGGACGCTGTACGACGACATCCGGGAGTATTACGTGCGCGACCAACGCTCGATGCTCGACACCATCGGGTGGAAGGCCGAAGCGGAGCACAACGCCTACCACCTCTTCATCGTGAACTACAAACGGTTGATGTTCGACCGATTGTATCAGAACCAGACCGTGCAAGAGTCGGTGATCTGGCTCGACTCGCTACGGCGGCGCAACGACGCTGCCTGCTGGGGCGATCCGGACAGCACCCTATACCAGTGTCTCTACCACTATCTTATCGGGATGATGCTGTACCCGACGAAACCTCTCGACCCCGACGCGGCTACCCTGCACAATGCCTGCTTCCAGAATATGGAGGAATGGTCGGCGGAAAACTACCGCAAAGTTGCAAAGAAGCACTATTTCGCCTGCTTCGACGCGATGCCCCGCGACGTACCCATCCTCACGCACCGCTGGGACTTCCTGCTCACCAACGAGCTGGAGATGCGCTTCCTACGGCCGACCCTCAATGATGTGCTCTACCAAAGCTGCATCCGCATGGTAGGCGACAAGGAACCTGAATTGGCCATCGGGCTGATTGACGAAGCCATGACCGCTCATAAGGAACGTAACATTCTGATAGATTACGAGATACAACGACTACATTTCCGTTATCCAGATATCGAAGAAGATGTGAATGCTTCAGCCGCATGGAAGCTGCTCGACTCATTGGAGAACGCTTACGGTCCAGACATCGCCTTCGACTACGAGCGCGGACTACTGCTCGCTGCCGCCGACCAGATTGCCGACCGCGTCACCGGATACAAAAACCGTGCGTTAGGCTATTTCGAGAAAGTGCTAAAACAGTGCGGCACAGAACCATACGCCAATGCCCTCCTGAAGATGTATGCGCAAAATGCCGCCTACTATATCGAAGCACTCACCCTCCCCTCCCTCTCGCTTTTCGATGCTCCCACCGACCTGACCCTCGGCCACAAACTACGCATCCCCGTGCAGTATCGGAATCTGGAAAACCTCTATGTTAGCGTTTATCCCAATTCCCGCTTTCGCTTTTGGAATGGTTCTGATGCCGGAAGCAAAGAGGAATATGTCTCGCTCCTTAAGATGTATCCCGATTTGCTCACGACTTCGCCGCTCCACATTCAGCGTTTTGACTTGGATGTCAAAGATCAAAGCCGTTTTTCCACTACGGAACTCTGGATGGACTCCCTGCCCGTCGGGAGCTATCTGTTCTGTTTCCACACGCGTCCCGAACTGGATGAGGCCGGACTGCTGATGACCGCAGAATTCCGTGTCACCCGCCTCAAAATCGCCAATTGGAACGCTGTCAACAAGAAATATTTGGCTGTCAACGACCGGCGCACCGGTGAGCCTCTCCGCAAGATGCGGGTCAAGACAGATTGTCCGCACGCACTATACACCAACCGTTTTGGAGAAATACACTATACAGACAACCTTTTGGGCGGTTTTATTATGTTTTGGGGTACAAATTATTCTATCCTTGATAATAAGGTGGAGTACGAAGTAGAAGAGGAGGCGGAGCCTTCATCTAATCGTCGTCATTATCGCCACCATATTTTCTCCAATTACTATTATCCGCAGCTTTTCACCGACAGGACCTTGTACCGTCCGGGACAGACGGTTCATTTCAAATACGTGCTGTCCAAAAATGGCAAGGCTGTCAAGAATATGCCGGTTATTGCCGTCCTTAAGGGCAGCAAATCCAACTCTTCCGATACACTACAGCTCATCACCTCCGAATACGGGAGTGTCTCTGGGGAGTTCCACTTGCCACAAATAGTGGACAAATACACCTTAACCGTATATTCTGGAAAAGACGAGGAAAGAGGGTACAAACACCGCAGAATATGGCCCGAAAGTCAGCGAATCGAGGTGGCCGAGTACAAACTCCCCACTTTCAAGGTGAAGTTGGAACCCGACTCGCAGCAGGTGGCCGCCGGCGACTCGCTTACCATCCACGGCACAGTGACCGCCCTCAACGGTTTGCCGATTGCCAACGCAGCAGTCGCGTTGCATGTACAGATGCGAGGCGAATCCCAAAGCAGTCAGATTGAGGTATTTACGGAGCGGGACGGCCGTTTCGAGTTCCGTTATCCGCTCGGTCCCATATCTTGCATGCTGGATATCGAGGCCATCGTCACCGATTTAAACGGCGAAACCCATAGTGACAAGAGTTCGGTTTGGATTCCTAACAAGTTGCTGTATGTCAGTGTTTCCAAGAAGGATGATATTGACTTGGCGATGGGCGATACGGCCAGTTGGGTCGTAAAGGCGGTCAACAATCTTGATATCGTGCAGTCTGTCCCATTCCGGATTACCGTGATGCGCCTGCAGACACCTGAGGAGTACCGGATTCCGGCATTTAAACGTAAGCCGCTCTTCTGGAGGCCGCTCCACAGTGAGGAGGAGTATGCGCAGGTGTTCCCGCACCTCACTTTCGACCCAGATTTCAATTATCCGAACAATTGGCCGGTCATCGATACGGTATATAAAAGTGAAGAGCTGTTGGGGCAGGATTCCATCTTGAAGATAAATGTAAAAAACTGGGAAGCAGGAAACTACAGATTATTGGCAGAATGTGTTGACAAGGCGGGGAAGACGGAGACGGTAGTACGATATTTCACGGTGAACCGTTCTGATGCCACAGACTTTCGCACCTACCAGCCGATACGTGCGGTGTTCTCCTCCGTCCCACAAGAAGCTGGTAAACCGCTGACGATCAGCGTTGGAAGTTGTCTGCGCAATGCGATCATGATTTGCGATGTCTATCAGGGGAAACGGCGGATCAAGACCCTGCGCATCCCGCTCGACCGTGAGCAGAAGAGTGTTTCGGTGAAGACGCGCCGGAGCGACAAACGAAACCTCAGTTTCTGCGCCCGCATCGTGAAGGACGATCAACTTTACAGCGTCACCTGCGACACGATCATCCCACCCGACACCAACGCATACCGGGAGCTGTTGAAGCGTTATGAGAAAATCTTCATGAATGCTCAGTTGACGCATTATCGCAAGGTATCGGAACCCGGCAGCAAAGAACACTGGGAAATCACCCTCACCGACGGAGAGGGGAAGGCGTTGCAACAGGCGGAGATGCTGGCCTGGATGATTGACGGCAGTCTCTATGAGTTAGGGATGCGCAAGGCCGATTATGGGCAGAATTACTATCCTCAAAAGGTCAAAATCCCACGCAAATACGCCAAGAAATACTACAACATTTATTTTCCGCCTCCCGCACGGTGCTATGATTTGTCGGACGCCTACAGCGTTTTCTCCCGTTACAACAAGGGAACCGCTACCAAAACCACTTTGCGATATGAGGGCATACGACCCTACCTCTATATCACCCGTTCTGGATCTGCTAATCTTACGGAGACGGTTGTCGAATGGGAGCCACCGGTGTTTAGCATGGACATGACACCCAGCATGGCTCGACTGTCCGGAGAAAACATCCGCACAACAGCCGGTCGTTCCGTGGCGGAGGCTTTGGCTAGTTTAGAGGGAGTCTCCTCAGTGGATGGGGAGATGACCGCCGTGCGCGGCAACCGCAGCGACGGGCAGCAAACCATTATAGATGGCGTGAGAGTGAGCTCCGGTGGTGGTGCAGGGCCCGGTTTCCCAGAACCTGAAACGGTTGAGAATCCGACCCTCTCGCCTGACGTGACCCCGCGCAGCAATTTCGTGGAAACCGCCTTCTTCTACCCGAATCTCCATCCCGATGACAGCGGTCGCGTGCATATCGATTTCACGCTTCCCGACCAATATACGGGCTGGGAGTTTTACGCTTTCGGGCATGGCAAGAACATGCGTAAAGTCAGCATAACCACCCTGTTGCAAAGCCGTCGCACGCTGATGCTGCAGACCAACATGCCGCGCTTTTTCCGCGAGGGCGATACCATCACCCTCCGCGCCAAGGTTACCAACCGCAGCGATACGGAATTGGATGGCACGGTGACGGTGGAATTTTTCAATGCGGAGGATGGACAACCCGTGGAAATGGTAATTAACGATGACGGTAGAGACGTGCCATGGCGCGTCTCTACAGACGGGAAATCCCAATTCTCCGTTCCCGCCGGCGCCTCCAAATCTGTCCAGTTCCGCATTATCGTTCCCGAGGGCATCCCTGCCATCGGCTACCGGATGGTGGCCCGCGCCGGCAACTACGGCGACGGCGAGGAACGCCTCCTGCCCATTTTGCCCAATAAGATATTAGTGACGGAATCCTGTCCATTCGTGGTGCCTGCCAACACGGATACCACCCTTGTTTTCAACCGCTACCGCACGCACGCCACGCCCACAATGCAGCCGCTGAGCTATACCGTGGAGGTGACGACCAACCCCGCGTGGCTCGCTATCCGTGCCCTACCCTACCTCATGCGCTATCCCTACGACTGCAACGAACAGACCTTCAGCAAGTTGTTTGCAGCGGCCACCGTGCAGCACGCCATAACCCAGAGCACTGGACTTCGCGAGGTGTTCGACAGCTGGCTTGCTGACACGGTGAACCAAGCGTTGGCCTCCCCGTTGTTCAAGAACGAGTCGTTGCAAAGCATGCTTTTGGAGGAAACTCCGTGGCTGAAAACCGCGCAGAACGAGTCGCAACAACGTATAGCGACCGCCAAGCTCTTCGCTGACGAGAACCTGCAACAGCAGTTGGATAAAAGTCTCAACAAACTGCTGCACAACCAGTTGTCAGACGGTGGTTGGGACTGGTATGGACGTGTGAGCTACTCCCCGTACATTACCGACCACATTGTGGCGGGCTTCTACAAGCTGCAACGGTTCGGGGTGGAGATTCCGCAGGCCGACAAGATGTTGCAGAAGGCTATTCGCGCCGCCGACCGCTATCAGGAAGAGCGTTATCAAAATTATCAGAAAAGATTGGAAAAGGACCCCCAAGCGCTATTCTATATTACAAACGAGGACATCCATTATCTGTACATGCGGTCGTTTGCGCCATTCGATTCTATCTGGTTTTCAAAACCTTACGTGCAGAATTTGATGACACTGATGACGGAGGATTTGGAAAGGGAAAAGTTCACCCGTCAGGCGGAAGTGGCTTTGGTTCTCTATCGCACTGGCGACAAATACGGCAAGCTCGAAGCACAGCACATCATGGAACGCATTCGCCAACAAGCTGTCCTTGACCGTGACAAGGGCATGTACTGGCGTAAGGAGTACAGTGGTTACTACTACCGCTGGTACGAGGCACCAATAGAGCGGCAGGCGTTGCTGATCGAGGCATTCACCGAAATTGCGCCCCGCGAGGACGAGCTGACGATGATGAAGCAATGGCTGCTAATGCAGAAAGAGAGTAACCGCTGGAGCAACACGAAAGCCACGGCGGAGGCTGTCTATGCGCTGCTGCTCAACGCACCGCAGGATCTGTTAGCCCCAGCCGCCACGACGGTCAAGGTAGGGGAGACGGTGATCACGGACGGTCCTGCGGAGGCCGGCACCGGATACCTGCAACGGGTTTGGAATCAGGAGGCTATGACCCCGACCTTGGCCGACATCACCATACGCACCGACAGCACACACCCGACCTTCGGGGCGGCTTACTGGCAGTATTTGGAGGTTCCCGACCAAGTGGAGGCTACAGGTAACGGACTCTCGGTGCGTCGCACGCTCTACCACCAGCCGGCAGTCGGCGACGGGAAAACCTCCGCACCAGTGACCGCCGACAATCCCGTCCGTTTGGGCGAGCGCATCACGGTGAAAATCGTCGTCACTAGCGACCGCGATTTAGAGTACGTGCAGGTGAAGGACCCGCGTGCGGCGGCCTTCGAGCCCGTCAACATCCATGAGCGCAACGGCTATCAAGGCGGCACGTGGTGGGTCGAAAGTCCGCGAGATGCCTCCGTCTGCTTCTTCTTCAACAAGTTTCCGCAAGGCACCATCGTTTTGGAATACGACGTTTTCGCCACTCAGTCCGGCGACTTTTCCGCCGGTGCGACCACCGTGGAATGCATGTACGCACCGGAATGGCGTGCGCAAGGCGGCGGTACAAGGGTGACGGTGCGGCAGCGACAATAAGATGATTAGATGATTAGATGACAAGATGACAAGATGACAAGATGAATAGATGATGCGATGAAGAACGATGAATGGGACGATGAAGAACGAAGAAGATGCGATGAATGATGTTTGTAGTGGCGAAAAAATTTTCGCCACTGCGATTATGTGGACAAAAAAATTGTACTTTTGCCACCGCAAATAAGGGACGTTAAACCCTAAACGGTAAACAGTAAACAGTAAACTATAAACCATAAAGTATGTACACCAATTTCCAACAACATCTTCAGAAGGAACTGGCCGACATCAAGGAAGCCGGCTTATACAAGAACGAACGCATCATCGCTTCTCCGCAGAGCGGTGAGATTACACTGCAGGACGGCAGCAAGGTGCTGAACTTCTGCGCCAACAACTATCTGGGCCTCGCCAACGACAAGCGTCTGATCGCTGCCGCCAAGGAAGCCCTCGACACCCATGGCTACGGCATGGCCTCCGTGCGTTTCATCTGCGGCTGCTCCGACCTGCACAAGGCTTTGGAGAAGAAGATCGCTGAATTCTTCGGCACTGAGGACACCATCCTCTACGCTGCTTGCTTCGACGCCAACGGCGGTGTCTTCGAGCCCCTGCTCACCGACCAAGACGCCATCATCTCCGACGCCCTCAACCACGCCTCCATCATCGACGGCGTACGCCTCTGCAAGGCTGTCCGTTATCGTTACAAAAACGCCGACATGGCTGACCTCGAGGAGCAACTGAAAGCCGCTCAGGCTCAGCGCTTCCGCATCATCGTCACCGACGGTGTGTTCAGCATGGACGGCAACGTTTGTCCGCTGGATAAGATTTACGAGCTGGCTCAGAAATACGATGCCATGGTCATGGTTGACGAATCACACTCAGCCGGCGTGGTGGGCAACACCGGTCGCGGCGTGACCGAGCGTTACAACCTGCGTGGCAAGATCGAAATCCTCACCGGTACCCTTGGCAAGGCCTTCGGCGGCGCTATCGGCGGTTTCACCACCGGTAAGAAGGAGATTATCGACATGCTGCGTCAACGTTCCCGTCCGTACCTGTTCTCCAACTCCATCCCTCCGATGGTGGCTGCAGCAGGCTGCAAGATGGTCGATATCATGTCCGAGACCAACGAGTTGCAAGACAAACTGCACAGCAACACCGAGTATTTCGTCGCCAAGATGAAAGCTGCCGGTTTCGACATCAAGCCGACCGAGTCTGCTATCTGCGCCGTGATGCTGTATGACGCCAAACTGTCACAGGTGATGGCCGCCAAACTGCAAGAGGAAGGCATCTACGTCACCGGTTTCTACTATCCTGTGGTGCCGAAAGACCAGGCCCGTATCCGCGTGCAGATTTCCGCCGCCCACGAGCCCGAGCACCTCGACAAGTGCATCGCCGCCTTCACCAAAATCGGCAAGGAACTCGGCGTGCTGAAATAGTTAGCAGTTAGTAGTTAGAAATTAGTAGTTATAGGGAGTCGGAATGGCTCCCTTTTTTTATGTTGAATTGTTTCAAGTTTCAAGGCTCAGGTTTCAAGGCTCATTGAAACAGTTGGCAATTAGTAATTAGCAGTTTCAGATTTTGCGATACAGGGAAGCGCTGCCTACTAACTGCTAACTACTAACTACTAACTTCTAACTTCTAACTACACCAACCGCATTGCCAGCAACTCACGACCGATTTTGTGAACGGCCTCCTGTATCTTCGATGCCTGCTTCTCCGATACATACTGTCCTCTTTTGTACTGGCGCATCAACGATGGGTTGATACCCGCCCGATCGGCCAATTTGGTCATATTAAGGTAGTTGTAGCAGTGTAAGAACGACGGGAGGTCGTATTTGTACTCGAATGTGATGTTTTTCAACTCTTCAGGAATTGGTTCCCCTGTCTCTTCATAGGTTTCCAGAACTTCTTTCATTGTATTCTCAAAATCAGCTTTGGCTTCGGGCACTGTATCACCAGTCCCGATAATGGTGGATTGCATGTCCGGTGTATAGATGGTGTATTGCCCATCCTTCCCCTTTTCTATCAATGCTGTAGTTCTCATATCTTTACTGTTTGTTTGTCTCAATTAATTTTAGAATCCCATCTGCTTTAGAAGTTTCGTGTAGGTCCCTACCGGCACCTCCTCAGAACCATGCCTTCCAATGATCAGACGATTTCTATTCGTCGGATGCACATAAACATCGTTTTTTTTCCCGTGTTTCAGGAGATACCAACCGTTCGCTTCTGCTAGTTTCTTCAGTTCATTCCATTTCATATTACCATTATTTTGTTTTCAATTGCGCTGCATATATATAACTTTTTTTGATATATAACAATATTGTACTAGTTTTTTTCTACTATTGTCTGTTTTCTACTTGCTTTGCATTCTTCATAATACTTTATTTTGATGATTATAACATTAATATTTCCGACGACAAATATACAACAAAAACACCCCTCTGTCAAGGGTTTTGTGAATTTTTTTCTCGACTGAAAACCAACAAATTATGATTTATATTTAACTATTTGAAATCAAATTGTTAAATCTCGAAGTAAATTTTCGCAAAAAAACGGAGAATCCGCCGCAATGGCTAACTACTAACTACTAACTACTAACTGCTAACTACTAACTATTTTCTCCGCATCACCGAGTCAATGTCCCGCGCCACCTTTTCTGAGAAGAGGTTCGCGCCGGTGCGGTTAAGATGCATGGTGTTGTAGAAGTACGCCGTGTCGTAGCTAAGCGCGTTGTAGGTGTAATCCAAGTAGGGAATGTTGAAATCGTTGGCGATTTGCGCGAACATGGTGTGCATGCCTGTGGAGTCCGACATCTTCCTCGTGCCGCCGATGTAGAACGGCGAGGTCACCAACACCACCTGAATGCTGTCGCGACGACATTCGGTCAGGAAATCTCGGAATTGCCGGATTATGGCCGTATCTTTGGTGTAGGAAACGCTGGCCTGCTGACGAAGCCCTCTCCCACTCCACTTCCGGTCGTAACTTCTGAAGCCCTTGTACAATGGAGTGTCGTATTCGCTTCCCTCACTGGGAATCAAGATGTTGCGAATGAGTTTCCGATGTCCCACGTAACGCCAGCTCGGCAGCACGCAATCGGCGAGGTTGAAACCTTCCTGTTCGTGACAGAGCCGCCAGAGGTACGGGTCGTGGAGGTACGGCACGAACTGCTCCCGCTCATAACCGTTGCTCTTCTGCATCGTGCCGTGGCTCACCTCGTAGATGATCAGTTTGGGCTTGTGGTTGCCCCTATGACGGAAAACTTTGTATTTCAAGATCTGGGAATCGGCGGCACGACCGTTCATGCCCAAATTGTAGCTGTTGGTATGGAGAACCGTGTCAAATATTGCCGGATTGAACTGCACAAAAGCCCTGGAACTGCCCATTACGAGGACATCCGCTTCTATGTTCCGCTGGTAGAGGTCGTTCCACGTGGCAAACGGGGAAGTCCGCGAACGCAACACCTTGGCAGTCAACAGCACATCGAATGCCACCGCCAGCAGCAGTAGGCCGAACGCGAAAAAGAGGGTTTGTCGCAGGAACTTTTTCATATCAGAACTGGAAATAGATGAAAGACTCAGAATTCGTATAAGTAAAAAACATAATGATTATCAGGCAGTAATAGCAAGCGTGACGGAGCGCGGCGTAACGGCAACGAAGGTCGAGTCCGTGTTGGCGCTCACGATGAACCCACTCCACGAGAAGCATTAGGACTATCAATGTAACACACAGTCCAAGTCCATCCGTGTAAAAACTTCCCGCATGAGGAATCAAGGCGATATACTGCCACGCCTGCGAAATGGAGTCGGCACGGAAGATAACCCAGCCGACCGTCACCAGCGTGAAAGTCAGTAACATGCGGGCAAATTCCGACAAAGAAGGCAGCCTCCGTCCCTCCGCAATACCGTTGGTGTATTTACGGTTGCGACCCGAAAGGATGAGCGGCAGGAAAAGCAGCGCGTGGTAGGCACCCCACACGATGAAGGTCCAATTGGCACCATGCCAGAAGCCGCTTAACAGAAAGATTACGAACGTGTTGCGCACGACTTTCCCCTTCGAGACGCGACTACCACCCAACGGAATATAGACATAGTCGCGGAACCAGGTGGTGAGCGAGATGTGCCACCGCCGCCAGAACTCCGCAATGTCGCGACTGAAGTAGGGATTGTTAAAATTTCGCATCAGCTTGATACCGAATAGCTTGGAGGTCCCGATGGCGATATCGGAGTAGCCGGAAAAGTCGCAGTAAATCTGGAAAGCGAAGAGGACGGCCGCCGTAACCAGCGTCAGACCGCCCTGCGCGGTATAGTTTCCGAACACGTGGTCCACATAGACGGCGCAGTTGTCCGCCACGGCAATCTTCTTGAAAAGTCCCCAAAGAATCTGCCTCATGCCATCAACCGCCTGATCATAATCGAAAGTGCGCGACTTGGCGAACTGCGGCAGGAGGTTCGTCGCCCGTTCGATGGGGCCGGCCACCAACTGCGGGAAAAAGCTCACGAAAGCGAAAAACTGGACGATGTCGTGCGTGGGTTCCAGCTTCTCGCGATAGACGTCGATGCTGTAGCTCAGCGCCTGGAAAGTGTAGAAGCTGATGCCCACCGGCAGAACAATGTTCAGCAGTAAGCCATCGGTTTGACCGTGCAGGAAGGCTTTGGCGAAGGAGGTGACGAAGAAGTCGTAGTATTTGAAGAGACCGAGGATGGCCAGGTTCAGTACAATATTTAATATATGGACAGCTTTCGCGGCCGGGCGATGGCGGTGGCGTTCGATGAGCAGTCCGCTGCCCCAGCTGCAGAGCGAGGTGAAGGCGATGAGGAAGAGGAACCGCCAGTCCCACCAGCCGTAGAATAGGTAGGAGGCCGCCACGACGAAGAGGTTCTGCGCCCGCACACTCCGCCGGAACACGAACCAGTAGAGCAGGAACACGACGGGCAGGAAGACGGCGAACTCTATCGAATTGAACAGCATAGTCGGGGCAAATTTCGGGCGGCAAAGGTACATTTTTTTGTCTTTGGCTGTTGGCTGTTAGCTATTGGCTATTGGCTTTTAGCTGTTGGAAGCGGAGGCAACTTGTAAATAAAGTGAGTGTCCGAATTGAAAAATTCTTATCTTTGCCCCGTCAACCTGAAAGCGTGTTTGGATGGAGGTTTAGCAGAAAAATTTATCAAATCAAAAGAGCATTACGCTTTAAAATGACATTTTTCAAAATATAATTGTACGATTAAGCAACAAAAAAGGATAAACGATTATGTGCACTGTAACTTTATCATACGACCAGAACAATGCGTTAGCGCGCCGAAAACTCGCCATTTTGATGGCTACCGGTCTGTTTACAAAAGTCAGGACTGACGCTGAAGAGGTTTCCGAAGAAGACGAAAGAGCCCATCGTGAAGAAGTGGAGGAGTTTCTCTACGGTTCCAAAATGTTAGCCGCCAAAGCATTTGCCGATCGCTTATGAAATACCATCAAAGAGATATTGTGGAAATCAATTTTCCCATTCCGGGTGAAGGCATAAAGGTTCATCCTGCCATCATTGTGTCCAATGACGAATTGCAGATAAACGAAGGTTTCGTCTATCTTGTGATGATATCTTCAAAAGATTTTGTTCACAGTCACCAATACTCGTACCCTCTTACTGACGAAATGCTTTCTTTCAAGATGGAACGTCCGAGTTTTGTGAAATGCCATCTGGTAGCAGCAGATGTCGAGTCAGGAATCATCCGCCGTCTTGGTACTATCAAAAAGAAATACTTTAACGAGATTGTGGACAAGACGATAGAGTCAATTTTTTAGCGATTCTTTTCTAGTCGATTATTCAAATTAATTGTATCTTTGCCCCGTCAACCCGAAGGCGTTTTTTGCCGCAGGGTTGGCGGAATTTTTATTGAATAAAACGAAGCGTTATGCTCGTCTTGCTAATGGAAACGTAGGAAATTTCCAATATTGTAACGCAAGTGAGACGTAATGTTCGCGCGTATAGCGTGGACTCGTTGCTGCATCTGCGTTACAAGGTTTTCCTACGACCTCCATTAGAAGAAGTGGCATACAGTGCCACGCTTCTTTTGTGTGATATGCTCTTGAGGTGCTGGAGAGCGCGGAAACAGTTGTACCCGACACGAACAAGGGTAAAGTAAATGGTAGGAATTATTATTTGCAGCATTGTGTTTTTCATTTCTCTTATTATGTTGGCAGTTAATCTTTTAGGTAATAGTAAAAAAGAGAAGAATTCTCCTATAAGCAATACTGTTTTGGATAATACAGAGGCTAAAAACGATTCCTCTCATAAAAACAATCAAATAAATGAGAGGAGAGTGTTGGTTGAACCAGAAAAGGAGATCAAACAAGCTAATCCCACGGTTGAAAACATTCCTGATTCCAACAAAGACGTAACCAGATACGATTTCTTTCTTGAGAAGTACCATAATGAAGAAAAGAAGTTATTGGAAGATGTTGAGAAAGAGATAAAACAAGCGCAGACTATTTTGAATATCACCACAGATCCTATCAAACAAAAGTTTCTTCAATCGTTTATTGACCACTACAAGTATGATTGTGTTTCTAAATTGTTGAAATATAGTAGGTACGATGAAACTAAACTTACAGATGAATTAGATCCTTTGTTCGTAAAAGTAGCGGAAAAAGTTGTTTCTTTGCAAAAATATGATCCGTTCGATTTTAAAGATTACGACTTCAAGAGAATTATCGATGTCGGGTATCAATTGGTAGAATGTGGGGTCATGGACACCTGTTATCCTGGCCGTATTATCGACTATAAAGTCAGTATTAGCAATTTAACCGATTTAAATAAAATACTCAAGACAGCAAACGGTCGCTCTTTGCTATCAAAGGAAGACAAGCTCAAGCTCAATGATTATTTTCACCAAAGGGAGCAGGAACTAATTGGAGAACACAACATCACAGAAGAATTACCTATTGATAAGGCTAACGAAGAAGCATTTTCAGCCGTTGTTCATGCTTATGATGCCCTTTCTTCTTGTGATTCAAAGTGGGAAATCGTTTCCACCTCTACTAATACGGTTGCCAAGTCATTCGCAGACACACTTATTGACAGAAAAAAGACATTCTCGTTTTATAAACAGAAGTTTAATTATCTTTGTCCTATCAATTACGATGGTGTACCTTACTTTAAATTTGAGAATGCTGATCTTTATTTTTATCCAGATTATGTAATAGCTGCAAAGAGTGCGACGAACTTTGACGTGATTCCTATCAAAAATCTAAAAATCAGCTTTAGCAAAACGAATTTCATGGAAACCATTGCTGCTTTGGTGCCAAAAGATGCGAAATTCGTCAGCTACACTTACAAGTATGTCAATAAAAACGGAGATCGGGATGAGAGATTTACAAATAATCCGAGATATGGTGTTTATGAATATGGAAATATCACATTCAATCCATATAAACTCACTATGCAATTCAGTAATTCAGATGTGGCGGAAAATTTTTTCAGAAAACTTCAAATATTAAAAGATGATGATGACAATCATACTGATGACTATTTCGGCATAACGGAATCTTTTTTTAATAAATCTAATGATGTTGCATCCCCTCTTTGTGATTATTATGACCTTCTCAAGCATAACATAACAATAATGGTAGTCGCAGACTTGTTGTTGCCGGATCACATTGGCAATAAGATAACCAAGTTGTCCTGTCTTTTTTTTGCGGATTTAATAAAATGTTATGAACAATTAGGGCACGATACAACTGATATCCTTTCAAAGGAAGGAACCCCAATGTTTATATTAGGTTCATACATTCTCGGAAATATACATGTTGATTTCGAATCATTGGAAACTCGAAAATATGACTCTGTACTATATCTTTTCAAAGAATTCAGCAAAACGGTTAAGGACAAATTAATAAACGGCAAACCTGAAGACTTCTTCTATATGAATGAAATTTTTAAAACATGTAATAAGCTTGATTTAAGGGTTCAATTTTTTTCATTACTATATAGATTCTTCTCTGTTATTGCGAAAGCAGATGATAAAATCACAGAGAGAGAGAGCCAATGGTTAGAAAAACTGATGTCCTACCCAACTTCGAACAATGACCACGAAGCAGAAATTAAAGGCGCAAATGTGAAGAATACGTTGAAGGAGAATGATATACAAGAAGATAAAGCATCTGACCCGTTAAATGAATTGCATGGATTGATAGGACTTTCCGAAGTTAAAGAAGAGGTCACAGCTCTTTCTAATTTTGTCAAGATTCAACAAGAAAGAGAAAACAAAGGAATGAAATCTGTTGGGATGTCGTATCATTGCGTATTCACAGGGAATCCCGGTACGGGCAAGACAACCGTTGCGAGAATATTGGCAGCTATATACAAAAACCTTGGTGTTTTGAAAAAGGGACATTTGATTGAAACAGATAGATCAGGGCTTGTCGCGGAATATGTAGGTCAGACAGCCATAAAAACCAATAAGATTATTGATTCTGCTTTGGACGGGGTTTTGTTTATTGACGAGGCATACTCACTTGTTCAAGGTGGAAGTAACGATTATGGACAAGAGGCCATATCCACTTTGTTGAAAAGGATGGAGGACGATCGTGACAGACTAATCGTTATACTCGCAGGATATTCTGAAGATATGAAACGATTCATAGACTCTAATCCAGGATTACAATCAAGATTTAGCCGATATATACATTTCTCCGACTACAATTCTGATGAGTTAGCAAAAATTTTCATGATAAATGTTGAGAACAATCAGTACAAGCTGAATGACGAGGGGTGTCAATTACTATCTCAGATTTTGAATTTTGCCGTTGATCATAAAGATAAAAACTTTGGCAACGGTCGATTTGTAAGAAATTTGTTTGAAAAAACGATTCAAAATCAAGCTTCTCGTTTATCACGACAACCAAAAATCACCACGGAAGAATTGTCAACGCTGACGGCAGAAGATCTTCCCGCTAATAAGTAGGCTCCATTTCAGAAGTTGCGTGCCTTTGGCACGCTCGCCATGCGCGAACACTCGCAAGCCCCGCACTGCGGGCTTACAGCCTTAGTGCGGGGTTATTTATATCTCGTCCCTCCGGGGCCGCTCAAGGAATATCTTTTATATCTCTACCCCGCCCTCCGGGCACCCCTTCTAATAGAAGGGGAATGGTCCTTCGACCGGAATTTCATCGCTTTTTCATCGCCCTTCATCGCTTTTTCATCGCCCTTTCATCGTCCTCCCCCCTAAACGAAAAAAAATACTACCTTTGCACTTTCAAATTCGGATCAATCAAAAATCCCCAATATGAAGAAAATTTTTATCGCAATCGCTTTACTGACGCTGGTTTGCGCCTGTACAACGAAACAAGAAAAGTCCGATGCAAACGTCATCGGGAAACCCGAAATCAAGGTCCAGGACGGCCGTTTCACCCCTGAGGTGATGTGGGCACTGGGCAAGATGGGCGAGATGGCCGTCTCCCCCGACGGCTCCCAGATCGCCTACACCGTGACCTACTACGACATGGAACAGAACAAGGGTAACGCCGAAATCTACCTCATGACCTCCGCCGGCAAGAACGTGTCGCGCCTCACTACCACCGCCTCTTCCGAGTTCAACCTCGTGTGGAAAAACGACGAAACGCTGCTCTTCTGCCGCGACAACAACATCATCTCCATGACCATCAAGAACGGCAAGGAGAAGGAAATCGCCACCCACGAACGCGGTTTCGAAGGCTTTAAACTCGCCCCCGACGGCAAGTCCATCGTCTTCATCACCACCAAACCCGTCGTGCGCCCGAACCACCTCGACAAACTGTACGCCGGTCTCGACAAGACCACCGGCCGCATCAACGAGGACCTCATGTACCGCCACTGGGACTGCTGGGTGGATGAGTACCCGCAAATCTTCCTCGCCGAATTCGGTGACAAGGTGGATGTGGAACACGCTACCTGCCTCATCGACAGCACTTTCGAATGCCCGATGCGTCCGTGGGGCGGCATCGAGCAGTACAACTACAGTCCCGACAGTAAGAAAATCGCTTACACCTGCCGCAAGAAGACGGGTTACGATTACGCACACTCTACCAACAGCGACATCTTCCTCTATGATATTGAGAAGAAAACCACCCAAAACCTCAGTGAGGGCATCATGGGCTACGACCAGAACCCTGTGTTCAGCCACAACGGCAAGTACATCGCTTGGGAAAGCATGGAGCGTGACGGCTACGAGAGCGACCTGATCCGCCTGATGGTGCTGGACCTCACCACCGGCGAACGCACCAATATGTCGGAGAATTTCGACTACTACTTCACCGGCATCAGCTGGACCGACGACGACAAGGAGATCCTCGGCGTGGTCTATTACCGTGGCACCGACCAAATCTTCGCCTGCAACCGCGAGACCAAGGAATTCCGTCAGATCTCGTACGGTTACCACGATGTGCACGGTTTCCAACTGTCGAAAGGCAAACTCTACGCAGACCAAGTTTCCATGCAGTATCCTTCTGAAATCTACGTCTATAACCTGACTGACAACAAGGGCAAGGGCAAGAAGATCTCCACTATCAACGACGACATCCTCTCGCAGGTGCGCATGGGCAAAGTCGAGGAACACTGGATCAAGACCGTGGACGGCAAAGACATGCTCACGTGGTTGATCTATCCTTACAACTACGACAGCACGAAGACCTACCCTGCCCTGCTCTACTGTGAGGGCGGTCCGCAATCCGAGGTGGGCCAGTTCTGGAGCACCCGCTGGAACTTCATGGTGATGAGCGGTGCGGAATACTTCATCATCGCGCCCAACCGTCGCGGCACGGTCGGCTTCGGCCAAGCATGGACTGAGGAAATCAGCGGCGACTACGGCGGACTCTGCATGCAGGACTACATGACTGCTGCCGACTACTTCACAGATAATGTAAAACAGATTGACAAAGAGAGACTTGGCGCATGCGGTGCAAGCTTCGGCGGCTACAGCGTCTATTGGCTGGCCGGTCACAACTACGATGTGAAGGGTTACAACGACGGTCGTCGTTTCAAAGCCTTCCTCGCGCACAACGGCATGTTCAACTTCGAACAGCAATATCTTGAAACTGAGGAGATGTGGTTCGACAACTGGGATATCGGCGGTCCTTACTGGGATTGGAACAACCCGCAGGTCAAGAAGAGCTACGCCAACTCCCCGCATCTGTTTGTCGATAAATGGAACGCACCCATTTGCGTGATCCACAGCGAGTTCGACTTCCGCATCGTGGCCTCTGAAGGTATGGCCGCTTACAACGCCGCTCAGATGCGCCACATCCCGAGCCGTTACCTCTACTTCCCCGATGAAACCCACTGGGTGCTGAAACCGCAAAACAGCCTCCTCTGGCACCGAAACTTCATCGACTGGTTCGACACGAATTTGAAATAAGAGGTTTGAAGAATAAAAAATGGGGAATCCGAGAGGGTTCCCCATTTTTGTTGTAATCGTGCTCTTGCGAGTTCTAGGTTCCGTTTGGCCACGAGATATGTGCTTTGATTCGTCGTAGCAGGGTGGCCAAACGGAATAATGGTGGCTTGTTCGTCACGTTAACCGTGTAACCGCATCAACGGGCACCCTCGTCGCGGAGACAGCGGACGCTCAACCCATGATCTTTGGAGACTTTGCCATCGACGTGGAAAGCCCTGGAACTTTGATTGTTGATATAACGATGCCATACCTTTTCCGGATTATCTTTGTACTCAGTGCAACTCCACACAAGTGCGAAATCACCCAAACCACATCCGCTGGGAGATCCGCCATGCAACGACCCTGCTGGCAACAGCCCGAAATGCGTGGCATTGTTCAAGCTTTGGTCGTTACCCACGGAATAGAGATATGTACTTGACCTCCAAAGCGTTGTTGAAGCAATAGCTTTGTCTATGTAACGGATGTCATCACCAACCACATATTCGGGATGGCTACTGATGGTGTCTGCGAATTCTTTCCATTCCGAGTCACTGGGTACATGCCAACCATTCGGACAAATCCCCTGTACACCGCTGGGGTTCGCATCGCTGCTAAACGCTCCATTCATCACCGCTGGCCAGTTGTAAAGATAGCCATAAACCTCAACATCTGCCGTCCCTGCATCTGGAACATATCGATATGGTTCAGTGGAGGTGAAGAAAGAAAGGGCATATCCTTCTGTCAACGGAATTTCCTCCCCGTTGGCATAATGAGTGGTGATCAGATTTTCTGCCATCCACACCTGGTTACCGATGACCACAGCATCGTATTGGTTACCGTCGAAATCGGTGACTGCATTGGGGATCACCGTTCCTGTGGTTAATACGACAGTCGTGGTATCGCTGTTGTCACCATTTCCTCCCGGCGTAGGATTCACCGGCTGCTCCGGCTCCTCCACAGGTTCCTCCCTTTGACATGAACCTACCACCAGTACCAACGACACCACCAACGACAATATCCAAAATTTATTCTTCATTCTACATTCTACATTCTACATTCATAATTCATAATTCTGAATTCTGAATTAATTCTCGGCCACGTGCCCCGCATTCACCAACCATCTGCCGGCTTGAGTCAAGAAAGGCTCGATAAGGTCGTAGGTGATCACGCAGGAGGGCATTCCGGCGGCGTAGCAGGCAATCTCGTACTGTTGATAGACAAATTCCACGCCGTCCTCGCGGAAGATGGGCGCAGCTTGCGGCAGCGGGAAGAAGTCGTTATTTTCCATCGTCAGCAGGTTCTCCATCTCCTTGGCATTCGACTCGAAATATTGCGAGAAGATATTGTCTTTGACCAGCTCCGTTAGCTCATCCTTCGACTCCTCACGGAAGATGTCGTAGTCGATGCGGCGACCGTCCGACTTGCGGAACGTCTGTCCCTCCGACACGAACCAACCATGCGCACCGCCTGCATAACCTTCTTGCGTGTAAAGATAGGTCACGTAGCGGTCCGTTTCACAGATTTTCGCGATTTTCACATCCTTATAACAAGAAATATCCTTGATTTTAGGCATATCAGGGATGACATTCTGCTGAAAATCTTGCAGCACGGAAGTCTTGTAGTAGTCGAACATCTTGGCACCATTCTCCATACTGCCTTCGTAGGTGCCGCCCATCTGCTCCGACATCCACTCTCTCACATTGTTAATTACAAAGAAGTTACCAGATTCCGGAAAATCGACTTCCAGGGTAAACTTACCCGGAATATTGTCTTGCATCACAGAGTCTGCGATGGTGATCGTCCGCGTCTTGATGTCGGCGGGAGTGATCTGCGACAACGAGGTGAGGGCGTTCAGCGCCTGCGTGTCGATTTTAGTCTTGCAACCGGCGAGCATCAGCGTCAGCCCGCAAAGAATTCCAACTGCGAAAAGGGTTTTCTTCATGATGATAATCTTAAAAAATACAACGGCAAAAATACATTTTTATACAATACATCATGAAATAAAAAAAGGGAATCCGTGCTTTTGAGACGGACTCCCTGTGGTAATCGTTGTAGGGGCGAATGATTATTCGCCCCTACGATCGTGATTAATTCTGCAATTCTTCGGCAATCGCCTTTCTAATCAGATCGACAAAGCCTTGCAGCGGCATGGTGCCGTCGTTGATGTTGCCGTGGCGACGGACGGAAACGGTGCCGTCCTTCTCCTCATTCTCACCCACGATGACCATGTAGGGCACCTTGGCGGTTTCGGCATCGCGGATCTTGCGGCCGGTCTTCTCGCTGCGCTCGTCGATGTAGCAGCGGATGTCCTGCTCGTCCAACGCGGCCTGCACCTTGCGGGCGTAATCCATGTACTTCTCGCTGATGGGCAGGATGACGACCTGGTCGGAGGTGAGCCACAACGGGAAGTTGCCGCCGGTATGCTCCAACAGCACGGCCACGAAACGCTCCATAGAGCCGAACGGAGCGCGGTGAATCATCACCGGACGCTTCTTCTGACCGTCGGCGTCGGTGTATTCCAGACCGAAACGCTCAGGCAAGTTGTAATCGACTTGGACCGTACCGAGCTGCCACTCACGACCGATAGCGTCCTTCACCATGAAGTCGAGCTTCGGACCGTAGAATGCAGCCTCGCCCTCCACCTCGATGGTGTTCAAACCCTTCTCGGCAGCAGCCTCGATAATAGCACGTTGCGCCTTCTCCCAGTTTTCGTCCGTACCGATGTACTTTTCCTTGTTGTTGGGGTCGCGCAAAGAGACCTGTGCCTTGTAGTTCTCGAACTTCAGGGTCTTGAAGATGTAGAGGATGATGTCGATGACCTTGCAGAACTCCTCCTTGATTTGATCGGCGGTGCAGTAAAGGTGCGCATCGTCCTGCGTAAATCCTCTCACCCTGGTCAAACCGTGCAGTTCACCGCTCTGTTCGTAACGATAGACGGTGCCGAACTCCGCGAGACGGAGAGGCAATTCCTTGTACGAGCGCGGACGGGCGGCGTAAATCTGGCAGTGGTGAGGACAGTTCATCGGTTTGAGGAAGAACTCCTCGCCCTCTTGCGGTGTGGTGATCGGACGGAAGGAGTCCGCACCATATTTGGCATAGTGACCGGAAGTCTTATAGAGGTTGACGTTACCGATATGCGGGGTGATAACCTGCTGGTAACCATACTTTTTCTGCACTTTGCGAAGGAACTGTTCGAGGCGGTCGCGCAGAGCGGCGCCCTTCGGCAACCACAACGGCAGACCCTGACCCACGAGCGGGGAGAAGGTGAACAATTCCAGTTCACGACCCAGTTTGCGGTGGTCGCGTTTAGCTGCCTCTTCGAGGAGAGCCAAATATTCGTCGAGTTCTTTCTTCTTCGGGAAGGTGACAGCGTAGATACGGGTCAGCTGTTTGCGTTTCTCGTCGCCGCGCCAATAGGCACCAGCCGTTTTCAGCAGCTTGATGGCCTTGATGGCGGAAGTGTCATGCAAGTGCGGACCACGACAGAGGTCGGTGAACGGACCGCTCTCGTAGAAGGAGATTTGTCCGTCTTCGAGACCGTCAATGAGTTCCAGCTTGTACTCGTCGCCCTTCTTGGTGAAGTAGTCAAGAGCCTCAGCTTTAGGCACCTCGCGACGCACGAACTGGATCTTCTGGGAGGCTAACTCTTTCATCTTCTCCTCGATTTTCGGGAAATCGTCGGAAGAGATGGAGTAGTCCATGAAGTCAATGTCGTAGTAGAAACCGGTCTCGATGTGAGGTCCGATGCCGAACTTCACGCCCGGGTACAGCGACTCGATGGCGGCGGCCATGAGGTGTGCGGAGCTGTGCCAGAAGGTATCCTTACCTTCGCGATCGTTCCACGTGTAGAGGGTGAGGGTGGCGTCCTCGTTGATGGGTTTATCGAGTTCCACCAGCTGGTCGTTCACTTTGGCCACCAGCACGTTACGGGCCAAACCTTCGCTTATGGCCTGCGCCACCTCGTAAGGGGTGCAGCCCTTTTCCATTTGTTTGATAGAGCCGTCAGGCAGTGTAATGTTGATCATATCAATACTTTTTATCCATTTTCAAAACAAGTCGGCAAAAGTACGAATTTTTTGGATATAGCGGGAGAAATTGTGAGGATGAGAGAATAAGATGATGAGAGGAAACGATGAAACGTTGACAGAACCGTAGGAGCGAATAATCATTCGCCTCAACATATCAATAGTTCCTGCGGAAGGCCGTCCCCGTAGTATACCGCTCTTGCGTGCACGGGGTTCCGTTTGGCGCATTTGCCCTCGCGAGTTGCATTCTGGCGGTTGTGTTAATGACAGCTCTGGCGAGTTATAGTCTTCCTTTTCTGGCCAAACAGAATCTCGGACACGCAAGGGAGAGAGGAAACGAAAAACGGGCACGCCCCACCGGCCACGCCCATTATTCTACATTCTACATTTCACATTGATTAGTCGCGGAGGCAACGGACGGAACAACCATAATACTTGATGGTGGCGGATCGGCTAACGTAGGCAGCATTGTAGTGCAGGGAGAGGTACCTGGCTGTACCATCAACGTACTCCGTAGAGCTCCAAAAGCGAGCGAAGGTGCCAGGAAGGGCGTAACTTAAGTTGGGGTATTCGTCAACGGGGAACGCGCCGAAACCAGTTGAGTTGTTGGTACTTTGGTCGTTTCCTACAGCACATGTTTCACTGTAAGGTATCCAGCCAGAAGTGGCCGACAATGCTTTTGCGATATAGGAAGAGTCATTGTTGCATAAATATTGGCTCTGGTTACCCACATATGTTTCCAGCTCCGTCCACTCCGCATCACTCGGCACATGCCAACCTGTGGGGCACACTCCTTGTACACCGCTGGGGGTGGCTTGACTACTGCTGGAATTGTGCATCACTGCCCTCCAGTTATAGAGATAACCATGTTCGAGGGAATCTTCAAGTGTATAATAAAACGGCTCTGTTGATGACCAACCGTCTCCCGTAGGAATAGCTGTGCCATCAGAATAGTGCGAGGTGCGCAAGTTCTCCGCCATCCAGCATTGCGAACCTAGTTGCACAGTGTTGTAAGTATGACCGTCGTAGTCGGTCACAGTTGCAGCGCCAACACACGGTTGGCCGTCTTGAGGCAATGCAGCAGTAGTAGTGAAGCTCTCCTCGCTACCGTAAGCGGTACCCATGCTGTTGGTGGCATAGGCACGCTCAACATTTGTTGGGTGCTGGTAATGGAATAGTTCGCGCCACCATCCGGGTCAGTCTCTGTCTTCAGGAAGAAGGGACCGTTCGCCCAGTCGATGCTAGCGAAAGTGCCCTGCTGCGCATTTCCGCCACCGATCTCCACGGTTAACAGACCATTAGTGTTCGTGGTACCCGTTTGGGTCTCCACATACACTGCGCTGCCGTTAGCGCTCCCTTGCAGGATGCTCACGCGCATACCCACCTGGGCATTGGCCACCAGACTGTTGTTGGCGTTACGTACCACAGCCTGATATGTAAACTTCTCCGGTGCCTGTGCGAAAAGACTGACCGCGCAAAGCAGGAGGATTGCGATTAAAGAGGAAATCTTTTTCATAATCTTGTTCTTTTATGATCGTATTCATTTGAAATCTAATTTATTGTAACGCTTTTTTAGGACGATTCAATAATTATCGCTGCAAAAATAACAAATATAAATACGGCCGTCAAGGATGTTCCATCCAAAACGGCCGAATCTTATCAACAAATTATTAACAATGGATATCAACAACAAGGTTTTGTGTTAAGATTATGGTGTAGAAACGCAAAATTTCATCGTCTTTCATCGCCCCTTCATCGTTTAAAACAACAAAGGGGAGCCACAACGACTCCCCTATAACTACCAACTACTAACTACTAACTGCTAACTACTTCACCCACACCTCATCCACAAACAGCCACGACTGTTCGCCGGCACTAAGGTGCCATTCGGGCAACTTGCCGTAGTTCTTGACGACAATCTTCACGTAGCGGGCGTTGGCGTTGCCTTTCACCTCCACATTCTGGATGTGCGCGCCCTCGGTTCTCGGTACGGTCAGATCCTTTTTAGCAAACAGCTTGTAATCCTTGCCGTCGGTGGAGACATAGACCTCCACTCCCTTAGGATAGAAAATCCAGGCACGCTGCTCTTCGAGACAGCCTACACCCACGGTGGTGATCGGCTTGCTTTCGCGCAGGTCGAGGATCAGCTCGCAGTCGGTGGTGAAGCCCTGCCAGCCGCCGATACGGTAGTTGACCTTGCCGCGCAGGTTGTCGATCAGACCCGCATCGCCACCAGCGTAGTATTGCGGATTCGGCTCCGTGACGTAGGTAATGTCCTTGTCGCGGGTATAGCGTACATAGTGGGATTCCGCGACCTTGCTCGTCCTGCCTTTGGCATCGACAGCCACCGCCTTGATAGTCATATCCTTATCCACCAAAACAGGTCCCGTGTAACGGATTCCGGTCTTAGGTGACGGCTCGCGACCGTCCGTTGTGTAATAGATTTCGTAATGGGCATTCACCGGGTCTGCCGCAACGAGACGATTTCTCTGGGTTGGCGAGCCTTGCGCTCCGTCAGTCACTTTTTTCTTCACATCATCCTTGGAAGAATCCATGGGAACCCGACGGGCACGCTGATCCATCGAGGCGACCTCAGGAACTCGAATCGCCACGCGGATCTGATCCTGGAAGGAGACCTTGTCGGTGGAGAAAACCGGCACCGGGACAATACTCATGTACGCGTCAATTCTCATCTCCGGCAGAGAGCCCTTCCCCCTACCCCACGTCTCACTCGGCTTGTCACCCATCGTGAACGACAGCAAGCCACCTTCGGCAATCTCCTCGTACGTGATATACGAACGCATCAACGGCTTTCCGTTAAGGGTAGCATATTGAATATAAGGCTTTTCGCTATCTTTAACAATATCGAACGACTTGCCGTTCGCCAACTGCACAGAGGCTTTTCTGAACATAGGATATCCGATGACGTACTGGTTACTTCCGGGACAAACCGGATAGAACCCCAGCGAACTGAAAACATACCACGCTGACATCTGACCGCAATCCTCATTACCACAAAGGCCGTCAGGTTTGGAACTATAGAGACCTTCCATAATCTTGCGCACCATTCTTTGGGTCTTTTCCGGATGACCCACAAAATTGTAGAGGTATGCGGCATGATGGCTCGGTTCGTTACCGTGGGCGTACTGACCAATCACACCGGTGATGTCCGCCTGTGAACGACCGGCCATTTCGGACGAGGAGGTGAACAGCAGATCCAGGAAACGATCCATGTCCGCTTTGCCGCCCATAATATCCATGTAGGTGTTGAAATCGTGCGGCACATACGTGGTATATTGCCAACAGTTGGCCTCCGTATAGAAGTTGTTGACCTCGCGGGGGTTGAAGGGGGTGACAAAGCCACCGTTCATACGTCCGCGCATAAAGCCGTTCGGATCCAGGAGGTTTTTGTAGGACTGAGCACGCTGAATATACTCCTCATAGACCTCCTTGTCGCCCATTTCCTTCGCAAACATGGCGATACACCAGTCGTCGTACGCGTATTCGAGGGTTTTCGAAACAGACTCGTTTTCCATATCGCCCGGCACGAAACCATATTTCGCATACTCGGGACGACCCAGTTTTTTGAGGTTCGCCGTGGCAATCATCGCCTTGAGCATCTCATCGGCAGGGTAATCACGAATGTCTTTCACATACGCATCCAAGATCACGGGCACGGCATGGTAACCGATCATGCACCAGGTCTCGTACGAGGAGAGCTCCCACATAGGCAGGTATCCCGACTGGCGGTACTGGTTCAGGAAAGTGTACAGGAAATCCGCACTGCGCTTCTGGTCAATGATATTCAACAGCGGATGCAGGGCACGATAGGTGTCCCACAAAGAGAAAACGGTGTAGATTTGGTGTTCTTTGTCCGTCTTGTGGATTTTCTGATCCTGACCACGATAGCGGCCATCCAAGTCGGAATAGAGATACGGTGAAGTAAAACAATGATACAGAGCCGTATAGAAAATTCTCATGGTTTCCTTGTTAAGGGATTCCACTCGAATCTTGCCCAATTCACGGTTCCACTTTTGTGTGGCGGCCTTGCGGACGGCGTCAAAGTTAAAATCGCGCACCTCCGTCTGGTTGTTGACGGCACCGTCCATATCCACGGCGGAAATGGCCACCTTCACAACCACTTCGGTCACTCTTTCATCGAAGTAGAGCACCGCTTTGCAGTTCGTACCTTTTATCTCCTTGAGATTCACCGGTTTGTCATCCACGTAATATACGATGGACTCTGCAGGAACGGAGGTCTTCAGGGAGAAGGCGCAATACTGGTCATCGTTCCAAGCTTCAGACCGACGGAAGCCGATCAAATCATTGGCTTTCATCTTCATATAGCTGTCCAAAGTCTTGTCGCGATGCTGCAAATCCACGATAATGCCATGTTTGCCAGCCTTCGGGAAGGTGTAACGATGGAGTCCCACATAGTTGGTGACGGTCATCTCCGCCTGGATGCCGTTGTCAAACTTCACCGAATAGTAGCCCGGCTCCGCCGTCTCATTGCTATGTGAGAAGGCAAGAGCGTATTTCTCGTTGATGACGGAAGGATCGCCCATGAACGGGGTGACGAGGATGTCGCCGTAGTCGGAACATCCGGTGCCGTTGAGGTGGGTGTGCGAGAAACCGTAGATGCGTTTGTCGCTGTAGTGGTAGGCAGAACAGCCGTCCCAGCCATCCAAACGGGTGTCGGGACTGAGCTGGATAGCGCCGAATGGCAGGATGGCACCCGGATAGGTGTGCCCGTGCTCGGCCGTGCCCACAAAGGGATTCACATATTCTGACTGCGCGAAGGTCATCGCAGCAGCCAGGATTAAAACCAGAAGAGTGGCTATTTTTCTCATTTTTTATTGTTGGTTTTGATTGTTATATTTCGATTATGGGAATCGTAGAGATGCAATGCATTGCGTCTCTACAATGACCCCATATTCATAATTCATAATTCATAATTCTACATTCTTCATTCTACATTCTTCGAAACGCGTGCCGTCACAAAACACAGGTAACACAAACAGGCGAGCGGCACGATGAAGGCCAGACGGACAGCCACATCCGCCATGGCACCCGTAAGCAGCGGGACGAAGGCTGCACCCACGATGGCCGTCATCATCAGACCCGAAATCTCATTCGACATCTCCGGCTTGTGATCCACGCAAATGGAGAACACCAGCGGGAAGATATTGGCAAAACCGAAACCGACCAAAGCGATACCCGTCCACGACAGGAAGGCATTGTCGGGCACAAACATCAGCAGATTGCCGAGGATAGATATGGCAACCGTGACACCAAGGAACTTCTTGGCACTCATGTTGCGCAGGATGACACCGCCGAGGAAACGACCCACGAACAACGACGCAATCAACACGATATTTCCTACCGTGTTCACACTCTCACCAAAAATTCTCGGAATCATGTTGAACATGGAGGCCTCCGCACCGCAGTAGAAGAATATGGCGAGGAACATCATCAGTATAAAAGGATTCCCCAATGCACGGATGCAATTGCCCACGGTGGTCGGCTTTTCGTCAGACTTGCTGACATTCGATGGCACAAAAGCGATCACCATTACCAGCGTAATAAGCAACAACACAGCGAAAATCGGGAAAAGGATGCGGAAACCGGTATAGATAGGCTCACCGTTGACAATAGGGTTAAACCAAGCATGATTCACCAGCGAGACACCCACGAGCGCGATGATCAGCGAGGTGGAGAGCGTGCCGATAGCCTTCAGCGACTGGGCGAAGGAGAGCATGCTGGAGAACTTACCTTCGTCCGACACGTCTCGGATCAGCGGATTGCCGGACACCTGCAAAATCGTGGCGCCCGCGCCCATCAGCAGCACCGCAAGCAAGATAATCGGGAAATTGAAGGCGAGAATCGGCAATAGCGCACCCAATAGAAAGAGGCACAGGCCGATGGTGAGCATCTTCTTCTTGCCGATCTTGGACTGCCAAACGCCTGTGGGCACCGACAGCACGCCGAACATGATCATCCCGCAAAATGCGACAAAAGAAGCCGTGAACGAAGACACTTGGAAAGCATCTTTGACCACAGACACCAGCTGGTTGGCGGCATCGCCGAAACCCATGGCCAGAAACACGAGAAACACTGAAATCAGGGATAACTGTTTTTTCATAATCTTATATTTTATTTGTAATTTTCCAAAAGGGCAAAAATACAAAAATTTCGGTTCGGGCAAATTATCATAATTTATCAACAGCAGACGGTTATTTTCTCAATTTTTATACCTTTGCCGTTTCCAATATTATGTAAGGATAAAAGCTACTGTAAATATGAAAAAAGCACTACTACTGATGGTTTCGGTCCTGCTCCTCTGCGGCAGCGCATTCGCGCAGGAGACCAAACCGGAGAAGAAAAGCAAGAAAAAGCAGAAGACCGAGGCTCCTGCATCGCAGGATTCCGAGGATCTCACGCCCCCCTTGGTCACGGTCGTGGAAGAAACCGAGGAGGACGATGACAGCGGCGGCATCAATTTTGTTCCGAGCCTTCTGCACAGCAGCCGGGATGTGTATGCCAACAACACCTCCTACGCGTTCAGCATCGCCTACTTCAAGCCGCGCGGCTATGACAACCGTTACACGAATGTTTTTGCCAACGGTTACGACATGAGCAATCTGGTGACCGGTCGCGCCAACTACTCGCAATGGGGCGGTCTGAACCACGTTTTCCGCTATCCCGAGAGCGTTCCCGATTTAAACATGGCTACTTTTGACTTCGGCGACATTGGCGGGGTCAACAACTATAACATCCGAGCCAGCAACTTCCGCAAACAAGTTCGGGCCACCTATTCCCTGTCGAACCGGACCTACACCAACCGCATGATGGTGACCGGCAGCACGGGACTAACGCCTAACGGTTGGGCCTTTACCGGCTCTCTGTCAGCACGTTTCGGCAATGAGCTGGCTTACGTGGACGGAACCTCTTACACCGGTCTCTCTTGGTTCGCTGCGGCAGAGAAAAAGATCAACTCCGAGCACTGGCTCGATCTATCGACCTTCGCCTCCTACATTAATCGCGGGATGCAGTCAAGTTCCGTGCAGGAAGCTTACGACCTGCTCGACAATCACTACTACAACGCCAACTGGGGCTGGTACCAGGGCAAGCAGCGCAACGCCCGCGTGCGCACGCAGTGCGAGCCCACCATCCTGCTCACTCACACTTTCAACTCTGCCAACGAAAAGGTCAGCGTGCAGACCACCGGCGGTATCTCCTTCGGCTTCAACAACACCACCTCCCTCAACTGGTACGATGCCCAGGACCCGCGTCCCGACTACTACCGCTACCTGCCCAGCTACCAGATCGACAACGGTGACACCTCTCAAGCCTATTACGACGTGCTCGCCTTGTGGCAGAACAACGACCAATCCTACACCCAGGTCAACTGGGACCACATGTACGAGGTTAACGAACTGGCAGCTTTGCAGGGAAAACGTGCCCAATACATCTTGGAGAACCGCCGTATCGACCATCTGACAGGCGGTGTCAGCACCAACCTGAACTGGTCCATCAACGACCACTGGAAACTCTACGCCGGTGCCTCCGTCCAACACATGAAACAACGCAACTACAAGACTATCGCCGATTTGCTGGGCGGCTCCTACTGGATAGATGTGGACAAATTCTCCGAGGGAGACTTCCCCGCCGACCAGAACGTGCAATACAATGACCTGCACCATATGGGCGACTCGCTGCATGAGGGCGATGTCTTCGGCTACGACTACGACTACCATGTTTTCAAGCAGAAAATCTGGGGCATCATCAAGGCTGCCTACAACCATTGGGACTTCTACTTCGGACTGCAGCTCGGAACTTCGGAGCTGTGGCGCTACGGTCACATGCAGAACGGCCGCTTCCCCAACGACTCATACGGCAAATCAGAGACGAAAGTCTATATGGACAATGGTGCGAGAGCCGGCGTGACCTACAAGATCAACGGTCGCAACTACCTTGTTCTTAACGCTTTGGGCGAAACCAAATCTCCCAACATCCTCAATTCCTTCCTTTCGCCGCGTATCAACAACAAATACGTCAACAACTTGAGCTCTGAGAGAATCTTTTCCTGCGACCTCTCCTACATTCTTAACTACCCGATCATCAAGATGCGGATGACGGTGTTTGCCACCAAGATCAACGACGCCACCCGTCTGATCAGCTTCTACAACGACGACTTCTCCAGTATGGTCAACTACGCCATTTCCAACATCGACCAGCGGTACCTCGGCATCGAGGCCGGCGCCGAGATCAAGTTGGGCAGCATGTTCTCCCTGATCATGGCCGGCACGTGGGGCGACTATCGTTACACCGACCGTGCGCAGGTTTCCATGAATGCGGATAACGGCACCGACTTCGACGGCCAGATGGAGCGCACCGTCTATTGGAAGAACTACCATGTGGCCGGTTCCCCGCAAGTGGCCGTCACCGGCGGTCTCAAGTTCAACTACAACTACTGGTGGGTGAACCTCAACTGCAACTGGTTCGACAAGATCTACTGTGACCTGAACCCCGAGCGCCGCACTTCCGCCGCCCGCGGTTCCTTAGATACGGACTCCCCGCTCTACCACCAGATTGCCGACCAGACCCGTCTGCCCGGTCAGTTCACCATGGACGTTTCTGTGAGCAAATCCTGGCGCATCGCGCACAAATACAACATCGGCTTCAACGCCAGCATCACCAACCTGCTGAACAACAAGAATCTGGTGACCACCGCGTGGGAGCAGTACCGTTTCGACTACACCAACTACAACGTCAACAAGTATCCTAACAAGTATTATTATGCCTTTGGCACGACGTTCTACCTGGGCATCAACTTCCAGATGTAGTTGCGATGAAGGACGATGAAATACGATGAAATACGATGAATGAACGATGAATGAACGATGAATATATTTCATTAAGCAGTCTCGAAGAGACAAGATTTTAATAACCCCACACAAGGCGGAGCCGCAGTGTGGGGATCAAACGAAAGAATATCAATAATATGAAAAAAATAACAATACTACTAACCCTCTTCGCAGCCTTCCTCGTCGGCTGCGACCTGGAGCAGGATGTGGCCCCGATGCCGACCTTCGTCGGGGAGGCCAACACCACCATCGCCGAACTGCTCGCCATGCACGAGATCGGTTCGGAGGACTCCTATGACTCAATACCTATGGGGTCCAACATCATCATCTGCGGTTATGTCACCACCAGCGACGAGTGGGGCAACAACTACAAGTATATCAACATCGAGGACGAGACTGGCGGCATCCAGATCAAGATCGACCACAAGGCCCTGTACCACAAGTACCAAATGGGTCAGAAAGTGTATGTGAAGTGCGACGGGCTGGTGCTCGGCGACTACCGCAAGCTGCCGCAGTTAGGTCTTTGGGCCAATGGTTCCATGCAGCCCATCCCCTCCTTCAAGGCTTATCTCTACCTTTTCCCTGACGGATCCCCCATGGGCGGAGGCAACCCCATTATAATGACCTCGGTCCCGAAAGCCACGGATATTCCGTCCACCATGTACAACCGGCTCGTGCTCCTGCAGGGTGCCACCTTCAAGGAGGGCGGCATCGCCACCTTCTCGGAGCCCGGCGCCGCTACCAGTCACGACATTGTGATGGAGGACGGCAGTGTCATCACGTTGCGGACGAGCAACTACGCCACTTTCGCCAGCGAGACGCTGCCCGTGGGCACCGGCAACATCACCGGCATCCTCACCCGCTACAACAACACGGTGCAGATTGTCATCAACAGTCCCGCTTACATGGACGGCTTCACCACCCCGGTGGAGCGGCAGACGGTCTTCAGCGTCGACTACGCCAACGCCTTCAACGAAGGATGGACCCAGACCGGCACCGGCAACAACTGGCAGACTTTGGTCAACAACAACTACAGCGGTTTCTTCATCAACCCCAGCAACAATCAGGACAAATACCTGATTTCCCCGGCCATCGATCTGAGCAGCACCGAAAGTCCGGCACTATTCTTCACGCACCGCGCCCCGCAAGGCTTCGACCCCAACACCATGATGAGTTTCTACACCTCCAACTACACGGGCGATGTGAACACGACCGTCTGGATTCCGTTCGATCTCTCCGACGCAGCGGGACAGACCACCTCCAACGCGTTCGACATGGAGCTTCCCGCAGCCGCACAGACCTCCAACTTCCGTCTGATGTTCCATGTCACCAATGCCCCGTCCGCATGGTACATTTCGGATATTAAGATTACGGGAGTAGCACGATGACACGATGAATAACGATGAATTAAAACGATGAATATGAAAAAATTATCGATAATATTAGTTATTTTCGCAGCCATCCTTTCAGGATGCAACCGCTGGGAGGATCCCGAATTCAAGGCGCCGATCTATACCGGGCCGGCGGCGAACAAGACCATCGCCGACATCAAGGCCATGCACCCGTCGTTGGGCATAGGCTCGCAGGACTCCATCTGCCATCACGGGGACACCTTCATCGTGAAGGCGGTGGTGGTCAGCTCGGACGAGGGCGGCAACTGCTACAAGTACCTCACCATCCAGGATGAGACCGGCGGCATCGAGATTGCCATCGACCGCTCCAGCCTTTTCAACGAATTCCCCGTGGGACAGACCATCTATCTGAACTGCGAAGGGCTGATTGTGGGCGACTACCATAACAAGTACCAAATCGGCTGGGTCTATCAGGGTTCCGTGGGCCGCATCGCCCCCGTCGATGTGCCTCGCTACATCAGCAAGGACGGAGTGCCTGATCCCAACAATCCGCTCATAGCCCACCCTATCGAGGTCACGAGCAGCAACGACCTCACTGCCGAGAACGTCAACTGTCTGGTGAGGATTGACAACTGCAAGTTCGATCCCGCGGACAACGGGCTTCCGTTGGCCAACAACGACTTCCCCACCGACCGCACCATCACCTTCAACGGCACGAGCATCACGTTGCGTACCAGCAACTACGCCTATTTCCGCAACATCCTTATTGACGCCAGCAAGGTCTATTGCCTCTACGGCATCCTGAGCGTCTATAACTCCGAATACCAGCTCACCCTGCGCACCAAGGACGATATACAGATGTCCACGCCCGCACCTGAGCCGGAAGTTCAGACGCTCCTCACCTTCGATGCCAACAGCTTCACCACCGGCGGATGGTCGCAATATCCCGACAACCAGTCTTGGAAGTTCCAGGCCTACAGCGGCAACAACTTCGTCTATCACAACAACTCCTCGGCTGAGTGCGACGACTGGCTGATTTCGCCTGAGATCACCATTGAAGATCTGGACAACGCCATGCTCTATCTGGACCACCAGAACAACGTGGGCGGCAGTCCGGCCTCCTACTACACGGTCTATTACTCCACCACTTACAACGGCGGTGCCTTCAACGAGAGCGACTGGACGGCCTTCAACCCGAACCTCAATATCTTCCCGAGCGGTTTCGATTGGAGCAACGGAATGTCGTTGGCCCCCGTCGGCAACCAGAAGTTCCGCATCGCACTGCGCTACCACAAACACGCTGCCGCCGACGGCACTCGCTGGGCCGTACGCGGGGTGAAAGTGCAGTGATGGCTGTTGGCTGTTGGCTGTTGGCTATTAGCTATTGGCTGTTGGCTATTAGCTTTTAACCTTAAACCCTTAACCTTAAACCCTTAACCTATAACCTATAACCATTATAATGAAAAGAATTATAAACCCTTGGATAGGAAACACGCAAGGATATAACTGTTTCGGGTGCAACCCCGACAATCCGATAGGGGTGCACATGCACTTCTACTGGGACGGCGAGCAGGTCGTCTCCATCTGGAAGGCGAATCCCAATTTCGTAAGCTGGCTCGACACGCTGCACGGCGGCATCCAGGCCACCCTGTTGGATGAAATCTGCGGATGGGTGGTCTTCTACCAGTTGCAGACCTCTTGCGTGACCGCCAAGATGGAGCTGCGCTACCGCAAACCGGTGAGCACGCTGTGGCCCTACATCCGTCTGAACGCCAGACTGATAGAGAAAGAACGCAACATCGCCAAGATTCATGGCGAAATTCTCAACCCCGACGGAGTATGCTGTGCCGAGTGCACCTGCACCTACTTCGTCTTTTCTGGCGAAAAATCTCGCGAAATGGGATTCGACAAGCCCGCCACCCTCGGCGAGGAGGAAATCTCCTTGGAAGAGGCCATCGCGCATGTAACGGGGGAATAACATATTCCCGCAGATCTCGCAGATCAACACAGAAAACAGAAAGAGAGCCAAATCCGTATGGACTTGGCTCTCTTTGGGATTTCAGGTAGAGACGCAAAATTTTGCGTCTCTACTATTACAGTCTGTCGATGCAGTTCAGGTCGCTGAACGCCACTTTCAAGCGCTCCACCATGGACTTCTCGCCCTCGCGGAGGACGGCACGCGGATCGTAGTACTTCTTGTTGGGCTTGTCGTCGCCTTCGGGGTTACCAATCTGGCTCTGCAGATAAGCCTCATTCTTCTTGTAGTAGTTCATAACGCCCTGCCAGAAAGCCCATTGCGTGTCGGTATCGATGTTCATCTTGATGACGCCGTAGCTAATAGCTTCCTTGATCTTGGCGGGTTCAGAACCGGAACCGCCGTGGAAGACGAAGTTCACGGGATTCGGCTCGGTGTTGAACTTCTTTTGGATATATTCCTGAGAATTGTGCAGAATGATAGGTTCCAACTTCACGTTACCGGGTTTATAGACACCGTGCACGTTGCCGAAAGAAGCAGCGATGGTGAAGTTCGGGCTGATCTTGCTCAGCTCTTCGTAAGCGTAAGCCACATCCTCGGGTTGCGTGTAGAGACGTGCGCTGTCGATGCCGGTGTTATCGACGCCGTCTTCCTCACCGCCGGTGATACCCAGCTCAATTTCGAGGGTCATCTCCAACTTGGCCATACGGGCTAAATACTTCTTGCAGATCTCAATATTCTCTTTCAGAGGCTCTTCAGAAAGGTCGAGCATGTGGGAGCTGAAAAGGGGCTTGCCATTGGCAGCGTAGAATTTCTCACCCTCATCCAAGAGACCGTCAATCCAGGGGAGGAGCTTCTTGGCGGCATGGTCGGTGTGCACAACCACGGGGATGCCGTACATCTCAGCCATGCGATGGATATGCATAGCTCCAGAGATACACCCTTGAATGGCAGCCTGCTGACCATCGTTGCTCAACGATTTACCAGCGCAGAAGACGCCACCACCGTTGGAGAATTGGATCATCACGGGAGAATTCACCGCCTTAGCAGCTTCCATCACAGCATTGATGGAATCGGTACCGACGACATTCACGGCCGGAAGAGCGAATTGATTGGCTTTTGCAATGCGGAAGATCTCTTGCAGATCTTTACCATAAACCACACCGGGTTTCACTTTCGATAAAATTTTTTCTGACATTTGTTTGATATTTTAGTTGTTAATTGAATTTTCTATATTACTACCCCGCCCTTCGGGCACCCCTTCTAAAATAGAAGGGGAATGGTCCTTCGACCGGAATATTATTCATCATTCATAATTCATCATTCATAATTTTAGTAGCCGCCGTGCCACTTCCGCAAAAACCATTCAAGGCCCAACAACAACACGATGGCCGCGAGGTACCACGGGGAGTTCAGCAACATCGAATATTTCTTCTGATACGAAGCTACGGGTTTGATATTGTCGTTGGCTTTGATTTCCTTCACCACTTTTTCCAACTCATTGCGGTTGAAGAACTTGCCGCCGCTAGTCTGGGCGATGCTCTTCAACAGGTCGAAGTCGGCGACGAGGTTGGCGGTCTCCACAAAGATTTCCTGCACGGAGAAGGTGCCACTCTTCTCGTAACTCTTGTTGCCGAGCTGCGTCTTGGCGTTCCACGTGTAGGTACCGACCGGCAACTCGCCCATATTCAGGTAGTAAGCATTATTCTGTTTGGAGAACTGTGCATCGTAGGTCGTGTCGCCGCTGCCCTTGATGGTGAGTTTCACGTCGGGGGTGTTCACCAGCTCGTGGCTCTCGTTGTAGAGCTCGGCGGAGAACTCCACGGGCGCGTTCTCGGCAAAGACGGCGTTGTGGCGCACGCGGAACGGACTCTTGTCGTTCTTGGCCACCAGGAACAGCGCGGTCTTGTTCACAATCTCGTTGAAGGCATCGTGGTTCTGCGTGTTCACGTAGTCATAGACCTTCCACGACCAGATGCCGGTACCGGAAATCACGCCCGTCTTCGCACCATTCACGTCGTTGAAGAGGATGAGCGGGTATTTGGTCTCCACCCCGCTGATCCGCTGGGTCATGAAGGTGTTGGACGAGACGGACGCCTTGTAGGTGCCGAAGGGCGACTGCAACGGCGGCAGCGCGGACAACAGCTGCTGAGCCTCCTCCGAAAAGGAGAAGAGCATGAAATTGCTGTTGAAAGCCGGCGTGGCGTTGTTGGTCATATTCTTGCTCTGCGTGATCTGCAGACCCGTGTTGAGGCCGTTGAAGGCGTTCAGGTCGGTCTGCGTGCCGATGACGAAAAGGGAGGAAACTCCGCTCTGACGGATTTGTGAAATCAGCGACGAAGCGGGATGTTTGTGCGACGGCAACTGATGCAGGACAACCAAACCGAATTCGGAAGGATTCTCCTTAAACTCATCCACCGATTTCACCACCACATCGTAATTGTCAGAGAGTTCCAATGCAGAACGGATAGCAGCCACATCGGGGTGCGGCGCATCATACACGATGGCAATCTTGTCTTTGGACTCGATGACGCGGATGAAGAACTGGGCGTGGTTGTTCTTGTAGGTAATCTCGCCGTCCAGCTCATCCAAATCGACCTTAAACTTCTTCAGTCCAGGTTGTTCAGCATCCACGAGGAAGGAAACGGTCTCAAAGTACTGGTTTCCTGAAATCTGCAGGGTTTTGGAGAGCACCTCTCCCCTATCATCGGAGACGGTGATCTTGGCGGTTTTACCGGCTAACTTGCCCGCCTGTACCTTCACCTCCACGGGTGCACGGTTGCCCTTGAGCACCTCCTTGTTGTGGACAATGTCGGCGATGAAGAGGTCGGTGGCCTGCTCGTCGGAACCGAGCGCAACCGTATAGACCGGAAAATTCGTCTTCTGGGCGGCATAGTAGGGATTCGATCCGATATTGTAGATACCGTCGGAAAGCATCACCACAGCGCCCACATTGCGATTGGCGTAAAGTAGACTGATGTCATCGAAAAGCGAGGAGAGATTCGTGGATTTGTCGGAAAAATCGACATTCACGTGCTCCTTGTCCACCAGTTTGTTCTCATCGCCCACCAGATAGGCATCCACATCGTACTGCTTGCCAAGTTCGTCAATGACCTTCTGCAGCTGTTTCGGATAATCGCCTGTATAATAGGAAGCATCCTTGCCCGACTTGATGGATTCGCTGTTATCGATCGAAAAGATAATCACGGGCTTGTCGGTCTGCTTGCGAGTCATCTTAAGCATGGGCGCGAGCAGCAGGAAGGCGAGCAGTGCCATCGCGACGCCACGCAGGGAGGCCATCGCGATGCGGGAACGCTTCTCGAAGACCACGTTGTCGTTCCGGTAATAGAGGAACAGGGCGTAACCTACACCCAACAGCACGGCGAAAATCGCCAACCAAAGCGGATATTGTGTAAGTAACGACATCTCTGACTGTTAGAAGGATTTGATACCGATAATTTCGCGCACTTCCTTCACCGTCTTCGAGGCACTCTCGCGGGCACGCTCGGCACCCTGGCGGGCCACCTTGCGGATATATTCGTCCTGACCGCGCAACTCCTGAATACGCTCATACACAGGCTGTACGAAGGCAATCATATCGGCGGCGAGCTGCTTCTTCATGTCGCCGTAGCGGATGGCGCAGTTCTGATACTGATCTTCGAAATATTGCAGCGTGTCGGGCGCGGAGACGGCCTTCATCAGCTGGAAGAGGTTCTCCACGGCCTGCGTCTTGGGCTGTCCGGGCTCGGTGGGACCGCTGTCGGAAACGGCCTTCATCACCTTCTTGCGGATAACCTCCGGTGCATCGGAAAGGTAGATGCAGGAGTTCTCGTTGTCGGACTTTGACATTTTGGTGGAGCCGTCCAATCCGGGAATCTTCACCAGTTCACTACCAAAGTTGTAAGCAACAGGCAGTTTGAAGTACTCATTCTTGTAAATGCGGTTGAAACGCTGTGCGAAATCACGGGTCATTTCGAGGTGTTGCTCCTGATCTTTGCCCACGGGCACCTTATCGGCGCGGTGCAGCAGGATGTCGGCGGCCATCAGCACGGGATAGGTCAGCAGACCGGCATTCACGTTGTCGGGCTGGCGGCGCACCTTCTCCTTGAAGGAGGCCACGCGCTGCAGCTCACCCACATACACATTCATCGAGAGCAGCAGCGAAAGCTCGCACACCTGCGGCACGTCGCTCTGCACATAGATGGTCGCCTTCTCGGGATCAAGACCGGCGGCGATATATTCAATGAGGATATTTCTGACGTTGGACTGCAGATCCAACGGAGTCGGGTGCGTTGTAAGAGAGTGATAATCAGCAATAAAGAAGAAACAATCGTTTTCTTCCTGCATCTTAATGAAATTTCTGAGGGCTCCGAAATAGTTGCCCAAATGTAAGAATCCGGTCGGCCGGATACCGCTAACAACTCTGTCCATTATATTATATATTCTATCATTTCTATTGGGTTGCAAAAATACAATTTTTTAGGCAATAGGCAATAGGAAACAGAGATTATTCCAAAAGGGCTGAAGGCCCGACGTATGTCAGCCTAGGGTGAAGCGAAGCGGAGCCCTAGGTTCAATAGTCAATAGTCAAAAAAAGCACCATGACGGCGAAAACCGTCATGGTGCTTTTCAAATATGGGGAAATCCCGATTAGTCGTTACCGAGGTCTCTGACGCAACGGATGCTACGGCCGTCCTGCGGATTGTCGGTCACATCGTAAGTAACGGAATCGCAGGAGTAGTCGGAGATCTGATAGATCACGCCGTTGGCCTGCGTGTCAGCCGTGTAGAAGTGGGCAGAAGCACCCAAACGCTCGCAGATGCCGGTGGTACCGTTGTAGAAACCGCCGGGCTGCTTGTTGAAGCCGCTCTCGTTGGTGCCGGCACCCTGGATCCAGTTGGCGGTGGAACGGAGTTGGGTTTCCGTGTAGAAGGTGCTCAGCTCTTCGAACTCAGCTTGGGTCGGGAGTCTCCAGCCATCAGGACAAACACCTTGCAGCGGCGTTGCAGCAGCAGCCTTGGACGCGGATGTCCAGTTGTAGAGTCTGCCGAAGGTCATCAGGTTATCCGTGTTGTTCGGATCATACGGGTAAGAGTACACGATAGCGAACGGAATCGTCGTACCGTCAGAATAACGCGTGGTGCGGAGGTTGGAGGTCATCCAGCAGAGACGGTGCACCGGCATGGTTTCATAGCTGTTGTTGTCGATATCGGTGATCGGCTGACCGCAGGTTTCGTCACAAATGTTGACGTGGAGGTGCAGCGTCACGGTGCTGTCGCATTGATTAATCGTAAACAAGTTCAGCGTATGAGTATGGTCACCTTCCACATTTTCAGAACCCGGGATGATGAATCCGTTCAGATAATAAGGCTTGCCCTCGCAGACCGTGTCATACAGGTCTTTGGTAGCAGAGTAATTGATCGTCAGGTACAATGTATCCACTTGCGTACAGCCATGGACATCCTCGTGTGAATAGGTTGCCGTTGTGGATGCATTGTAGGTAATACCATCAATCCAAGTGTAGCTGTCGCATTCGGTAATGGTATAAGACACCGGGCGACTGTGATTCACCGTCAGGTGCAGCGTCACCACACTGTCGCAACCCGCGGCGTTGGTCAACGTGTAGGTCGGGGTGTTGGTGCTCTGGGTGTAGGTAGTACCGTTAATCCAGGTGTAGCTGTTGCAAGCGGTCACCTCGTCAATGCCAGTGGTGCTGTGACGCAGCGTCAGGTGCAGGGTATCCACCTGCGTACAGCCATTAGCGTCACTATGCGAATGGAGCTTAACGCCAGGCGTCGTGTAGGTCTGTGACCAAGAGCCGACCACCCACTTGTAGGAGTCGCAAGCGTCAACCGTGTAAGATTGGTGGACAGGATTGTTGATCGTCAGGTAGAGCGTATCCACTTGTTGACATTGGTTGGCGTCAGCATGAGGATAATAATAGGTACCACTGGTCGTGTAGGTCTGACCGTTACCACCCTGAGCGGCTGACCAAGTGTAGGTTTCGCATTCGGTCTTGTGGTAAGCCAAATGGACAGGATTGTTAATCGTCAGATAGAGCGTATCCACTTGCTGACATTGGTTGGCGTCAGTATGAGGATAATAGTAAGTACCGCTCGTCGTGTAGGTTTGACCGTTACCACCTTCAGCGGCTGACCAAGTATAGGTTTCACATTCGGTCTTGTGGTATGCCAAATGGACAGAGTTGTTGATCGTCAGATAGAGCGTATCCACTTGCTGACATTGGTTGGCATCGGCATGAGGATAATAGTAAATACCACTCGTCGCGTAAGTCTGACCATTACCACCTTCAGCGGCTGACCAAGTATAGGTTTCACACTCGGTCTTGTGGTATGCCAAATGGACAGGGTTATTGATCGTCAGGTACAGCGTATCCACTTGCTCACATTGGTTGGCATCAGCATGAGGATAATAATAAGTACCACTCGTCGTGTAAGTCTGACCGTTACCACCTTCAGCAGCTGTCCACGTATAAGTTTCGCACGCCGTCTTGTGGTAAGCCAAATGGACAGGGTTATTGATGGTCAGGTACAGGGTATCCACCTGCTCACATTCGTAAACATCAGCATGCGGGTTGAAATATGTACCGCTCGTCGTGTAAATCTGACCGTTACCACCTTCAGCGGCTGACCATGTGTAGGTTTCGCACGCGGTCTTGTGGTAAGCCAGATGGACGGGATGACAATCAATCGTAAACTGGGTGGAGTACCAATCACTCTCGTAACCCTCAGCGCAGACAGCCTGCACTCCAGCCTCATAACTGCCAGGAGTACCCGTGAAAGTGTATTCTTCACCATCGCTCGTAGCAGTATTCCAATCAGCTGCGCCCACCTTGCGGTATCTGATATTCCAGTCGGTTTCGTCACTGCCCGCATCCCAAGTCAACGCAACTTGGTAGCCAACAACAGCAGCCTGAAGGTCGGAGGGAGTATAACAAGCGGTGGTGGTGAAGCTACCCTCAGAACAGCTCCATGTGCTAGTATCACCGGCATTCACGGAACGCACCTTGTAGGTGTAGGGGGTTTCAGGGGTAAGACCGCTCAGGGCATAGGGGTTGTTGGTGGTAGTGATAAGATGTTCTTCGTCGTTATTGAGCATAATCTGCCATGTGGTGGCCTCACCGTTCTCATACCAGTTCAATAGCGCATGGGTAGAAGCGACATTCGCGGGGACTAGTCTTGAAGGACGAGAGATACCTCCAATGGTGTAAATGACATCACCTGTTGCCATATTGGTGCTACCTGTTCCAGAGAAAAGCGGATTGCCATTGGCATCAGTGAAACTCCATGATGCTTCACCAGGATAACTGCCTACCTTCCATTCAAAGCTCAAATAATCACCACAAATTCTCAAAGTGCCAGAAGCGGATGCACCGTTGGCGATGGTCAACGATCCAATTTCTTCGCAATTCGCATTCTTCACTTTGATGGCATTTCCATTCCATCCGTCGCCATAGGCGTCTGTCAATTCATAGTTGACCACAGTCAGTTCGGCAGGCATACAAGCGTCGGTAGTGAAGCTTTTGGTGCTGGTCCATTCGCTGACCTCACTGCCACAAACGGCTTGCACCTTAACGTCATAATCAGTAGCCAACGTAAGATCGGTGAGGGTGTACGGATTCTCCGTAACAGGGATCACCGTGCCGTTCACATCGAGGTTCCAAGCCGTAGCCTCAGAAGTCCAAGACACGGTGGCTTCGTCACCGCCGGTGTAGGAAACGGTGAGACCAGTAGGAGCTGGACAACTCGGCATTTCCTTCACGGTAACATCATCCACATACCAATAATAATTATATGCACAATCATGCTGACGCATGGCGATGTATGCATTAGCAGGAGCTTCGTTGAAGTCAACGGTTTTCTTTTCGTAGATATTACTTGTCCAATCATTGTAAGCGTACGTCGCAACAGCCACGAAAGAACTGGCATCTTCAAGATCGGTCATATAACCGACAGAGAAAGAGCCGCAACTGGGGTAAGTGCGGTCTTCCGGGCGGGTCCAAAACTCCAAACGAAGCGTATTAGTGGCATTTGAAAATTGCGGCAATGCTATCATATTGGATGTGGTACCTGAGAATTTCAGGTAATTCGAACCTTCATGCGCACTGTTGCCGTTTACAACAGCCGCACCCGCTATAGGAGTCCAACAGATAAAAGGAGCTGCATCTTCGAAATCATACGTGTAGGTGATATCCTGAGCTTCACACGGGGTGGTGAAGCTGAACGTTGTCGAAGGCTCGCTCGTCTCGGTTTCGGAACAGTTGGCCTCCACATAGAACACATATTCAGTGGCGGCATCCAACGGTTCCACGGTGTAAGGATTCTCGGTCACTGACACTGCCGTGAAGTCAGGATTATCAGCTTTCTTGTAATAGACTGTCCAAGCGCTTTCGCCAGCGTTGGCCGTCCAACCGAGTTCAGCAGAATTGTTGGTAGCGGTAGCCGTAAGGACAGTGGGCACCGGGCATGCTTCGGTCGTGGTGAAGAACTCCGGTTCGCTATACTCGCTCTCAACATTGTTATCTTCGTCGCAAATGGCCTTAACCTTGAACTCATACTTCGTTTCAGGTGTAAGGTCAGTGAGAGGGGTTGAAAATTCACTGGTGGAAACCTCATCCCAATCGCCAGCAGCAACGGGTGTACCGATTGCCACGTTGTCAATATGCAGGTTGTTATCACCGTTATTATTAATTGTAGATTCGCCATAGAAAGCAAATTTCACATTTTGACCAACATAGTCTGCAATGTCAATGGTCACAGTCTCGCCAGCGGTGGGAATCTCATTATAAACATCTACCGCACCACTGTTATTCCACTCGCGTAAGATGGTCCATGCATTATTAACGTAGGCCAAAACAACGAATCTGTCATCATCACAAGTGCCAGAGGCAGCACCTGATCCACTGTAAGCAGTGAGGGCAAGATCGAAGGTGAAGGTTGCACCAGAAGGCACTTCCAAAGAAGGAGTGATCAGCCATCCATAGCGTGAGCCACCATAAATATTAATTCTCGCATGATTGTCAAACACATTATTGTTGCTTCCAAATGCCCATTGAGTGCTAGATGAGAAATCTGCGCCTTCCATAATACTGCTCAAGAGACCAGTTTTATTTTCCCATCCCGTAGGAATCGAAGAACCAAATTCTTCTTCAATGCCATTCATATATGCAGCCGTTCTGTAACTGACAACATAGCTTTCGCCGCTGCCGTTCCAGCTCACTTCTGCTTCATGAGCTGTGATACCAGCGACATCCAGTGCGTCGGGGGCGAGACAGCTGGCGAGAGTGGTGAACACCACGGAGTTACTCCAGTCGCTCACACCGTCTTCGGCACCACAGTTGGCACGGACCTTCACAGTGTATTCCGTTTCAGCGTCGAGACCAGTGAGGGTGTAATCGAGGTATGTAACGATATTGCCGCCGATAACTGTATGGGTTCTCGAGACATCATCAGCAACAACGTCAATGGGATTCTCGTCGTCGCCAGTGCTAATTTGCCAAGCAGTTTCGTCACCATTGACATACCATCTCAACGCCACTGAAGTGGAGCCGGGGTTTTGAGCAGTCAAGTTGGTGGGTTTCGGGCAGGCTTCTACGAAAGCAACCTTAACACTATCCACATACCAACCATGAGCATCATCACCTTCATACTTGAACGCCAAACGGATAGTTTGACCCTTGTATTCAGAGAGATCTACAATGCTCTCCACCCATGATTGAGTCACTGACGCAGTAGTCCAAATCTCAGTCTCGTTGTCCCCATTCAGGAGTACAACAGAGTTCTTATCATAAGAAGAAGAATAGCTATTATAAGACCAGAATGTAAGCTGCACATCCGTTCCACCTTCTGCAATGGCAAGTTCCGGCATCACCAAATAGATATCGCCATAATAGCCGCTATAGGCACTGGCAGCACCAGTTTTAGAGTAACTCATATTTCTTGTCCATTTATAAGAATCAGCCGCAATATTATCCCAGCAACTAGTGGGCGGGAAAGTAGTGGCATCAAAGTTTTCAATGAATGGATTGTCAGCGTCAACAACGATGGCATTGCACTTGGTGGAGAAGCTGAACGTTACTGAAGGATCGCTCATATCGGTTTCAGAGCAGTTGGCCACCACATAGTACTCATATTCGGTGGCATCATCCAAACCAGGCAGATTGTAAGGATTCTCGGTCACGTCAGGCACCATCACATAATCCTCATCAGAAGCTTTCTTATAATAAACGGTCCAAGAGGTTTCGCCGCTGTTAGCCGTCCAGCTCAGCTCGGCTGAATTTGTAGTGGGCGTAGCTAATAACGCGTTAGGGGCAAGGCAGGAAGGAGCTTCCAACACACGCAGGGTGTAATCGTGGAAGTTAGCCCATGTACCAGTATAGCACGGATTAGCAGAATTACTATTATCAAACGCCAAGTCAGCACCACCAATACGCATAATATAGTCACCTGTTGGCTGTGTGGCGGGAATCGTTATCGTTGCATTCAGTGTAGTGGGATTGGTTGAAGCACTCATTCCATAATAAAGAATCTCGCCTTCATCATCGAAATCCATATCGTTATTTAAGTCAACCCAAATGAAAGTGCCGTATGTTTGACCTGTAGCGTATGTGATGTTCACTGGAGATTCGACACCGGCTTGCACAGCACCCACCATGGTTGAATAATCACCATAATAAGGAGAAGTAGAGGGGAGACCGCTGGTCTCATCAACATTGTTCACGACATTATCACCAGTACCGAAAACCACGCTGGTGATACCTTTACCGTCTCTGCTTGACGGTTTAGGCACACAATATCCTATATGAATGTTTTTAGGACCAGCCCATGAGCTGTAGCCATCTTCTTCGCCACAGTTGGCGCGAACCCAGAAATAGTAGTCACCCAGTTCAAGGTCATATTGGGTATAATTGGTTTCCGTAAAATTATTAGCTTCGATGTTTTCTGCAGGATCGGCAACTGCACTTGCGGTGAAAGCCACATCGTAAGCGTTTGCAGAACCCGTCCAACTGAACGTGGCATCATAACCCTCAGAGACAGTTGTCAGGCCGGTGGGAGCAGGGCAAGCGACTGTAGTGGTGAAAGAAACCACGTTAGTCCAATCACTATAGGCACCTCCACAGTTGGCGCGCACCTTTGCGGTATAGGCCGTTTCAGGAGTCAGACCAGGAAGCGTGTAGGGATTTTCGGTAACATTCACTTCAGTGAATTCCTCGTCTTCGGAGGCCTTATAGGCTACAACCCATGCACTGGCATCGGAAGTCCAGCTGAGATCCACGGTGTGCGCGGCGACATTGCTTTTTGCCAATCCCGTAGGTTTCGCACAGCTGGGGATATAGTCAATGCTCACATTGTCGATGTGGAGGTTGTTGTCAGAACCTGATGTGGCAACAGTTGATTCTCCATAGAAAGCCACTGCAATGTTTTGACCAGCATAACCGCTGAGATCAATGGTGACATTTTGCCCAACAGCGGAGCAAGCAATATTGTCATAAACATATTCGGAGCCGGCATTGTCCCACTGGCGCAAGATAGTCCAACTGTCTCCTCCATCGGTGGTGATCAAAACAACAAACTTGTCATCCTCCTGAAGGCCTGGGGTCACAGGATCCAATGTGCCATTATATTTGGTTAAAGCAAGGTCGAAACTAAGTTGTACGTTATCTTGCATCGAAAGGGTTGGTGCAACCAACCAATAAGTCCTACCTGTGTTATAAATATTTGCTTTGGCATGGTTGTCAAATACGCCATTGCCTGTTGAGAAGCTCCAACCGCCACCAGAAGACAGTGTGGCTGTGCCAGCCATCACATCACTTAACAGCCCGGTGTATCGAGACCAGCCAGTAGGGATGCTTGAGGAAGCGAAAGGTTCGACCAACGGAATAGCTGCCAGGGTGGTAAAAGTAGCAGTGGTCCAATCTGTGGTGGAGTTATCTTCGCACACGTTCTGCACGCTCACAGAGTAAACGGTGTTGGTGGCGAGTCCTGGAATGTCATAGCTCATAGCAGTAATGCCGTTAACTTCGGTCCAGGCAGCGTCGGAGCTCGCCTTGTAGTTGAGATTCCAGGTTGTGCCCTCACCCGTCCAAGTCACATGGCCAGCAGGAGTCGCCGTCACGGTTTCAGGCTTTGAACAGGAAGGTATAGCTTTAACTTCGATGTCATCAATATAGCATCTGTACCAATTCACATACTTGATGGCAATTCGAGCTGCATTGGCAGGAACAGTATTTAGTTCAACTTTTTTGGTTGTATATGAATTAGATGAGCTGAAGGACTGCACCGAGACAAAAGTACTGGCGTCATTGGCATCAGTCAGGTAGCCGACATAAACAGTGCCCGTTGAGACCATATATGAGAAAGTAATTTGCAGAGTGTTGATATCCTGATTGAATTCAGGAAGTCCCACGATTACATAATCAGTTGATGAACCCGCGTCCCAACTATCAATCACTAAAGCTTTCGAGCCTGTCTGAATATATCCTGCCGATGTTGCTATACCCAAAAAACTACCGGAATGCGAAGTCGTCCAAATCCAACCTGCGTCAGTCAGATCGGCGGCAGTGCTCATGCTCTCAAACCCTTCGTTGTAAGGGATTGGTTCTTGCGCCCGCATCGCCCATGGGATGCAGAACAGCGCAAACATCAAAAAGAATAGAACTTTTTTCATAATAACTTGATTTTGTGAATAATATTATTAATTAACTAATTTGCTTTTATTTACTAATTATCTCTATTTCAGTTTATTATAACCTTATATATAATACATTAAGTAAAAAAATAAGTAAAAAGCGAAAGTATATGTTTTTATCCATTGATTTTTTACAATCACTTAAAAAAGTTATCAACACCGTTTTATACTGAATATCAATATGTTGCGTATTCTTATGTTAATAACCCTAAAACGCACCCGCCGCCATTCCGTTTGGCCGGTTTTTGAGTGTTTTTTTCGTCATATAGTGCGGTTCGCAATAGTCGGGGTTTTCCGATTTTTCAAGGTGGCCAAACGGAATGGAGGTGGGTGTTTCGAATTCGGGTTGACTGAAGGGATGCGGGAAACCGGATGTAGAGACGCGATGATGTAGAGACGCGCCACTGTAGAGACGCGCTGCAGCACGTCTCTACACACGGGAAACGTTTCTATGAGCGACCGAAAAACCAGAATAAACAAAAATCAAAAACAATGACAACAAAAAGCATTAAAGAAAACGATATTGAAATAGGGAAATATGGACCTGCTTACAGACAATTTGAAGGAAAACCGAAGGAGGCCATCAAATTCCTTCGCGAAAGGGAAAACGGAGAGTGCATCTCAGCCTTGTACCGCAGCGACATTGGAAGCATTGACATTGTTTGGGGAGAAGTCACAGACCCTATCAAACACAAAGGATATGGATTGGCTCACATTATAGAAAAGCACGAAGCAGAAATCAACAAACTGGGTTTCAATTTGGAAGACTTCGTCCCCATTGTCGTTCAATTTGGCAATTTCAATCTAAAGAAATCAGACAGCCATAAAAAAGTATTTGAAAGCGAGACTTTTAGATTTATTGTAGCATTGGAAAATGAACAAAATGGAACAACAAAAAAATGGTTGCTTTCCGCCTTCGATATAATAAAAAGACCGAAGTAAAACCTCGGCCTTATTATTGTTCGTCACTGTCAAAAACATCAACGCTGACAGTCTTCGTTACCTGCGCTGTATGGTAAAACGACACTGCAAAAATACACTTTATTTTAATATTCAAACACTGTTCGATAATTTTTTTGATACCGCAAGCATCGACCAACGTAGAGACGTGCCGATGTAGAGACGCGCTGCAGCTAACCGCCAAAAATCACCCTTCCAGCACCAACTTGTACTCTGCGGGCAACGAGAAGTTGCGGACGAACTCCTCCGGATTCACCTTCGCGGCAAAGTTGAAGAAGTCGCTGTGGAAGTTCTTGTCCTTCTCGAAGATGCGGATATTGAACGGGGTCTTGCCAGAGTATTTGTCGAGCATCTCTTTGATATTCAGTGCTAAACCGGCGGTGATGTCGGCCAACTGCAACTGGAGCTGCACGCCCTTGCACATCTTCTCATAGACCTCGTTGATGGGGTAAATATAGACAGGATTGACATCGTAGCGCACCACATCCTGCTGGGTGACCTTGTCTTTCCAAGAGTTCTGCTTGACGGAGGCGTTAATGAACACGCGGTTGCCCACCTTCAGCAGCCAAGCGTACTTTTCGTAGTTGGAGCCACGCAGGAACCAAGTCCATGTGCCGTTGTTGTCCTCCAACACAACTTTTCCGTAGGGATTTCCAGTCTTGCTCACACCGCTCATCACGTTGCTCACAATACCCGCCACCTGTACGCCCTTGCCGCTCTGCACAGTGCGCGCTAAGAAGTCCGTATCCTCCATCACCGACATGTCGGCGTTGGTGAAGCTGTCGATGATGACCTGGTACTCCTTCAGCGGGTGACCGGAGATGAAGAACCCCGCCACTTCCTTCTCGTACTTGAGCTGGTCGTAATAGTTCCACGGGTCGCACTGCGGGATCACGAACGTGTCATCGACGGTGTTCGTGGTGTCTTCCGACATCTCCGCGAAAATATCGATCTGGGCGGCGTGCTGCTCCTTGGAGGAGGCACGCGAAATGAGCATGTCAATGGTGTTGCGGCCCTTGTCGTTGGTGACGAAGTACTGCGCCCGATGGATGTCGGTAAAGCAGTCGAAGGCACCGGCATAGGCCAACGATTCGAGACAACGTTTGTTGCAGCTGCCGAGGTTGACCCGCTCGAAGAAGTCCATGATGCTGGTATAGGGACCGTTGGCGTTGCGCTCATCGACGATGCTGCTCGCCGCACTGAACCCGACCCCCTTCAACGCCGCCAAACCAAAACGGATATCGCCGTCTTTGTTCACGGTGAAGGTTTCGTCCGACTCGTTGATATCGGGGCCCTTGACGGTGATACCGTACTTCTGGCAGTCCTCAATGAAGGTGGTGATTTTCTTGATGTCGGTGACGCTGTTCGTCAAGTTGGCGGCCATAAACTCGGCACGATAGTGCGCCTTGAGGTAGGCCGTCTGATACGCCACCCACGAATAGCAGGTGGCGTGCGACTTGTTGAAGGCGTAGGAAGCGAACTTCTCCCAGTCGGCCCAGATTTTCTCCAAAACCTCGGGATCGTGCCCATTGGCCTTGCCACCCTCGATAAACTTGGGTTTCAACGCATCCAGCTTGTCTTTCAGCTTCTTACCCATAGCCTTACGCAACGTGTCGGACTCGCCACGGGTGAAGTTGGCCAACAAGCGCGACAGGAGCATCACCTGCTCTTGATAGACGGTGATGCCGTAGGTGTCTTTCAAGTACTTCTCCATCACAGGGATGTCGTACTCGATTTTCTCGCGTCCCTGCTTACGGTCGATGAACTGCGGGATGTAGTCCATAGGACCGGGACGGTAGAGGGCGTTCATAGCGATAAGATCCTCAAACGTAGAGGGTTGCAGTTCGCGCAGGTACTTCTGCATACCCGCAGATTCAAACTGGAACGTGCCCACTGTATCGCCGTTGCAGAAAAGTTGGTAGGTTTCAGGGTCGTCGAGCGGAATATGGTCGATGTCAATATCTATCCCCTTGGATTTCTTGATGTTGGAGATGGCCTCCTTCAGGATAGTAAGGGTGGAAAGTCCGAGGAAGTCCATCTTGATGAGGCCCACATCCTCGATAACAGAGCCTTCGTACTGGGTGACAATAATGTCCTCTTTCGCCTCCTTGTCCTCCACGGTGGAGAGCGGCGCGAACTTGGTGAGGTCGTCGGCGCCGATGATGACACCACACGCGTGGATGCCTACCTGGCGCACCGTGCCTTCCAGCTGCGAGGCGTAGTCGATGATGTCGTGCACCTGCGGACTCTTCTCGTAAGCATCTTTGAACTCCGGCACATATTGAAGACAGTTCTTGATGTTGACCTTGGGGGCTTTATGCGTCTTTGGGTCCTCGGGCAGCTTCACGGGAATCATCTTCGTGAGCCGGTCGGACTCGGGAATCGGCAGATCGTGCACACGCGCCACATCCTTGATACTCGACTTGGTGGCCATGGTGCCGTAGGTGATGATGTGCGCCACCTTCTCCTTGCCGTATTTTTGGATAATCCAGTTAAGGATTTTATAACGGCCCTCATCGTCGAAATCGACATCGATATCAGGCAGGGAAATACGATCGGGATTGAGGAAACGCTCGAACAGCAGGTCGTACTTCAGGGGGTCCACATCGGTGATTTTCAGACAGTAAGCCACTACGGAACCAGCGGCGGAACCACGTCCGGGGCCGACGGACACGCCCATGTTGCGGGCAGCCGCGATGAAGTCCTGCACAATGAGGAAGTAGCCGGGGAAACCCATGTTGCGCATCACACTCAGTTCGAACTCGATGCGTTCCAAGATTTCAGGGTCTATGGGGTCACCGTAGCGCACCTTCGCACCATCCATCGTGAGCTTATGCAGGTAATCGGCCTCTAATTTGATGCGATAGACGCGATCCAGTCCGCCCAATTTCTCGATACGGCCTTCCCCACCCTCGCCGCTTTCGAACTCGGCGCGGAGATCCTCCTCGGAATATTTTTCCTTGTAGCTCTCCACCGTGCCGAACTCCGCAGGAATCTCGAACATCGGCATGATGGGGGCGTGTTTCAGGGCGTAAACCTCCACTTTGTCGGCAATTTCCTGCGTGTTGGCCAGCGCTTCAGGGACATCCGAGAATATAGCCTCCATCTCCTCGGGGGACTTCAGCCACTCCTGCTTGGTATAGTGCAGACGGTCGGTGTCATCGTATTTTTTGCCCGTACTGAGGCAAATCAGCCGGTCGTGAGCCTCGCCGTCCTCCTCGTTCACAAAGTGCACGTCGTTGGTGGCAATGACCTTCGTGTTGGTCTCCGCCGCCAACTTCAGAATGCCCTCGTTGGCAATCTTCTGCTGTTCGTAAACGGTGCGATCGCCGCCGGGTTTGTCGGTTTTATGTCGTTGTATTTCAAGATAATAGTCATCTCCAAAGAGGTTCTTGAACCACATCACGGCCTCCTTGGCCTTCTCGTAGTCACCATTAGTGATGTTTTTCGGCACCTCGCCGGCGAGACAAGCGGAGGAGACAATCAACCCCTCGTGGTACTGTTCCAGCAGCGAGCGGTCGATGCGCGGACGGTAGTATTTGCCATCAATCCACGCTTGGGAGATAATCTTGCAGAGATTATGATAGCCCTTTTCGTTCTTGGCGAGCAGAATGAGGTGGTAGCCGCTACCGTTCTCCTTGTGTTCCTTCACGAGACGGCTGCCCTCGGGGTTGGTGTTCGTCTTGCGGGCCACGTATGCCTCGCAGCCGAAAATGGGCTTGAAGATTTTCTGCTTCAGATCGGCGATTTTCTGCTGACAATCAGCGATTTCCGCCTCTTCGGTAAGTTCAGGCAACTGCTTCTCCAACGCCTTGATTTCATCCTTCACCTTGCCGTTCTTTTTGGCCACGGTGTCGGCAAACTCCTTGATGCCGTACATCACGCCGTGATCGGTGATGGCCATTGCGTTCATGCCGTTCGCGAGGCACTTGTCAATCAGCGCAGGAATCGCGGACATTCCGTCCAGGATGGAATATTGCGTATGCACATGCAGATGCGTGAACTTACTCATAGTCAGGTGGTTTTAGATATGCACGCACTCGCCGTAAGCCACAGCCACAGCTTCCATGATGGCCTCCGACATCGTGGGATGCGGGAAGACGGAGCTGATGATCTCGGGACCGGTCATGCCTTTCTTGCGGGCGGTGACGGCGCCGGCAATCATCTCGGTGACGTTGTCGCCGATGAGGTGGCAGCCCAGCCATTCGTTGGTGTTCTTGTCGAAGATAACCTTCACCATACCGTCGCGGTTGCCAGATGAAGCAGCTTTGCCGGAAGCGGTGAACGGGAACTTGCCGACGAGAATCTCCCTACCCTGCTCCACGCAGGCGCGCTCGGTGAGACCCACGGACGCGATTTCGGGCGTCGTGTAGGTGCAGCCGGGGATGTTGCTGTAATCGACGGGTTCGGGGTTGTGACCGGCAATCTTCTCCACGCAAACAAGTGCCTCGTGCGAAGCCACGTGTGCGAGTGCGGGTCCGTGCACGATGTCGCCGATGGCATACACGCCTTCGACGTTGGTGCGATAGTAGTCATCCACCTGGATCTTGCCACGCTCCACGGCCACGCCGCACTCTTCGAGACCGAGGCCTTCGAGGTTGGTGGCCACGCCCACGGCGGAAAGCACGATGTCACAGGTGATTTCCGTAATCTTCTCCTTGCTGTCCTTGACTGTGACAACACATTGGTCGTCAACGACTTCCACTTTCTCCACAGCGGCACCGGTCATCGTCTTGATGCCGTGCTTGCGGAAACAGCGGGCGAGTTGTGCGGCGATGTCGTCGTCCTCCACGGGCACGAGACGCGGCACGTACTCCACAATCGTCACTTGCGTTCCCATCGTGGAATAGAAGTAGGCCAGCTCGCTGCCGATGGCACCGGAACCCATCACCACCATGCTCTTGGGCAGTTCGGGAAGGGTGAGTGCTTCGCGGTAACCGATGATTTTCTTACCATCCTGCGGCACGTTGGGCAGACTGCGGGAGTGTGCACCCGTGGCGAGGATGATATGTTTGGCCTCGTGAACCTCCACCGTTCCGTCGGCGGCGGTCACTTCAACATGGTGGTTGTCTGCCAGTTTACCAAAACCAGCGATCACCTCCACGTTGTTTTTCTTGAGCAGGAACTGCACGCCCTTGCTCATCTGTTCAGCCACGCCGCGACTGCGTTTCACCACGGCTTGGAAGTCGGGGGCGACAGTGCCTTCGAGGTTGATGCCGTAGTCGGCGGCATGGGACATGTACTTATAGACCTGTGCGGATTTCAGCAGGGCCTTAGTGGGGATGCAACCCCAGTTGAGGCAGATGCCGCCCAGTTCGGCGCGCTCCACCACAGCGGTCTTGAGGTTCAACTGACTTGCCCGGATGGCAGCCACATAGCCGCCAGGGCCACTTCCGATTACGATAACATCATAGTTTGCCATATTTTTCTATCTTTTAATTATTATCAAAAACATTGAAGCACAAGCGGTTATCTTCTACCGCGAGCCTTCATGGCCCGCATCATACCCTTGGTCTTGCCGGAGCCGTTGTTCACGGCCTTCATCACCTTGCGGATGTCATCAAACTGCTTGATGAGACGGTTAACATCCTGAATATCACGACCGGAGCCACGTGCGATACGTTTGCGGCGCGAACCGTTGATGATGTCGGGGTTGGCGCGCTCCTCGGGGGTCATCGACTGAATCATCACCTCCACGCTCTTGAAGACATTGTCGTCAATATCCATGTTGCGGATCAGCTTGCCCATGCCGGGAATCATGCCCATGAGGTCCTTCACGTTGCCCATCTTCTTGATCTGCTGAATCTGCTGGTTGAAGTCATTGAAGTCGAACTGATTCTTGGCCAGCTTCTTGGAGAGTTTGGCGGCCTCTTCGTCGTCGAACTGCTCCTGGGCACGCTCCACGAAGGAACGGATGTCGCCCATACCGAGGATACGCTCCGCCATACGGTCGGGGTGGAACACGTCGAGAGCCTCCATCTTTTCGCCCATACCGACGAACTTAATGGGTTTACCGGTGACCTTGCGGATGGTAAGCGCGGCACCGCCACGGGTGTCGCCATCGAGTTTGGTGAGGATGACACCGTCGAAGTTGAGGCGGTCGTTGAAGGCCTTGGCCGTGTTGACGGCGTCCTGACCGGTCATGGCATCCACCACGAAGAGGATCTCCTGCGGGTTGACGGCCTCCTTGATGTTGGAAATCTCGTTCATCATCTCCTCATCGACCGCGAGACGGCCGGCGGTATCGATGATGACCACGTCGTAGCCGTACTCTTTGGCGTGCTTCACCGCATTTTTGGCGATTTCGACGGGTTTCTTGTTGTCGGCTTCGGTATAGACCTCCACACCTATCTGCTCGCCCAGCACTTGCAGCTGGTCGATAGCGGCGGGACGATAGACGTCGCAAGCCACGAGCAACGGCTTCTTGCCGCGCTTGGTCTTGAGGAGGTTGGCGAGTTTCGCACTGTGGGTGGTCTTACCAGAACCTTGCAGACCGGCCATCAGGATGATGGCGGGCGAGCCCTTGAGGTTGATATCGACGGCCTGGGAGCCCATGAGGGCGATGAGTTCGTCGTAGGTAATCTTCACCATCAACTGGTTGGGAGACACGGCGTTGATGACATTCATGCCAATGGCCTTCTCCTTCACGCTGTTGGTAAACTCCTTGGCGATATTGTAGCTCACATCGGCGTCGATGAGCGCCTTGCGGATTTCCTTGGTGGTCTCGGCCACGTTGATCTCGGTGATCTTGCCCTGGCCTTTCAGTATCTTAAAGGACCGTTCTAATCTGTCAGATAAACTTTCAAACATTGCTATATTGCTGGTTATAAACTATTCTATACTTGATATTTTTCAATTTAATAAAGCGGCGGCAAAGATACGCATTTCTCGGACATGCACAACCTATCCACATTAATTTCCACGAATATATCATGAATTATTCACAAATAGGCCATTATACCTAAAAAAAATGGGAAAACCACCGGCTTTCCCATTATTCATAATTCATAATTCTACATTCTTCATTCTACATTCTACATTCTTCATTCTACATTCTACATGCTACATTCTTCACTACCGTTCAAACCACTTCAACAACCTCATCTTCCATTCCCCGGCCTTCCCCGTGTACGGGTGCTCGCGCAGGGTGAGGTTGAAGCGGGTGCGGCCTTTGAGAACAGTCTGCGGGTGGGTAAACTCGCGGAAGCCCCATTCGCCATGGTAGGCGCCCATGCCGGAGTGACCGGTGCCATTGAAGGGCACGCCCTTGACCATCAGATGGATGCAGACTTCGTTGATGCAGCCGCCGCCATATTGCTGGGTCTGCATGGTACGTTTCGCCCAGCGCATATCCTTGGTAAACAGATACATCGCCAATGGGTGCTCGCGCTCGGCAATGGTTTCCATCATCGCATCGATTTCCGCATCGGGGAAAGGTACCACGGGAAGCAACGGACAGAACAGCTCGTGCATCACGATGTGCTCGTCTTGGTTCACCGGGTAGATGATCGTGGGCGCATACTTGCAGCTCGTTCTGTCGCCAAAGCCGCCATAGACGATGCGGTCGCGGTATTCGTCTGCCAATTTCGCGCACTTGTCGTAAGCGGCCTCCGTGATGAGTTTGGGATACTCTTCGTTCGCAATCGGATTGTCGCCGATTTGCTTCGTAAAGGCTTTTTTCAGTTCTTCCAAGAAGGGTTCTACTACCTCCTTCGCCACCGCTATCTGATTGATATTGATGCAGATTTGTCCGGCATTGAGAAGCTTGAAGAAGGCGATCTTGCGGGCCGCGTCCTTGATGTCGGCATCTTTGCGCACCACGCACCAGTTGCCGGTCTCGCCGCCCAATTCCAACGCCACGGGAGTGAGATTCTTGGCCGCCTCCGCCATCACGTGCTTGCCCACAGAGGGCGAACCAGTGTAGAAGATCTTGTCGAAACGTTGCGCGAGGCACATATCCGCCACATCGTGACCGCCGTCGATGAGGGTGATGTACTCGGGCGGGAAGAGCTCCGCGAAGAAGCGTTTCATCACGGCAGTACAGGCAGACGATTTACTGCTGGTCTTGATGACCACGGTGTTGCCGCCGCACATCGCTGCCGCCACCACGCCAATGGTGAGCAGAATCGGGAAGTTGAACGGGCTGATGACCAACGACACGCCGTAGGGCATCTTATAGACTTTGGTAATCATGCTCGGGAAACACATCAGTCCGCTGAAATGGGTCTCGGGTCGCGCCCAACGCCGCAACCCCCGAATCATCTCGTTGATTTCCACGACGATAGGACCTACATCGCAGAGGAAAGCCTCTGCACGACTCCGTCCGAGGTCTGCAGTCAGCGCATCCTCAAACTCAGTAGCGTGCGCGATGACCGCCGCTTTCAGCTTCTTAAGCTGCTCTATTCTCCATTTCACTGGAAGTGTCGCACCCGTGCGGAAGAATTTGCGCTGGGTCGCGACGATTTCTTGGATTTGTTCGTTGGTATATGACATAAGGAAAAAACTTCATTCTACATTGTTTCCAGCACCCTCATAACATCTTCATCGCTGAATGTCATCGGCGCGGAATAGTTGATGGAATCTGCAGTGATCATATGCGTAAGTTCTTCATAATCGGCAGGTTGTACGGGGGATTCCAATTTATCCAAGCCGCAGGTAATGATCAGGTCGGAGACGGCTTGCAGGAACTTGTCGGCGGCGTGACGGTCGTCCGTGTGGTCGTCCGCCAACTGGCAGTAACGGGCGATCATCGCATATTTCGAAAGACATGCTGCCTTCTGGTACTTCAATACGGGCAGCATCATCAGGGTGATGGCCTGTCCGTGCGGGATGTGGTACTTGGCACCGATGCTGTGTGCGAAAGCGTGTATATAGCCGGCCAACTGTGTGTTGATGGCGTTGCCGCCGTACATGGCCGCGCGGCACATCGCCAGCCGTGACTCGATGTTCTCCGGCTTGCGCATCAATACAGGTAGATGCTGCAGAATCAGCCGAACACCCTCCAAAGAATGGTACGCATCTTCCACATAGACCGCCACATCGCTCAACGTACCCTCCACCACATGGCTAAGGGCATCCATTCCGCAGGCAGCGGTCACCATTTGCGGCGCATGGATGGTCAGCTCGCTGTCGAGAATCACGTGTGTCACGTCCAGCCCGACGATCACGGTGGAGCCCTTCGTACCACGCGCGTTAGTCACGACCGCACCCACAGTCACCTCAGCGCCCGTACCTGCCGTAGAGGGCACAGTGATCATCGGCAAGGTCTTGCCAGGCACCACCAAGAACTTGCGCAACAGGGTTTTAGAACTGAGATGCGGCATTTTCACACCAGCGGCAATCATCTTGCACGTGTCCATCACCGAGCCACCGCCTAGGGCAATCACGCACTCAGCTTGGCACTTCATCGCGATTTTGCGACCTTCATCAATCAGCGCGATATTTGGTTCGGAATTGATGTCGGCAAAGAGGGTGCATGCTACCCCAACTTCCTCCAACGATTCCATAATTCTCTGCTCATAGCCGAGTTTCTGCAGGGTCTGATCGGTCACTAATAGCACTTGTTTGTAGCCGCACTCCTCGCAAATTTCGCCAATTTTCACCCGCGCCCCATGGCCTTCCATGACCTGAGGTTCCGGCAGCGGCACACGGTGTATCACCTTGCCCGGAAGTTTGTGTATCTGTTTTCTAAAACGATATGTATCCATTTTTCAACTCATAACTCACAACACATAAACTGCAGGATTCTCGGAATTCTGCATTATTTTTTGTGAGATTCACAGACGTGAACAATTAATATTCATCATACCCGCCGTCCTTATCCGTCAAATGGATGACGATCACGTCAAATGCGGGATAGTCGCGGTATTCTACGTAGAAGGAGAGATCGTGCTGGAAATTCTTCGGGAATATGACCCCTAATCGCGCTCCTTTTTGGATTCTGTCCTCTTTGCTACCTTTGGTATTGGAGTCCGAATCCCCTTTTTCCTTGAGTTCATAGTCGCCATAGACCTCTTTCACGGTTTTGTCCTCATTGAGAATCACCACCCTGCAGTGGAAATCCTCATAGGGGGTTTCGTTCACGACGCGCACCTGATTGTAGGATTTCTCAGGCCCTTCCACCACGAAATTCATCTCGCGCTGGGCGAAGACGGCCATCGCGGCCATCATCAAAAATACGGATAAAATAGTTCTTTTCATATTGTTTTAATTTATGGCTGCAAAATTACATTTTTAATCGAAAATAGAGAATCGGGAATTACACTTTCATCGTTTTTCATCGTATCATGGTAACTACAGGCAACTGGGATTACAAAGAGGGGGGCCTCCATCTCTATAATCCAACCGGTAGCAATCGTGCCTTCACCATTGAAAAATGCTCCAAAAACCACATGGAATGGCTTTACAAATTTGAAAATTGGGAAGACGGCGTACAAACTTACTGGTGCAAGGAAATCTACACCTGGACAAGATAGGTCTTTTCCTAGTTTTATCTAAAAAAAACGCCGTTGATGAAACGGCGTTTTTTTTATGGGCTAATTTTTGACGGTTACAATTTCGATCTCTTCGGCGTTCAGCCGCACCTTCAGCCATTTCAGAAGGTGGCGCTCCGCATCGGGATGGCTGCGACCATCCTTCCATTTGAGGTAAACCACCGGCATGGCGTGGTGCTCGAGGGTTTTGGTGTCGTAGCAGTCCATTGATGCAATGGCAACACTTTGCACATCAGGATATTGCGATTGGATTTCACGAACAACTTGGATGGTGTTTTCCGACGAGCCCGTGATTTTGTGGAGCTCGGCACGCAACGCCGTGATGGTGGAGTCCTGCCGATCAATGACGGCATCCTTTTTATCGATGATGTCCTCAATGAGCTGGGTCTGCTGCGTGAAATCGATCATGCCGTCCGTCTGCTTGACGACCAACTTGGCATGGTCAAGACCATACTCGGTGCGCATAATGGTCTGGATATGGGCGATATCCTCCTCAGTCAGCGGCTTGCCGATGACACGGAGGGTGATGGTCTGCGACTTGTTGTTGTAGTTGCTGTGGTGGTCAATCAGCTGCACCTTGTCGAAATAAGGGCTTTGCTGGATTTCCGTGACGAATCGGATGGCCTGGGAATGGAAAGCCGACTCACGCACGAGGTTGATGGCGATGACGACGCTGGGAATCATCACCACGATGGCGAAAGCATATATCATGCGCTTTACCGCGTTCAGACGACTGTTATCTATATAACGAACCTGCGGGAATCCCAGAAAACGCACCATGATGAAGTTGGCCAAGGCAATGAAGAAGGAGTTGATAAAGAAGAGGTAGAAGGCGCCGCCGAAGAAGCGTAACTGCCAGGTTGCCAGTCCGTAACCGGCCGTACAGAGCGGCGGCATCAAAGCCGTGGCGATGGCCACACCGGAGATCACCGTGAACGGCTGACTTTTGCGCGAAGTGGCCACAATGCCCGCCAATCCACCGAAGAAGGCGATGATGACATCGAAAATCGTGGGACGTGTGCGCGCCAGAAGCTCCGACTGCGCCTCGCTCAATGGGGAAATCAGGAAGTACAATGTAGATGTCAACAAACTGATAATCACCATGATAATAAGATTCCGCAGGGACTTCTTCAACAAGTCTTCGTCCAAGATACCCACAGCGAGACCGACCCCAGTGATGGGACCCATAATCGGTGAAATCAACATGGCACCAATGATGACCGCCGTGGAGTTGACGTTCAGTCCGACGGAGGCCACGATGATGGCGAAGGCGAGCACCCACAGATTCACCCCGCGGAATTCCACACTGCTGGAGATGGTCTTGACCGTGGCTTCGTAGTCGGTATCATCCCGCAAATGGGTGTATTCCAGCACATCGTACCAGAACTTGCGAATCCGGACACGGAGGGGGTGGTGCTTTTTGGGGGTGGGTTCGTCTTCCATAATGTAGAATGTAGAATGAAGAATGTAGAATGTAGAATAATTATGAATGATGAATTATGAATTATGAATTATGAATTATGAATTATGAATTATGAATGATTTCAACAATGTCATCAATCGTTATAGCTTTTTGGTCGCCGGTTTGCATGTTCTTGAGGGTGTAGATGCCTTGGGTGCGTTCGTTTTCGCCGGCCATGATGACGTAAGGGATGCTTTTGGCGTTGGCGTAGTTCATCTGTTTGCCGATTTTGGTGCTGTCAGGGTAGATTTCTGCGGGAATGTTGGCATCGCGAAGCTTTCGCAGTCCCTGCAGGGCGTAAATCTCGTCCTTGCCGCCGAAGTTGACGAACATGGCAGTGATGGGCGTGAGGATGTGCTGCGGGAAGAGGTTCAACTCGTTGAGCACGTCGTAGATACGCTCGGCACCGTAAGAGATACCCACACCTGACATGTTCTTGAGTCCGAAGATGCCAGTGAGGTTGTCGTAGCGACCGCCGCCGGAGATGCTGCCCATGGCCACATCCTTCGCCTTGATCTCGAAGATGGCGCCAGTATAGTAGTTCAGTCCGCGGGCGAGAGTGACATCCACTTTCAACTCTGTGGCTATCTGCATCTTATCCACATAATTCAGCACCGTCCGCAACTCTTGTACGCCTTGCAGACCCGTCTCGGAATTGGCCAACATCTTTTCGAGCTTATCGAGGACCTCCGCATTGGAGAGTCCGTTGAGTTCGAAAAGCGGGGCCATGCCGCAGACGGCCTCTTGGGAGATGCCGCGCTCCAGCATCTCGGCGCAGACGGCCTCACGACCGATCTTATCCAGCTTGTCGAGGGCCACGCAAAGGTCGGTGACCTGTTCAGGCGAACAGAAAACTTCCGCGATACCGCTGAGAATCTTGCGGTTGTTGATCAGCATAACGATGTTGATGCCGAAGGCGCGGAACACCTCGTCGGTGATCTCCACCAGTTCGGCCTCGTTGAGCAGCGAGTTGCTGCCGATGATATCAACGTCGCACTGGTAGAACTCGCGATAGCGTCCCTTCTGCGGACGGTCAGCGCGCCACACGGGCTGCATCTGATACCGTTTGAACGGGAAGGTGAGCTCGCTCTGGTGCTGCACAATAAAACGGGCGAAGGGCACCGTCAGGTCGTAACGCAAGCCCTTCTCGCAAAGTTGGGAGGCGAGCTTATTTGTACTCTGCGTTTCATCCTGGAAATCAACCCCTTTGGTAAAATCCCCGGAGTTGAGGATCTTGAACAGCAAACGGTCGCCCTCCTCGCCGTACTTGCCCATGAGCGTGGAGAGGTTCTCCATGGCCGGGGTTTCGATGGGGAGGCAGGCATGTCTGTGGAAGACCTTGCGGATGGTGTCAAATATATAATTGCGCCGCATCATCTCGACGGGCGTGAAGTCTCTTGTACCTTTTGGAATAGAGGGTTTTACCATATTTTAATATTGTTTTGATTCAAACGGCAAAAATACAAAAATTCGGGATATTATTTTTTTCTTTATTTTTGCGGCGGCGAAATGCGATGAATGTGGCGATGAAAAACGATGAGACGATGAAAGAAGCGATGAAAAACGATGAGACGATGAAAGAAGCGATGAAAGAAGCGATGAAAAGCGATGAAGCGATGAAAAACGATGAAACGATGAAGCGATGAAAAACGATGAGACGATGAAACTTGAAACCTGAAACCATCGCCTTTCTACAAGAAATCAAACAAAAACGATATGAATATGAAACAAATTTACACAACACTATTATGCTTGTCCCTAGTAGGGATGGGGTTTGCGCAGGCGGTCTCCGAGCAGGAGGCAGCAACGGTGGCGCAGCGTTTTCTGGAGAGTCAAGGGAAGACGCTCGTCCGTTGTGCCAAGACGATCAGCAGGGAAGAGGGCAACCTGCTCTACTTCTTCAACGCGGAGAACGGGTTTGTGGTGGTTTCGGGCGACAAGAGCGCACAGCCCATACTCTCTTTCTCCGACCAGCAGATTTACAGCGAAAGCGATGTGGTGCCACCCTTCGAGATGTGGATCAACCACTACGCCAACCAGATCGCGCAGATTAAGAAACAACATATTGTGCAACCGCAGTTCGTGAGCCAGTGGGAAGAGCTCCTTTCCGGCGCGCGCGGCTTCCGCACGGGTGATGAGATAGAACCGCTGCTGCACTCCCAGTGGGACCAGGGCGAGTACTACAACTACTACTGTCCGCGCGACTACGCCGGCCAGAACGGGCGCGTGGTGACCGGCTGCGTGGCCACCGCGATGGGGCAACTCCTCTACTACTTCCGCTTCCCCGAACACGGTGTCGGCAGCTACAGCTACACCGACGAGCACTACGGCGTGCAGTCGGCAGACTACGAGAACGCCACCTACAACTACAACGCCATGTGCGATGTGCCGACGGCCATCAACACGGAGATCTCCAAGCTGATCTACCATTGCGGCGTAGGAGTTGACATGCACTACGGTCCCGACGGCTCCGGCATGACCAACCACAGTGCGGCACGGGTGTTGCGCACGTTTTTCAAGTTCTCGCCTGAGACCGAATACCTCTTCCGCGACTCCACCGACCTCAACTGGGACAGCGTGATTGTCAGCCACTTGAGTCGCCGGATTCCGATGTATTACGCCGGCTGGAGCGTGCCGGATATCAACGGTCACGGCTTCATCTGCGACGGCTACAAGACAGTTGATAGCGCCTACTTTTTCCACTTCAACTTCGGGTGGAGCGGCTATATGGACAACTACTATTACACCAACTCCCTGATGGTGGGCAACAACAACTTCAACCTCGCGCAGGAGCTGATCATCAACGGATACCCCGACACCACGCTGTACACCTACCCCACCCCGCAGCCGCTGACGGGTAGTCTGCTGATGACTGCTGATGCGGGCACCTTCACCGATGGCAGCCAGACGTGGGAATCTTGCGCATCTGGGATGGACTTTTCTTGGTACATCCATCCTGAAAGTCAAAACCTGGCCAGCATCAGTCTGACGATGGACTACAACATTGCCGAAGGCGACACCTTGTTTATCGAAACCGGCGACGACATGACCGGTCCCACCGCCTATACCGCTGACACCGGAACTCTCAACATGACCCTGAGCACTCCCAGTCTCCACATCCGGCTCGTCACAGGAGATTCATCGGAAAGTATGGGTTTCCGGGCGCACTACACCGCAAACAGAACCGAATTCTGCAGCGGCACGAAGATGTACACCTCCGCCACTGGCACTATCACCGATGGTAGTGACAGTTCCCCATACAACAACCTCACTACCTGCAAGTTCCGTATCATGCTTAACAACAGCTATTCTGCCGTTGCCTTCCACATCAACAGTCTGGATTTGGAGGAGGGGCACGACTACCTGCACTTCTACAACAACACTGTCACCGAGGCGAACCATCTGCTTTCGCTCACCGGACACTTGGCGGACACCGGTTTTGTGCTGGACACCCGCCGTCTGATGCTTGTTCTGGAGACGGACGAGAGCGGTATGGATGCCGGTTTTGACATCGACTACACGGGCGGTCTCGTGGGGGTGGACACGCACGGGCGTGAGTCGCTCGCCCTCTACCCCAACCCGGCCAGCGACCACGTGACGCTCACCTGCGACGAACCCGTCCGCATGGTGGTCATCCGCAACGCCGACGGGCGCACGGTCTATGAGGGCACATTCGGCACCGAGCAGGTCACCATTCCCGTAAACAAGTTATGCTCAGGCGTTTACACCATTACCATCCAGACCATGAACGGTACGGTCACCCGCAAATTCATCAAATTGTAAACCAAATCTTTCAAAACAACCATGGACAGAAGCAGAAGCGCCTTTCAGGCGCGTTTTCGACAACATTTCGGTTTCGAACCGACGGAGAGCCAAGCCGAGGCGATGGAGCGCCTCACCGAATTCATTTACGGCAAGGGCGACAATTTCCTCTTTCAGCTGTCGGGTTATGCCGGCACTGGCAAGACCAGTTTAGTGAGCGCGCTGGTGAACTCGCTGACTGACATCGGGGTGCACATCGTGATGCTCGCCCCCACGGGTCGCGCCGCCAAGGTGCTCTCGCAGTACGCCGGTCGCAAGGCATACACCATCCACAAATGGATCTACCGCGTTGCCAGCAAGGAGGGCCTCACCAAATTCGTGCGGCGTGAGAACAAAGACAGCCACACCCTCTTCATCGTGGACGAGGCCTCCATGATTTCCGCGCAAGGTTCGATTAACGAGCTGGTCGGCAACAGTTTGCTGGACGACTTGATGGAGTTTGTCTATCTGGGCGACAGCAACCGGATGCTCTTCGTGGGCGACGACGCGCAGCTGCCGCCGGTGCACGCCGACGAGAGTCCGGCCCTCGATGCGGACTACCTGCGCCACGCCTACAACGTGGAGGTTTTCGGGGCGCGGCTTACGGATGTGGTGCGACAGTCGCTGGACTCGGGCATCCTCTACAACGCCACACGGGTGCGCGACAAGATCAACGCCGGCGACTACATGCTGCCGTTGTTCAGCGGGGAGAAGTTCGAGGACTTCCGGCGCGTGTCGGGCGGTGAGATGGAAGAGCTGCTCAACACGCTCTACAACGAACACGACAGCGACGAAATCGTGCTGGTGACGCGCTCCAACAAGCGGGCGTTCCAGTACAACAACGCCGTACGCAGCCGTGTGCTGTTCCGCGAAAACAACATTGCCACAGGCGATTACATCATGGCGGTCAAGAACAACTACTACTGGCTAGACGAACTTTCGGAGGCCGGTTTCTTGGCCAACGGCGACATCATGGAGATCATGTCCATCCACAAACAGCAGGAGCTCTACGGCTTCCATTTCGCGGATGTGACTGTTCGGCTGTGCGATTACCCAGAACACCCTTACGTGGATATGAAAATCATCTTGGAGAGCCTGGACTGCGACGGGCCGTCACTGTCGCACGAGGCGAACCAAAAGCTCTATTACGCGGTGGCAGAGGACTATATGGACATCCTCAACCCGCGAGCGCGATTCATGAAAATCAAGAACGACCCTTTTTTGAACGCCGTGCAGGTGAAGTTCGCCTATGCACTGACCTGCCACAAGACACAGGGCGGCCAGTGGAAGCACGTGCTCATCGACCAAGGCTTCCTGCCCGACAACACCATCGACAAAGAGTACCTCCGCTGGATGTACACCGCTGTGACGAGAAGTACGGAGAAGGTGTATTTGTTGGGGTTTATGGAGGAGATGTTCGAGACAGTTAGCAGTTAGTAGTTAGCAGTTAACGGTTAGCGGTTAGTGGTTTTCAACAGCTGTTCATAATTTTTCATACGGATGGCATGATAAATATTATACTTTTGCAGTCTGGTTTCTTTTGAAAAATCAAAAATTAAACATAAAATTTCACAAAATTCAAGACAGATGAAAAAAATTGTACTGTTTTTGTCATTACTGTTGACCATGTTCGCGTTCTCCAGCAGGGCGCAGGTCACCGTTTTCAGTGAAGGTTTTGAGGATGGCGTTCTGCCGGCAGGCTGGACGAACATCGACTCGGACGGTGACGGGAACACCTGGGTCCACAACTCCACCACTTACGTGGACGGGCATACCGGAGAGGGCGCATACGTCTCCTTCTCGAAGCTTAACGGGGCAGCGTTGACGCCCGACAACTGGCTGGTCACCCCGCCCATCACGCTGACCGGCGCCAGCACGCTGCATTTCTGGCGGATGTCGGGATTCTCACAACCCGCCGAGCACTACGGCATTTTTGTCTCCACCACCTCAGCCACCGACCTCACCTCGTTCACGTTGGTGTATGACGAGACACTTCCCTCTTACCACTGGGATGAGAAGACTGTCGATTTGAGCGCTTACACCGGCAGCACGGTCTATATCGCTTTCCGGCACTACAACTGCACCAACAAGATGGCCCTCATCTTGGACGATGTCTCGGTGACCTCCATGGCAACCTCCGCTATCATTACGGCAGTTCCGACGGCACTCCAGTTCCTGAATGTGCCGGCCGGTGCCCCTTCCGCTGCCCAAACCGTGTCGGTATCCGGCTATAACCTTGCGGGCGCCATCACTGCTATGGTCAACGCTCCGTTCGAGGTCTCCCTCAACAACATCAACTTCAGCAACAGCGTCACGATGGCGAGTACCGACAGTGTGCTGTATGTCAGATATTTCCCGGCATACGCCAACGTTGACACCGCCATACTGACCCTCACCGACGGCTCCGTGACCACGGAAGTGACCCTTTCCGGCAACGGCATTGAGTGCAATATGTCCCTGCCTTATACGCAAAACTTCAACAGCGTTCCGCAAAACGGTCTTCCCGAATGCTGGACGAAGATCAACCCCTTTGACGGCTACCCGAAAGCGGTTGAGGATTACGGCACGGGAAACGGCGACAAAGTGCTGATGTTCAAATGCAACTACAACACTTACGAACCCATCTATGCGGTGATGCCGCTGATGCCCTTGAGCCTTTCCGACCTGCAGATTTCTTTCTACACCTTCCGTGAAGGTTCCTATTCCGGCACGCTCAGCGTGGGTTATGTAACCTCTCCCGGCGACAGCAGCACGTTCGTGCCCGTATGGTCCATCAATGCCGCACAAATCGGCGACAACAACCCGCACCCTTATCTGGTCAGTTTTGAGAATGTCGGCACAGACCCCAACAACCAATATTTCATCACGTTCAAATACGAGACCAGCAGCAACTGGTACTGGTTTGTAGATGACATCACCGTGGAAGAGATACCGTCCTGCGGCACGCCCAGCGGCCTGACCGTAGATCTGGTGACCAGCACGTCCGCCACCGTCAACTGGAACGGCGGCACCGACTTCTACAACCTGTATTACAGAGCCTCTTACGACACCAGCTGGACCGAAATCGCGAACATCGCTGCGGACTCCGCCGGTTTCGTCATCGACAACCTCGCATCCGCCACGGACTATCTCTGGTATGTGGCCTCCATCTGCGAAGACGGCAGCACCGTCAACAGCTTGGGAACAGGTTCTTTCACCACTGCATGCGGTGCCTACATTGCCCCGTTCGCCCAGAACTTTGACGGTTCCACCACTCTTCCAATATGCTGGGGTCGTTTCACCGGTCTGGCCAGCAACATTTTCGCCGGTGGCAGCCTCACTGAGGCCACCAGCGGCTGGGTCTTCAACAACACACAGGTCTTTGGGGCCAACCACGCCAAGCTGAACATCTGGGGCACAAACGTCAACAACTGGTTAGTGACACCGCCCATCGACCTGAGTGCGCTGACCAACCCCGTATTGACTTTCGATTTGGCGCTTACCGCATACAACAACGCCTCCCCCATTGGTGATACCACCGCCCAGCAGGACGACAAGTTCATGGTGATTGTCTCCACCGACTTTGGTGCCACCTGGAGCGCTGCCAACGCCACCGTATGGAGCAACGACGGCAACGGAGACCATGTCTTCAACCACATTTCCGCCGCTGGCGAGGAGGCCACCATCTCCCTGGCCAACTATGCCAACCAGACAGTGTTGATTGCCTTCTACGGCGAATCGACTGTGACCGGCAACGGCGACAACGATCTGCACGTTGACAATGTGATGGTGTACAATGCCACCTCCTGCGTGAAGCCGTCCAACCTCTCCGTGAGTGCGGTAACCGCCAACTCCGTCACCTTGGCATGGGGAGAGAACGGTTCCGCCACCAACTGGAACATCGAGTACGGTCCCTCGGGCTACACGCAAGGTTCTACCAGCGGTACCCTCGTGGATGCCAACGCCAATCCCTTCACCATCGGGAACCTCTCCGCTATGGCGTATGACTTCTACGTGCAAGCCGACTGTGGCGACGAGCAGAGCCTCTGGATAGGGCCTGTCACCGCCACGCCGGGCACCTACAACATGGGCGTCACCGGTTCCGACACGCTGACCACCTGCGACTTAATCGTTTTAGACAACGGCGGCGCCAACGGCAACTACAGTTCCAACTGCAACTACACGCTGGTGCTCTATCCCGAAACCGCCGGCAGCTCCATCGCCGTCTCCGGAACCTACAACACGGAAAGCGGTTGGGATTACCTGTACATCTATGACGGTGCGGGTACCGGCGGCACGCAACTCGGCCAATTCAGCGGCGCCGGCACCATCCCTGCCATGGTCGCCTCCAACGGTCCCTTGACCCTCAAGTTCACCTCCGACGGCGGCGTCAACATGAGCGGCTTCCAGCTGAACGTGACCTGTGCCTCCTGCACGCCTCCCGGATTCCTGACCACCTCCAACCTCACCGCCACCTCCACCGATTTGACTTGGGTGGGCATGTCCACCACCTATATGGTGGAATACAAGGCCGATAGCGACACCGTATGGACATCGGAGACCACCCTTGACACCTTCCTCACCTTGAACGGGCTCACCCCGTTGACGAGCTATCAAGTGAACGTCTATGGCGACTGTGGGGGCGACTATTCCCCGGCGGCCTCCATCACCTTCATCACCCCGATGGTGGCCACGGCCATTCCTTACAACACCGACTTCAGCGACGGCAGCGACCAGAACTGGCTGTTGAACAACGGCAGCTGCGCCAACGGTTGGATGATCGGCGCAGTCAGCGACAGCGACAACGCTCTGTTCATTTCCAGCAACAACAACACGCCCGGATACAACACCAGTGTTTTCTCGGTGGTCACGGCCGAGAAAATCTTCACCATCGGTGAAGCGACCGAGGTGATCATCAACTTCGACGTGAAAGTGGGCGGTGAAGACGAATTCGACTTCATGAAGGTCTTCTTCGCACCGAGCGACACCAACTATCCGGCCATCAACACCAACGTCGCATACGCCAGCGCCACCTTCTCGCAGTACGCCGTCGATTTCACCAACTATCTGCCATACACTGGCTCTGACAATCCTTACGCCATCAACCTGACGAACGACTCCACGCTGCACATCACGACCGTGATGCCGAACCCTGTCGCCAACCCCAGTACCACCTCCACCGCCAAGCTGGTCTTCCTGTGGCGTAACGACACCAGCAACGGCGACCAGCCCGGCGCCGTCATCGACAACGTCTCCGTGGAGGCCGTCGCTTGTCCGGCACCCGTGGATCTCACCATCACCAGCATCACCACCACCGACGCTGTCCTCGAGTGGACCCCGACCGGTACCGAGGATAGCTGGACGCTGGAGTTCAAGGAGGCTTCCGACAATGACTGGACCACGGTGACCGTCAACACGGCCCCGAGTTACAGCTTCGACAACCTGCAGTCCGGAACCACCTACCAAGTGCGGATCCAGGCCAATTGCGATGCTGGCGAGCAGTCCATTTGGACCAACTTCACCTTCAGCACCCCCTGCGATGCGGTCAGCACCTTCCCCTACACCGAAGGTTTCGAGAATGGCGGCAACATGCCTGACTGCTGGACGCAAGAGTACGTCATCGGCGCTGTCAACTGGACTTTCCGTGCAGGAGCCTCTTCCAGCAGCGGCATCCACGAGGCGCATACGGGCGACTACAACGCGTTCTTCTATCAGAACAACAACAACGGCTACACCACCAGATTGGTTTCCCCCATCTTGGACCTCACCAACTTGACTGATCCTTACATCACCTATTGGTACGCCAAGCAAGCCTGGGGCAACGACCAGGACTACCTGTACGTCTATTACCGCACCGCTCCCGACGAGCAGTGGCTGCCGCTGACCCAATATTCCAGCAGTGTAGTTGTATGGACGATGGATTCCCTCGCCCTGCCGAACCCGTCTGCCACCTACCAGATTGCCTTCGTGGGCAACGCCAACTACGGCCACGGCATTGTGCTGGACGACATCACCGTTGACGGGGTGTTCACTCCCGAACCTGAACCGTGCGATGCCCCCACCGGACTTCATGCCGTTGAAGTCGGGAACGACTTCATCATCTTAGAGTGGGACAATGATCCAAATGTGAATACTTGGCAGGTCTCATATTATGGCACAGGAGGAAGCTTGGGTCCTGAAAGTGGTGAATATTTCACAGAAACTAACATTGACACATTCCATTACGAGTTCATCGTCATGGATATGCAACACCACGGTGTCGCCCTAACCACATCGATTTACTATCATTTTACAGTACGCGCCCTATGTGAAAACAACACTTGGAGTGCATGGAGCGACACCATCACCGTGGCAACGCCTTACGTGGGCATTGAAGATCGGTTGGAGAAGGCTGTCACGCTCTATCCGAACCCTGCCAAGGAATACGTGGACATCCGCGTGGACGGCGAGGTGAACGTGACGGACATGGAGATCTTCGATGTTTATGGCAAAATGATCTGGACGAATAATCATTCGTCCATACCGACCCGCATCAACGTTTCCGGTCTCGCCGATGGCATCTATTTCGTGCGCGTGACCACGGATGAGGGCACGGTGACGAAGAGGTTCGTGAAAAAATAGGTTAATGATTAATGGTTAACGGGCGACCAATAACCAATAACCAATAACCAATAACCAACAACCGTTAAAACGGGTATCGGCCACACGGTCGGTACCCGTTTTTTTTGCCGTGTAACCAAACAAGCCGTGCAACCGTAAAACCAGAGATGCGCAAAAGTTATCAACAATATATTTTTCATAAAGAAAAAATTGTAATTTTGCAGTTTGCAGTTTGCATTGAATAGATTTGAATATAAAAATAAAGTAGAAATAATAAAATAGTTAAAATATGAAAAAGATCGCATTACTTTTTCTGACCACTCTGACGTTAGGTTTTTCTTTAACACCGACCTATGCGCAAAATACGCTGACCGTGGCAAACGGAACCGGCACCAATTCCTACGTGCCGTTCAACGGCTACTACCTAGATATGCCAGAGCACACCCAGATTATCTATCCCGCATCCATGCTGACGGACATGATCGGGAAAGACATCACCAAGATGGAGTTTTACACGGCATCGACTCCCGTCCAACTCACCGCCATTCTTACCGTCTATTTGGGCATCACAACGGCCAGTCAGTTCCCATCTGCGGCTTTTGACAACAACACGGTGCTAGAGCATGTCTATACCGGAAATATTGTCATTGTGAACAACGTATTGTCCATTGAATTCAGCACCCCGTTCTCCTACACCGGCGGCAATCTTTTGTTTGACCTTTCCAACACCACCGGCAACTACGCCCATGTCGATTTCTACGGCATCACCCAACAGAATGCCAGTCTGAACCAATATTTCGATTGGTATCCTAATCCGGACAGGTACGACTTCCTACCCAAGGCCACGTTCACGTACGAAACGCCCACCTTATGTCCGAAGGCCAATACTCTGACAGCCTCCAACATCACGGCCAACTCCGCCACGATTTCTTGGAACGGAGACCCCAGTGTTCCCACCTATAGATTGCAATACATGCCGGCCTCCGACACAAACTGGAGCAATGCAACGAGCATACAAACAACTAACACCACGGCAAATCTCACCAATCTGCAATACAACACCACCTACAAAGCCCGCGTCCAATCCTTGTGCAGCGAGAGCCTTGTTACCACTTCCATCCAGACTTTGGTTTTCACCACCCCGAATCTGCCAGTCACCTTGCCTTACATGCAAGATTTCGAAACCTCGCCCCAACTAATTTCTGAATTCATCTTCACGGGCACTGGGGTCAACCAGTGGGCAATTGGTTCCGCCACTTTCAAGCCGATGAACGCTGCAGATCCCAATGAAATAGGCCACAGCCTGTACATTTCCGAGGACAACGGAACCTCCAACAGCTACAACGAATCCTGGGAGTCCAGGGCTTTTGCCTATTTTAATGTCGCCTTCGGCAATGATCCTATCGAATACCACCTCTCCTTCGACTATAAAACCATGGGAGAAATGACAGCAAATAGTATTTATGACTATCTTTCTGTTTATTTGGTAGATGCAACCACCGAAATCGACCCAAACAACAACCCCACCGGCCTTGCACTGATCGGTCAGCAGTATAATGTAGCTAACTGGACGCACGTCGATTTCATCCTGTCAAATGTAGCCAACACGTCAAAGAAAGTTCTCTTCTATTGGCGAAATGACGTCTCCATGGGTAACAACCCGCCCGCAGCCATCGACAACATCATGATTTCCGGAAGCGCCTGTGCTCAGCCGAATCTGCTGACCGCGTCAGCCATCACCACCAACACTGCCACGTTGCTCTGGAACGAGACGGGCTCCGCCACTTCCTGGACACTCTATTACAAAGCCGTTTCAGATGCACAATTCAACTCTGTTTCCGTGAGCGGCACACCCTCCTATACGTTGAGCGGTTTGAATGCCGACACCTATTACACTTTCTATGTGGAGGCGAACTGCGGTTCGGAATCTTCCGTTCCTTCCGTTTCTTACACCTTCAAGACTCAATGTAGCGAACTCACGGCGATGCCCTATTCTAACAATTTCGACGTCGCCACCATCGAAGGAGGCGCCGAGTTCATCGCCTGTTGGAGCCGTCTGGCCTCCAACCCCAGCCAGATGGTCTATTACTTCAACGACGCCAACTACACGCACAACGGTTCTGCGGGTTGTCTGGACTTCTCCTACACTCCCTACTGCTGGACCATGGCCATCTCACCTGCCATATCGTCTTCCATCCCGGTGAACACCTTGATGTTGGACTTCTATCTAGTGAAGACTGGTGAGAGCGGTACTTTCGAGGTAGGTGTCATGACCGATCCCACGGATGCCAACACTTTCCAGCTTGTGCAGACCATTAACAGCACCATCATCGGCAACAACGCTGCCTCCTACGAGCACCATGTCGTTTCCTTGAGCAGCTACAACGGCAACGGCCAATACATCGCCTTCCGCGCTGCCAACGCAATAGATTGCGGTTACCGTATGGACGACCTCGTCATCTCGGTCATGCCTTCATGCATGGTTCCCATCAACCTCCAATGTCTCAACGCCTCCACCCAGGCGGCCACGTTGTCATGGACGGAGGTGGGCAACGCCCAATCCTGGCAAATCCGTTATGGTGTGACGGGCTTTGACCCTGAGACAGAAGGCACCTTAGTAAACGCCAACACCAACCCATTCACGGTCTCCGGTCTGCAGAACATTACGACCTACGATTTCTATGTACGTTCCAATTGTGGAAATGAGCAAAGTGAATGGTCAAGTCCTATCACCGTCAAGACCGGCACCTTCAATATCGGTGTCGTTGGTAGTGACACGATGCTCACCTGCGGAGCATTCATTTACGACGACGGCGGCGAGTTCGGCAACCACAGTGCCGGCTGCGACTACACTTTAGTGATTTATCCCGCCACGGAAGGCAACGGCATCCAAATCAGCGGCTCGGTGCATCTTTACGACGCTATTTCCTATTATATGTCCACGCTGACCATCTATGAAGGTGTGGGCACCACCGGAAACGTTTTGGGCTTCTACACGGGCGTACAGGATGTGAACGTGGCTTACGGCGGTCCTATCACATTACGGTTCCAGTCCGACGAGTACGAAGTTTACTGTCGTGCCGGTTTCGAGCTGTTGGTGCGTTGCACCGACTGCTTTCCGCCGAGCAACCTTGCTGTCAGCGGCATCACCCAGACGAGCGCCACGCTTTCTTGGAACGGCAACGCCGACCATTATGCCGTATATTTGAACGGCCCCACATCTGGCTATTTCACCACTACGACCAGTTCCTATACTTTCAACAACCTGGCCAGCGGTTCCGCTTACTATGTTACGGTTCGCGGATATTGCGCCCAGGACTCCTCCCTGCTCTCACAACCGGCCTACTTCGCCACTGCCTGCGGTTCCATCACGGTCACGGACGACAATCCCTGGACCGAGACTTTCGAATCCTATCCGGGCGTTGGCGAGCAACCGTTCGTCTGCTGGGACACCCCTGTCACAGCTGTTTACGGCGGTCCTTTCGTCTTTTGTGGATATGGCGAAGCTGCCCACTCCGGTGCCAACACCGCCGAGCTCACCGGCTATGAGAACCTGTTGGTATTACCGGTTTTCACCAACGATGTCCACGACTTACGACTCTCTTTTTGGGCTACAGGATACGGCATTGAACAGACCAACGTGGAAGTAGGTGTCATCGCCGATTTGCAAGATCTCACCACGTTCGAGCCGGTCTGCAATGCAGGCATCCCCGGACCGCGCGGTTCCGCCGCCGGTGGTAACGGCTATTTCATGGGACCGTTCGACTTCAACGGTGTACAGGCCACCTCCGGCCGCATCGCCATCCACTTCACCAGCAACTACGCCGCCGACTTCGCCGGTTGGAACATGGACGACTTCACCGTCTCCCTGGCTCCCGACTGTCCTTCACCTTTGAAGAACAGTGTGGAGGTCGGCTATGTGGACGGTCACAGCGCCACCATCACATTCACGGACAACGACACCACCCACAATGCATGGGTTGTCTATTACAAAGCGAACTCCGCAACCACTTGGAGCACGATGCCCACCACCTCCACCACGGTGGTCCTGAACGGGCTGACACCGCTCACCACCTATCAGGTGTATATCGTCACCAACTGCGGAACGCCCCAATCAGAACCCGACGCCACCAATCCTATCCAATTCACCACCACCGTGTCTTGTCCCGCTCCTGTGGGCATCACGGTCACTCCCGGCACAACTACAGCAGTAGTCACCTGGGTCGGCAGTGCTGACAGCTACACGGTCGTCTGCAACGAGGACACTATGACTGTGACGGGCACCACCGCCACTTTGACCGGTCTCCTCCCCCTCACCAACTACACGGTTGAGATCACGGGTCACTGCGGCGCGGATGGCGTCTCGGCCACCGGCACCGCCCCCTTCGCGACCGTCTGCGATGTGGTCGACATCTTCCCGTACGCCACCAGTTTCGACAACAACGATCTGGGTTGTTGGACGGAACAGACGATCAACGGCAACAATCATTGGCACACCACCACGGTCAACCCCCACACCGGTGCTGCTTGCGTCTATATGTCTTACACAGTTAACACATCCTCACGTCTCATTTCGCCCATCTTCGACCTCTCAGGCCACACCAACCCCATGATTTCTTTCTACCAACGTAGAATTGGCTGGCAAGGAGTGGCAGACTCACTGGTGGTCTTCTATCGCACGTCCATTACAAGTGACTGGGTGAGAATCGCCGGTTATCACGACGAGACGTATGACTATCATTTTGACAGCCTTGCATTGCCGTCTCCTTCGGCCACCTATCAGGTTTCCTTTGTGGGATATGGCATCGACGGCTACAGCATCTATTTGGACGACATCACCCTGTATGACGCTTCTGGCGATGCCCCCGGTCTCTGCAATAAACCCACAGCCCTGACCGTGAGCGACATCAACAGCACTACTGCGCATGTCACCTGGAACCCCGGCGGCACTGAGACCAACTGGAAACTCCAATACAAAAAGGCCACCACGACCAACTGGGGACCTGAATACAGTCTGACGAGCCCGTCCTACAACTTTGCCGGTCTGCAACCCAGCACGCCTTACCATGTGCGGGTGAAAGCCATCTGTAACGACGTTGACGAGAGCGACTGGACCAACTTGGTCAGCTTCACTACCGCACAGTCCAGCGTTCCCATCGATCCTACGGTGACCACTGGTGGAGCCTCGAACATCTCACAAACCTACGCCGTGCTGAACGCCACCATCACGAATCCTGACAACCAGACCATCACGAGCAGAGGTTTCGAATGGAAGACGACCTCTGGCGGCACTTACGCACAAGTGGCGGCTTCCGGCACCGGCAACACCTACACTTACGTTCTCACCGACCTCGATCCCAGCACGAGCTACACCTTCAAGGCATACATTATTTATAATGGGAACACCATCTACGGCGACGAGCTGACATTTAACACGTTGGACAACGAGACACCTTCGTGCGATGTGCCGACCGGTTTGCACACCACGAGCATCGAGAATCACGCCATCACCATCACTTGGAATGCTGATGCCAATGTGGAGAGCTGGAACATCCAGTACCGCGTCGGTACCGGCACCTGGTCTTCCGCTACCTCCGCTACTAACAGCTACACCCTCAACGACCTCGAAGGCAACACCGACTACGAGATCCAAGTGCAGGCCAACTGCGGCGACGACCTCAGCAACTGGAGCAGCTCCATCACGGCCCATACCACTAATGTCGGCATCGAGAACTGGCTGGAGAATAGCGTGACGTTGTTCCCGAACCCGGCAAACGAATATATCAATGTAGAATGTAGAATGCAAAATGTAGAATATTCTATTACGGATATTCAATTGTTTGATGTTTACGGC
>ONCM01000038.1 GCA_900316305.1 uncultured Bacteroidales bacterium | reverse complement strand
CCGGGACACCATTTCACCATTTGGTCGCTGGTAAAGTCAGCTTTTGTATATTCGCGGTCCGCTTTCGGAACAAAATGTTTTTCTGCCATAATTATCTGTGATTAAATGGTTCGTGATTGAAATTATTTGGCAAGCAGTCTTTCGAACTCGGCCTTCAGCTCGCCCACCTCGAACGGCAGACCCATGATCTTGTTGTATTGGGTCATCGGGCATTCGGGGAACTGGGTGCGGAGGTAGCCGGCAAACTGTCCGTTGTTGAGTTCGCAGACGACAATCTTCTTGTATTTCTTGAGGATGTCGCCGGTGTTCTTCGGAAGCGGGCAAATGTAGTTGAAGTGGGTGTAAGCCACCTTCTTACCTTCCTTGTTCATCTCTTCCACAGCGAGGGTGAGCGCGCCGGAGGTGCCGCCCCAACCCACCACGAGGAGCTCGGCGTCAGGATCGCCGGTCACTTCCTGGTCGGGAATGTAGTTGGCCACGCGGTTCACCTTCTCCTGACGGTTGTGCACCATCAGGGCGTGGTTCTCGGGATCGGTGCTCAGAGGTCCGTCGGGACATTTCTCCAGACCGCCCACACGGTGTCTCAAACCTTCCATGCCGGGCAGTGCCCATTCGCGAGCGAACGTGACGGGGTCGCGGCGGAACGGTCTGTAGTTGGGATCGTTAGGCGTAGCCAGACGCGGTTTGATGTCGGGCATGTCGGCCATCTTGGGGATGCGGAACAGCTGGGAGCCGTTGCCGAGGTAGCCGTCGGTGAGCAGGATGACGGGGGTCATGTGCTCCAGGGCGACCTTGGCGGCGTTGTAAGCCCAGTAGAAGCAGTTGGCGCTGGAAGAGGCAGCCATCACCACGAGGGGAGCCTCGCCGTTACGGCCGTACAAAGCCTGGTTCAGGTCGCTCTGCTCGGTCTTGGTGGGCAGGCCCGTGGAGGGACCGCCGCGCTGCACGTCAACCACGACGAGAGGCAGTTCCACCATCACAGCCAAACCGAGGGCTTCGCTCTTCAGCGAGAGACCGGGGCCGGAAGTGGAGGTGCAAGCCAATGCGCCAGCGTAAGATGCGCCGATAGCGGAGCAAACGCCTGCGATTTCGTCTTCAGCTTGGAAAACGCGAGCACCTAAGGATTTATGTTTGGCGAGCTCCACCATCACGTCCGTAGCGGGGGTGATAGGGTAGGAGCCGAGGAACAGTCTGCGGCCGGATTTCTCGGAGGCGGCCAGAAGACCCCAAGCGGTGGCGACATTACCGGTGATGTTGCGGTAGCGGCCCTTAGGCATGCTGTCGGCTTGGGCGACCTCGAAAATGTGGGAGTGCATCACTTCCAACTTGTCGGCATATTCGTAGCCTTCTGTCAAAACGGCTTTGTTCAGTTTGACGACATCGGGCTTCTTGGCGAACTTGCGTTCCAGATAAGCGTAGGTCTGGTCGAGTTTCTTATGGGTGGCATAGAAGATGATGCCTAACGCGAACATGTTGCGGCAACGGTCGGCCGTCTTCTTGTCAGCACCCTGCTCGTTACCGATGCGTTGAGTGAACGAGGTGACGGGCGCCTTGATGATGGTGTAGGCACGCTCCATCTCATCGGTGAACGGATGATCGTTCTCGGTGTAGCCGGCTTTCTCCAAGGCCTCATCCGTGAAAGTGTCGATATCCACAATGATGGTGGCACCTTTCTTGGCCCACTTGAGGTTCGACTTGAGGGAGGCCGGGTTCATAGCGACGAGGATGTCGCACTTGTCGCCGGAGCTGTAGATGTGGTTACCCACGTGCACCTGATAGCCAGACACGCCGGCGATGGTGTTGTGAGGGGCGCGGATTTCCGCCGGATAATCGGGGAAGGTGGCGATGTCGTTGCCGGTAAGCGCAGAAGCGTCCGAGAACAAGGTTCCGGAGAGCTGCATACCGTCGCCAGAGTCACCCGCAAAACGGACGACGATGTCGTCAATTTTCGTAATTTGCTCTGTTGATGCCATAAATATTGTTTTTATTGCAAATATAATTTAGTTCGAATATTCTTTACCTGCTACAATTGAAGGCAAATGAGAAATTGCATAACTACCAGATTGATAGATTATTAATCTAACATTTGACCCTTACTTATTGTTGGCGCAAAAATATTAAAATTTGTGAATAAAACAAGCCTTTTTTGGAGAAAAAAGCAAAGTGTTTTAGGAACTTATGCGGGGGTGTCCACGGTAGATGCAATTTCCCCGTCGTAGAGCTTGGTGACGAGCCGGTCTCCAGACTGCAAATCGGTCGCTTTGGTGACCGCTTTTCCGTCTTTCAGCGTGATGCTGTAGCCACGTTTCAGGACGTTTTCAGGACTCAGCAGATGGAGTTTTTCCGACAGGTTGTCGCACTCCAAAGTGCGCTTCCGTAGTATTGCGAGAGCGCCTTTGGGCAACGTCTCCTGAAATCGTTCCAGCTGCTGTTGGTTCCGGTGCAGATGGAGTTGCATCTCGTTCCCGATTTCCTGCATCAGGCTTTTCAGGAGGAACCCTTGATGCATGGTTGTCTCTTTCGATTTGAAAACCAATGTTTTATAGGTCTCGGAAAGATTGTTCCGGTGGTTATCGATTACTTTGGGAAGCTTGTACTGGAGGGCGGTTTCCGTGCGCACGAGCGCCTGCTTGACCTCCGCGATCCGTGTTTGCGCCTGTTGCGCGATTCGGGCCATGCAGTCGTTGATCTGCTCTTCGAAACGGCGGAAGTCCTCGATGAGGGAGAAGGCTACATCGGTGGGGGTGATAAAGTTGGCGTGGGCCACCATGTCAGTGACGGTGAGGTTGGTGGAGTGCCCGATGCCGGTGAGCACGGGCAGCGGGAAGGTGGCCACCTTCTGGGTGAGGCCGTAGTCGTCGTAGCAGCTCATACCCACGTCACCGCCACCGCCTCTGACGATGACGACCACGTCGAACTCGTCCTGCCGTTGGGCAATCCGATCTAACTGTCCGGTGATGCCCGTGATGGCCTTGTCGCCCTGCAGAATCGACGGAAATAGCTCCGTTTGGAATTTGTAGCCCGGCTCGTTGTGCTGCAACGTCTGGATGAAGTCGCTATAGCCCTTGCTGGTCTCCACAGAGATAACCGCCACGCGTTTCGGCACCAACGGCATCGGCAGCCGGCGGTTGAGTTCGAAAATCTGTTCCTTCTTGAGACGGTCGATGACCTCCTGCCGATTGCGCACCATCTCGCCGAGGGTGTAGGTGGGCTCAACGTCCTCGATGTGCAGCGCCAACCCGTGTTTCGGACTGAACTGCACAGTGGCCAGACAGAGGATGCGGATGTTCTCCTTCAGCGGCTCGCCCGTGATCTGGATGAACCGCCGGTTGATGTCCTTGAAGTTCGCCGACCAGATCACCGCCCGCATCTCTGTCTTGATAGTATTTCCCTCACGCTCAACCAATTCCGGATAGCAGTGCCCGCTATACGGATAGTAGTTGAGTTTCAAAATCTCCGCCTTGATGTAATATGGCCTTGTGTAAGTACGCTCAATCACCTTGTGGATGCTCATCGCCACATCCGACAAGGAATACACAGTATGGTTGTTGAAAGTCTCTCGTTCCAATTTGAATGGTTATTGGTTATAAAATAGTTAGTAGTTAGCAGTTAGTAGTTAGCAGTTGTCCTAATCCGTATCAATTATCATCATCTCGTTTTATCCTATTCATCTCATTATCTCATCATCGTTTTTTTTCTCGTTTATTCCTCGTCTTTCATCGTCATTCATCGCCTTTCATCGTTTTTCATCGCCTTTCATCGCCTTTCATCGTCAGTTATACGCAATATTCTTCGGTATCTTTAGCCAGTGCTCGTACCCGGGACCCAGCCTGTGTACCACGCGTGTCCAAATGTCCTCCGCGGGGGTGTCGAAGACGAGGGCGTGCGAGGCAGGCGCGACCACCCACATGTTGCGCTCCAACTCGTCCTCCAACTGTCCCGGTGACCAGCCCGCATAACCCAACAGGAACCGATGTTTCAGGTTGGGGATGGCATTCTGCTCGATGAGGGCGATAAGCACTTGGTTATAACCCACATAGACACCGGGCAGCAGTCGTGTGGCCTCTGGACAGGAGTCGAAACTGTGGAGCAGGAATACGGCCTCTGTCAGCACCGGCCCCCCGAAAAAGATGGAGTCGTCCACCTTGATGTCGTTGACCACCTCGTGTACGGTGTGCGGCAGCGGCCGGTTGATGATCAGCCCCGCCGTGTGCTCCGCCTCGTAATCCGTCAGAAGCACCACCGAATGGTTGAAGAACGGGTCGTTGAAGTAGGGCGTGGAGACCAGCAACCGCCCCGCTTCAGGAGCCAATCCCGTGGGTTCTATATGCAAAAGGTCGTTGTATAAATCCATCGTTCAAAAATTGCGCAAAGGTACAAATTTTCTAATAAAAAAAGAGTATTTTTGCGCCCCTTAGAAAGTTTGTATAATAATTCCATAATGATATGAAACGAAACCTCTTATTTCTCGCCTTGTCTGTGCTGTTGCTGTGCGCCTCCTGCGATAGGGAAGAACGCAGACTGACAGGCGATTACAGTTATAAATTGTCGGGCGAAGTGGCCCTGACGGACGCGGGCGGACAGACAACGCATCATCTGGTGCACCGGAATGGTCAAATGAACATCCGCAAGGACAAGTCACAGAAAGCCATCTATATCATCACGATGAATGAGATGGCGGGCGGCGCTTACACCATGAAGGCCGAAGTACATGGCGATTCGCTGAGAATTGACCCTTATAGCTTCAGTTCCAATATTTTATCCACCATGGACTTGCCCTCTATCGGTCAGGATGAGACCCCCTCATTAGTGTATCAAATCACGGCGTTTGGAGGCGGAATCCTCAACGAGGACATCCTGATCATCCGCGAGGCGTGGACGGGATATCAGAGCGGCAACAGCACGGTGAGGGTCTATGGACCGGAAATGACGATTATTGCGGAGAAAAATTAACGAAAGATGAAGAAAATTACGATAATAGTCGCGTTTATCCTCTCGTTTCTCGCGTTTTCGGGCTGTAAGCAGAAAACGGTCCAGGAAGAGCGGAAGCCGATTCCCGTGGAGGTGATGGTGGTCGATACTGTCGCCGGCGGGATGACGCGCACCTACGTGGGCGAAGTGGAGGAGAACCTTTCCGTGGCGGTGAGTTTCCCCATGGGGGGTAGGGTGGAGCGTGTGTATGTGCACGAGGGCGACCACGTGCGCGAGGGACAGACGCTGGTGGTCATCAACAACGCCAACGCGCAAAATGCCTACAACTCCGCGAAAGCCACCCTTGATCAGGCGGAAGATGCCTATAAGAGATTGAAGAAAGTGTATGACCAGGGCAGTCTTGCTGAGGTGAAGTGGGTGGAGATACAAACGGATCTCGAAAAGGCGCGTTCGATGGAACAGATTGCTCGTAAACAATTGGAAGATTGCACGTTGAAAGCACCGATCTCCGGCGTGGTGAGCGCCTGCAATGCGAAAGCCGGCGGCTCCCTTCTGCCGGGCGAACCTGCGGTGACCGTACTCGATATGGGGCGTATATCTGTCACCTTCTCCGTTCCCGAAAGCGAGATCAGCTCCGTGGTGGTCGGCAAAGAGGCCTTTGTGTATGTGCCAGCCCTCAATAACCGGATGTTGACCGGCCGCATCACCGAGCGCGGAGTCACTGCCTCACGCGTCTCTCACAGCTATCAGGTGAAGGTCGCCTTTCCCAACGCCGACAAATCCCTCTTGCCCGGCATGGTCTGCAAAGTATTGCTCGAACAGCCCGAAAATCAGGGCTTTGTGATTCCCGCCAAATGCGTCCAAACCCGTCCTGAAGGTCTTTCTGTCTGGGTGGTCGAGAACGGCAAAGCGCAACACCGCCTCATCACCTCCTCGGAATTCGTCGCCAACGGCGTCTTGGTCACCTCCGGCCTCCACCCCGGCGACACGATCATTACAGCAGGAATGCAAAAACTTTATGTTAATGCAGAATGCAAAATGTAAATGTAGAATGAAGAATGTAGAATGAAGAATAATTATGAATTATGAATTATGAATTATGAATTATGAATTATGAATGAAACCAATAAGTACGTTCCGTTTAACTGCTAACTACTAACTGCTAATTGCTAACTATGAGTAACCGTCACCACATATTGTCCGCGATGCGCAGCCACAAGATCATCTTCTTCATTGTGGCGTGCTTGGTGCTGTTCGGCATGTTCTCGCTGACGAGACTGCATAAGGACGAGTTCCCGCAGTTCACGATCCGTCAGGGAATTGTGGCGGCGGTCTATCCCGGTGCATCGGCGCAGGAGGTGGAGGAGCAGGTGACCAAGCCGCTGGAGCGGTTCCTTTTCACCTACGCCGAAATCGACAAGGAGAAGACCTACTCGGTGACGGAAAACGGCATCGTATATGTGTATGCGGAATTGCGTGTCTCGGTGAAGGACAAGGACGGCGCATGGTCGAAAATCCGCCACGGACTGCAGCTCTTTAAGAAAACCTCGCTGCCGGCGGGCGTCTTGGAGATTGTCGTGGTCGATGACTTCGGCAACACCTCCTCTATGCTGCTAACCGTGGAGTCGCCCGAGCGCACCCCGCGCGAGCTGGAGGCTTATGCCGAACAGCTCTGCGACCGTCTGCGCAATATCCCCGAAATGGGCAATATTAAGATTTTAGGACAGCAGAACGAGGAGATCGCGGTGACCGTCGATCAGGAGAAACTGTCGGCTTACGGCATCAGCCAACGGGCTCTGTTAGTAGAACTGGCTACGCAAGGTTTGCGGACCGTGGGTGGCAGTGTGGAGAACGAATCCGGAGAATCGCAAGTGCATGTGACGATTCCGTATCAATCTGAATATGAGGTTGGTGAACAGATTGTTTTCACTGATCCTTTAGGTCATCAGGTGCGGCTGCGCGACATCGCCACCATCGAACGTCGCTATGCAAAACCCAAGAATTACATCAAATATAACGGCACCTCCACAGTCCTGATTTCTATGGAGATGGCGCCCGGCAATAACATTGTGGCTTTCGGTCGGGAGGTGGAGAAGGAGATCGAGCGCTGCAAGGCTTCCTTCCCGCCGGATATCAACATGCACAAGATCACAAACCAGCCTTACGTGGTCAACAAGTCGGTGATGTCCTTCCTTCGCGACCTGCTCTTCTCTATCCTCGTGGTCATCGCGGTGATGCTGCTGCTCTTTCCGCTCAGAACTGCCTTGGTGTCAGGCTCCAGCGTCCCCGTCTGTACGGCTATCACGATGGGACTGATGTTCATCTGCGGTATCGAGCTGAACACCGTCACCTTAGCCGCTTTGATTGTGGTGCTTGGTATGATTGTGGACGACTCCGTGATTGTCATTGACGGCTATACTGACCTTTTGTATCGAGGATATTCGCGTTGGTATTCAGCGTTTTACAGTACGAAAGCGCTGTTCGTGCCCATGTCGTTGGCTACATTGGCTATCTCGGGCATGTTCTTCCCAATGACCCGCATCATCACCGGTCCGTTGGGTGATTTCGTGCAGCTTTTCCCGTGGACGGTCTTATTTGCATTAGTCTGTTCCATTTTCTATGCGGTGTGGATAATCCCTTATCTCTCAACGGTTTTCATCAAACGGGTGAAGGAAGGGGAGGAACCAAACCGCTTTGAGGCGGCCCAAAACCGATTCTTCAAAAGGTTGCAGAATCGTTACGACACGGTGCTGACCCACTGTTTCCGGCATCCGTTGGTCGTGCTCGGCTTGGGAGTGGGTGCGGTGACGTTGGGCGTTTTCCTCTTCACCCGCCTGCAAATCCAGATGCTGCCGAAGGCCGACCGCAACTGTTTTGCGGTGGAGATGCACCTCGCGGAGGGAAGTACGTTGCAGCAGACCGAAGCAGTGGCCGACAGTATGGAAGTGGTGCTGCGAAGTGACCCGCGGGTGGCCTCCGTGACCTCCTTTATCGGTTGCTCCTCGCCGCGTTTCCACGCTACCTACGCCCCGCAGATGGCGCATAAGAACTACGCCCAGTTCATCGTCAACACCACCTCCGAAAAGAACACGTTGAAGCTCATCCGTGAATATGGCCCGAAGTACGAATACCATTTCCCGAATGCCTACATCCGTTTCAAACAGATAGATTATCAGGCGGTTAATAATCCCGTGGAGGTGCGTTTCTCTGGCGATGATTTCGATTCGATCAAGCGGGCCGCCGAGGGGATGAAGGATTTCATGAACACGCTTCCGGAGCTCACATGGGTGCATTCCGATATGGACGAGACCTCGCAGGACATCAAGATTTCGTTGAAAAGCGACGAGGCCACGCGACTCGGGGTCACGCAGAGTATGCTTTCGCTCTACCTCTCCTCCGCATTAGGCGGACAAAACCTGACCAACGTGTGGGAGAACGACTACAAGGTGCCGGTGATGCTCTACACGCATCAGGGCGGTGACACTCTCAGCTACCAGTCGATGGAGGACTTCCTCGTACCGACGTCTGTACCAGGTACTTGGGTGCCGTTGCGTCAGGTGGCGGAGATTGGTCCCGAGTGGCACGATGCGGTCATCAACCGTCGAAACAGCATCCGCACCATTACGGTCGGTGCGGACCTGAAATACGGGGTCAGCCAGCCCGAAGTGATGAAGAAAATCGACAAATACCTCCAGAAAGAGTCCTTGCCTGAAGGCGTGGAAATCTCCTACGGCGGACTGACGGGTGTCAATGGGATGGTAATCCCGCAGATCGCCCTCAGCTTTGTAGCGGCTGTTTTGGTGTTGTTCGTCTTCCTGCTCTACCATTTCGGACGGTTAGACATTGTATTCCTTACGTTGTCAGCCAGTTTGATCTGCGTTTTCGGGGCCTGCCTCGGACTTTGGCTCTTCGGACTCGACTTCAGCATCACGGCGGTGCTGGGGGTGGTCAGTCTGATCGGCATTATCGTGCGAAACGCCATCATCATGTTCGAATACGCCGAGAATCTGCGGAAAGTCCACCGTTACAGTGCCAAAGATGCCGGTTTTGAGGCCGGCAAACGCCGTATGCGCCCCATTTTCCTCACCTCGGCGACCACCGCTCTGGGTGTGATGCCGATGATCGTGGCGCACACCGCCCTCTGGATGCCCATGGGTGTGGTCATCTGTTTCGGCACGATCTTCTCGTTGCCGCTGGTGGTGACGGTGCTGCCGGTGGCGTATTGGCAGATTTTTAAATAATGTAGAATGTAGAATGAAGAATGTAGAATAATTATAAATGATGAATGATGAATTATGAATGATGAATGATGAATAGAATAATTGCGATATTATTGATATTGATGGGGTGTGTGGCGGTGAGCGCGCAGCGGTTTCCCATCGACAGTTGCATGCTCTCGTTGGACAGTTGCAAGGCGTTGGCGTTGCAGAACAACCTGACGTTGAAGAATGCGGCGTTAGATGTGGCGGCGGCGGAAGAGGTGAAGAAGCAGGCGTTTACAAAGTATTTCCCCAATGTAAGTGCTATGGCGGGTGGTTATTACGCCGCAAAACCGCTGTTTGAATATACCATCGATGATATCGGCAATGCCAGTGCGCGGCAGTTTCTGCACAACCTCTATTTCGAGTACGGTGCGGCGATGGGATTGCCCGACCGGATAACGCTTTGCGAGAATGGCGTGATGACGGGTGCGATGCTCGTCCAGCCGGTCTATATGGGCGGACAGATCGTGAACGGCAACAAGTTGGCGAAAGTGGGCATTGAGGCGGCCGAACTGAAAGCCCAACTTACGGAAGATCAGGTGCTTCAACAGGTGGAGGAGTACTACTGGTTGATTGTTTCCTTGCGAGATAAACAGAAGACCTTGCAGCAGGCGCTGATTTTCCTAGACACTTTGGAACGCGATATCACCACGGCATCCGAAGCTGGGTTGGTCTCGCAAAACGATATTCTGAAAGTGAAACTCAAAAGGAGAGAAATGGAGGCCAATCAAACGAAAGTCGATCACGGAATAAGGCTCGCCAGTCAGGCACTTTGCCAGGCAATGGGCATAGAAATGTACGGTGGACTGGTCCCGACAGACACGCTTGGGAAAGTATCTGAAATGTTCGACTGGGGTTATGTGGATGATAGAACGGCTGTACTTGGCCGCAAAGAGAAACAGTTACTGGATATGCAGGTCAGCGCTGAAGAATTAAAGAAGAAAATGGCCTTAGGAGAAACACTTCCGCACCTGACTATCGGGGGTACGGCCTCCTACGGCAACCTTATCTTCGATCATTTTACTGCCAATGCGCTGGCTTTCGCGACGTTACAAGTGCCGCTGACAGGCTGGTGGGAAGCTTCCCACAAACTGAAGGAGCACGACATCTTGCTGGAGAAGGCGAAAAACGAGCGTACCGACCTGATGGAAAAGATGTATTTGGAGACCATGAAGGCATGGAACGATGTTGGAGACGCTTGTAGCCAAGTTGAACTGTCAAGATTGTCGCTACAGGAAGCGGAGGCTAATTTTCAGGAAACTAAAACCGATTATGAGGCGGGTCTTGTCCCCGTCTCCGAACTTTTGGAGGCCCAAACACTCCTGATGCAGGCTCAAAACCAGCTTACCGACGCCCTCATCGACAAAAAAGTCAAGGTGGAACACTATAAACGCCTAACCCGATGATAGTTAAGAATTAAGAATGAGTTCGGAAGTACTAACAATTTAACTACTAACTACTAACTGCTAACTACCAACTGCTTCAATAACCAATAACCTATAACCAATAACCTTTCATGCAATTGCTTGTCTTCAACCCCGAACACGACTACGCACTGGCCGACAACCAGCCGCAGTATGTTACATTGCGTTCGGCTGCGCAGTTTGCCTACGATTGTGCACCGTTTATGCGGTATTTGGTTGATGACGAAGCTGTTGTATGCGATGCCTATCACCGTTTCGGGAAGGATTTCCAGAAAAATTTCGCCCCGATGGAGGATGTGGAGCGCATCACGAAGGTGACTCCTTGGGGATGGGATGTAGCAGCGGTCTATCAGCTGCGGAGGATGGGCATCCCCGATTCGTTGTTGCCCTCGGACGAACAGTTGGCGAAACTCCGCGAACTGGCACATCGGAAGACCACCATTACTGCGATGGAGTTTCTTCGGGATAAACACCCTCATCCCGAACTGCTGCCTGCGCCTCCATCATACTTGACTGGAATTCAGCAAGTTGAAGATTTTGTAAAACATGTTCCTCACGCGCTTTTCAAGTCGCCCTATTCGGGCAATGGTCGCGGGCACTTGTACGCGCATCACACGTGCTCACCCACGTTGCTACGCCAGTGCGCGGGCGTGCTGAAGCACCAGGGCTCGCTGCTTGCGGAACGGCAATACGATGTGGTTCAGGACTTTGCGATGGAATTCTCGTGTGATGGGGGAGAGGTGGACTTTCGCGGCTACTCCCTCTTCAAGACGGAACACTATGGCTATGGCGGCAACCTGCTGATGCCCGATGATGAGATTCTTCGCTCATTGTCAGCATATATTAATATTGATGAGTTGCAGCATATTCAATCCTTGGTGGCTGATTTCTTGAGACAACACATCGCGCCTCATTACGATGGCGATGCGGGGGTGGATATGTTTGTGTATCAAGAGGATGGCGAATACAGGATCCATCCGTTTGTGGAGGTGAACCTGCGGAAAACGATGGGATTGGCGGCGCACGACATCTACGCGCGATATTGCCATCCGGAATCGCGGGGCACGTTCCGAATCGTCCATGGCCCTGTAGAGACGTGGTGTACCGCGTCTCTAGAAATAGATGGCGCGTCTCTACAAAATTCCATGCAATCCCGTGACGGCCTTTGGTCTTCCGGCACAATCTTCCTGAATCCCATCACCCCCGAAACGCAATACGCCGTGGAGGTCACGTTGCACTCCTGAAATCCGCAAATTTTTCCTATTTTCGCGGCGTAAAGAACAAGAGATAATTTACAACGTAATAATCAGATTATGAGATACTTTGAAAGTGAAGTCATCGCTAACCGGCAAATCACGGAGGATATTTTCGTGTTGCAGGTGGAGCGTTGTGGCGCGGAAGCTGCTGCCGGACAGTACTATATGCTCAAAAGCTGGGACACCGAGCTGACCCTGATGCGACCCATCAGCATCTTCAAGGCCGAGCCGGATGCCCTCCATTTCATGTACCGCACGGTGGGGAAGGGGACCGCGAAGATGGCGGAACTGAAACCCGGCGACAAACTGAAACTGTTAGGACCTGCCGGAAACGGCTATCCTTGTGACCAAATATCGGGAAAAGTGGCTGTCGTGGGTGGCGGTGTGGGCATTCCGCCGCTCTGTGAGACTTCCAAAACCCTACAAGCCAAGGGTCTCTCCGTGGACGCTTACCTCGGATTCCGGGATGTCCTCTTCGCCGTGGAAGACTTTGAGCCCTGGTGCTCCGATATTTTCGTCTCCACCGAAAAGGGCGAGGAAGGCTATCGCGGATTTGTCACCGACCTGCTGAAACCCGAGAACTACGATGTGGTGATCACCTGCGGCCCCGAAGTGATGATGCGCAAGGTGGCTGCGATGTGCGCCGAAACGGGCACGACCTGCTACTGCTCCCTCGAACATCGCATGGCGTGCGGTATCGGCGCCTGCTTAGGTTGCAGCATCCGTACGAAAAACGGCATGAAACGGGTCTGTAAGGACGGTCCTGTATTCTTAAGCACGGATTTGTTGTGGTAATAGGTATGTTTTTAACGAAAAATGGCAAAAATGAATCATAATGTGAATTTAGCAGTCAAGGTGGCCGGTGTCGATTTCAAGAACCCGCTGATTGCGGCTTCTGGCACGTTCGGCTTCGGTGAGGAATATAACGAACTCTATGACGTGGGGCTTCTTGGAGGTATCAGCTCCAAAGGGCTGACCTTGCATCCCAAGGACGGCAATGAGGGCATCCGCGTGTGGGAGACCGCTTCCGGCATGATGAACAGTGTCGGACTGCAGAACCCTGGCGTGGAGGCGTTTATCGACCACGGCATCGCTCAGATGCGCCATTTCGGCAATGTGCTGATCGCCAACATGGGCGGACACAGCATGGAGGACTACATCACCGGCGCCACGATGCTCTCCAATGCGGACATCGACATGCTTGAACTCAATATCTCCTGTCCCAACGTTAAGAGCGGCGGCATGGCCTTCGGTATCAAGGCGGATGTGGCGAAAGAGGTGGTGGGTGAAGTTCGGAAAGTGTGCGCCAAACCCTTGATTGTCAAGCTGTCTCCCAATGCTGAGAATATCGTGGATATGGCCTTGGCCTGCGAAGAGGCGGGTGCGGATGCGCTCTCGCTCGTCAACACGTTCCAAGCGATGGCCATCGACATCCACAAGCGGAAACCGGTCTTCAACAACGTATATGCCGGCCTTTCCGGTGCGGCTATCAAGCCTATTGCGCTCCGAATGGTCCATTCGGTCTGCAAGAAGGTGCAGGTGCCCGTCATCGGTATCGGCGGAATCTACACGGCTGAGGATGTCTTGGAGTTCGTAATGGCCGGTGCCGCCGCCGTGCAGATCGGTACCGTCAACTTCAACAATCCGCTTGCCGGTGCTGATATTCTGGACGATCTGGTGCACCTTTGCCAAAAGGAGGGCATTTCAGACATCAACGAAATTCGCGGAATTTGCTAATAAAACAGATTGTTCAATAATATTTTTATACAAACCACGTTGAAAAGTATGAAAAAAATGAAAGCTATGCAAAAGAAATCAGTGCTCATGGTTCTGGCGGCACTTTGTTTGCTGAACCTCACTACGGTGTTTACCTCCCAAGCCCAGTTCAGCTTGGGTCTGAAAGTGGCTGGCAATGCAGCCAATTACAAGGATTTGACCAAGATGAATATCGGTCTTGAAGCCGGCCTCTTTATGAGATTGGGGAACGGCTTCTTCTTCCAACCTGAGGTCAATTATGTCTTCAAAAGTTCCACGGTGTTGGCCGCAGTGGATGAATTTCAAGATAATATCAAATTGAAGCAGCATTTCATCTCCGTGCCGGCTTTGCTGGGCTACCATTTCATTAATAATGAGAACTTCAAGTTCAGACTCACTATCGGCCCTCGTTTTGATTTTAAGATTTCGGACAATACCGGAAATAACAACTGGAAAACCAGCCCTGTGGAGTGGGGCGGACAAGTCGGTGCAGGCATTGATTTCTGGCGTTTTGCGCTGGATTTCAGCTATAATATCTCCGCAGACCGCTTCCGCAATAACGTCACCAGCGAAACGCAGACCAAGCTGGCGAACATGTTCATTCTCTCGTTGGGATTCAAGCTTGTGAAGTAACGGATTTTTCCCTCTTAAAAAAAATCGTCAACCTCACCCAAGATTTGGTTTTCAAAATACGTTACAGTATATGAAGGAGCAATCGGAATTGCTGGAATGGGTTCATGCTTGCCGCGCCGGTAACGCCCGCGCGCAACGGAAACTGTTCAAACACTTCTACAGCACCGTCATGGGCATCTGTATGCGCTATGCTGGTAGCACGGACGAAGCGGCCGATATGCTCAACGAAGGGTTCTTGAAAGTGTTTTCTAACCTTGACAAATATGAAGACACAGGTTCTTTTGAAGCTTGGATGAAACGTGTTGTGTGCAATGCCGCCTTGGATTACCGGCGGATGTATGACAAAAGGGTTGACATGGTGGATTTGGATGAAGTTTCGGACAACCACCTGACAGACTATCACGTCAACGATGCGGTTGCGAAGATGTTCTCACAAGAAATTGTAGGACTGATCCAACAGCTGCCTGCGGTCACCCGTACCGTTTTCAATATGTTCGTCTTTGAAGGGTTTTCCCATAGCGAAATCGCCCAACAGCTGAACATTACCGAAAACACCTCCGCGTGGCATGTGAACAATGCGCGAACCAGACTCAAAAACGCGATCAAACAAATTGAAGAATGACTATGACGGATTTTGACAAATTGATAAAAGAAAAGGTTGAGGAAGCAACCTACCCATACGACTCTTCCGCTTGGAAACAGTTCCGGAAGAAATCTGGAATGCGTAGCGGCACGCTGAAATACTGGCTGTCAGGCGCTTCCACGGCATTGGTGGCTGGTGGTGTCGCGGTGTTCATGCTCGCACGTCCCGCAGCCCAAAACACAAACCAGCCGAATGAACTGCAGGCCTTGCAAGACACGGTCTCTCAGATGGTGTCCATTCCGCAGGATGGCCAACAGACGGAGACGCTGGTGGTTGAGGAAACCAAGACGGTCGTGAAGACTTCTCGCAAAGCCATGCAGAACCAAGTGTCCGATCCTCAGCAGGAGCAACCGGCTGAAACTGCAGGCAAGAAACAGAAACGTTCAACCGAAGCGGTTCGTTACGGTCGTCCTTTGGTGATTGATGTGGATACGATAAAGGATAACGTTCCTTCGGATGAAGAACTGAAAAACGGTCACAGCCGACTTTACTAGTCGCAACGTCCCATAAAAAAATCCCCGCGATGCATGTCGCGGGGATTTTTTGTTGCTTGAAACAACCAATGATTAGTTCACTTTAGCCGTCAGCTTGATGGTGCGGACGGAGTTGTTAGGATCATTGGTGATAATGTCCAAAGTACCGTTTTGGGTGCTGGAGCGACCGGGTGCTTTGAAAGTGATGGTGATGTCGGCGGTGCCGCCTGAAGGAATCGTCATCATGTTGGCAGAAACCTTGTAAAGGGAAGTGCTAGATTGCAGATCTCTGATGATCAACGGGTTCTTGCCCGTGTTGGTCACTTTGATGATTTCGGTTTTAGTCTCGTTTTTGCCCAGCTCACCGAAATTGATGTTTTCAGCATCGATGTTGCACACGGGGGCGTTCTTCAGTTGTTTGGGGGTCATCTTGGAGAAGTCCTCTTTGATGTTCATGGCGTAATAAATGCGCTTCACTTGTTCGATGGAGTCGTTGGTCTTAAAAGAGACCATGTCTTTTACTTGGCCGAATTTGTTGCGCTTGCTGGCATCATATTTCAGCACGATGTAACCTTCCTGACCGGGGTTCAGCTGGGAACCGAAGTTGCGGGAAACCTCCGTGACGTATTCGAGGGGTTTTTCCATCTCGAAGGTGACGGGTTGCGTCCAGAAATTGCGCACATAGAAAGTGTCGTTGACGGCCTCGCTGTTCATAACATTGTGCGAAACATTAGGCTCTTTGATACGCGCCATGCCGCTGCCTTTGTCATAACCGGCAACTTCAAATTCTGTCGGGGGGCGTTTGATGACTTCACCCTTGATGAAGATCATGTGCGGGGTGGCCTTGTCGTTCTCCAGGAACTTGGGCTCGTTGGTCGTCACGCGGATGTTCTTGTTGAAAGCACCCGGACGGTTGTAGGGGTTGTAGGTGGCTTCGATGTAACCTTTTTCACCAGGGGCGATGGCGCCTTTGGTGTAGTTGGCGGCCGTACAACCGCAGCCGGGACGCACGTTCGTGAGTTCCAGAGGCTCGTTGCCGACATTCGTGAACACGAATTTTCCAGTCACTTTACCGCCTTCTTCCTTGATTTTCCCAAAGTCGTAGGTGGTGTTTTCGAATTTGATTTCAGGTTGGGCAATGCAGAATATGGCTGACATCACCGCAACGAATAACAAACTTAACTTTTTCATTTTTAGTTGTTTTTATCGTTTTTTAATATGTTTTATATCCTAAATATAGGTCTAGTTTTGAGTCGGCAAAAGTACAATTTTTTCTCCGAATTGGTTTAAATTTATTCCATCAAAATTTCCGGATGACATCAGAAGCAACACCGAATGGTGCCAATCCCTCTCCAATAGGGTGTTTTGCAGCAGTTGTGAATCGTTGAAAACTTGCAGATTGTCGCGTTGGAAAGCGTTGAAAATCATCTCGGGATGAATGGGCGGCAACTTTTTGTGCTGCACAGCGGCGGGGGAATAATAGACCATCGCTACATCTGCTTCGTCCATAGCGTGCGCATATTGCCGCAGGAATTCCTCCGTCAGACTGCTGAAGGTGTGTAGTTCCATGCAGGCCACTAACGTCCGGTCGGGATATTGCTCGCGTACGGCGTTGATGGTGGCTTTGAGCTTGGAAGGAGAGTGTGCAAAGTCTTTATAAACAGCACATTCTGTGTTCTTGGCGACCAGCTCCAGCCGTTTCGACGCGCCCTTGAAGGTGGCGATGGCCTCGTAGAACTGTTCGTCACTGACTCCCAAGGCGTTGCAGGCCAGACGAGCCGCGTTGATGTTCATCAGGTTGTGCTTGCCGAAGATTTGCAGCGGGGTCTCGTGGTCGCCGTGGGTTAAGTAGGTGATGCCGTCACGGATGACGTACGGGTGGACGCCGTAGGGCTTGCGAGAGGTATTGGTGATGCTGTCGCCTAACTTTTTCAGTACATCATCTTCTTGACAGTAAATGAGTTGTCCCTCCTGCGGAATCATTTTGGCGAAAATCTCGAACTGTTCCACATAGTTGTCGAAGGTGGGGAACACGTTGATGTGGTCCCAGGCGATGCCGCTGATGATGCCGACAGTGGGCTGATAGACGTGAAACTTCGGACGGCGGTCGATGGGGGAGGTGAGGTACTCGTCGCCCTCAATGACCATGATTTTGGCCGTGTCGGAGAGCTTGACCATCACTTCGAAACCTTCCAGCTGTGCTCCGACCATGTAGTCGCAGTCGATGTGGAGGTGCTGCAGCACATGGATAATCATGGAGGTGATGGTGGTTTTGCCGTGACTGCCGCCGACCACTACGCGGATTTTGTCCTTGCTCTGTTCGTAAAGGTATTCGGGGTAGGAGAATATTTTGATTCCTAACTCTTTGGCTTTCAGAAGTTCGGGGTTGTCTTCGCGGGCATGCATACCGAGGATGACGGCATCCAATTCCGGGGTGATCTTTTCCGGATGCCAACCGATGTCGTCGGGTAAAATGCCGTATTTGGCGAGCCGTCCCTTGGCGGGATCGAAGATCTCGTCATCAGATCCTGTTACGTTAAAACCTTTGATTTTCAATGCAATAGCCAAGTTGTGCATGGCGCTGCCCCCAATGGCGATAAAATGTACTCTCATATTTTACAAAGATTAATGCTTTTGATAGACTGGCCGTTAACGAAAAAGTAAAATGTTTATTGTGGAAAAATTGAGGTTTCTGTTTGAGATATGCTGGCTCGTTATTTTGGGAAGAAAAATAGAGAATTCAATTTTTTATATATGACGAAGAAATAGTATATTTTTGGTTAATGCTAGATCTGAAGGATAGCCTTTTTCTAGCCATTTTTTCAGAGGGTTGCATACTACAACAATTGTTAATTCTTTTTTGATAAAATAATGATAATCTTAAAAGATGATTGTTTAATTTTGCAGTCGAGAGGATTATATAAGACTGAATATTAATTTTTTGCATAAAGAACGACGGTGATACCATCAGGTCCTGTATTACCAGTTGTTGTTATTATTAAGGACCTCAAAACCGATGGACTCGATGGGATATAACCGAGTACCCGATTATGAGAAGTTTTAAGATGCTACCTGTAGTCCTGTTCGCTGTGATATTGGCAGCAGGATGTCAGAGTGTGTCATATCTCCCACGCTCGCTGGATATTACGCGGGATGATGCGACACAAGAGGCGTTGAACGCCGAATTGAAAATCAACATGGACCAAAAGGTCTCTGCTGTTTCGGATTTGCAGGACAGCAAAAAGGCCGCGTTGGTTTGTGCCTATTACAACTGCATCAAGGAGAACAACATCGATGTGGTGGTGGATCCTATAGTGAAGTACACGAAGTATTCCATGTTTGTGAGTAAAGACGTGAAAAATGCAGAAAACGCCAAATGGTGGAAGCCGCAATATAAGGCTGAAATCGTGGGTTATGCAGGTAAATACGTCAAGGTAGAAACCTCTGCCGAGCAAGTCAATGATTTTAAGGATGTGGATATGAACGACGTCGTCAAATACAAGATGGTCACGGATCCGGATTTCTACAAATCCTATTATCAGAGTAAGGAATCCAATGTCATCAACGTCTATACGGATGGTAATCGGGATTCATCCAAAAAAGTCAAGAAACCGATCAATCAACTACAAAAATAGTGCTGTTCGGATTATAATTAACCCAAATTTCAAACAAATAAACGAATTATTATGAAAAAACATATATTATCTTTAGTTGTTATCAGCGTTTTTGCTGTTTTGGCGTTTTCGTCATGTAAAACCATCTCCTATCAAGCGAGAGGTTTGGATATTGAGAATCAAACGGTGGTCAGCACCCCAACCGTGGTGGATATTCGAGTGGATCTTAGCAAGAGAGTCACCTATGTTGATCAGAAGTTTGTGAAATATTCATCAAATTCAATGAAAAAGACAGAAGAACAGGCGCTCGCTGCTGCCAAATATAAATGCATCACGGAAAACAACATCGATGTGGTGGTGGATCCTGTCTATAAAATCACCTTCAAAGGCAAGAATAAAGCGAAAATTGAGCTGACCGGCCTTGGTGGTTATTATGAGAATGCCAGAAGCATGTATAATGATGTTCAATCGTTCAAGGATATCCAGATGGAGGATGTTGAAAAATATATCCTTTTCAATAATCCTGAACTGATGCAGCCTGCAGGCGCACCTGTCAACATCACGGTTCCCCCGGCTGGCAAATAATCGCTAGTTCTGTTGATTACAATCCTATCGATTGACCATTCCCCACGCCGCTTCCGCCTGGGCGTGCAGCATCTGAAGACCGTTGCGTACACGGGCGCCACGAAGCCGCCCCTCTTGAAGGAAAGCGGTCTCGGCGGGGTTATAGACCAAGTCGTATAGGAAATGCTTACCCGATATCCCTTCGTATGGGATGTCGGGTTTTTCATGTACGTTCGGGAAGGTACCCAATGGCGTGCAGTTGACGATGAGTCGGTGTTGTGCTACGATCTCGGTGGTCAAGGCGGAGTAGGGGAGTCCACGTTCCGGATTTCTGGAAACCGCAGTGCAAGCACAGCCCATCTTTTCCAACACGTAGGTGATGGCCGCCGCCGCGCCGCCAGTGCCTAACACTAACGCGCGATCTGGTATTTCAATGTCCTGTAACGATTGCCGGAAACCAATAATATCGGTATTGTGACCTGTTGTATGGATATGATTGTCAGTGCGTTGTATGACGACTGTGTTGACGGCCCCCACGGCAGATGCCTCTTCCGAGAGCTCGTCCAAAAAGGGGATGATTTGTTGTTTATATGGAATGGTGACGTTGAAACCGATCAGGTCGGGATGCTCGCGGATGAGCGCGGGCACAAGGCTGATGTCTGCCAGTTCGAACAGCGAGTATGCGGCATCGTTGATCCCCTCTCGACGGAATTTTTCCTCGAAATAGGCTTGGGAGAAGCTGTGCGAGAGCGTTTTGCCGATAAGACCGAACAGGCGCATTATTCTGTGAAGTTATTCTTTCTCTTCTTGGCGGAGACAATCCATTTGATGACCACATAGCCGACTCCGATGGCGAAGATGGCCAACAGGGCGATGGTCAACTCGTGGTTGTACTTGTCAATCAGGTCTTTCTGTCCGTGTGCGACATAGCCGAGGATGGCCAGCACGGTGTTCCAGGCGGCCGCACCCAAAGAGGTGAAGAGGATGAATTTGCCGATGTGCATCCGGGCGAGACCTGCCGGGATGGAAATGAGCTGTCGGATGGCGGGGATGAAACGGCCCACCAGCGTAGAGACGTTGCCGTGTTCGCGGAAATAGTCCTCCGCCTTCTGCACTTTCGTACTGTCAAGTAACAGCATGTGACCCACCTTACTGTCGGCGAACCAATAAATGATTGGACGACCGAGCCAGAGGGCCAGCACGTAGTTGATGAGTGCGCCAATCAAGGCTCCTAGCGTAGCGAACAGGATGACTAACAGCACGTTGACGAAGTTGGAAGAGGTGACGTAGAGGGCCTCGTTGTCGCTGTTGCAGGCCTGATAGGCGGCAGGCGGCACAATCACCTCCGACGGAAACGGAATGAACGAGCTCTCGATGGTCATCAGCAGGGTCACCGTGCCATAGTTCAGGTGTTCGTTATACCAAGAAATCACTTTTCCTGTCGCGGACTTTTCCTCCTGGTTCTCAATAGGTTGCTCTTGCGCGAAGAGGCTCACGGCCATCATCGCCAGCATTATCAGTGTGAATACTCTTTTCATTATCGTATCTTCGTTTAATTATCGTTTTTCATCGCTTTTCATCGTTTTTCATCGTTCCTTCATCGTTCCTTCATCGTCAATTATTCCTCACATCCGAATACTGATCCGAATAAGGACTCACCAGGTACTGCACATCCGGATATTGGGTGTACAGCTGGAAAGTGTCAATTTCCAGGAAGTCTTCGAAGATTCCTTCTTCATTGAGAATCAAGGCGTTTTGAAGATGCCAGATGGCACTTTTGGGGTCGTTGTCGGCAAGATGGAGCAGGGCGAAGAAGTAGCCGATATGCTCGTAGATGTCCGGATCGGGGGAGTCGGCGAAGTTTTCCTTGAGAATCCGGATGGCCGTCTTCGGGAAATGCACCAGATAGCAGAACTCCGTGAGCCATGCGCAGTACTGTTCGGATGTCTGGAACTGGTTTTCGGCAGAGCGGCAAAGCTGGTCGAAGGCCACTTCGGTGTTCTCGGCGGCCAGACAGTCCAGCACCCATTCGAGTTTGTCGAGGGAGAGGTGCTCGGCCTGATAGAAGCGGTCGATAAAGTCGGGGATATCCTCCATCCGTCCCATCTCGCTCAGCGTCTGCACGATTTCGGAGAAGGCGAACGGGAAGTCGATGTCGCGTTCGTCGGCCTTGAGGAGGTGCACTAGTGAGTCATCGTAGCGGTGCATCTTTCGTAAGTTCTTGCCCATCAAAACGTAAGCGGTGCTATCCTCCGACATGCTGTTTGCAAGACGGCAGTATTCCATGGATTTTTCGTACTGCTCCAGATGGAAATGCTCCTGGGCGATAGCGAAGTAGAGCAGTGCCTCGGGCTCGATGGAGGCGGCGAACTCGAACGCTTCCAGGGCTTCTCGGTGATGGGAGGCCATGGCGCGGAGAGTGCCGGCCATCACCCATATCTGCTTGAGTAACGGGAATTCGCGACAAAGACGCTCGGAAAAGTCCAATTCAGCCTCAAAACGGTCGGAACGCTGCGAATTCCGCGACTGAATCAGCAAATCCAGGTTATAAACCACCCCGTTGTCGTAGCGGTAGGCCTCCATGAAGCAGTCGTAAGCCTTGTCCACATTGTTTTTGTCAAGGTAAAGGTTGGTGAGGATAAAGTAGGCGTTGGAGGAGGGGCTGATGGCGATTGCTTTTGAAACCAACTCCCTGACATTCAGGTTGAAATGGAAAGTGTAGGCTATGAAAGCCATCTCTTCGTACAATTCTGCGGATGCCGGAAAATGGCGCAATATTCTCTGCATAAACTGCTGCGCCTCATCCCGTTGGTCGTTCCATATATAATATCGGGTCTGCCAAATCACAAATTCGGGATCGTCGGGGAACTCCTTACGGGCCCGATCAATCGCCTTCCTCAGGTATTCGCCTTTTTGAGAGAACATGAGATGGGAGATGATAATGTCGTATTCCTCCTCGTCATAGTCCCTGAGGAGCTCCTTGTCGCAAGCTTCACAGAATCCGTTGGCAAGGCTGATCTCCTCTTCGGTGAACTCATCTTCCTCATTTACATCATCATAGAATTTCATTTCAATCTAGAATTTTGAGGCCGCAAAGATACATTTTTTGTGCTGAAAAAATTGTATCTTTGCAGCCGTTTTAAAAAAGACTAAACTTCGGGCGGGCAAAACCGTCCATGACATCGTTTGAAATAATAAAAACAGATAGAAATGAAAAGAATTATCACACTTGGAATGACTTTAGTGCTTGTTGGCATGGGGTTTTCCGCAAAATCACAGACAGAAATGACAAAACAAGAGAAAAGCAGCTATGCCATCGGCATTAACATTGGCAACAACCTGAAACACGATGGCCTCGAACTGGATTATAATGCATTCGTGCAAGGCATCAAGGATGCTTACGCCGGCAAGAACCAGTTTACGGACCAGCAGATGCAGGAGATATTCACCGAGCTTCAGCAAGATTTGGAAGCCAAGAAGAAGAGCGGTACTGCCGCTGAAATCGAGAAAGGTGCAAAATTCCTTGCTGAAAACAAGAAAAACCCCGAAGTGAAGGAGACGGCTTCCGGACTGCAGTACATGGTGCTGCAAGAGGGCAAAGGCGAACATCCGACGGCCACCAGCCGAGTGACGGTGCATTACACCGGCAAGCTGATTGACGGTACCGTGTTTGATTCCTCTGTGGACAGAGGAGAACCCATCACCTTCGGCCTTAATCAGGTGATCCGCGGCTGGACCGAAGGTCTGCAACTGATGACCCCCGGCTCCAAATACCGTTTCTTCATTCCTTACAACCTCGCATACGGCGAACAGGGTGCAGGCGGTGCCATCCCTGGCGGTGCAACCCTGATTTTCGATGTGGAATTGATCTCCTTCGAATAATTTCCCTGTAGAGACGCGGTGCACCACGTCTCTACAACGGATCAACCATACAATACGTGTAGAGACGTGCCATGGCGCGCCTCTACATTGTGTATAAAAAAGACAACATCAAACAATTTCGTTTACTGCAGTTTCTATAACCTATAACCCATAACCTATAACCATTATGATATTAGAAAAACAGATAGCCATCGCGTTACAAAACGCACTGAAACAACTCTATAACATCGACATCGAGGCCGATCCTGCCCTCGTGCAACCTACCCGAAAAGGCTTCACTGGCGACCTCACCGTGGTCGTTTTTCCGTGGGTGAAAGTCGCTCGAAAATCGCCCGACGCGCTTGGTGCGGAAATTGGTCAGCAACTGCTTGAAAATCTGGATTGTATCCAAGATTTCAACGTGGTGAAAGGCTATCTGAACTTGCAAATCAAGGAGGATTTTTGGTTGCAGCTGTTAGAGCAAGAGTCCGATAATGAGGGTTATGGACGTTTAGAGACCTGCGATGAGTCGCCCGTGCTGATCGAGTATTCCTCACCGAACACCAACAAGCCGTTGCACCTCGGCCATATCCGCAACAACCTGCTCGGCCATTCCGTCTCGCAGATTCTCAAAGCCTGCGGACATCCCGTAGTGCAGGTCAACCTGGTCAACGACCGCGGTATCCACATCTGCAAGTCGATGCTGGCGTGGCTGAAATACGGTAATGGCGAGACTCCCGAAAGCTCCGGTATGAAGGGCGATCACCTCGTCGGGAAGTACTATGTCGTCTTCGACCAACACTATAAGCAAGAGCAGAAAGAACTTGTCGAACAAGGACTTACGGAAGATGAAGCAAAGGATAAAGCACCCCTGATCTTGGAAGCTCGTGAGATGCTCCGCAAATGGGAGGCGGGTGACCCGGAAGTCCGCGAACTGTGGGCAACGATGAACGGCTGGGTCTATGCCGGCTTCGATCAGACCTACGACCGCTTGGGCATCCACTTCGACAAGACCTACTATGAGTCCCAAACCTACCTGCTTGGCAAAAGCCTCGTGCAAGAGGGTTTGGACAAGGGGGCGTTCTACAAACACGAGGATGGTTCTGTGCGCGTCGATCTAACAGGCGAGGGCTTGGACGAGAAGGTGCTGCTGCGCAAGGACGGCACTTCCGTCTATATGACGCAGGACCTTGGCACTGCGCAACTGCGTTACGAGGAGTTTCATCCGCAAAAGATGATCTACGTGGTCGGAAACGAGCAAAACTACCACTTCGACGTGCTTAAGTTGGTGTTGTCCAAGAAGTTGGAGAAGCCTTTCGGTGGGTTTATCTACCATTTGTCCTATGGGATGGTGGAGTTGCCGTCAGGCAAGATGAAGTCCCGCGAGGGCACGGTGGTCGATGCCGACGACCTCATGGACGCCATGTACGAGGAGGCCAAGAAGAGCACCGAGGCATTAGGCAAGTTCCAGTTCACCCCCGAAGAGGCCGACAAACTCTACGAGATGATCGGGCTGGGGGCGCTCAAGTACTTCATCCTCAAGGTCGATCCGACCAAGAACATGCTCTTCAACCCGGCGGAATCGATCGACTTCAACGGCAATACCGCGCCGTTCATCCAATACACGCACGCCCGTATCCGCTCGATGCTGCGCAAGGGCGTGGAGAACGGCATTGATCTTAACGCCAAATTGCCGCAACTCTCTATGAATGAGGAGGAAAAGACGTTAATCAACCTACTGTACCAATACCCGAAGACAGTGTCGGTCGCTGGCGACAATTTCAGTCCCGCGCTTATCGCCAACTACTGTTACGACCTGGCCAAGCAGTTCAACCATTTCTATCAGGACACCCCGATTTTCAAGGAAGAAGATGCTGCAAAACGCCTTCTCCGCCTCAAACTCTCCCGCTGGGTGTCGCTGGTGCTGCGGAGTGGGATGGGACTGCTGGGAATTGAGGTGCCGGAAAAAATGTAATAAGCCTCCTGTTCCAAGGCCAATCGTCAACGGTCGTTTCGTTTTTTTGTCGACAGGTTGACATGTTGGCGTGTCGTTATGTCAGCATGTCGGCAAAAGCCCCCCATCCGACCTTACATGTTCCTCGTCCCGTTGCAATCTGGGTATCCGCTGCAGCTCCAAAACTCGTTTCCGGCGTTAAGACCCCTCTTGGCGACGCGTTTGATCATTGGCTTGCCGCATTTAGGGCATTTTGGCGCATCAGCTTTGATGCTTTGCGCTGTCCTGTAGGCAAGTCGTTCGGCAGTCAGGGTCTCGGTAAAGCCGCCTTCTTCTTTGAACGAAGCCAGCAGGTTTGCCAGCTGTTTGTTTAGCATCAGGATTAGCCGGTGGCAAAGGACCAGCAGGCAGTTCGCCTCCACGATGGAATCCCCCGAACGAAGCCATCGGTCGAATTTCCGTTTCTGCGCCAAAATGTGGATGCAGCTCAGATGCTGCACGTCATCTTTGTAAGTGGGCCGGTCAAGCTGGACTGCCGTGACCGCCAAGTGCTCTTCCGAATTCACTGACCATGGCACATTCTCTCCTAACAGAAGCCAGTTCAGATAGTCGTTGCCCAACTCGGCGAGGCTTGCGCGCGCCACGTCGGTGAGTTTCATCTCGGTCTCCCGGGAAGTGTAATGCCTGGAGCCGCCTTCCGCGATGTTGGCGGGCACGGAACGCGCCGCCTGCGTCATC
>ONCM01000090.1 GCA_900316305.1 uncultured Bacteroidales bacterium | reverse complement strand
CCGGTCCTGCGACATTCCCCTCCTCTCAGGAGGGGTGGCCGAAGGCCGGGGTGGTCGGCCCGCGACGGCCGTCAGGCCGTTGCCGACACCTCTCGCACCGCCTCCGCCGTCAGACCGACAATCTCCGCCACGAGGTCTGGGTCGAAGCCCTTGGCGAGCATGTTGCAGACGATCTGGCGCTTCTCTTCTTCGCGGCCCTGCTCGATGCCGATCTGAATGCCCTGCTGTATCCCCTCCGCGCGCTCGCACTCCATCATCTCTTGCACGCTGGGGTACTCCATCAGACTCTTGACATAATCCTGCTTTTCCATATCGGTGAAATTGTTGATTTGACATTCCTCATAGAAACGCATCTGCATGGGTGTCAGAGTGTTGATCTCGTTTTTCTGCAGGTACACCACGTTGGTGAACATGTAGAGTATCCGGTTGCGCTCGTCGCTCATGTCAAGCGTTTCCAATTGCGCGGCAAATTTACTCAATTCAACGAAATAGTAAACAATGTTTTTTGAAAAAATGTCATTGTCGTCATCTTTTTGGTAAATCTTTGAGAAGAAACGCTTCTTTCCCTTGAACTCCGGCATATCGTAACTCATTATGTTAAAGGAGTATATCTTCGGCACGCGTTCATACTTCTTGTCTTTCTTGTCCCAGTTGTGCACGGTGGCGAGGCTGGTGTAGACCCGCAGCCGGTCAGCGTAGTTCGACTGTTTGCCGTTCTGCATCTCCACGATGAAGCGCTTGCCGTCCTGGTTTTTGCAGTAGAGGTCGTAACGGACGAACCTGTCCTCTTTGCGGATGCCGAGTACCTCCGTGGGGAGGTAGGAGATGTCGGTGATGATGCCGGTGTCGTCGGAGATGAACACGTTAAGAAGGTGCATCAGGATATCCTTGTTGCGTTCGGAGGCGAGCAGGCGCTTGAACCCGTAGTCCGAGAGCGGGTCCATGACCTTCAGGTTGTGCTCCTTGATGTAGGCTTCGGTTTCTTTAATGCTCGGGAGTTTTCTGGTGTTCCCTCTGGTGTTTTTGTTTTGTTTCTGCGGCTTGGTGCGCTGATTTTTTTGTCCTTTTGATCGTTTTGACATTGTTTCAGGTTTTGGTGAATAACTTTGTAGGTTTTGGTCAGACGGGTGCTCCGTAGAGGCGCTCCGTGCTACGTCTCCGTTGGCAAACCGTTTTTCCGCCTGCAAAGATACAACACCAAATCGCGTTTGTCAAGAGTTTTTGAAATTTTTTTTCTTGCTGGTTTTCAATCTGATGCGAGAAGTCCGTTAACTAATCGAGGTCGAATAGTTAATTTTTGGAACGGGATTTCGCAGGTTTTTTCGCCTGCGGCGAAGTGTTGTGTCATGCTGAAGGCGTGTTAAAAGCCCGAGAAGAAGATGATACGGCACGCGCCGCCCTCCTTTTCCAGTTCACGCATCTCCTCAAACATGTGGTAGAGTTTTTCAAAATAGACGTCCACCCACTCCTCGTCTTCTCCTGAATAAGTTACCATCTGGTTTCTTGTCTTGTCGAGGAAGGTTTTAAACCCTTTGGTGTCCGTCATTTGGCCAAAGGTTCTGCCAAAACCTTCGTCGTAATCTGCTTCGGTTTCTGGTGAGATGTCGTCCGGGAGACCGTTGGTCAGCTCCCAAGCGAGTGAGTGCTTGTCCGTCCCGTCGATGAAGTCGTCCATGGCGGTCCAACGGTTGGGCATGTAGAGGGCCACATGCTTGTATGATCCGTCCGCGTTTTGTTGTTCAATGTGCAAATGCAGATCTTTACCCATAGTTCCCTCCTCTCTCACAAAGTTAAATGGATGTTGAAGGCGTCACGAAGGCGAAACGGTTGGAGTCTTTCTTTGATCAGACGCTCGAAAAAATCAATCACTCCATATCCGAAACATTCCATATAGGCTTTCCCGTCAATGCTCAGGTTCACGGAATACAATGTCGTCGGAATTTTCCATCGATAGTCGTTTTCGAAATGATATATATAATCATGGTAATAGTCGTCTTGATAATAATATTCGCCGTGCTCTCCGAAACGGTAGCAGGAAGAGAACATCGGCTCGTGTTTTTCTGAAAACCAAAGATCGGGATTGTTGGTCTCTTTCAGAACCTTCAAGACGTTCCCGTCATCGCTCCAATTGCGGTATCTCAATTTGTAGAATGTCTCCAAAACAGCTGTCCATTCCTCAAGAAGGATGTCGTCTTTCAAGGAGAGGACAACGTTGTCGCCATGCACATGGAGATCATAAATATCCGTGGGATTGTACTCTTGGTTAAGCTCATTCTTTAATGATCCCAGATCTTCAACGCACTTCACACTGTTTGCTTTGTTCACGTGGATTTCGTACGTGACACCGATTGCTAAATACTGACCCATAATAAAATGATTTTTTTTTTGTTAATAGATTAGAGGTGGCCTCAACTCCGATGTGGGGCGAGACTTTACGCGGCAAAGATAAATAAATTTCATGTAGTTGTCAAGAAAAGTATAAATATTTTGAATATTGATTATCAGTAATTTATAATCATTATTGTTAAATATTAATAAATAGTTATTATATTGCAGTCTCGTTTTTCGCGTAAAATGGCTGAGAAAAGAGTAAAAACGGGATGACGGGTGCCGGTTTCGTTGGCGCGCGGTCGGTCGCGCCGCCGCCTGGCGGCGCCGGCGGAGGCACCACCCCGGCCTCCGGCCACCCCTCCTTGCAGGAGGGGAATGTGCGGGGTTCGTTAGCGTCTGCGGGAAGACCGTGCATCCTTCTCCGGCAACTCTCGCCAGTTCGTTGGTCTCCACCTGGCGGGGCAGGGGAGATGTCTCCACATCACCCGCAACCACCCCCGACCCAAGCGCCGCTCCACCTGCAAGCCGCCCCGCCCGCAAATCGCCCCGCCTGCAAGCCGCCCCGACCCAAGCGCCGCTCCGCCCGCAAATCGCTCCGCCTGCAAGCCGTCCCAACCAAAGATCCGAATCACCACGCACTGTCGGAGAGCCGGTCCTGCGACATTCCCCTCCTCTCAGGAGGGGTGGCCGAAGGCCGGGGTGGTCGGCCCGCGACGGCCGTCAGGCCGTTGCCGACACCTCTCGCACCTCCTCCTCCGTTTTGCCCAAAAGGGTTGTCGTTGACAAGGCGTGTCGATGGCGTGCGGGTTGACGATGGTGCAGCTTGTTTCCTGCGAAAATCCCTTCCGAAAATTAACAATTCGCCTTTGAATAGTTAACGGGTTTTTGGAAGTGCTTGGCTGTCAGTGATAAACAGAGATGCCGATTTTTTGGCGTTTCGGATAATCTGTTGTATCTTTGCGGGGACGAAAACAGAACTTTACGGCATAACCTATGATGACGAAAGAGCAACTCGACAGCCGCCACCCCATTGACCTCTCCACGGAGGTGTTGTCACGCTATCCCAATGGCGGGACGCTGACGGTGTACAACAGCATTGACCGAAGCACAGGGGATTTTCATCGTATCCTGCGCTGCGCGGAGTTTTTTGCCAGGCAGGGAAAGACTGTGGTGATGACCCCGAAGCTTGACGTGCCCTACAAGAATCCGGCTTACGACATGATTTACGGTTC
>ONCM01000008.1 GCA_900316305.1 uncultured Bacteroidales bacterium | reverse complement strand
AGGGGCGTATCGCATACGCCCCCACGGGTCCCATTAACCGTTACCGTTTCACAACCTTCCGATGGTATTCGCGCCCCTCCGTGTCCGTCACGCGCAACACGTACACGCCCGCGGGGATGCTGCGCAAATTCATCGTGGCGGTTCCCCGTTGGGGCGTATCGCATACGCCCGCATTCGTCACGACCCGTCCCTGCAAATCAAACAACGCCGCGGACTGGATTCCCGCGCCGTTGGACAATTCCACGAACAGGAGGCCGTCGGTGGGGTTGGGATGGACCTTGGCATCCATTTCCTCCCTTTGCGTCACATCCCCGCCGAAACCGCTGTTGAAACAATCGTTTGGTTCGTTGTCAAAGTCGTATTCGGTATGGAATGCCGCCCCCGTGTTGTCCGCAAAGCACAAAAGCGTCTTTTTTCCGTAATCTGAATTGATTACTTGCGCAGCCTCGTTAAAACCACGGATGCTTCCAATCCCTTCGATCCAAACATTGTCCGGGGTCGAATACGAGATTCCGCGTAAGAGTATCTGATGACGCGGGGAGTTGTCTGAAAGATAAACAACAGTGTCTCCTGCGGAATACGGGTGGTTGACGGACGAGTATCCGAGCCGTCCGACATAAACGTTCACGGATTCAGAACGGACGGCGACAGCCTTCGCGGCAACCGTTCCGCCGACCACATAGTAGGTCAGGGTGTCTCCGATCTCCAGAGAGAAATCATAGATTAGCACATCCATGGCGGTATCTGTCTGTGTGACAGAATAATCGCTGAGGTTCCGTATGGATGTCCCTGCCGGCAAGTAGGCGTAAACTTTCTTCTGTGCCAAGTCATTTCGAATGGCCGCGAAATATTCCGCTTCTTCCAAATTGAATTCGAAAGGCATGTTTCCCTCCTGCCGGTAAACCTTCAGATAGGTTTTCCCATCCAGCACGGTGTCGCCGGCGGTCATGTATTTCTCGTTGCTCACCGACCAGGAGCACCCGTCGGCGATGGGGTGGTATTCAGACTGCGCCTGCACCACGTCCAATGCGGCAAACAACGCCGCAAAAAACAATAGAGGTAAAATCTTTTTCATAACTATAAGGGTTTAAATGTTTGATTCTAATACAATGGTCGATCCGTGAAACTCAGCCCCGTGAACGTGAACTGTAACGTGGTGCTGTCGCGGAATACCAACTGTTCCGGAATGTTGAGATAGTGGCGGTTGTTGTTCTCGTCAAAGTAATCCAACGATCGACTAGGCATCAGGAAGAAACCCTCCGTGGTCAAGTCAAATGTGTCCGTGGTGGTGGCAATGATGTCCGTGCCGATTTCATTCAAGGCAACAGATACGGCTTTTGCGCAATAGTTCCCTTGACCCATGCAATCTCTATGAATATATCTTCCACCGTCCCAAATACATCCTTCACAATTTTTGCCATCATGCCCAATACTCATTACTAATAATGTGTAAGAAGCTGATTTAGCGTCCGACGGGATGCTGATGACCCTGTTGGGTGAGAGTTGGTGGTCTTCGACATTGTCTTTCTCTTTTTTGCATGATCCTAACAGCAAGATGATGGCGAGGGTCGCCAATGTAAATGCTTTTTTCATGATAATCCGTTTTGGTGAATAATTACTTTCAAATACAAAAATACAATCCGATTTCATTGTTTTTTATCCTTCACGGCAAGAATATGTTCCTTCACGGCAAAAATATGATGGCCGGGCTGATTCATGATGTCTTTACGGTTGCGGTAATTGTTTGACTACTTGTGATCTACCTCGTTTTACGAGAACCGAAAACATTAATCCTTCATTCCGGCTTCATTTAATGGTTAAAAGATTATGAAGGATTATTTACTGGAAAAAATAGTTATTTTTGCCGCAAAATAAATTATGATTTGTCGTTATGAAACACTTTCATTCCGTTGTTGTCATCTTGTTAAACATGTTTTTCTGCATCGCATTGCTCTGGTTCTTCACTCAGAATGCCTACCTTCGCCCCTATGCAGGAAGTGCGACCAAGGAAATTTTAGCCGGGTTATTGCTGCTGACATCTCTATATGCAAACTATTTTGTCTTTTATCCAATGCTTTACAGAAAATTCCCTGTGCTCTATTGGGGGATTATTGTAATCATATCCTTGATATTGGCGGGTATGGAAATGGCCATCAGTTGCTCAAGAACTATTCATGGAAATATTTCTTTAACAGCTGATGGAGAACCACTTAGTCTCTTTTTCAAGTCACTGTTGTTCGTTTTCGGACGAAATCTGGCTTTTATTCTTGTGCCTTTCGTTATTCGCAATATGCAACATCTTAGAGAAGAAGCAGATACAAAAGTACAGTTCATTTACCGACAGAATAGATTGTTGGATGTTTGTGACAAGAATCACACTTGCCATAATATCCCCATCGACGATATCCTCTATATCAAGAAAAATGGGAATTATGTGTATGTCAATACAATAGATGGGGCGGTATATACACGCTATTGTTCTCTGAAATATTTGGAACAATTATTTGGGGACGAGGAGTTCATACGCATCTCCTCGTCCTTGATAGTGCCCTATCAATACATCGAGTCTTATGATGAAAAACAAGTGGTCATGAAAAAAATGCCCTATTCGAAAGAGCCACTGACCTTCAATTTGGATTCCCCAAAAAGCAAACAGGTGGTAACGATAATTGCCGACCATCTTCAAATGATTCAAACTGAATCATCTGAAAACGAGTTGAGCGATGAAACCAACCCGATGCTAGACAAAAAAATATTATCCATTCCACCTCAAGAAAAACTTGATGCTGTGTATGCATACATTCAGTCACACCCCGACAGCAGATCCAATGAAATCACCTCAGTAATTGGATATTCGCAAAGCACTATCGAACGATGTCTTGTGGAGCTTCGTAAGCAGGGCCTTGTCGAATACGTCGGTTCCAAGAAAACCGGCGGCTACCGCGCAGTCGGCAATTAGCCTATTCCCTATTGCCTATTGCCTAAAAATCCCGAACACAGCGGAGCCGCTGCCGGACATGGAGGCGTAGAGAGCACCATCGCGGTAAAATCCCTCCTTAATTTCTCTTAATTCTGGGTGTTTGGCGAAGACGGATGCCTCGAAATCATTGACCACCAAGTCGCGCCAAGTGCGGATATCCTGTTGCAATACGTTGGGTAAGAAAATGTTGCTTTCCATAGGGACGATTCCCGCGTAGGCCTCCTTCGTGGAGACGTGGATGTCCGGTTTAACGATTTTTAACCGATACGAGGAGAGGTCCAGTTCAATAGGGGTCATCACCTCGCCACGACCTGTGGCATACACCGGCTGGTTGCGCAGGAAGAAGGGCACGTCACTGCCCAACTGCAAGGCATATTCCTCCAGTTTCTCCTCTGTGACAGGCAGTTGGAAGATATCCGCCAATAGTTTCAACGTGAAAGCGGCATCGGCGGAACCACCGCCCAAACCGGCACCGGTGGGGATGCCTTTGCGTAGGAAAATCTCCACCCCGGAGATGCCGAAGTCTTTCTGCAACAAGCGAAACGCCTTGACACACAGGTTATTCTCGCTGTCGCCCAAATCTTCGCCACTGTCCAACACAAACCGCACCTCCTCATCGCATGGGGAGATGCGCAGGTCGTCCGTGAAAAAATCTGTCGGATAAAAAACCGTCTGCAAATCGTGGTAGCCGTCATCGCGCTTGCGCACAATTTGCAGTCCAATGTTGATTTTGGCGTTCACCCGCGCCGCTACGGGCGCAAAATCTTTCCTCATATCTTGATATTGTCGAAATTCTTGCCGAAGACACTGGCCGTTTTCGAGATGGTGATAAACGCGTCAGGGTCTATCTCCTTGATAATGCGTGTGATGTCGCTTTTATCGGTTCTATGCGCCACAATCAGCAGCACATCCTTCTCTTGGTGGTTGTAGGAACCGTACCCTTTCAAGAAAGTGGCCCCGCGGTGCAGGGTGGAACCGATCTTTTGGGCAATCTCCTCGTTCTTCATGGAAAAGACCATAAACTGATACGTCTGCCGATAACCGTCTATCACCAAGTCAGATACGATGATGGAGACGAGCAGCACCACGAAACTGTAAACCAGTCGCTGCACATCGTGGATCACGAAGTAGGAGCTGCCCACAATGACGATGTTGCAGGCCAGACTGATGCGGCCATAGGAGATGTTACGGTACTTGCCAATCATCAGCGCGATGATGTCGATGCCGCCAGTGTTGCCACCCCAGTTGATGGCCATGCCGATGCCGAAGGCCGCAATCGCCGATCCGATGATGACGCTCATGAACATGTCATCGACAATCGGCTTGGGGAACAACGGCTGCCAAACGGAGAAGAAACCGCTCATCACAAACGTGCAAATCAACGAGTTGACACAGAATTTTGTGCCAAGCACGCGCCACGCAATAGCAATCAGAATGGCGTTTAGCACGAACGTGGTGACACCGATGGGGATCTTCCCGGTGGCAAAATAGATGATGGAGGCCGCACCTGCCACACCGCCGCCCGACACTTCGTATGGAATCAGAAACGCCGACCACCCGAAAGTGAACAGGCAAAGCCCTAATATGATGAAGAAATAGTTCTCCATCTCCTTTAATACTACTTTCGTTGTCAGTTTTTTCTCCATTTTTTTAAGGCAAAAGGCAAAAGGCAACAGTGTATGGTTAGTCCTCTATTTTGTTGTTGGAAATCAACTCGTTAAGCCAATTCTTGAAGAGGGTGATATAGGCTCCGTTGAAGATGCGCTTGAACATGTAGCGGTCTTCGTCGTAGTTTTGTTCGATTTCCGTGGGGTGTACCAGCGGCATGATGGGGTAGGCATTGCGCTTGAGGTGGCGGATTTTTCGTTCGGCTTGCTTGCGGAACCCCATGTTAGTCACCAGGTTCAGATACGGGGTGATGCAGAGTCCTTGGTGCGCCCAGATGTGGAAATTGTACTGGTAGGGCCAGTAGTTGGCCTTGTATTTCTTGAGACTGTTGAACCGGTTGGTCCAATACATCTTCTGTTTATTTTTCCGCATGTACGGTTCGATCATCTTTTCGAAGTCCTCCTTGGTGTATTGGTCCATGGAGAGGGTGAAGTCCGTCCAGCGGTTTTTCCAGGTGGCGAAGCCCCAGGTGGAGGCGTAGGCAGAGAAGAAGTAGGAGGATTCTCCCTTCTTCATCCGTTTTTTGTATCTCTTCCGGCTGCGGTGGCGCCAGTAGAAGCCGCCGATGCTGAAAACCTTCTTCTCGTTGCGGTATTTTTCCAGCAGCTGTTCGCAATAGGGGAAGAAATCGTACCCCGGAACGGTGTCTTCGAAGAGGATGATGCCTTCGTCCTCGTTTTCGAAGAACCATTTCATGGCTGTGGCAATCATCTGGGTTTTTCCCAGATGATTGTCCTGCCATAATTTGTGCACTTGGCACGGCCACTCGGGCTGGATGACGGCGCGCGCCTGATAGGTGCGCATGGTGTCCAGCATGTTGCCGGGCTTCGGCGCGTCGCCGGCGACATACAATTGAGTGGGCTGCACCGTGCGTAATACTTGAAATACGTCGTGTGTTTCCTCTACTCTATTATACAATATGAGTAAAACGGGAACTTTGAACATATTGTGGAGTTTTGATTAGGCTAATTCGTGAATAACGAGACCGGAACGCAACTTCGGCTCAAACCAAGTGGTCTTGGGAGGCATGATGTTGCCGGTGTCAGCGATGTCGATGATCTGCTGCATGGAGACGGGATAGAGGGCGAAAGCAACCTTCATCTCGCCGTTATCGACGCGGCGTTTCAGTTCGCCGAGACCACGGATACCACCCACGAAGTCAATGCGCTTGTCGGTACGGAGATCCTTGATACCCAGAATCTTATCCAAAACATGGTCGCTCAGGATCTTGACATCCAGCACGCCGATCGGGTCGTTGTCGTCATATTTGCCGGGTTTGGCGGTCATCTTGTACCATTTGCCATCCAGATACATGCTAAACTCGTGCAGTTTGGCGGGTTTGTAGATGTCGGCGCCCATTTCCTCGACGGTGTAAGCCTCGTTCAAGGCGTTGAGGAACTGCTCCTTGGTCAGACCGTTGAGGTCTTTCACCACGCGGTTGTAGTCGATGACGTTGAGCTGGTTGTCCGGGAAAATGACCGTCATGAAGTAGTTGTACTCTTCCTTGCCGGTGTGGTTCGGGTTGTGCTCTTTCTTCTCCTGACCCACGAGGGCGGCGGCGGCGCTGCGGTGGTGACCGTCGGCGATGTACATGGCGGGAACTTGCTTGTCGAAGATATCGACCAGTTCGTCGATGAGTGCGCGGTCGTCAATCACCCAGAAACGGTGACCGAAGCCGTCTTCCTTAGCTACGAAGTCGTAAATGGGGGCCTTGGCGGTCACGGAAGCCACGATTTCGTCGATGCGGGCGATGGCGGGATAAGCGAAGAAAACGGGCTCGACGTTGGCGTTGGTGATGCGCACGTGTTTCATGCGGTCTTCCTCTTTGTCCTTGCGGGTCAGCTCGTGTTTCTTGATGATCTTGTTGACATAGTCCTCGCTGTAAGCGCAAGCCACGATACCGTACTGCCAGCGGGCGTCAGCATCCTTGGGGTTCATGCTCTGGGCATAGATGTAGAGCTTCTCCTCCTTGTCTTGAACCAGCCATCCGTAATCCTTGAAGCTGTTGTAATTCTTCACCACCTGGAGATACACCTCGGGGGAGTGCTCGTCGGTGCCGACCGGCAGGTCGATTTCCGCCTTGGTCACGTGCAGCAGGCTGTAAGGGTTGCCCTCACATTCCTTGCGGGCCTCTTCGGAGTTCAACACGTCGTAAGGACGGGAAGCTAATTTTTCAACGATTTCTTTCGGAGGACGGAATCCTCTAAACGGTTTAATAATTGACATATCTGTTTAATTTACTGATAAATAAAAGTTTATATTGTTCGATTCTATATTTCAAAAACAACGGCAAAAATACAAAAAATGTGAATCGGTTGGCGATAGGAAGATATTGCCAAAAATATGACTTCCGAAAGTAAGTTTTCCGAAAAAATTGTACCTTTGCGGCCGTTTTAAATGAGGAATATAAGATTCTAAAATATGTATAGAACGCATACTTGTGGCGAGCTGACGCTTGAGAATATTCAGCAAACCGTGACTTTGAGCGGTTGGATTCAGAAGATCCGCCATTTGGGCGGCATGATTTTCATTGACCTGCGCGACCGTTATGGCATCACGCAACTGGCCTTCAACCACGAGGAGCGCCCCGAACTTTGCGAGCGCGCCGAACAGTTGGGTCGCGAATGGGTGATCCAGGTAACTGGCAAGGTGATAGAACGTTACAGCAAGAACAAGAACATCCCCACTGGCGATATCGAGATTGAGGTGCACGAACTGAACGTGCTCAACGCCGCAGAGGTGCCCCCGTTCACCATTGAGGACGAGTCCGACGGCGGCGACGAACTGCGTATGCGCTACCGCTACCTCGACATCCGTCGCAACCCCGTGAAGAACAACCTCATCTTCCGTCATAAACTGGGACTGGAAATCCGCAAATACCTGAGCGGACAAGGCTTCCTTGAAATCGAGACGCCGTTCCTCGTGAACAGCACGCCTGAGGGCGCCCGCGACTTCCTCGTTCCCTCCCGCATGAACCCCGGAGAGTTCTACGCCCTGCCGCAATCCCCGCAGACGCTGAAGCAGCTGCTGATGATGGCTGGCATGGACCGCTATTTCCAAATCGTGCGCTGTTTCCGCGATGAGGACCTCCGCGCCGACCGCCAACCCGAATTCACGCAGGTCGATTGCGAGATGTCGTTCATTGAGCAGGAGGACATCCTCAACCTGTTCGAAGGTCTTGTGCAGCATATCTTCCGTACTTTCAAGGGAATGGAGATTGGCAAGCTGGAGCGTATGACTTGGAACGACGCGATGAAATACTACGGTTCTGATAAGCCCGACGCTCGTTTCGGAATGCGTTTCGTGGAACTCAACGACGTGCTGCAAGGCAAGGAGTTCAAGGTCTTCAACGAAGCTGAACTCATCATCGGTATCAAGGCAGAGGGTTGCGGTAACTATTCCCGCAAACAGCTTGATAACCTTACGGAGTTCGTGAAGAGCCCGCGCGTGGGTGCCGCCGGTCTGGTCTATATCCTTTGCAATCAGGATGGTACGTATAAGTCCTCTGTCGATAAATTCTACACGCAAGATGATTTGAAGGCCGTGGCCGAACGTTGCGACGCACATGCCGGCGATCTCATCCTGATCCTTTCCGGCAAGGCCATGAAGACGCGCAAACAGATGTGCGAGTTGCGTCTGGAGATGGGTACCCGTCTCGGTCTGCGCAAGGCCGGTGAGTACAAGGCGATGTGGGTCATCGATTTCCCGCTATTGGAGTGGGACGAAGAGACCCAACGCTATTACGCTATGCACCACCCGTTTACCGCACCGAAGCCCGAGCATGAGGATTGGTTAGAGACCCGTCCCGGCGAGGTGCTGGCCAACGCTTACGACTTGGTCATCAACGGTTCCGAAATCGGTGGCGGCTCCATCCGTATCCACCGTCCGGACCTGCAGAAACGCATGTTCAAGGCCCTGAACTTCACGGAAGAGCAGGCACAGAGCCAGTTCGGATTCCTGATCAATGCCTTTAAGTTCGGTGCACCGCCTCACGGTGGTATCGCTTTCGGTTTCGACCGTTTGTGCGCCGTGCTGAGCGATTGCGACAGCATCCGCGACTTCATCGCGTTCCCGAAGAACAACGCCGGTCGCGACACTATGCTGCCTGCTCCCACGCCCATCGACCCGAAACAACTGGACGAATTGAATATCAAACTGAAATAAATGTTCCGTCAACTGCTGATTACACTCGGCGACTATCTCATCTTCTTGCGGCAAGTTTTTTCCAAACCGGCCAAATGGTCTGTGTTTTTGAAAAAATGGGTGTTTGAGATGGATGCCATGGGTATCGGCTCTATGTTGATTGTCTGTATCGTGTCCCTCGCCATGGGCAGTGTGATCACGTTACAGACGGCCATCCAAATCGAAAGTGGCTGGATTCCTTCCTGGACGGTGGGTTTCGTGGCCCGTACCTCCATTGTGATGGAGCTCTGTCCCACCATCATCAGTCTGTTGTTAGTGGGCAACCTCGGCTCGCGCATTACAGCGGAAATCGGCAGTATGCGCGTCACGGAACAGATTGACGCTTTGGAGGTTATGGGTATCAACCCTGCCTCCCATCTGGTGTTGCCCAAAGTGCTGGCTTCCCTCATTGTGAACCCTGTGCTGTGTGTGTTCAGTATCGCTTTCGCTCTCTTCGGCGGTTTCGCGACGGTGTGGATTACCGGCTGCATTACCACCTACCATTTTATTGACGGACTCACCTACTGCTTCCGCGTGTATGACGTGGTCTATGCCCTGACGAAAACGTGTGTCTTCGCCTTCGTGATGTCCACGGTGGCCTCCTTCTACGGCTACCGCATCGAAGGCGGCGCACTGGAACTCGGCAAGGCCAGCACGCAAGGGATTGTGGTGTCCAGTTTCGTGATACTGATTCTAAATGTGGTGATTACGAATATTATGTTGTAATGTACAATGTATAATGTACAATGCACAAAGAAAGGATTGATCGGAAGAATACTTTAAACAAAAACATAACGAATCAATGATCATTGTCGATAATGTTTCCAAATATTTCGGCGAAAAGCAGGTGCTTCACGGTATCAACACTCAGTTCGAGGAAGGGAAGGTCAACCTGATTATCGGGCGATCCGGCTCCGGAAAAACGGTGCTGATGAAGTGTTTGGTAGGACTGTTCACGCCGGAGGAGGGCAAGGTGCTCTACAGCGGGCGCGAGTTCCACCATCTTCCCGATAACGAGAAGTTGTTGCTTCGCAAGGAGATGGGCATGGTGTTCCAGGGTTCTGCACTCTTCGATTCTATGACCATTGAGGAGAATGTCACCTTCCCGTTGGACATGTTCACCGACCAGAGTGAGAGTGAAAAGCTGGATCGCGCCAATTTTTGTCTGGAATGTGTTGATTTGGAGAATGTTAACAAGTTATACCCCGCTGAATTGAGCGGCGGTATGAAGAAGCGTGCTGCCATCGCCCGCGCGTTGGCCTGCAACCCCAAGTACCTCTTTTTCGACGAGCCCAATTCCGGTCTTGACCCCAAAACATCCCTGCTCATCGACGAGCTCATTACCAAAATCACGCACGATTTCAATACTACCACTGTAGTCAACACCCACGACCTCAACTCCATCATCACCATTGGCGAAACCATTTCGTTCATCTACCAAGGGCACCTCGAATGGCGCGGCAGCAGCGACAACATCCTCACCTCCGACAATGCAACGTTGAATGATTTTATTTATGCGCAACCGCTGACGCAGCGAATAAGACCAAAATGACACACAACCCCTTTAACTCTCAATAACCAATAACCAATAACCTATAACCATTACAAAATGAACTGGATAGACATAATTGTATTGATACCCCTTTGTTGGTATGCATATAGAGGATTCCGGAACGGTTTCCTGATGGAGATTGTCTCCTTGGCGGCCTTGTTTTTAGGCTTGTTCGTCTCGTATAAATTTTCTGACCTGATTGCCTTATGGCTTACGGGTACGACGTTGGCGAAACCCATTTCTTTTTCGTTGTGTTTTATACTTACTATCGTGTTAGTCAATCTGTTAGGACGGATTTTGAAACGGGCGCTCAAGCCGGTGCTGTCCGAGTTTCTCGACAAAGGACTCGGGGTGCTGTTCGGCATCCTGAAGGTAGTGTTGGTGGCCGGTGTGCTCTTCTATTTCATCGACAGCGTCGATAAAAAGGAGATTTTCATCAAGCATGAGGTGAAGGAAGATTCCGTGGCCTACAAACATCTTTCGCCGGTGATGTCGCATGTGCTGGAGTGGAAAGAGACGCGGGAATTGGAGAAAGAACAGCAAGCTCCGAAGCAGGAATCTTGCGAGAAATAATCCTTTGTCGAAAGTTGACGATAAAAAAATAGACGGAGCTTTGCCCCGTCTATTTTTGTTTCATTTACAGACGATTACATGACCACACGCACGCCCTTGATGAAGTCGATGGACCTTTGGATCAGCTCGTGCATGTAGGTGTCGTTCTCCACGAACGGCACGAAATCGCGGTAGCATTTCACAAACTCTTCAATGAATTCGGAAGATTTCAGCGGTCTGCGGAAATCCAAAGCTTGAGCAGCGTTGAACAGCTCAATACCGAGGATTTTCTCCACATTGTTGACCACCAGGTAGCACTTCGTGGCGGCGTTGGCGCCCATGCTCACATGATCCTCTTGACCTTGTGAGGACTCGATGGAGTCGGTGCAGCAAGGCATCGTGAAGGCTTTGTTCTGGTTCACGATGGAAGCGGCGGCATATTGCGGAATCATGAAGCCGGAGTTGAGACCGGGGTTCTTCACCAAGAAGGACGGCAGACCGCGTTTTCCGCTAATCAGTTGATAGATACGGCGTTCAGAGATATTGCCGAGTTCCGCCATGGCGATGGAGAGGAAGTCCAGAACCAAGGCCAACGGTTGACCGTGGAAGTTGCCGGCGCTGACGATGATGTCCTCGTCGGGGAAAACGGTCGGGTTGTCGGTGACGGAGTTGATCTCGGTCTCCACGACATTCTGTACGTGCTCGATAGCGTCTTTGGAGGCACCGTGCACCTGCGGCATACAGCGGAAGGAATAAGGATCCTGCACGTGCTCTTTGTGTTGCTTGATAATTTCTGAACCTTCAAGCAGTTGCGTGATATGGGCAGCCGTGATGATCTGTCCAGCGTGCGGACGAACCAAGTGCACCAGCATGTTGAACGGTTCGATGCGACCATCGAAAGCTTCCAAGGAGATGGCACCGATGATGTCGGCCAACCAGCTGAGCTTGCGGGCTTTCATAAGCAACCAAACGGCGTAGGAGCTCATGAATTGCGTGCCGTTGAGCAGGGCGAGACCCTCTTTGGATTTCAGCGTAATGGGTTTCCAACCGAATTTCTCGTTGATTTCAGCGGCGGTGTATTTCTTGTTGCGATAATAGACCTCACCCATGCCGATGATGGGCAGTGAAAGGTGTGCCAGCGGAGCCAAGTCGCCGGAAGCACCGAGAGAACCTTGTTGATACACAACGGGATAAACACCTTTGTTGTAGAAGTCCACCAAACGTTGGATGGTATCCACCTGCACGCCGGAGTGACCGTATGACAGGGATTGCACCTTCATGAGCAGCATGAGTTGCACAATCTCTTGCGGCACCTCTTCGCCTACGCCACATGCGTGTGAAATGACGAGGTTGCGTTGCAAGGTGGACAAATCCTTAGCAGAAATATGCTTATTGCAAAGGGAACCGAAGCCGGTGGTCACGCCGTAAATCGGATCAGCACTCTTGGCAGCCTTGGTGTCCAGAAAGTCACGGCATTTCTGTACAGCGTCAATAGCTTCCTGAGACAGCTCGATTTTCTGCTTTCTCTCAATAATTTTGGTTACTTTTTCAATGCTTAAAAATTTCGTTGAAATCTGATGTTTTTTCATATTTATAAATTATTCAAACCTAATTCTTCATTTCTTGTTGGATAGAGACATCCCATAAAAACGGTCGCAAAAGTAAACTTTTTTCGGTTATGTCGCCCCAAAAACGCATTTTTTCGTATCTGGCAGAATCTGTGACAGAAAGCCTCAGCTGATGACGCTCCAGTTGGTGTCGCGCTGCATCTGTTTCTCCAATGTTTCGGCGAGGCGTTTGTGCTCGGGAAGCGACAAATCCGGATCTTTTTCGAGAATTTGCTGGGCGTAATTGCGGGTGTAGGCCACCAGTTTCTCATCTTTGGTGAGATCAGCAATTTTGAAGTCCAGCATACCGCTTTGGCGCGTGCCCTGCAGGTCGCCGGGACCGCGCAACTGCAGGTCGAAGTTGGCGATTTCGAAGCCGTCGTTGGTTTCCACCATGGCGTTCAGACGCTTGCGACCCTCGTTGGAGAGCTCGTATTTGGACATCAGGATGCAGTACGACTGATTGCCGCCTCTCCCCACGCGTCCACGTAGCTGGTGCAGTTGCGACAGCCCGAATCGCTCGGCGTTCTCAATCACCATCACCGTGGCGTTCGGCACGTCAATGCCCACTTCGATGACCGTGGTGGAGAGCAGAATCTGTATCTGTCCCTTTTTGAAGCAGTTCATGGTGTAGTCTTTTTCTTCGGCCTTCATCCTACCATGCACCACGCCAATGCTGTATTCCGGCGGCGGGAAACTGCGCTCAATAGCTTCGTAACCAGCCTGTAAATCAAGCAAATCCAATGCTTCGGACTCTTGGATAAGCGGATAAACGACATAAACCTGCCGCCCTTCGGCGATCTGCGTTTTCAGGAAGCCGAACATTTTGAGACGGTCTTTTTCGTAATAATGGGTGGTGATGATGGGTTTTCGTCCCGCCGGCAACTCGTCGATGACGGAGACATCGAGGTCGCCGTAGAGGGTCATGGCCAGAGTGCGCGGAATCGGCGTGGCGGTCATCACCAAGATGTGCGGCGGAATTGGACCGCTCTTGCGCCATAGCTTCGCCCGTTGTTCCACGCCAAAACGGTGCTGTTCATCAATGACCACCAATCCTAACTTACTGAAAACCACGTTGCCCTCAATGAGTGCGTGCGTGCCGATGAGGATGTTGACCTGCCCGTTTTGCAAATCCGTGAGAATCTCCTTGCGTTTGGCTGTCTTGGTGGAACCCGACAGGAATTCCACTCGTAAGTTCAAGGGTTCCAGTTGTTTACTGATTTTTTCGTAATGTTGGGTGGCCAAAATTTCGGTGGGTGCCATGATGCAGGCTTGGTAACCGTTGTCGATGGCCAGCAACATGCTGAACACTGCAATGATGGTCTTGCCGCTGCCAACATCGCCCTGCAGCAGTCGGTTCATCTGGTGACCGCTTCCGACGTCGCCGCGAATCTCCCGCAGCACCCGCTTTTGCGCGTTGGTCAGATCGAACGGCAGACATTCTTTATAAAAGGTATTGAAATAGTGTCCTACCTGCTTGAAAGGGTACCCTTCAAAGCGGTCTGTGTTTATTAGCTTGAGTTTCAGTAGCTTGAGCTGCGTAAAGAAGAGCTCGTCGAACTTCAGTCGGAGGGTGGCCTGCGACAGTTTCTGGAGGTCTTCAGGGTAGTGGATATTGATTAATGCATCTTTCAGCGTCATCAGGTGCAGTTCCTCCACCATCTCGCGGGGCATTGTCTCGGGGATGACATCTTTGACTTGCGCCAGCAGATTGGCCGTCAGCTTGGACATTGCTTTGGAGTCCAGTGACTTTTTCTTGGCCGTTTCGGAAGTGTTGTACAGGGGTTGGAAACGCAGGGAGACGGGTGAATTCTGCTGTTGCGCCGGGTCAATGAGCTCGGGGTGGGTGATGTTCCACCGTCCGTTGAAGAGCGTGGGTTTACCGAAAATCACGAACTCTTTGCGCGACTTCAGCACGTCCTGTACCCATCGGATGCCGTTGAACCAGACTAACTCGATGGATCCGGTCTCGTCGGAGAAGGTGGCGGTGAGTCGCATCGCCCGCATCTGTCCGACCACCCGAACATCCTTGATCGTGCCGCGCAACAGGATATAGCCACCGTCGTTCACAATATCGCTCACGTGATACACGTGCGACTTGTCAATGTGGCGGTAGGGGAAATAGTACAGTAAGTCATTAAAAGTCTGGATGTTGAACTCCTTCCGGAGCACAGCACCCCGCTTTTCGCCCACGCCTTTCAGGAATTCGATGGGCGTCTGTAGTAAGTCAGTGTTTGCAGTAGCCATCTTTAGTTTAGGGTTTAAGGTTTAAGAGGTTACACGGTTATTCATAATTCAACATTCATAATTCATAATTAAATTGTCCCCAAACACTTCAGAATTATCCTGCACGAATCGTCGATCTCCTCCTCCGAAATCGTCAGCGGCGGGGAGATGCGGAAGGCGGTGTCGCAGAAGAGGAACCAGTCGCTCATGATGCCGTTTTCTTTGAAGAGAGCCATCATCTTGAACATCTTTTCGGAGGAGCCCAGTTCGACAGCCATGAGGAGGCCGCTGCGGCGGATTTCCAGTACGTGCGGGGCGTTTTGGAGTGCCTCTTCGTAGCGTTTCCCTTTTCTCTCGACTTCTTCAACGAGATGGTTATCAATAAGATAATTCAGAGCGGCGAGACCGGCGGCGCAACAGACAGGGTGACCGCCGAAGGTGGTGATATGGCCTAACACGGGGTTGCTTTGCAAGGAGTCCATAATCTCCTTTGAGGAAACAAATGCGCCGAGGGGCATGCCGCCGCCGAAAGCTTTGGCGAGGCAGACGATATCGGGCGTGACCCCATATTTTTGCATGGCGAAGAGGCTGCCGGTTCGTCCCATACCCGTCTGTATCTCATCAAAAATCAGCATGGTACCCGTTTCATCGCAACGTTGGCGCAGAGCTTGCAGGTAGCCGTCGGCGGGCGGAATGATTCCTGCCTCGCCTTGCACAGGTTCCACCAACACGCAGGCCGTCTCGTTGTCGATACGGTTGAGGTCTTCGAAATTGTTGAACCACAAGTATTCTACATTCGGGAGTAGCGGTTGGAACGGAGCTTTCCAAGTGTCGCCCTCTGGGGAGGCCATCATGCTGAGTGAACCGTGGTTGGAACCGTGGTAGGCGCAGTGCATCGACATCATCTTGTGCCGTCCGGTGTAGCGTTTGGCCAGTTTTAGCGCCCCTTCCACGGCCTCACTGCCGGAGTTGACGAAATAGACGCTGTCCAATGGGTCAGGCAGCAGGTTGGCAATTTGGGTGGCGTACTGCACCTGCGGCCGTTCCACCATCTCCCCATACACCATAATATGCATGTAATCAGCGGCTTGCTGTTGTACAGCGGCCTTCACTTTCGGGTTCGCATGTCCCACATTGTTCACGGAAACGCCCGACACGAGGTCGTAGTAGCGTTTGCCTTCTGGAGTATAATAATAGACCCCTTCCGCGCGTGCCACCTCGATGAGCAGCGGTTCCGGCGAGGTCTGCCCGACATGGGCCAAAAAGTCTTGACGAAGTGTTTTCATTCTGTTTCAGAATTTTGGCGCAAAAATACGAAATTTTAATGAAGAATGAAGAGTGTGGAATGAATAATATAAGGGCTATACACCGTGCGTATTCGTAATTTGTGTACTTTTGCCACCTCATTCTGATTTTAATGATAAAACATAGATTATGAAAAGATTAACCCTTTTGTTCAGCATCTTTTTCCTGATGCTTTTGGTTCCGGTTTTCGGGCAGACCATCGATTTCACCAAACGCTACGTCATAGATAATATATATGGTATCGCTTGGCGGCCGACGATGGACATGTACTCCTATATCGATGATGATCAGAACATCATGCTGGTGAACCCCAAAAACGGCAAGGAAACCATCTTTCTCGCCAAAGCCTCTCAAACGGCGCACGAGATTTCCAGCGCATACGGGTACGAGTGGCTCGACGCGAACACCCTCTACTTCCCCCGCGACCACAAAACAGTCAACGTGGTGAAAGGTAAAATCACCACCACGGAGTTCGACAAAGTGGATTGGGATGATGTGATCGACCAGGACATCAAGAACAAAGTGTTCGTCATCAAGAACGACAAAGGCGTGTTTGTGGAGAGTGCGCTGAACGGCTACAAGCCCGTGCTGCTTTGTCCTGACACTGGCGAGCACATCGTCTTCGGCGAGTCGGTGCACCGCAGCGAGTGGGGCATCAACGAAGGCCAGTACATCTCCCCGAACGGCAACTTCATCGCCTTCTACCGCATGGACGAGAGCATGGTGGAGGATTACCCGCTCGTGAATACCGGCACACCCATCGCAACAGTCGAGAACATCAAATACCCGATGGCCGGCCGCACCTCGCACGTGGTGACCCTCGGCATCTTCGACGTGGCCAAATCCGCTGAAAAAGGCGCTCCCGTCTATCACTACATCCAAACCGACAAAGCCGACGGTGAGTTCCTGACCAACGTAACTTTCTCTCCTGACGAGAAATACATCTACATCACGCACCTCAACCGCGAGCAAAACCACTCCAAACTCATCCGCTACGACCTGCAAACCGGCAAGAAACTGGCCGTCCTCATCGAGGAAACCGACAGCCGCTACGTGGAACCCACTCACCGCATGATTTTCATGGGAAACGGCAACTTCCTCTGGTTCAGCGACCGCGATGGCTGGAACCATCTTTATGCATACCAACCTGATGGTAAACTGATTAAGAAAGTAGTGGATGGCAAATTTGACATCGATGAATACTACGGCATGGACAAGGACGAGAAGAACATTTACTTCACCGCATCCTTGGAAAAACCGGTGAACCAATATGTTTGCAAGGTAAACATCGACAAAGGTACGCTCACTTGTCTTGCTCATGCCGACGGTGTTCATCGTCCCGTCTTTAGCGAATCAAAGAACTATTTCATCGACTATTTCAGCAATCCGACCACCCCGAGAATCATTTCCTTGGTCGATAACAACGGCAAAACCATCAAGACGCTACTCACCGCTAAGAGTCCGTTTGGTGTGATGCAACTCGGCGACACGAAAATCTTCCCCATCGTCAACAAGGAGGGCGATTCGCTGTGGTGCCGCATGATTACGCCCCCGAACATGGACAAGAGCAAGAAATACCCTGTGTTCCTGTATGTTTATGGTGGTCCGCACTCACAATTGGTGACTAACCAGTACCTCTCCGGCGGTCTCTTCCTCGAGTTCATGGCGCAACAAGGATACATTGTGTTTACGTTGGATAACCGCGGCACAGACAACCGTGGTGCAGACTTCGAAAAGTGCATTCACCGTAACTTGGGTGTGCGCGAGGTGGAAGACCAGATGTGTGGCGTGGAGTACTTGAAATCACTGCCTTACGTGGATGCCGACCGCATCGGTGTTGATGGCTGGAGCTACGGCGGTTTCATGGTGCTGTCACTGATTACCTCCCATCCCGAAGTATTCAAGGCAGCCTCTTGTGGCGGTCCCGTGGTCAACTGGGAGTGGTACGAGGTGATGTACGGCGAACGTTACATGGATACTCCGCAAGAGAATCCCTCCGGCTATGCCAACGCCAACATCATCCCGAAAATCAAGAACGTGAAATGTCCGTTGTTGGTGATGCACGGTGCGCAGGACCACACGGTCGTGCAACAGCATACGTTGGAACTCCTCCGCCAAGCCGTCAGCGACGACATCGAGCTGGAGTACTTCGTCTATACCGTTCACGACCACAACGTCATCGGACCGGAGCGCAGACACCTCTACAACAAGTTGTTGCGCTTCCACAACCAGAATACCAAGGGCGAATGAAACGATTGTTCATCGCTACACCGATAATCACGCTTTCGGCGGAAATCCAAAAGATCTCCGCCGATTTGCGTTTCAAGTTGCGCCACGACGACATCGTGTGGGTGAAGGACGACGTGCGGCATTTGACCTTACGGTTTCTGGGCGCGACCCCGCCGCAACAGGTGCCGGACATCCGCAAAGCGTTGAAAGAGGCGTGTGCGCATAGCCAACCTTTCGCATTGACCATCAACAAGATAGGAGTATTCGGAAGCCATTATCATCCAGAGGTGATCTGGTTGGGTTTCGAGCATTTCGAACCGTTCAAAAAACTGTTTGATGAGTTGGAGCCGAAACTGCAGACCCTCGGCTTCGAGCCGAACTACGGCAACTTTGTGCCGCACATTACGTTAGGCCGCATCAAAAGCCTGCATGACAAGCACAAATTCTGGGAAAGCATCGAATCTGTGCCCTCCAGTTTTGAGCAGACGTTGGAAATCAAGGAAATGTGTCTGTATCAAAGTTTCCTGCACAAGGACGGCCCAGAATACAAGACCCTCGGCACGTATGGTTTGGATTGAAAACGAGAATAATAACGATTTGTAGGCCTTGTAGGGGCGAATCATTATTCGCCCCTACAATAGACGGTATCTGAATTATGTAGAGACGAAATGCAAATCCTTTACGCAGCAGTATCTTCCTTCGGGGTCTCAACCTTTTTCTTCCTGTTGATATTGAAGAACCGTGCCTTTTTCTTATAGACGAAAACACTGTTGAGCACGTAGTTCAATAGTCCGACGGGAACGGCCATAATCGTGAGGTTAAGGTAGTTGTTTTGACTGCCCAGATGCTCCAGAAGGGCGATGCCTCCGATGTTGACGAGGTAGGTGAATGTGGTGACGGCTAAAAATCTGAGTAACAGTTTGTTGTCCTTGTTTTTATATACCAGTATGCCGTATGTTTTGAAGTTGAACAGGATGCTGACGATGGTGGCGAAGAAGTTGGAGATTACGTAGGCGTGGTTGAATTTGAGCAGGTGTTCGAAGATGAAGAGAAACACGTAATTGATGAACAGGCCGAACGCTGTGTTCAGCATGGCAACCAGCACAAACCGGATAAATTGAGGCTCGAAATATCGTTTTAAAAAATCCTTGACCACGTTTCAACTTTGAGGCTGCAAAAATAAAAAAATATACCATACTTTTGATATGGAAAAAATACTATATTTGCACCCCTAAATTTATGACGATGGAAGAGAGACAATTGCGCAGCCAATTTAAGATCAGAATCTCAGGTGTTGAACTTGGAAAGCATTGTTTTTCAGTAGATTGTGATAAAGAGTTCTTTGACTTGGCAGGGATAGAGCAACTGATGGACGGCCGTTTGAATTTGCGGATTGAAATGGAAAAATCTGAGAAAATGGTCGATTTCCATTGCCACTTTGAGGGCTATGTGACGGCTGAATGCGACCGCTGCCTCGCCCCCGTGAACCTGCCGATGAACTTCGATGAAAGACTGCTCGTGAAGTTGGTGTCCGAAAACTACCGTTCCGAAGAGGAACAGGAGGATGACATCTGGATGATGGATGAGAACACCTACGAGATCGACCTCTTTCATTTCGTGTATGAGTCCATCGTGCTCGCGCTGCCCATCCGCATCGTGCATGAGGATGATGCTGACGGAAACCCCACCTGTGACCCCGAGGTGTTGCGCCGTCTCGATGAGATGAATGCCGAAAATGTTGAAAATGAACAAGAAACGGATCCCCGATGGGATGCGCTCAAAAATATAAAATTGGATTAATAACAATAAAAATTAATAGATATGCCACATCCGAAAAGAAGACATTCTGCTATCAGAAGAGATAAGAGAAGAGCTAACGATTTCATCACCGCTCCTCAGCTGACCACGTGCAGCCACTGCGGTGCGCCCATCCTCACCCATCGCGTATGCCCTGAGTGCGGTTACTATAGAGGCAAACAAGCCATCGAAATCGGTAACGCTGCTGAGTAAACATCCGTAGTGATGTTTTTTTGAGAATAACGGATGACACAAGCAATTGTGTCATCTTTTTGAGTTTATAGCACTATGGAGATTATTTTTGCCACCCATAACCAGCATAAGACCGAAGAGGTGCGTGCCATCCTCGGTCCAGATTATCAAATCAAGAACCTGCCCGACATCGGTTGTCCGGATATTCCTGAAACGGCCGACACGCTGAAAGGCAATGCGTTACAGAAGGCGCAGTATGTCGTGGACCATTATCACTGCAACTGCTTTGCCGATGACACGGGACTTGAAATCGAAGCGCTTGACGGTCGCCCCGGTGTCTATTCCGCGCGTTACGCCGGCGAGGGCTGCTCCTACCAGGACAATGTCCGCAAAGTGTTGGCGGAGATGGAAGGGATGACCAATCGCAGGGCCTGTTTCAAAACCGTCATCGCGCTCATCTTGGACGGCGAACAGTATTTCTTCGAGGGTCGCATTGACGGCGAGATCTTGACCGAGCAGCGTGGCACTGACGGTTTCGGCTACGATCCTATTTTCAAACCCTTGGGATTCCGCCAAACTTTTGCCGAAATGTCCGCCATAGCCAAGAACACCATCAGTCACCGTGGCCGCGCCATGCAACAGCTGAAGGAGTTCCTTGCTAATCGTCCACGATAAACCAATCGTCAACAATAAAGATATACAATATTCTTTTCAAGATACTGCTTTTGGCTTTTAGCTTTTGGCCTTTGGCTAATATGTCGTACCTAACGGCCAATGCTAAAAGCTAACGGCTAATAGCCAATAGCTAATAGCCAATAGCTAAGTTAAAGATACAATTCCACTAACCCTTCGGGGGTGGTGACATGCAGGACTTTGTTCTCCCGATCCACCTCAGTCACAAACTGTTGCGAGGCGGGGATGAGGATTTCGCTGCCGTCGTGGTCCACTTGCATGAGGGGGTTGTTGGCCAGTTCCATGAAATCCTTGCAGGTGCCGATTTCTCCCAGTCGGTCATCGACCACCTTAAATCCGATCACTTCGTGGAAATAGAAGCGGTTGCCGGAAAGCTTGGGCAGTTGTGAGAGTGGCAGGAACATGTCGGTCTGCACAAACTCTTTCACGTTGTCGATATCGACGTCCTGCAGTTTGACGATGAACTGGTTGTTGCCCCGATATTGCAGTTTTTCAATCATATAGGGCAGCATTTCGCCGTCGGTTTCAAGGAATACGGCGTTGAGGTCGAGATAGCGTTCGCAGTCATCGACATCAAAAAAGGCACACAACTCGCCTTTCAGTCCGAAAGGTTTCGTTAGTGTGCCTAGATAGTAGAAGTTCTTGTCTGCCATGATATTGGCGGAAAAAACTATTCAGCAGCTTGTTCAGCGGCTTCAGCGGCGGGAGCTTCAGCAGCTTCTTCAGCGGCGGCCTCGGCGGCAGCGGCTTCAGCAGCTTCCTGAGCGGCCTTTGCCTGAGCAGCGGCTGCTTCAGCGGCCTTGGCGGCCACTTTCGCGGAGATGGCTTCCTTCACCTTGGTCTCGGCGGCGAGACGCTCTTTCACGACTTTGCGTTTGGCTTCACGCTCTGCATTCTCCACGTCTTTCAGCTTGGAGTTTTTCTCCTGCTTCCAGGCGTCGAATTTGCGTTGGGCCTCATTTTCGCTGAATGCGCCCTTGGCGACACCACCCTTGAGGTGCTTCATCATATAGACACCTTCGCGTTTGAGAATCGAACGGGCCGTGTCAGAAGGAGTGGCGCCCACTTCCAGCCAATACAGCGCTCTGTCGAAGTTGATGTTGATAGATGCGGGATTGGTCAGGGATCGTCCGTCACGGGGTGCTCGACCATCCGCAATTACAAGGTGGTAGAAGGGTTGGTTCTTCTTACCGCGTCTTTGTAATCTGATTCTTGTTGCCATAAATTTAAATTTTTAGTTTGTTAAAAAAAGTCGGCAAAAATACACTTTTTTTTGAAACGGCGGACGGTAAAATTATTCCCGCAAAACTCGCAGATTTGCGCAGAAAAAAAGCGGGGAGAGCGAAAGTTCTCCCCGCTTCACATTATCTAATAATCTTATCCTCTCATCCTCTTATTCGCTCAGCACGCAAACGAGATTTCTGTCACCGAAGGCGTCGTCGATCTTGCCGACGGTCGGCCAGTATTTCTCGGTGTGCGGCAGCGGGAAGGCAGCCTGCTGACGGGTGTAGGGACGATCCCATTCGTCGGCGCAGACCACGTTCATGCTGTGCGGAGCGTTCTTGATGAGGTTGTTAGCTCTGTCGGCCTTGCCCTCTTCAATGTCGCGAATCTCCTGACGGATGGCAATCATCGCGTCGCAGAAACGGTCGAGCTCGCTCAGCGGTTCGCTCTCGGTGGGCTCCACCATCAAGGTGCCGTGCACCGGGAAAGCGACCGTGGGAGCGTGGAAACCGTAGTCCATCAGTCTCTTAGCAATGTCACCGACTTGCACGCCAGCGTGTTTGTCGAATTCGTTGCAGTCGAGGATCATCTCGTGGGCGCACATGCCGTTCGTGCCCGTGTAGAGGATCTTGTAGTCCTTCTCCAAGCGTGCACGCATGTAGTTGGCGTTCAGGATGGCGTTCTTGGTAACTTCTGCCAAACCCTTGCCGCCTAACATCTTGAGGTAGCCATAAGTAATCGGGATCAGGTAGGCGCTGCCGTAAGGAGCTGTAGCTACCTGGCTGCCTTGCTCACCACCGACTTTCACGGTAGCGTGGTTCGGCAAGAACGGGACGAGCTTCTCGCAGACACCGATCGGGCCAACACCAGGACCGCCACCGCCGTGAGGCATGGCGAAGGTCTTGTGCAGGTTGAGGTGGCAGACATCGGCGCCCATGGTGCCCGGAGAGGTGAGACCCACCTGGGCGTTCATGTTGGCACCGTCCATATAAACCAGACCACCGTTCTCGTGGATGATCTTGATGATTTCGAGGATGCCTTCTTCAAACACGCCGTGCGTGGAAGGATAGGTGATCATCAAGCAGGAGAGGTTGTCCTTGTATTGTTCAGCTTTAGCACGCAAATCGTCAATATCGACTTCACCGTGTTCGGTAGCCTTCACCACCACGATCTTGTTGCCAGCCTTGGCAGAAGATGCGGGGTTGGTGCCGTGTGCAGAAGACGGGATCAGGCAGATGTTGCGGTGACCTTCGCCACGGCTGAGGTGGTAGTTGCGAATCACGGTCATACCGGCATATTCACCGGCGGCACCGGAGTTCGGTTGTAGAGAAATAGCTGCGAAACCGGTGATCTTGCACAGCCAATTGCAGACCTCGTCCAACATCTCTTTGAAGCCCTCGGCTTGGTCAGCGGGAGCATACGGATGGATGTTGCAAACCTCAGCCCAGCTCAGCGGCAGCATCTCAGCGGCAGCGTTGAGCTTCATGGTGCAGGAGCCCAGCGGAATCATAGCGCGGTTCAGCGACAAATCCTTGACTTCCAGCATCTTCATGTAACGCATCATCTCGGTCTCGGAGTGATACTGGCTGAAGATCTTATGCTGCATGAACGGGCTCTTACGGGTCAGTTCGGCAGGGATGTGCAGGTCGGGAATACCGCATTTGCCGTCGCAGACGTGCGGGGTGAACGGCTTGCCAGCAGCGGTGGCCAGCACTTCGAGGATGTCGTTGACATCGTCGTGGGTGACGGTTTCGTCGAGGGAGACGGTGAAACAACGCTCGCAGTGGTAGCAGAGGTTGATTTCTTTCGACAAAGCCACTTTCTTCACGTCCTCGCAGGTAAGACCTTCGGGCGTTTCGAAGCAAAGGGTGTCGAAGTAGTTTTCGTTATACTGTTTGAAACCGTATTTTGCAGCTTCGGCAGCCAAAACGCCAGCCAAAACATTGATCTTCACGGCTTTGTTCTTCAGACCATCTGCACCGTGCCACATGCCGTAGAAGCCTGCCATGATGGCGGTCAAAGCGCTGGCGGTGCAGATGTTGGAGGTTGCGCGCTCGCGTTTGATGTGCTGCTCGCGGGTCTGCAGGGCCATACGCACGGCGCGGTTGCCCTGTGCATCGACGGTGACACCGATGATACGGCCGGGCATCTGGCGCAGGAACTCCTCGCGGCAAGCGTAGAAGCCAGCGGCAGGGCTACCATAGCCCATCGGGATACCGAAACGTTGGGTGGAACCGACCACACAGTCAGCGCCCCACTCGCCCGGAGGCGTGAGCAGAGTCAAAGCCAGCAGGTCAGTAGCCACGCCCACGAAGATGTTCTTGGCGTGCGCTTTCTCAACCCAAGCGTTGAAGTTGTGGATGCCGCCCCAATAGTTCGGGTACTGGATCATCGCACCGAAGAAGGTCTCGTCGAGTTCCACCTGGTCGGGTTTGCCAATCACAAGCTCGATGCCGTGCGGCGCAGCGTTGGTCTTCATCACACCGATGGAGTGCGGGAAAACGCCTTCAGCCACAAAGTATTTCACCACGTTGTTTTTCTGTTGCTCGCGGCTGCGGCTGCGGAAGAACATCAGCATCATCTCACCAGCAGCGGTGGCGTCGTCCAGCATGGAAGCGTTGGCCAACGGCATGGCAGTCAGGCTGCTGATCATCGTCTGGTAGTTCAACAAAGCCTCGATACGGCCTTGGGAAATCTCAGCTTGGTACGGAGTGTAGGAGGTGTACCAGCCCGGATTCTCGAAAATGTTGCGCAAAATCACCGCCGGGGTGTAGGTGTTGTAAGTACCCATACCGATGTAGGAGCGGTAAATCTTGTTCTTCGCCATCAGGCTGTGGATATGGTTGAGGTATTCGCCCTCGGTCATGCCTTCCGGCAAGTCCAGCGGCTTCGGCAAACGGATGGCGGCGGGAACCGTCTTCTCAATCAGTTCGTCCATTGTTTTGACGCCGATGACATCCAACATCTTCTGTTGCTCGTCAATGGCGGGACCATTGTGTCTGCACACAAAATCATCTTTGATTATCATATTGAAAATGAATTAGTTATAAATACTTTTGTATCTTTTTTAAGAAAGGCAAAAATACAAAAAATATGTTATAACACCGTCACTGTTCCGGTAATCATATACGGCGTTCCTACATTCGAGGTGTAACGGATGACATAACTATATACATTGTTGTGATATATCTTGCCTTTGACCTCGCCATCCCATTTAAATTGTTTGTCCGTGGAGTAAAAAACTTGGTCGCCCCAACGATTGAAAATGCTGATTTCAAATTGGTTGATGGTTCTCAGATAAAACTCTGGAATACAGAAATAGTCGTTCAGTCCGTCCGCGGGCAACGGGCTGATGGCGTTGGGCAGGTAGATTTGGAAAGGACAGCTTTCGATGAGGAAACTGCTGGAGGAGAGACAGTCCCCTTGATAGGCGGTAACACTGTAAACGCCGGGTTGGGTTACGGTAATATGAGTCGTTTGTTCGCCTGTGCTCCACACGTAGTCAGGCATTTCCGTAACTACAGACAGCTGTGTCGACATCTCTTCGCAAAAATCGGGGGTGTAGGAGACAATGTGAACGGCCGTATCAATGATGGAAAGATGAAGCCGCAGCGTACTGTCGCAGCCTTGTTCGCTCTGTAAAGTCAGTGTTTTATCCAGCGTTTCGGTTCCGATGGTTTCTATGGCGTTGACGTAGAATCCATGTCCGGTATAGTTCGACCCTTCGCAAACCTCATCTTCGAAAGATTCTTCGTAGGTGGGGTTTACGGTGAGCAGCAGCACGATAATGCTGTCACAATGCATGGTAGGATAGACGTTTTCCTCCGTTAGCAAGCCAGGTTCGGAAGTCTCGTCGGCGGAAATGTTAAAACCGTTCTCTGTGTAAGGTTCGTTTTGACAGACATGGTCGGTGAGGGTGTCCCGATGCGTTGGCCAGAAATGGACCACAACAGTGTCGCTGTACCGACTTCCGCAACTTTGACTGATCCAGGCTCTCCGCAATGAAAATGAGGATATTACCGTCTGTGGAAAATTGTAGTTTTGAGTGTTGTGGATACCTGGCGCCTCGCTCCATTCTGCGTTGTCAAGGGAGTGTATCTGCCATTGGTACACACTGTTATCACCTCCTGAAGCGACTGTGCCGGTGAATCCCTGTAGTTCATCGCTATTGCACACATCCTGATTGCTGGCAATACTTCCCGGTAGCATTTCGGCGTGCAGCGTGTTCACGTTTTCGGTATTTTGGGCAGTGCATCCAAGTGAATCAGTGACGTGGAAAATGTATGTTCCAGCGGGCAGGTGGTCAGCCGTCGGTGTGGTGGAAATGATAGTACCGGAAGAGTTGGACCACAGATAGTTATACGGTGCAATACCGCCTGCCACCGTTGCCGTCACCGCACCCGTTGAGTCTCCAAAACAGTTGACATGGGTGACGATGTTGGTGGAAATAGCCAGACTGTTCACATGCACGATCAAGGTGACCAGACTATCGCTGTTGTGAACGGTGTGCATGGTGTCGGTGACCGCGCCCGCACCCGTGAACGTGTGCCCGTGCCAACTCAAAGGCAAGGCATTGGCGCAAACCGTAGTGTCGAAAGTCTGCGCGATGTTCCAGTAGATGATAACGGTCTGGTGTACAGTTGAATCACAAAGATGTGGAGAGGGTATGGTATAGTCGAATTGGAACTCAGAGGGTGAATCTATTCCAAAAAGAGTATCTGTTGGCGCAAAATAGTACGGAAGATCATTTTCGACAAGTATCAAGGTGTCCTCCGAGGAAGCGCTGTGGTTGACCGTCAGTTGTATGACAATAGTGTCGGTACATCCATTGGGGTTTATTTCGGGTTGTTTGTAGAGCCCAGAACTGGTGTAAGTGATTCCGTTCCAGGTAAATGCATTGCAAACGATAGTGTCAATGGGGAGCAGATGATGCGCATGAACCAGTATGTCGAAAGCGGTGTCGTAACCACATCCGAAGTCGTCTGTCAAATGGAGGGCGTAATGGACAGTCGTGTCGTTCAGCAGCGTGCCGGGCGGTGAAAGCAGGAAAGCAGTGTCGGAATTGGGGATTGGGGACACCCAAGGCCCTGATAAAGTCGCATGGCTTACGTTGGTAATGGTGTCGTAATCCAGTGGCAAATCCTCCTCCATGCTGCTGAGCACGATGGTAGAAACCGTTTGATAACCAATGGAAATCGTGTCATCCATACCTGCGCACATTGTGGGAATGTTCATGGCGGCGATAGGGGTTGCGTGTGCCAAAACCACCCGATGTGTGGCGATGATTTCACAGCTGTTGCTGTCTCTGCAAAGCACACTGTACAGTCCCGGATGGGTAATCGTGACCTGCCGCGTGGTGTCACCGGTGTTCCACAAATAGGTATACCCACTGTCCACAGCCAAAATGGCAAACGAGTCCGCACAAAGAATTGCAGGCCCCAAAATATGAGTCTCTGGAATAGGGTAGATGGTCAAATGAAGGATAACGCTGGAGTCACAACCATGGATATTGAGGGTGTCGAACGAGTAATCGCCAGATTGGTAATAAGTTACATCGTGCCAAGTGAAATGCCCGCAGGCCGTGTCAAAAATAGAGGTTTGGTCAGCTTCTAAAATGGTAAGATGAAGGATGACAGTGGAATCACAACCGTGGATAGTAAGGGTGTCGAACGTGTAATCACCAGATTGAAAATAGGTTGAATCATGCCAAGTGTAATGCTCGCAGGCACTTATGGGAATTTCGGTTGTGTCAGGGTGGAAAATGGAGAGATGAAGGATGACAGTAGAATCACAGCCATGGATAGTAAGGGTGTCAAATATGTAATCACCAGATTGAAAATAGGTTGAATCATGCCAAGTGTAATACTCGCAGGCATTCACGGGAATATGGATTGTGTCGGAATTAAATAGAGTGAGATGGAGAATGATGGTGGAGTCGCAACCGTGGATATTGAGGGTGTCAAACGTGTAATCTCCAGATTGATAATAGGTTGAATCTCGCCAGATGTATTGCTCGCAGGCACTCATGGGAATATGGGTTGTGTCGGTATTGAAAAGAGAGAGATGGAGGATGACAGTGGAGTCACAACCGTGGATATTGATTGTGTCGAAGGTATAATCGCCAGATTGATAATAGGTTGAATCATGCCAAACGTATTGCTCGCAGGCACTCATGGGAATATCGGTTGTGTCAGGATGGAAAATGGAGAGATGAAGAATGACGGTGGAATCGCAGCCGTGGATATTGAGAGTGTCAAAGGTATAATCACCAGATTGATAATAGGTAGAATCGTGCCAAGTATAGCTGCTACAGGCATTTATGGGAATGTGGGTCGTATCAAGGTCGAAAAGGGTAAGATGGAGGATGACAGTGGAGTCACAGCCGTGGATATTGAGGGTGTTGAACGTGTAATCACCAGATTGATAATAGGTTGCGCCATGCCAAGTAAAATCGAAACAGGCGAAAACCGGTATCGTGTCTATGTCGATGGGCATGAGCGAAACGGCAAGGATTTCAATGCTGTCTGCGTCGTTCACTGGATAGGAGAGATTTACCGTGTCTGCCCCCATGAAAGTATGGCCGTGCCAATATAACGGCAGGTTGTTGGCGCAAACCACTGTGTCGAACGGATAAATGACCGACAAGTGCATGTAAATCAAGCTGTCCAAACCGTGAATGGTCTGCGAGGTGGTGACTTTGGTGTCCGGACCAGTGAAGGTTATACCATGCCATACGAAGGGAAGCTCCGAGACGAAAACCGTATCGTATAAGTCGGTGATCTTATTCGTATATACGTTTATGTAAACAGTTGTATCGTAGGAACATCCTATTTCATTGATAACGGTGAAGGTATATCCCACTACCGTGTCATTGGCAAGGGTATCAGGGGGATTGATGAAGAAGGTGGAGTCGGTGAGCATGGTAATCCATGGACCGGTACAGTGGGTCTGGGTAACTGCAGGCGGTTCTGTCTGAGTGATTTGACCTCCAAATGAGATTTCCCAAGAAAAGAGATACCCGTTATCATGATTGAGTCCGTCCATTACTTCCACAGTCCAAGTGCCATTGATAGGACATCCCACCAAGCTGTCGAACGACTCGTCCGGATGGTAGAATTGCGACCCTGCGGCCACATCGGAGGAATCCACCACTTTTCTACTGTTGCCCAAGACCGTGCGCAAATGCGAATTGGCGGTACGGTATATCAAACTGCCGTCGCCGGGGGCATAACCGAACCCTTCCGTGTCGTTGTTCGACCAACAGTAGTTCCAGCCCGTACCGGGTCGGTTGGTGGGCGCGTTAGGATTGCAAATGTCTGTGTTGTCTGCATAGTAGTAGGCATATCCAAGCAGTACCTTCCCTTCGACGTTGCTGCCGCTTTGCCATCCGCGACCGTCCGAGGGGATGTTGGAGATACATTGTCCGAAGGCATCGCTGGAAGTAATCGCTTTTTTCAATATGATGGCGTTTTGTCCATTGGGACAGGTTAAGTTGATATATAGGTCTCGGATATAGGAGTGTTCCATCTTCAACCGGACGTAACGGATGTCGTTGGCTGACGTAATGGTTGTGGAATCCGAAAAGCCGGTAAAGTCAAGCGAAGCTTGGTATGAGCACCCGTAGGGATCGCAAGGCACTCCGTCGGGGAGAAAAATAGTTTCATCGCGGCGGAGGGTGGTTTGTGGACTGATATATTGCAAGTTGTCTCCAACCACTGTCCCCATTACGCCCCAAAGCGTGTCGCCGGCAGTGATATCCGACAGGTATGCGTCAACAATAGGATTGTCAGCTGATGACAGCTGAAATGTTGCGGATGATCCCGGTGAACAACCGTTCGTGTCGGTGACAACGACGGAATAGGTTCCCGGTTCATTGACGGTGATGGATTGGCTGGTGTCGCCAGTGTTCCAAAGGTATGTGGCGGCAGTGCTGGCAGTGAGTACGGCAAACGAGTCCGGACAGAAGTAGTACGGTCCAGAAATGGAGGGAGCTTGTGTGGGAAACACATGTATATTGACAGTCACAAGACTGTCGCACCCATGAATGTTCTTGTACTTATAGAGGAAGGAAGTGTCTGACCGATAGGTTTTGCCTTTCCAAAGGAGGCTGTCGCAGGCAATTGTGTCGATGATCACCTGGCTTTTCGCAAAAAAAGTGGCGGCCACGATGGTGTCATACGAGCATCCGTAATCGTTAAAGAATTGAAACGTGTAATCGACGGTGGTGTCGTAAGGCAGGTCGGCAGGAGGGGTGATCACAAAGGAAGAGTTGCTGAGGGTGGTCACCCACGGCCCATCCAACTCAGTGCGCACCACATCCGAATACTCCGTTTGCACATCGGAGGCAAGTGCCAGCTCCCATTCGAACAGGTAGCCATTGTTCTGGGAGAAACCGTCCATCACCTCTATGTACCAGGATCCGTTCAGCGGGCAACCCACAAGGCCCTGAAAGGACTGGTCGGGATGGTAGAATTGTGAATGGTTAGCCACATTGGAGGAATCGAAGTGGCCGCCGTGAACATTTGCCGACCGATAAATCCTTCCGTCTCCAGAGACATATCCGTAAGTTGAGTTGTTGGACCAACAGTAGTTCCATCCTGTTCCGGAAGGAGTAGGGGTACAGTCGGGGTTGCTGTCCCAGTCGCCTGTGATGTTCGCCAATCCAAAATCAGTCCCACCACTGGCATTGTTTCCCGACAGCCAACCTCTCGAACTCAACGGAATATTGGAGCTACAACTAGAGTTTGATGAGCCGCCAAACCGCAATATATCTGCTTTTTGCCCATTGGGACAGGTGAGGTTGATGTACAAATCTGCTGCGTATGAGTGTTCGAGGTTCAATCGTACATACAGGATGTCGTCAACGGAGGTGACGATGTCATTTTCAGAGAAGTTCGTGAAAGTGAGGGGGGAACGGTATGAACATCCGTAAGGATTGCAAGAGACGCCGTCGGGCAGGAAAATGGTCTCGCTCAAGACCATGGAGGCTTCGTGGGATTCGATGATAATGTCGTTGATGGAGTCGTGGCCGATGGTGATGGGGTAAACTCCTCCGGCACACATGTTGGGAATGGAGATGTTGGAGACCTTGTTGGTTTTGATGTTCGCAACTTGGAACGTATCAACAGTCTGGTTGCCGTCGAAGTGGGTGGAAGTTACGGTGTAAATTCCTGCATTTGAAACTGTTATAGATCGTGTAGCTTCGTTGGTGCTCCAATGGTAGCTCTGTGCGCTGTCAACCGTGAGTATGGCCGTCGGGTCGGCGCAGACAAAATGGAAGGAGGTGTCGGAAGCGGTCGTGGCCGCTCTCGCCGCCAACGTCCACCAACAGAGCAGGAACAGGATCAGAAACCGAACTTTAGACATCACCTACTTCACCTTATAAACATAATATAAAAACTGGCAAAGATACTCTTTTCACAGGTGGTTGGGTCTGCAAAGAACGATATTTATAAAAACAAGATTGTTAGCAATTTGAAGCTGGAAAAAGACTGGATTTTTTGGAATAACAAATTTTTTTGTGCGTATTCGTAATTTATGTATCTTTGCGCTTCGTGTTGAATTTTCAAATTTAATATAAAACGCTATGAATGAAGAAAATACAAATATGGTAATCGAAGAATTGAAGCAGTCTGAAGCGCTGCTGGAAGGACATTTCCTCCTCTCATCCGGCCGTCACAGCGACCGCTATTGTCAATGTGCTAAGCTGTTGCAATACCCGGACAGAGCCGAGCGTGTGATTGCGAAAATCACAGAGCAGGTGAAGGATCTGCATGTGGATATGGTGGTGGGTCCCGCCATGGGTGGCATCATCGTGGCCTACGAACTGGGTCGTCAGCTGGGCGTACCGGCCATCTTCACCGAACGCGTCGATAACATCATGTGCCTGCGTCGCGGTTTCGAGGTCAAACCCGGCATGAAACTCCTCATCTCCGAAGACGTGGTCACCACCGGCAAATCCTCGCTGGAAACCATCGAGGTGCTGAAAGCTTTCGGCGCTGAGGTCATCGGCGTCTGCTGTATTGCCGACCGCAGCGACGGCTCCTTCCCCTATCCAGTCTATAGCGCGACCAAACTCAACATCCAGAACTGGGCTGTGGAGGATTGTCCGCTCTGCAAACAGGGTCTCCCCTTCGTGAAACCCGGCAGCCGGAAAATGTAAAATTTTGTATATTTGCCGCCTCTTTTAATATTCATAGATGAAGAACCCGAAATTATCCGACAGATACGCTAAGTCATTGTTTGACTTTGCCAACGAGAAAAACCAGGTGGAGGAAGTGTATGGCGACCTCACTTTGTTGGCAAACACACTGAAGGAGAACCGCGACCTGCAGATGCTGCTGCGCAACCCTGTGGTGCCCCCCAACCAGAAGCACCAGATCTTCGAAAGTGTCTTCAACGGTACGCTCCACGACATCACCTACCAGTTTACGGACCTGCTGCTAAAGAAAAGACGCGAGCCTGAATTGGACATGATTTGTGAGGGCTTCTTCAGGTTATACAACCAGTCCCATAACATCAAGACCGCATTGATTGTCACGGCACAACCGCTGAGCGACGAACTCAAGTCCAAGATTGTCTCGATGCTTACCGAACAGACGCACGCCACCATCGAACTGAAAGAGGCGGTGGAGCCCTCTCTCATCGGCGGTTTCGTGATCCAGATGGATGACTATTTTCTGGATGACAGCATCTTGTATAAATTCAATAAGTTAAAGCAAGAATTTTCCCAAAACAATTTCCAAGTACAATTCTAAATCCGCATATAAATGGCAGAAATCAAACCCTCAGAAGTTACAGCTATACTGCGTCAGCAACTAGAAAACTTCAACCAGAAGTCTGAAATGGAAGAAGTCGGCACCGTGCTGTTGGTCGGCGACGGCATCGCCCGTGTCTATGGCCTGCATAACGTCCAATCCGGAGAACTGGTGACGTTCAGAACCAAGACCGGCGACGAAATCACCGGCATTGCACTCAACCTGGAAGAGGACAATGTGGGTGTCGTGCTTTTGGGCGACTCCAAGTCGCTGAACGAAGGCGACATCTGCAAGCGCACCGGCCGTATCGCCTCCCTCAAAGTAGGCGAGGGGCTGCTGGGCCGCGTCATCAATACTCTGGGCCAGCCCATTGACGGCAAAGGCGACATCGAAGGCGACCTCATCGAGTTGCCCATCGAGCGCAAGGCCCCCGGCGTCATTTACCGCCAACCCGTGAAACGCCCGCTGCAAACCGGTATCAAGGCCATCGACGCCATGATCCCCATCGGCCGCGGCCAGCGTGAACTTATCATCGGCGACCGCCAGACCGGCAAGACCGCCATCGCCATCGACACCATCATCAACCAGAAGTCGTTCTACGACAAAGGCGAACCTGTCTATTGTATATATGTGGCTGTGGGACAGAAAGGTTCTTCCGTGGCTGCATTGGTGAAGACCCTCACGGAACGCGGGGCCATGCCCTACACCATCGTGGTGGCCGCCACCGCATCAGACGCCGCTGCCATGCAGTTCTACGCCCCGTTTGCCGGCGCCGCCATCGGTGAATACTTCCGCGATACGGGCCGCCACGCCCTCATTATCTACGACGACCTCTCCAAACAGGCCGTGGCCTACCGTGAAGTGTCACTGCTGCTCCGTCGTCCGCCCGGACGCGAGGCTTACCCCGGTGACGTCTTCTACCTCCACTCCCGCCTGCTGGAACGCGCGGCCAAAATCATCGAATCCGACGAAATCGCGGCCAAGATGAACGACCTGCCCGCCGCGCTGAAACCCTTGGTCAAGGGCGGCGGTTCCCTCACGGCACTGCCCATCATCGAGACCCAGGCCGGTGATGTCTCCGCCTACATCCCCACCAACGTGATTTCCATCACCGACGGCCAGATTTTCTTGGAGACCTCCCTCTTCAACGCCGGCGTGCGTCCTGCCATCAACGTGGGTATTTCCGTGTCGCGTGTAGGTGGTAACGCCCAAATCAAGTCCATGAAGAAGGTGGCCGGCACCCTGAAACTCGACCAGGCGCAATATCGTGAGATGGAATCTTTCGCCAAGTTCGGTTCAGACGTTGATGCCTCCACGCAGTTTATCCTTAACAAAGGTGTGCGCAACGTGGAAATCCTCAAACAGCCGCAATATACTCCTTACAAGGTGGAAGAGCAGATTGCCATCATCTTCTGCGGCTCCCGTGGACTCCTGCAGAAAGTCCCCGTCGCCAACATCCGCAACTTCGAGACAGAGTTCATTTCGTACATGCACTCCAACCATCAGGATTTGTTGGACACTTTGGCCAAAGGAACCATCAATGATGAGATTATGCAGCAATTGACCGACGCCTGCGCCGAAGTGGCTAAAAAATACGAATAGTTATGGGCAACCTGAAAGAAATACGCACGCGCATCGCCTCTATCGAATCGACGCAGAAGATCACCAGCTCCATGAAGCTGGTGTCGGCTGCCAAGCTCCGCCGTGCCCAGACCGCCATCCAGCATCTCCGCCCTTATTCCCAAAAGCTGAACGAGATTCTGAACAACCTGGCCGGTTCCAATACGGGTGTCGAACAGCTGCCGCTCTTCGAACGACGCGAACCCGAAAAAGTAGTCGTTGTGGCTATCACCTCGAACAAAGGACTTTGCGGCGCGTTCAACTCAAACATTATCAAGACCGTCAACCACCTGATTTCGGAGAAATATGCCGAACAGCATCGTGCCGGTCATCTGCAGTTGATTTGCATCGGCAAAAAGGGTAACGACCAACTCGGCAAACTCTATCCTGTGGCCTTTTCGAATGAAAAACTGCTGGATAATCCCGATTTTACTGAGCTTTCCGCCATCGCTGATGATTTGGTGATGAAGTTTATCCATCACGAGGTGGACAAAGTTGATGTCGTCTATAACCAATTTCTGAATGCCGCTACGCAGCGGGTAACCGTGGAAGAATACCTTCCCGTGCTACCCCCTGAAAGCGATGAAATGCAGAAAGTGACCAGCGACTATATCATCGAGCCTTCCGCCGATCAACTTTTGCAGGAACTGATACCCAAGATTTTACGCACGCAATTGTATAAGACGTTATCCGATTCCATCGCTTCGGAACACGGTGCCAGAATGACCTCCATGACCAAGGCTACCGACAATGCTTCGGAGATGCTGCATGAATTGCGTCTGAAGTACAACAACGCCCGCCAGTCCTCTATCACGAATGAACTGATTGAGATTGTAAGCGGTGCAAATGCGCAAAACGGCTAATATCATTAACGAAAATATGTCAAGAGACGTGCTTGCACGTCTCTTTTTTTATGCCATCTCTTTTCTCCACTTGATGTAACCAAGGATGGCCACCATCACATAGACGATGAACAGCACACCAGTGGGGTAGAGTCCTTTCCAGAAATAGAGAATGGTGGAAACCGTATTGACGACAATCCAAAATAACCATTGTTCCAGGTATTTCTGTGCCAGCATCCACATGGCTACAATGCTGAGCGCGGTGGTGAAAGCATCTCCAATCGGCACAGGGCTGTCGGTGAAAGTGCTTAGAATCCAGTAAAAGAGTCCCCACAGGGCAACGGATGCCAGCGTCAAGGGCAAAATTTGTCTTTTCGGAACATGGGTGATGGGCATCTCCACGCTTTCCGTTGCGACCGCAGCTTGGTTTCGGCAGCGTGTCCACTTCCACAATCCGTAGGTGTTCGCTCCAATATAATAAAGATAGACCGCGGCATCAGCATAAAACTTTCCATGGAAAAAGATGAACACGTAGAATATGGACATCAAGATGCCGACGGGCCACAACCAAACGGAAGCTTTGTATTCCAAATACAAATAAGCTAACCCGATAACTGTACCGATAATTTCAATGATTAAATCTATCGACATAAGGCATAAAAAAATCGCGCAAAAATAGCAAATTATTGGCTATCTGATTAACGTTCTTTTGTTCATAAAATAAATAAGAATATTCATACGTTAGAAAAAGAACTCGTATTTTTGCAGGTTATATTTCTCATTATGAATATTCTGGAAAAACTATATCATCCCAAAACGGTTTTGCTGCTTTGTCTGCTGTGGGCATTGTCTTTTCCAATGCACACGTTTGCGCAAAATGGCAAGAGTAGTGCACAGCTCAAAAAGGACAAGCAGAAAATTGAAAACGAGATTGCCAATACCCAAAAACTGCTGAAAAAAAACGAATCAAACCAGAAAGCAGCCGTTCAACAGGCTGCGCTCCTGCGCCAGCAGATTCAAAACCGGGAGAAGATGATCACGAATCTTAACTCCCAGATTATCCAGATGGAGGATGAGCAGGAACAGAACCAACAGGAAATCAAACAGCTGGAGAAACGTCTGGCCTACATGAAGGCAGATTATGCCCAAGTGGTCTATAACGCCTACCGCAACCGTCGGTTGATGGACAAGGTGACGTTTATTCTGGCTGCGGACGATTTTTCCCAGATGTTCCGCAGAATACGCTACTACAGCATCTTTTCTAGAAATGTGCGGGAACAGTCCAAACGCATCCAGGAGACCACCGAAGAGTTGACCAAAAAGAACGAGGAAATTGTAATGTTGAAGAACGACAAGTTGGTGACGCTTTCTTCTAAGGAGCAGGAAATCAAAAACTTGGAGGTTGACCGTCGGAAGAAAACCCAGAATGCTGAGAAACTGAAAAAGGAGTCGCAGAAGCTTAATGCTGATTTGAAGAAGAAGCAACAGCAACGCAAGGAGATTGACGCTGCTATCCAAAGGGCGGTGAAGGCGGAGATTGCAAAGGCTAACGCCGAACGGAGTAAGAAATCCAGTTTGTCCAAAGGAAAGAGTTCTTCGGGCAGCACAACATCCACGGCAGCCACGTCCACCACATCTCCCAAAGCCTCGGCCACTATCGAATTAACACCGGAAGAGAAGACTTTGAACGCCTCCTTCATCAGCAATAAGGGAAAACTGCCGTGGCCCGTGGCGAAAGGGGCTAAGGTGAGCGACTTCGGTAGCTATGCACATCCCGATGTGCCCTCCGTGCAAATAGACAACCACGGTATTGACATCATGGTGGAGGCCGGCACACCCGCGCGCGCTGTCTTTGAAGGTGTTGTCACTGGAGTGATGAACATCATGGGTACCACCGTGGTGATGATACGTCATGGTGAATATCTTACAGTGTATCAGAATCTTGCATCCGCGAATGTAAAGAAGGGCGACAAGGTGAGTACCAAACAGGTGATCGGCACCGTGGCACGGAGCTCCACCTCCAATACATACGAGTTGCACTTTGAAATCTGGAAAAACGACCGATACGTTAACCCCAACGAATGGTTGGCTAGAAGATAACCGCATAATGTTAATCAAGACCGCAGAATATTTGCAGAGTGAAGCCGATTGGCGAAAGTGTCCTCCCCCGACGCTTCCTGAGTACGCCTTTATCGGGCGCTCAAATGTGGGGAAGTCCTCCCTCATCAATATGTTGATGAATAACAAAAGTCTGGCCAAAACCTCTTCAAAGCCTGGTAAAACTCAGACCATCAACCATTTTCTTGTCAATAAAAATTGGTATCTGGTGGATTTGCCCGGTTATGGTTTCGCCAAAATTTCCAAGACCATCCGCGAAAAATGGCATAAGATGATTTCCGACTATCTGCTGTTTCGGGAAAACTTGCAATTGGTTTTCGTTTTGGTGGATGCCCGTCTTGAGCCGCAGCAGATAGATGTGGATTTTATTAATAATCTGGGTGAAAGCGGGGTACCATTCGCCATCATTTTCACCAAAACGGATAAAAATTCAACAGGAAAGACGATGAGCAACGTTCAGAAAATGAAGAATAAACTGTCGGAGACGTGGGAAGAGCTTCCTGTCATGATGAAATCTTCCGCCGTTTCAGGACTCGGCCGTGACGAAATTCTGAACTTTATAGAAGAAATCAACGAGCAGTTTAACCATAATAAGAATAGAAATGCATAAGATTACTTACCCTCTTTTGGCAATAACTTTGATTCTGAGTTGTTGCAGCTGCAAAACTTCCAAAAAATGTGCCCAAAATGGAAATTATCCATTGATCGGTACTCAATGGAATCTGGTTGCGTTGGAAGGTGCGGAATTGGACTATGATTTTGCCATGCGTCCGTTTGTCACATTTGACACTGCCGGACACCTTAAAGGCAATCTTGGTTGCAACACTTTCTTCGGTTCCTACGAAACCACCAAGAAGCATAAAATGACCGTGAATTACGAAGGGTCCACCAAGCGACTCTGCTCGCAGATGGGGGTGGAGAAACAGTTTACGGCCGCTTGGAGAATGGACATTAACCGCTATGAACTCAAGGGGGAGGAACTCATCCTTTATTCTGGCGAAGATGAAATTATGCGTTTCAGTGGAACGGATTTGAGTAAAAAGGAATAAAAAAAAGACCTCTTTCGATAAGAAAGAGGTCTTTTTTTATCGTCTAGAAAGATTATTTGCGTTTGCCTTGGGTCTGGGTGCCGACGCGGGCCATAGCGCAACGGAAGCCGATATAGTCGGTAGCCTCATCCTCGTCCAGATAACGTCTGGTGCCGGGGGAAGACCAGTAAGGGATATCCTTCCAAGAGCCGCCCTTATAGACACGTGCGTGGTCACCAACCAGTGAATAGTCGTAGTTGCCGCTACCTTTCGCATACATCCATTCGGTAGATTCCTCATTGGAGGTGGCGTTTTTCCAATCGTCCATGCTCTTCAGAGACTGCCAGTCACCATCGAGGTAGTTCTTGTTGTCGGCAGCGCGGTAGTTGCGGCGTCTGTCGTTCTTGAAGTCAGAGACGGGAACCATGGGGATTTTACCCACGCTATCACGTTCGGCAACGGTACCGTCTTCGAGAAGCTTCTTCGTTTCGAAGTAGTTACCACGGAACGGATTGTATTCCGTCACGTCATCGTGAGAGGTCTGTCTGTAAACGTCCATAACCCATTCAGAGACGTTACCGCCCATTTGGTACAAGCCGTAATCATTCGGCCAGTCGGATTTGACTTCCTTGGTGTAGAAACCGCCGTCGTTCAAGGCGCTGGCGACACCCATGTAGTCACCGCGACCGCGACGCACATTGTTCATGAAGTCACCGTAGTACTTCTTGTCCTCAGAGCGGAGTTGTTGACCGTTCCACGGATAGACCTTACGTTCGAGCACGCGCTCGTTGAGGGTATTGCCAATGGTGCTGAATGCGGCGTATTCCCATTCAGCCTCTGTTGGCAGTCTGTATTTCGGCAGAAGGATACCGTCTTCCATCTTCACATTGCGGTATTCACCGCTGGAGATGTAGCGGAGACGTTTCTGGCCTTCAGCCTCGTAAGATTCGTAGGTCAGATAAGCGTCGGTATTGAAATAGCCTTCTGCGGAAGGGGTTTCTGCAAATTCAATGTAGCCGCGATCGACGAGGATTTGCTCATTGACACGGTCGGTACGCCATGCGGCATAGTTGGTGGCTTGCAGCCAGCTGACACCCACAACAGGATAGAATCTGTAAGCGGGGTGGCGGAAGTAGTATTCCACAGCGGGTTCGTTGTAACCCAAACGGTCGCGCCATACAGCCTCATCGGGAACGGCGTTGTCATAGACCACTTTCAGGTCTTGCGGGATGAAGACGCGTTCCAGCCAGTAGAGGTATTCGAGGTAATCGACATTGGCGATTTCGCACTCGTCCATGTAGAAGGAGGCGACGGACACGCGGCGGGGCGTGTTGTTCCAGTCTTTCATGACATCTTCTTCCATTTGGCCCATCACGAAGGAACCGCCTTCGATGAACACGAGGCCTGGGCCGGTGGCTTGTTCTTCAAAGGGAGCCACTTCGAAGCCACCATTTTTGGCGTCGTTGTAATTCCAGCCAGTAGTGGCGGATTTCTCTTTCTTACAAGAGGACATTCCTAACAGCAATGCTGCCACGGTAAACAATCCTAATAATTTCTTTGCTGTATTCATTGTTTAATTGATTTTCTAAGTTGACGATGTTAAATGGTTTAGAAAGAGGGACATTTGAGGTCTTTGAGCGCTTTGCGCTTGTTGGGGCACGGGAGCAGCACCTGAAGGGAGACCTCGTGTGCGCCACCGGAGTAGTTGGCGAGTTTGCCGATAGTGGCATCGTAAGAGTAAGCCACCTTGAACCATTCATACTCCACGCCGAACATCACGATGAAGGCGTCCATGTTGTGGTAGGAGATCGGCTCGGTGATGGCCACGCCGTTGGTATCGACACCCGTGAAACGTTCACCCTTGTAGGTCAGACCGTGACGGAGCCACATACCGACTGTAAACGGATAGAAGTTGAGGTAGAAACCTTCGCTGAAGTAGTTGAAATTCTGTTGATGTTGGTAGATGAAGTTCGGACTGATGGAGATATCGCCGAAAGAAGTTTCCTTTTTGCTCTTGCGTTTAAGGTCAAAATAACCGCCGACGTGAGCCGTCCATTTCACGGGACGGTAGTCGTAAGCTTTAAGACCGTCAGAGATGAAGCCCTTGGCCCCGAGGATGGGGACGATGTGGTGGGCTGCCATGCCGAAATAGAAGTGCGGGGTGTAACCCAAGAAACCGGCGGCCATGTCGAAGGAGTGGATGGTCAGCTGGTTGGGCTGGATTTCAGCGGTTTGGTAGATGACACCGTATTTGGGGTCGATCATGTCGCCGAAGGTGAGAGCATCCCAGTTGAGCCCGCGGTTTTCGTAGGTCGCCTGCAAAGCGAAGCGCAGGTTGAAATTCTTGGTCACTTTCAATTTGAAAGAGTACATCAAGCTGGCTGTGTAAGTGTTGATGATACCGCCTTCACCGGCGCGGTCACCCATCAGCAGGACACCGACACCGCCTGACAGCTTGTCGAAATGCTCGTCGTATGAAGCCGTGTAGGTCATAAACGTGCCGGGCATCGATGGCCACTGGTCGCGGAAATGGAAGGCAAGACGGGGACACACGTTCGTACCCGCAAATGCCGGATTCAAATACAGCGGGTTGGCATAATATTGCGAAAACAACGCATCCTGCGCTGTTCCCCGCAATCCTGCAAATGCCAGAACGATAGTAACTATAATAGCAATTCGTTTATTCATACTCTTATATTTATAGCGGGCAAAGATACAAAATTATTGAACGCTTCCCACCCTATTTTTGTTACATTTTTTCTGTAATAATTTTAACGTCTTTTCGTTTAGAAAATTGTACTTTTCTTTTTAATAAAACGGAAAATGAAGAATAAATCTTGGGTGGTATTGTTGATTTTTTTTACCCTTTTTCTACAAGTTGCTGATATTCAGGCTCAAAAGATTGAAAAAAAATATACACTGGAGTGGAAAGAACCCGTCTCGAACACCTTCTCAGACGGTTCCCAAGCTCGTTTTTTGCACTTCGTTGGTGCCACATACGGGTGGGATGTCCTCGACTTGCCGACTTTTTATGAAATCATCCCTGTTGAAAACTTTTTTTCCGACTATCAGGTCAAAGTGGTGGCTGAAGAGTATGCCGAAATGAGCGCAACAGATTGTAAATTAGTTACTTCCGATTTCCATCAAAAAGAAGTGAAGTATCATATCGCCTCCGTGTATGACCGGAACAAGCTTTTCGCGCAACTCCACTTCATTCCGATCGTGGAAACCTCCCCTGGCCATTTCAAAAAACTGACTTCCGTAATCCTTGAAATAGAAGGTAAAAACCCTGTTAACCAGAAAGGTACACTTGACTATGCCGCCCAGTCCGTGTTGGCGACCGGACAATGGTATCAGTTTTCGCTGAATAAGACGGGGGTCTATAAGGTTACCTATCAAGATTTGTCGGCGATGGGTTTGGCTACCCCCATCTATTCCACACAGTTGGCAGTTTTCGGGAATGGCGGCGGCATGTTGCCTGAGGCTAATGCGGAAAAACGCATTGATGACCTGCAGGAAATCCCCATCCAAATAATTGACGGAGGTGATGGAACCCTCGACAATGGGGATTATTTCCTGATGTACGGTCTTTCCCCTCATAAAGTGTCATACGATTCTGCAAGTCAACATTTTAGGCACGCTTATAATGTTTATTCGGACGCATCGTACTATTTCGTGACCCAAACGCCTGGCATTGGAGAAAAGAAACGTATTCAAACTATTGATAATGAAAGTCTTGTGGCGAATATGGACGTGCAAGACTTCACCTTTTTCGATTTTTTCGAGGAGGATGTCACGAATTTGTGCGAATCGGGACGGACGTGGTATGGGGATCGCTACGATATCACGTTGGCTCACACGTACGATTTCCAGTTGCCCGCAACCCCTACAGGTACTGGCTATGTTTCGGTGAAAGCGGCTTCATCCGCCTCTACGACCTCCAATTTTCAGGTTGCTGTGAACCAAACTCCGATTGGCCAGTCCCAGATTGGTTCAGCGACGGGCAGTACTATCGTCTGTATTACCACGGGCATTTTGCCGTTCAATGCCTCTTCCAAAGATCTTAATGTGAAAATAACCTATAGCAAGCCAACTACTTCTGCGGTTGGCTATCTGGATTGGATTGAAGTGGAAGCGCCTTGTCCCATTACCTTGCGCAACGGTCAGACGACTTTCCGGAACCCATCCACGGTAGGAGAGGGAAATGTTACCCGTTTTGATCTTTCCGGCGTTTCGACTTCGGCTTCGGTGTGGGATGTCACCGATCCTTCTCAGATGGTTCGTTACACGCTTACTGCTGACAATCAGGGATCGCATTTCAAGACGCAAACTTCTGATCTTAGAGAGTTTATACTCTTTGATGGTACCCAATTTTTGTCGGTGACCCCTTTGTCGCAGGTGGCCAACCAGAATCTGCACGCCACTGGTGCAGTGGATATGGTGATTGTGGCGCATCCCGATTTTCTTTCCCAAGCCAATCGACTGGCTCAATTTCGTGCTGAGAATGATGGCCTGAACGTGAAAGTTGTCACCCCGCAGCAGATCTACAACGAGTTTTCGAGCGGTTCTCAGGATCCTATCGCTATCCGTGACTATATGCGGATGATTTACAACAAGACTAGTAAAGCCTATCCTAGATATCTGCTGCTGTTTGGTCGCCCGAGTTACGATTTTCGCGGAAGAGCCCAAGGCACAGCTATTTATGTTCCCAATTACGAATACAATATCGAGTATAATAATCCAAATGGTACACAACCACAATATTACTATATGTCGGAAATCTCCCATCAGTATTCCAATGATGATGTTTTGGGACTTTTGGACGAGAACGAGGGAGATGGGGCAAAAGGGCTTTTCGATCTGGCGATCGGAAGATTCCCGTGTACGACGGCTGCGCAGGCGGTGACGTCCGTGGACAAGAGTATTCGTTATACCGAGAAACGAAACTTGGTGCCGGAGAATTCTTCGCAAATCTCCAACTTTGGAGACTGGCGCAATGTGATGGCCTTTGTGGCGGATGATGAGGAGCACAACGATTTCGTGATCAATGCGGACCATTTCACTGATCTCGTTGAAGAGGCAAATCCCAACATCAATTTCGACAAAATTTATTTGGATGCCTACCAGCAGGTTTCCAATGCTGGTGGTCAACGTTATCCCGATGTGGTGACGGCTATCAACAATCGGATGAACCGCGGTTCGCTCTTTTTTACATACATCGGGCATAGTGGTAAAGACGGTTGGGCGGCAGAGCGTGTCTTGGAAAGTTCAGACATCAATAAGTGGAGCAATAAGTACAATATGCCTGCCCTGTTGTCATTGTCATGCACCTTCGGCTATTACGACCGACTGATTCTCTCACCCTCCGACCAGATCTTTTTCAACAACAGCGGTGGAGCTGTGGCGGTCATTTCTGCCACCCGTGAGGCGTGGTCGGACCCCAACAACCGTTTCGGCGACCATATTTTCAGATTGATGTTCGAAAAAGACGACAAAGGTAATTATTATTCTGTCAGTGACATAGAACGTTTGGCCAAGAACCGGTACAGTGGAAGAATCAATCTGGCCATGTTTGTGGTGCTCGGCGATCCCTCCATCAAATTGTCCGTTCCGACCTATACGGTGGTGACGGACTCCATCAACTCCCATCCGGTGGGGAACGCCGCCGACACGGTTCGTGCCTTGTCGAAAGTGACGGTGAGTGGACGTGTGACCGACAGCAACTTACAGACAATCACCCAGTTCAACGGTAGATTATATCCATCGGTGTATGACAAAAAAGTGTTGACCAGCACGTTGATGAACGATCCTGACCCCAATACGGAGCCTTTTGAGTTTACCGTGCAGAAAAGTGTGCTTTTCAAGGGCAATGTGACGGTGAAAGACGGTCGTTTCCAGTTTTCCTTCTATGTACCGAAGGACATTGACTACAGCTACGGTAACGGAAAAATCAGTTACTACGCGTGTACGGATCGTGCGGATGCGGCTGGCTCGTTCACGGATTTCATCATCGGAGGGGTCGATACTTCTGGCGTGTCAGATGACGAATGTCCGAAGGTGGAGTTGTACATGAATGATGAGAATTTTGTCAATGGCGGTACCACAGGTACGAGCCCTGTGCTGATTGCCAAGATATCAGATAATTACGGAATCAACACTACGGGTAACGGCATCGGGCACGACCTGACGGGCGTGTTGGATAATGCTACAGGGAACAAGATTATCTTGAACGACTATTATCAGACCGAGCAGGACAGCTACAATAGTGGCATAGTGCGTTATCAACTTCAGGAGCTGACACCTGGCGATCATACCATCGCCGTGCGTGCGTGGGATGTCAACAACAATAGTACCGAGCAGGAACTGACCTTCCGGGTGGTGAGTGAGGACAAATTCGAGTTGAGCCATGTGTTGAACTACCCGAACCCCTTTACTACGCATACCGATTTTTACTTCGAGCACAACCAGCCGGGGGGGACATTCGATATTCAGGTGAACATCTACACTATTTCTGGAAAGTTGGTGAAGACCCTTTACGATACGCAGTATATGGAGGGCAACCGCTGCCGGGCGATTTCTTGGGATGGTTTGGACGATTATGGCGACAAGTTGGCGAAAGGCACCTACATGTATCGCGTCCGCGTGAAAAATCAGGACGGGAAGACAGCGGAGACTATTGAGAAGCTGGTGATACTATAATGTAGAATGAAGAATGCAGAATGAAGAATGCAGAATGTAGAATAAAATAAGACGTGTTGAATATCAATGCGTTATGATTATTTTTGATAAAAAGAAATTTTTTTTTGGTTTGGATATAATAAAACGCGAACATTGTCGTTAAGCGTGGAGTTTTTTTGTGTATTAAAAATTGAATAAAAATATAGAATGAAAAAAGTAGTATCTGTTTTAACCGCTATTCTGATCCTGACGCAAGTACAGGTTTTTGCTCAAAATTCAAACGGACACAACCCTCTGGGACAAACGCTTAACGCCATTACTACGGCTGTGCCGTTCCTTTCTATCGCTCCCGACTCCCGTGCTGGTGCCATGGGAGATATTGGTTGCGCCACTTCCACCGACGGCAACTCCCAGAGTTATAACCCTGCCAAATACGCTTTTAGCGATTATGAGTTCGGTTTCTCTGTTTCTTACAGTCCTTGGTTGCGTAATTTGGTCAATGATATTAACTTGGCTTATCTGTCTGGTTATTGGCGTATTACGGATATGGACGCTATTGCCATGTCGTTGCGTTATTTCTCTTTAGGTAACATTGAGTTTATGGATGAGTATGGAAATTTTATCAGCAACCAGAATCCTAATGAGTTTGCTATCGACTTCACCTATTCCCGTAAGCTGATCGATCAACTCTCCATCGCTATCACCCCGCGCTTCATCTACTCCAACCTGACGGCAGGTCAGTATGTGGGTGGTGAAGAGACGAAGGCTGGTTTGGCCGGTGCTGCCGACCTCTCCCTCTTCTACGAGCAGGATTTTGATGTCAAGGCTTTTGAGAACACTACGTTGCGTGCTGGTTTGTGCATCTCGAACATGGGTAACAAGATGTCCTACTCTTCCGGTACGTTGCGCCGTGACTTCTTGCCCACCAACCTGAAACTTGGTGTCGGTTACGAAATGAACTTTGATGGCTATAACAAATTGACTGTCAATGGTGAAATCAACAAACTGTTGGTGCCCACCAATCCTATTTACGCTACTGACAGCATGGGTCGTATTGAATATAACGAGGCTGGTGATCCGATTATCGAATACGGTATGAACCCCGATGTCTCCGTGCCGCAAGGTATGATCCAATCTTTCTACGATGCCCCTGGCGGTTTCAAGGAGGAGTTGCAGGAAGTGATGTGGGCTTTGGGTGCTGAGTACAGCTACCGTGACCTCTTCTTCTTCCGTCTCGGATACTTCCACGAGAGTCCTTACAAGGGCAACCGTCAGTTTGTCTCTCTTGGTGCTGGTATCAAATACAGCGTTTTCGGTATCGATGTCTCCTATCTGATCGCTGTCAAGCAGTATCACCCGCTGGCCAACACGCTTCGTTTCACGTTGAACTTTGACTTTGTTTCAACGAACAAGAACGATCTGAAAAAGCAAGGCCGCCTCAAATAGTTAGCAGTTAGTAGTTAGCAGTTAGCAGGTTGTACCAGACAGCCAAAGCCAACAGCTAACAGCCAAAAGCCAAAATTATGGATTTTCGCGTAGGATTTGGATACGATTCCCATAGATTTGCCCCCGACAGACCCTTGGTCATTGGGGGCATTGTCATTCCATACGAACTGGGGTTGGCCGCTCATTCTGATGGCGACGTGCTAATCCATGCCGTTTGCGACGCACTTTTGGGCGCGGCAGGACTTAAAGACATCGGTACCTACTTCCCGGACAACGACCCCACTTGGAAAAACGTGGACAGCACTAAACTGCTCGCCAAAGTGGTGGAGCTCCTTGCGGAAAGAGGCTGGAAGGTCAACAACTTGGACTGTACGCTCATCTTGGAAAAGCCGAAGATGAAACCGCATGTCGATGCGATTATCGGCAGGCTTTCCGAACTGCTGAAGGTCGAGTCCGACCGAATAGCGGTGAAAGCCAAGACCAACGAGAAGATGGGCTTCACGGGTGCTGGCGAAGGTATTGCGGCCACGGCAGCGGCCACGATAGTGAGAAGTTAGTAGTTAGTAGTTAGTAGTTAGTAGTTTTGGGGGCGTACTTGATAGTCAACAGCTAACGGCCAACAGCCAATAGCCAAAATCAATGGTCAAGGATTTCCAATAAATCAAGGGGATGCTCAATAATATAGCGTGCACCAGCCTCCTGCAATTCTTCCAATGGTCTGTAGCCCCAGAGTACGCCCACGGGCGTGACCACTGCGTTGTGCGCAAGTTGCATGTCCGTGGCGGTGTCGCCCACATGAAGCGCTTCAGAAGGCTGACAACCCGTCTCTTTCAGAATGTCGAACATGATTTGCGGGGCGGGCTTCACGGGAATGCCCTCCCGCTGGCCGATCATCGAGTCGAAACGAATCTCCGGGAAATATTTGGCCATCAGCGGGGCCACGGCGCTGTGCACTTTGTTCGTGGCCACGGCAATCTTCAACCCACGGGCTTTCAACGCTTTGAGCAATTCTGTAATTCCCTCATAAACAGAAGTTTTGTCTTCCATGTGGATTTTGTAGTAATCTACAAATTCGGCTTTGCACTGTTCGATCTGCGCGTCGGTGCGTTGCTCCGCTGGCAATATGCGCTCAATGAGTTTGCGCACGCCGTCGCCCACAAAATAGCGGTAAGCATCCACTGGATGAATGGGAAAGCCGTGCTGTTCCAGCACATGGTTAGCCGAATCCGCCAAATCTTCCAGCGAATTGATGAGAGTGCCGTCGAGGTCGAATACAATCAGTTTCATAAACGGTTATTTGTGGTTATTGTAGGGGCGTATCGCATACGCCCATATTATGCGGTTAACAAATGGATTATTTCCTCTTTCGTGACATTATGGAAATAATCATTGATGTTCACGTCCGTAAGGGCATTGGCAACGGAATCTTTGTCCATTCGAGTTCCAATTAGCAGGTCTGCAAGTTCTTGCGGGTCTTTTTCGCCGAAGAAGTCGCCGAAGAATTGCAAGTCGCGGATATAGCCTTTTTGGATATCGGCAATCACTTGCACGGAGCCGCCCTTCGTCCGCATTTTCTTGTTCATTGAATACTCCGGCGATTTGCCGTAGTTCCACTCCCAAGTCTGGTATTTGTTCTTCATGAGCTGCTCCACAACCGCCTCTTCTTCGTTGGTAAGATTCTGCAGTTCAGTCATTTGGTTCTGCTTCATAATGAAGTCCATCAGGTAGTCTCTGAACTGCAAAACGGTCATGGGTTCGGGAAGATGTTCGGAAATGTTGGTCACGCGACTGCGCACAGACTTCACCGCCTTGTCATCGAATTTGCTCGGATCAACCTTGAGGGCGTTCGCCACATCTGACATCTGAGACGAGAACAGCAGCGTTCCGTGCTCCAACACACGGTTTTCGTAAAACATCATGGCGTTGCCGGAGATCTTCTTGCCGTCAATCACCAGATCGTTGCGTCCGGAAAACTCTGCCGGAACACCTAACGACTGCAGCGCATCCACAATCGGTTGCAAATACTTCAGGAAATCAATCTCCTTGCTACCAGGTTCAATGTTCTGGATGAACGAGAAGTTGAGATTCCCGATATCGTGGAAAACCGCACCACCGCCAGTCTGTCTTCTTACTATATTAACATGGTGACTGTCAACGTATTCTTGGTTGATTTCCGCCGCCGTGTTCTGGTGACGACCAATGACAATCGTGTTGTCGTTCTGCCACAACATGAAAACATTGTCTTTGGTTTGCTGCAACAGATACTCCTCCGTCGCCAGATTGTGGTACGGGGAGTTGCTGTTGAGGGTGATATATCGTATGTTCTCCATTTTGATCGATGAATTTTTGTCGATGAATTTTTGTCGATGAATGTTGGTCGATGAATGTTTATCGATGAATGTTGGTCGATGAATGTTGGTCGATGAATGTTGGTCGATGAATGTTGGTCGATGAATGTTGGTCGATGAATGTTTATCGATGAATGTTGGTCGATGAATTTCATCGTTTTTCATCGTTCATTCATCGCTCATTCATCGTCTAAGATCAAGTCCCGCCATCAGCGTATCCGGCCGAAAATCCATCACCGAACGCATTTCCCCGGCCATGCAGAAACCGCACTGGTCGCAGACACCCGCGCTTTTGCCCACGCATTCGGGCAGGCGCGTGCCGTCGGGCAGGATGTAGTTGCACATCCAGCAGACCTTTTCAAACGACAGGTCCTTCATCCGTTTCAGTCCCGAGACGGAATTCATGATGGGCATCCGTTTCTTCTTTTGTTCTATCAACTTATCAATCAACTCAACACGTTTGTCCCAATCCAAAATCAGCGGATCTTCGTCTTTGAAAAAGGCGGGGGTATAGAAGTTAAAGGCGATGCTCTTGAAGGTAGGGTGCTCCTTCACAAACTGCAGCGTCTCCATCACGTTGACGTAATTGTTGGAGTCGATGACCATATTGGCACTCAGCGCTTTATGACCGCAGCTATCCACGTTTTTCACTAATTTGTCGAAGGTGCCCTGGCCCCGCACGGCGTCATGATATTCGTGGATGCCGTCCATGCTGACCCATATCGAGTTGGCTTTGAGCCCTGCGAAGGGTTGTTGTGCGTTGGTAGTCACGGTGGTGGTGAAAAAGCCGATTTCGTGCGCGAGGTCGATGAGGTCGTTGATCCGACGGTCACCGTCGCGCCAGAGGGTCGGTTCGCCGCCCTCGAAATCGACGAATCGGGATCCCAATCCGTAAGAATACTGCAGTTCCTCGCGGATTTGCCCGTAGCTTTTGTCGGTCGGGTGTTCGTGGTCAAAGACGCTGCAGTGCGAGCACGACAAGTTGCACCTGTTGGTGATGAACAGCACCGTCTGCAGCGGTTTGCGCCGTTTCAGGAATTTGGTCTGGAAATACCAGCTGCCTAAGTAGAATATCATCATTGTGGATGGATTTTTCAGGCGGCAAAGATACGATTTTTACAGTTAGCAGTTAGTAGTTAGCAGTTAGTAGTTATATGGGGAAAAAGTGTACTTTTGCGGGTTGAATTTTTAATGTCTGTTTAAAGGACAAAACAAATTTTGATTACGAATAATGAAGAAAGTATTTTTCTGTTTAACCCTAATTATGATAATGGTAAGTGGTTGTAAACAAGCGAAGAACGAGAAAACGGCGGCGGTGATTGACAAGGAGAGCCGCGAAACGCCCGACTTCTCGAAGGGCGTGATGGACGAGAAAATCCTCTGGTATCTCGGACGTTTGGGCGACGTGCAAGTCTCTCCCGACGGCAAGACGCTGCTCTACACGGTGACCTACTACGACTACCGCGTCAACAAAGGCAACACGGAACTTTACACCATGCCGGCCGCAGGCGGCGAACCCACCCGCATCACGGTTTCGGAGGAAAGCGAGATGCAGCCGATCTGGCGGCCCGACGGCAAGAAAATCGCCTACCTGCGCGCCAACGACAAAGGAATGCAGATTTGGGAAGCTGATCCTGACGGCAAAAACGCCAAAGCCATCAGCAATGTGGATGGCGACATCAACGGTTTCAGCTATGCGCCTGACATGAAACACATTTGCTATTTCCAAAACGTGCAGCTGGAACAGACCATCGAGGAACGCTACCCCGATTTGCCGGATGCGGAGGCTATGATTTACGACGACCTGATGTACCGTCATTGGAACTATTGGGCCGACGGTACTTACAGTCATCTTATCGTGATCGACTACCCTTCCATGGATAACGCCGTGGATTTGCTGGAGGGCCAGAAATTCCACTGCCCGAACCCGCCGTTCGGAGGTATGGAGGAGGTGGCCTGGCTTCCCGATGGCAGCAAACTAGTTTATTGCTGTAAGAAGCTGACAGGTAAGGAGTTCGCAGAGAGCACCAACACCGATATTTACCTCTACGATCTGAAAACGAAGACCACGCAGAATCTGACGGAGTTCAACAAAGGTTACGACATGGACCCGGTGATCTCCCCCGACGGCAAGAAGATGGTGTGGTGGAACATGAAAACCGACGGCTTCGAGTCGGAAAAGCACAGTTTGATGATCTACGACTTCCAGACGGGCACCGCAGAGGATTACAGCACCGACTTCGATCAGGATGCCACCGGCTTTTCCTGGAGCGAAGACAGCAAAACGGTCTATTTCATCAGCTGCATCGAGGCCACGCATCATGTCTATAAGATGGATGTGGAATCGCGTATCATCGAACAAATCACCCATGGTGATTACGACTACAACACTGTGCAAGTGGATGGAAGTCAGCTGATTGTGACACGTACTACGCACGCGGAGCCTTCCGAAATTTACGCTGTCAACTTGAAAGACAAATCGGTGAAACAGCTGAGCTTCATCAACAAGGATGTTTTGGACAAAATCACGCCGGCGAAGACGGTGAAGCGTTGGGTGAAGACCACTGACGGCAAGCAGATGCTCGTGTGGGTGATTTTGCCCCCGAACTTCGATTCCACCAAGAAATATCCCGCTTTGCTCTACTGTCAAGGTGGTCCGCAATCCTCTGTGAGCCAGTTCTTCTCCTACCGTTGGAACTTCCAGATGATGGCCGCACACGACTACATTATCGTGGCGCCGAATCGTCGTGGCGTGCCCGGTTTCGGCAGCGAGTGGAACGATCAGATCAGCTGTGATTATGGTGGACAGAACATGAAGGATTACCTCGCCGCCATCGACGATGTGGCGAAAGAACCTTACGTGGACGAGAACCGGTTGGGCTGTGTGGGAGCCAGCTACGGCGGCTTCAGCGTCTATTGGCTCGCCGGCCACCACGAAAAGCGCTTCAAGGCGTTCATCGCGCACTGCGGCATGTTCAACTTAGTAAGTTGGTACGGTACCACCGAGGAGCTCTTCTTCGCCAACCACGACATCGGAGGTCCCTATTGGGCGAATCCGGTACCGGCGAGCTACAACATTTCGCCGCATAAGTTCGTCGGCAACTGGGACACCCCGATATTGGTCATCCACGGCGGCAAGGACTTCCGCATTCCCTACACCGAGGGTATGCAGGCCTTCGACGCCGCGCAGATGCAGGGCATTCCGAGCCGTTTCCTCTTCTTCCCCGAGGAGTGCCACTTCGTCTCTACACCGCAGAACGCCATGTTGTGGCAGAGGGAGTTCTTTAGGTGGTTGGATCAATGGCTGAAATAATGGTTATAGGTTATTGGTTATAGGTTATTGAGGTTAATGGTTAACAGGGTTTGTAGAGACGTGCCATGGCGCGTCTCTACGAAACAACGATAAATAACAGGATGTCAATATTTAAGCGTATTAAGGATTTTGATGAGCGTGTTCGGGAGAAGATAGGCTGGAAGATTTTGGACGGCTATTTGCTTCGGAAGATGTTGGGCACGGTGGTGTTTGCTATCACGCTGCTGATGGTCATCGTGGTGGTGTTCGACGTGTCGGAGAACATCCAGCGTTTTCTGTCGCACAATATTCCGACCAAAGAGGTTATCACAGGCTACTACTTCAACTTCATCCCCTATTTTATCAACCTTTTCATCCCGTTGTTCACCTTCATCAGTGTCATCTGGTTCACCTCGAAGCTATCCTCGCGCAATGAAATCATCTCCATCTTCGACAACGGCATCAGTTTCAACCGAATGCTGGTTCCGTACGTTACAGGGGCGGTGATTATCATGATTATCTCGCTGGTTTTGGCCAACTTCATCGTTCCGAATACCAACCGGAAGCTCAATGATTTCAAGTATCAGTATTTTGGTCGGCGCGGGGTGAATACCACCTATCTGCATATCAAGAATTCCAAGAACAGTTACATTTTCGTGGAAAGATGGGACAAGATGGAGGGCGTTGGCTATAATTTCACTTACGAGGAGTTTGACAACAATTCTATCCGGCAGAAGATTTCCGCCCGAACGATCAACTACGACGAAGAGAACCAATGCTGGCAATTGCACAACTATACCCGTCGCGTAATCACCCCTCAGGGCATGGAGCTGATAATCGGCGGGGAGGAATTCGACACGGTGTTCAACATCCTGCCGCGGAACCTCTATCAGGATGCGTTCGTGAGCGAGACGATGTCCTACACCGAGTTGCGGCAGTTCATCAAGGAGGAGAAGATGAGGGGTTCGTCGCTGTTGGCCAACTATCAGATTGAGCAGCACAAACGTTTGGCTAACCCACTGGGTATCATTATCATGACGTTACTGGGCGTGAGCGTTTCGTGCCGTAAATCCACCCGTGGTGTCGGTGTACATATCTTCATCGGCATGGGGTTGGCCTTCTCGTTCATCTTCCTCCAGCAGGTGTCCACGGTCTTCTCCGTCTCTGGCGGTCTGCCCCCCGTCCTTGGCACGTGGCTGCCGAATATCATCTATCTGATTATCACGATTATAATGCTGAAAATGACACCGAAATAGTTAGCAGTTAGTAGTTAGCAGTTAGTAGTTTTAGAGAGAATGTAAATTATGAAAAACACTACGATTTTTCTCAGCGGAATGAGATTTTATGCGTATCATGGATGTTTCGAAGAGGAACAGAAGATTGGCACGCATTTTACTGTGGATGTGACGCTTACGTATGATGCGGAGGCGGCGGTTGCGAGCGATGACGTGGAGAAGTCCGTGAATTACCAGCTGGTGTATAAGACCATCCAGAAGGTGATGAACGAGCCGCAGCATCTGATTGAGACGGTGGCCGACCACATCGTTCGTGACATCAAGATCGATTTCCCACAGGTACAGCATGTTACGGTGAAACTTTGCAAGTTGAATCCGCCGTTGGATGGCAAAACTGAATACGTGGCCGTGCAAATGGAAGGATAATGGGTAAAAGCAAGACCATACAGCAGCTCATCGAGCATTTTCGTCGGGAGAACATTCGGAAAGTGGTGATTCTCACCGATAAGAATGTGGACCGATGCCATGGTGCATATTTCGACGGACTGTCGGAACATGTTGCGGTGGACAAGCTGGTACTGGCTCCGGGAGAAAAGACCAAATCCATTCGAACAGCGACACAAGTATGGGATTATCTTGCTGAAAAACAATACGATAAAGATGTCTTTCTGCTGAATTTTGGTGGTGGCATGGTCTGCGACTTGGGAGGTTTTGTGGCTTCCACCTATAAGCGCGGCATCCGTTACGCCAACTGTCCCACCACGTTGCTCGCCATGATTGATGCGGCGATTGGTGGCAAAACCGGAGTGAACCTGTCCAGTATGAAAAACGGAGTCGGGACGATTTATTTTCCTGACATTCAGTTGCCTGCTGATGTTACTTTGCTGAAAACCCTTCCGCAGGAGGGATTGCTCAGCGGTTTTGGAGAGTTTGTGAAATACGCGCTCATCGGTTCAGCAAAACTGTTCGGGGAATTGTGCGAGTCGGACACTTTCCCTGAAATCAAGCAGGAATACATTGATTTTTGTATTAACTTTAAGCAAGATGTAGTCAGGAAAGACTCGAAAGACGAAAATCTGCGGCATATCCTGAACTTCGGTCACACGTTCGGCCATGCGCTGGAAAGTTATGCTGCCAAGATGGACAGACCGATAGCGCACGGCATTGCGGTGGCCCAAGGGCTCTATTACGAAAGCCTCCTTTCCGCAAAACTCGGGCATCTTCCGCAAGAGGATTGGCATCTGATTGCCGATTTTCTGACAAAACATTTCGAGATACCCGAAATCACCCCGGAATTTCTCGAAAAACTGCTTCCATATATGCAAAATGACAAAAAAAACCACGACGGTACTTTGAATTTTACATTAATTGATCGTATTGGACATGCAATTCCTGATTGCCAATTATCGAAGTTGACCGTTGACCGTTGACTATTGACCATTTAACCATTAACCATTCAATAACCTATAACCCATGACCCATAACCATTAAAAAAAGATGAAATCAAAGGACGAAATAGTAAGAAACTGGCTCCCGCGTTATACGGGGATGCCGTTGGAAAAGTTCGGACAGTACATTTTGCTGACCAATTTCCAAAATTATGTGCAGAATTTCGCGGATGTGACCGGTGCCGAGATCTACGGGAAGGAGAGTTCAATGCAGTGCGCCTCAAGCGACAATATCACCATCATCAACTTCCAGATGGGGAGTCCGAATGCGGCCACCATCATGGACTTGCTGACGGCGGTGAAGCCCAAGGCCGTGCTGTTTCTCGGCAAATGCGGCAGTCTGAAATCTTATATCGGTTTGGGTGCCATGCTCTTGCCCATTGCCGGTATCCGTGGTGAAGGTACTTCCCGCGACTACTTCCCCGAAGAGGTGCCCGCGCTGCCCGCTTTCAACTTGGAGAAAGCTATTTCAGCCACTATAAGTAGTTATGGGTTAGAGTATTGGACGGGAACGGTCTATACGACTAACCGTCGCGTGTGGGAGTACGATGAGAGGTTCAAGGACTACCTCCGCAGCATCCGCGCCACGGCAGTGGATATGGAGACCGCCACGCTCTTCTCGGTTGGCTTCTACAATCGCATCCCCACGGGCGCGTTGCTGATGGTCTCCGACCAGCCGATGCTCCCCGAGGGTATCAAGACAGAGCAATCGGACAAGAAGGTGACGGAGAATTTCGCGCTCACCCACCTGAAAATCGGCATCCAGTCGCTGCAGGAACTGCAGAACAAGGGCATCTCAGTGAAGCATCTGCGGTTCGACTACTACGAATAATTTCAGGTGTGAATAAAAAATTTCCACCCCCTCTTGTTCATATCAAAAAAAAGTGTATTTTTGCCGTCCAATTTTAACGACTAAAAAAATATAATAATATTATGAAAAAAGACATCCATCCTAAGGAGTATAGAACCGTGGTTTTCAAGGACATGTCCAACGATTATGCCTTCCTGACCAAGTCAACGGTTAACACGAAAGACACGATTGTATGGGAAGACGGAAATGAATATCCGCTCGTGAAATTAGAGATTTCCAGCACCTCACACCCCTTCTTCACCGGTAAGATGAAGCTGGTTGACACCGCTGGTCGTGTGGATAAATTCCGCAACAAGTATGCCCGCCATTTTGAAGCTGGCAAATCCAAGTAATCCATATATTTTGTACTTTTGCTGACCTTTTTTGTAACCCGAAAAAGGTCAGTTTTTTTTTAAGTAATGTATTGGAATGATTAAAGATATTATAGCTGCAGGCGGTTTTATGACAGGGGAGTCGAATGTTATCCCTATCCTGTCTGTGGAGGATGAGGTGAAGCTCAGCGAAGAATATTTGCCGGAGGAGGTTCCCCTTCTCCCGCTGCGCAACACCGTGCTCTTCCCCGGCATGGTCATCCCCATCACCATCGGCCGTGAAAAATCGTTGCGGTTGGCTCGTGACTGCGCCAACTCCGACGAGCCCATCGGCGTAGTGGCCCAGCGCGACAACAGCGTGGAGGATCCCACCATCAAGGACATGTACCGCGTCGGCACCCTCGCCCGCATCCTCAAGACCCTCAATATCCCGGACGGCAATCTTATGATGGTCGTGCAGGGCGTCAAACCTTTCGAGGTGGGGCGCGTGGTCCACTCCCGTCCCTACTACCGTTGCGAAGCCCATCCCTATGCAACCAACGATTTGGATCCGAAAGTGATTGAAACGGAGGAGTTTAAGGCCAAGATGCTGATGATTCGCGAGACGATGGGCAACATCATGCAGCTGACACCCGGCACCCCGCGCGATGCGATGACGGCAATCAATAATATCGAAAGCAACGCCTTCCTGCTCAACTTCATTGTTTCCAACCTTACCCTGGATGTGGCGGAGAAGCAGGATGTGCTTGAAACGCAGGATATTATGGCCCGTGCTGATAAGGTGCTGGACATGCTGACCCATGAACTGCAGGTGGTGGAAATCAAACATCAGATCCACACCAAGTCCAGTCAGGAGATGGAAAAACAGCAGCGCGAATACATCCTGAACCAACAGATGAAGACCATCCAGGAGGAACTGGGCGGTCCTTCCACGGAGAAGGATTTTGATGAATTGCGCGAACGGGCAGCTAAGAAAAAATGGAATCAGGAGACGGCTGATCTTTTTGAGAAAGAGTTCAAAAAGCTGCAGCGGACGAACTATATGTCACCCGATTACTCGGTGCAGCTCAACTATTTGGAGCTGCTGCTCGACCTTCCGTGGAACGAGTACAGCGAGGATAATTTCGATTTGAAAAAGACGCGTGAGATTCTCGACAAGGACCATTACGGTTTGGAGAAGGTGAAGGAGCGCATTTTGGAATATTTGGCTGTTTTGAAGTTGAAGGGCGACATGAAATCGCCGATTCTCTGTCTGGCAGGCCCTCCAGGTGTGGGTAAGACCTCCCTCGGCCGCTCCATAGCGGAATCCATCGGGCGGAAATATGTGCGCATCTCTTTGGGCGGTGTGCATGACGAGGCGGAAATCCGCGGTCACCGCAAAACCTATATCGGCGCAATGCCCGGCCGCATCATCCAAAACATGCGCAAGGTTGGGTATGCCAACCCTGTTTTCGTGCTGGACGAAATCGACAAAGTCTCTGGCATGGGCGTCAACGGTGATCCTTCTGCAGCGTTGCTCGAAGTGATGGATCCCGAACAGAACAGCACCTTCAACGACAACTACTTGGAGACCCCGTTCGATCTCTCCAAGGTGCTCTTTATCGCCACGGCCAACAACCTCAACAGCATCCATCCTGCGTTGCTGGATCGTATGGAAGTGATCGACATTCCCGGCTATCTGGCTGAGGAGAAGCTGGCTATTGCGATGAAACATCTCATTCCGAAACAGCTGAAAGACAACGGATTGGATTCCGAACAGCTGACGATTCCGGAGGAGACGGTGAAACATGTGATCGAGGATTACACCCGTGAGTCGGGCGTGCGTGGTTTGGAGCGCACCCTCGCCAAGATTATCCGCAAACGTGCTGCCCAACTGGTGCAGAAGGGCACGATGGGTCCTGAGGTTAAACCTGAGGAGCTGAAAGAGATTCTCGGTTCCCCGATTTTCCAGAAGGAGAAAGCGCTCGATGGTGATGTTCCCGGCGTGGCCACCGGTCTCGCTTGGACGGCTGTCGGCGGTGAGATTCTCTTCGTGGAGGCCATCACCAGCGAAGGCAAGGGCGAACTCACTATGACGGGCAATCTCGGTGACGTGATGAAGGAGTCTGCCACCATCGCTTACGAGTTCTTGAAAGCTCATGCTTCCGACTATCGTATTAATCCTGAGGACTTTACCAAGAAGAAAGTGCATGTGCACGTGCCGGAAGGTGCCACGCCTAAGGACGGTCCTTCCGCCGGCATTACTATCCTCACCGCGTTGGTCTCTGCTTTTACGCAAGTCCCTGTGCGTAAGAAAATTGCCATGACCGGCGAAATCACCCTGCGCGGCAAATTGCTGCCCGTGGGCGGTATCAAGGAGAAGATCTTGGCGGCCAAACGCTGCGGCATTTTCGACATTGTGATGTCCAAGGAGAACAAGAAAGATATTGACGATATCAAGGAGAATTTCATCGAAGGGATGACATTTCACTATTTTGAATCGATGAAAGAGGCGGTAATGTTCAACTTTAATTGGAAATAAGATGGCTAATCCCTATTACGAATCGGCATTGACGGAGCGCGCGGGCGTGGAACAGCCCATGCAGGTGAACCCGAATTTCAAGCGGCATAGGAAAACGGAACTCACAGTGGATGATTACGTTAAGGGAATTTTGGACGGCAACCGCACCATTCTCAGTCGCGCCATCACCATGATTGAGAGCGAGAATCCCGCGCACATCACGATGGCACAGGATATCATCGAACGCTGTCTGCCGCATTCTGGCAATTCGCTGCGCGTTGGTATTACCGGTGTTCCCGGTGTGGGCAAGAGCACGTTCATCGAGTCGTTCGGGGGAATGCTCACCTCGCAGGGACATAAGCTGGCGGTGCTGGCCATCGATCCCTCCAGCGAGCGCACCAAAGGCAGTATCTTGGGTGACAAGACCCGCATGGAGACCCTTTCCGTTGATCCGAACGCGTTCATCCGGCCTTCGCCCTCTGGTTCTGCGTTGGGCGGCGTGGCCCGTAAGACCCGCGAGTCCATCATCCTGTGCGAGGCCGCCGGCTTCGATGTGATTCTCGTGGAGACCGTCGGGGTGGGGCAGTCCGAAACCGTGGTCAAGTCCATGGTCGATTTCTTCCTCCTGCTCATGCTGGCCGGTGCTGGTGATGAGTTGCAGGGTATCAAACGCGGTATTATGGAAATGGCTGATGCACTGGTAATTAATAAGGCTGATGGCGACAATCTGCATAAAGCTCGCATGGCGGCATCGCAGTATCGTGCTGCCCTCAGGCTTTTCCCGAAAAGCGACAACGGCTGGGATGTGCCTGTGGAGGTCTGCTCCGCGCTGGAAAACTTCGCTTTGGACAAAGTGTGGCAGATTATCCAAGATTTCGTCACGCTCACCCGTGGTAACGGTAGTTTTGAAAGAACTCGTAACGAACAGTTAGTCAATATTTTCTACCACTGGATAGAATTCACGCTTCATAACCGTTTTTACAATAATGATGCTATTCAGGACACCATTGACGAACTGATTCCGAAGATTCAATCCAAGCAGATTTCCCCATACAAGGCGGCGACCCAATTGACGGAAATGTCGTAATCGTTTTCGCCACGATTTATCCTCTTACACATCCTAAAAAAATGTATCTTTGCGCGTTTTAAAAAATAGGTGAAATGAAACGTTTCGTTCTTTATAGTTTACTGAGTATCACGTTGTTGTGTGCGATGGCGCAACCCAAGCCCGTCAAAAACGTGATTCTGATGATCCCGGACGGCACCTCCACGAGTCTGCTCTCCGCCGCCCGCTGGTATCAAACCTACATGGATTCCACCAAAACTACTTTGAACATAGACCCTTACCTTTGCGGTTTGGTGCGTACGAATTCCTCTGATGCCCCCATCGGTGATTCGGCTCCAACCACCTCTTGTTATGTGTCGGGACAGCCTTCCCAAACGGGTTTCGTTTCCACCTATCCTGTGGCCACCGATCACGATTTGGTTCCGGTGGATGCCACTCGCGCTTACCAACCGTTGGCCACTGTCCTTGAAGCCGCTAAGATGTTGCAACATAAATCCACGGGACTTGTTTTCACCTGCGAGTTCCCGCACGCCACCCCCGCAGACTGTTCCGCACACACGTACAAGCGTGGCAAATATGGCATGATCGCCCCGCAAATGGCGCATAACCACGTGGATGTGGTGATGGGCGGCGGTGTCAGTTACCTTAGCGATAATCTTCAGAATGATCTGAAAGAGAGTGGATATAATGTATATCTGGATGACATCCAAGGCTTTAGAAGCTGTTCTACAACTCCCGTTTGGGCTTTGTTTGGCGAAAGCTCAATGCCTTATTGGCTGGAGTCAGATCAGCAAAAGGTGCCTTCTATAGCCGAAATGACGCAAAAAGCCATTGATTTGCTCTCCCAGGATAAAGATGGCTTCTTCCTGATGGTGGAAGGCAGCAAGGTCGATTGGGCCGCACACGACAATGATGCGAAAAACGCCATTATTGAGTTCCTGGAATTCGACAAGGCTTGTGGAGTGGCACTGGATTTTGCTAAAAAGAACGGCGAAACGGTGGTGGTGATTCTGCCCGACCATGGTACGGGTGCTGTCACCATTGGCAATCCCAAAGCCAGTCGTGACGGATACGACAAACTGTCACTGAAACAGCTCATGAGTCCCATCGACGATTACAAGCTTTCCAACTGGACCATGGGTGAGAAACTCAAAGCTGTGGATACCACCGAGTGGCCGCAACTCTTTGAAACATACTTCGGTTTCACCCCGCAACCCGCCGAGCTCACCTATCTCGCCACCGCCCGTGACTACGACAAATCCTCCACGCCTAAGGAACAGCGCACGGGTAACCTCTCCATGTGCAAGATGCTCAGCCAGGTGCTCTACGGTCGCACCTACTTTGGTTTCACCACCTTCGGACATACCATTGAAAACGTATTTCTGGCGATCTATCATCCTCAAAATGATAGACTTGTGGGTGTTCCGACCAATATTGACGTTCACAAGTACCTATGCAGACAGATGGGCTTGACCGGTACCTTGGAGAAGCTCACCGCTGACATCTATGCCAAACATGACCAGGTGTTTGAGGGTTATCAGATACAAATCGACAGTTTGGACAAATACAACTATCGTCTGACTGTCAAGAATAAGAAAAACGTTTTGGTGGCCAATAGCTACGATAACTATGTGATGGTCAACAAGAAAAGAGTTGATCTTAACTCCGTGATTGTCTATATGCCCATCAATAACACGTTCTATCTTCCCAAAGAGTTGAGAAGTTATTTGGAGACAAAATAGTCAAGACATAAAATTTTTTTAAGAAAATAGCGTTAAATCCGTTCGAAATAATAAAGCTAAACAAATATGGAAACTACGAGTTCAATGAATTATTCAGGCCCGAGCCAGAATGCCAATCAGGAGAATCCTTTGAAGAAATGGGTCATTATTTTGGGTGTGTTAGCAGGTGTATTCCTCTGCACCACTATCTATTTCGCCCGTTTCGCCAAACCGACGATAAACAAGGAATATGTGCAGGTTGAAACGAAAAATGCGGAATTACAGGACGAGTTAAACGCTCTTTTGGCCGAACACGAACGCATCAAAGAGCAATATGGTGATTTGTCGGATCAACTGAGCGAGAAGGACAGCATCATCATGGCCAACGCTGCTGAGATTGAGAAGCTGATCAACTCCCAGGCCGACTACAACCGCATCAAGAAACAGCTGGCCCGTCTGCAAAACATCTCCCAGGAGTATGTCAAGGAGATGGACAAGCTCTATCAAGAGAACCAAGCGTTGAGAGATGAGAACCAGCAGGTTCGCGCCTCACTGGAACAGGAAAAAGAGGTGACTCGTAACATGCAGAAGACCAACGATGACCTTTCGCAGAAGATTAGTAATGCGGCTACCTTCAAAGCGTATAACATCAAGAGTGCCGGCTATCTCGTACGCAACAAAGGCACGGAAGAGCCGACCGAGAAGGCTAACAAGGTGAAACGTATCAAAACGACCCTCATGCTGGGTGAGAACTCCCTCATCGAGCCCGGTCCGGTGAACGTCTATTGCCGTATCGCCATCCCTGAAACAGGCAAGGTGCTGACCATGGGCAGCGGCGACACCTATTCGTTCGTCCATAACGGCCAACGTATGCAGTACTCCTGCAAAACCGTCGTGAATTATCATAACAAAGCGGAAAACATCACCATGAATTGGGATCTGATGTCCGATGACAAGGCCATCAAAGGCCAGTACAGCGTACAAGTCTATACGGACGACCAGTTTCTTGGCGAGTGTTTCTTCACCTTGCGCTAATATAGTTCGTAATTCCTAAAAATCAGCAGGATCATGGTCAGTAGGCATTATTTGCGAATCAAGACAATGCAGGCTTTATACGCGTACAACGCCAACCCGAAGGCGCAGGTGCGTAGCTATGAGGCAGATATGGTGAAGGCGATTCACGCCTGTTACGAGCTCTTTTTGTGGCTCTTCGCATTGTTGCCTGAAATCGCCTTCTATAGGATGAAAAAATTGGAGAGCCTGAAGGAGAAGTATCATCCGACGGAAGAGGATCTGAACCCGAACATGAAGTTCGTCAACAACGCTGTGATCCGGCAGATGGAGACCAACAAGACCCTCCAGCAGCAGTGGCCCAAATACCACGTGCTGTGGGAGGATCATACGGATTTGATAGCCAAGCTCTATCGCGAGATTGAGCAACTTCCGGAATATGAGGTGTATATGTCCACGCGCGAAAACGACTATGCTGAGGACAAGAAGCTGGTGCTGACGATTGTCGAGAAAGTTTTCGCGGATAATGATCTGTTACACTGGTATTTGGGTGAGAAAAACACTCATTGGATTGACGACTACGATGAGGCGATGATGATGTTCTATCAGAACGTGAAGGACTTCAAGGAGAGCAAGGGCGACGATTGCAAAATTGTACCCCTGTTCAAGAGTGATGAGGATGAGCAGTTCTGCAGACACCTGTTCCGCAAGACGTTGGAGCATTCCGAAGAGTATGACCAGATGATCAAGGACAAGCTGCAGAATTGGGAGATGGACCGCGTAATCAGTATGGATATGCTGCTGATGGAGATGGCGCTCTGTGAGCTGCTCGAATTCCCGTCCATCCCTATCAAGGTCACGCTGAACGAATATATCGAGATTGCCAAGTGGTACAGCTCCGACAAGAGCAAGCTCTTCATCAACGGTATTTTGGACCGTTTGATCGTGGATTTGCGCGCCCAAGACCGGATTGTGAAGACGGGGCGCGGACTATATCAGAATTAATGATGAATTATGAATGCTGAATTATGAATAGATTTTGGATTATTACGGCAATAGTAACTGTTGGGCTTTTATTCGGTGGATGCCATCAGAAGCAGGCCAAGGAGGGTGATTTCACCGTGGATGATGTGCATATTCCGCAGACGGCGTCCGGTCTTTCGGACAAAGAGGCGGAGAAGATGCCGGTCATCTCGTTTGAAAAGACCACTTACGATTTTGGCGAAGTGATTGAGGGAGAGCGTCTTACTTACGCTTTTAAATTTAAGAACACCGGCAAGTCCAATCTGATTATTTATTCTTCGGAGGCTACTTGTGGGTGTACGACCTCGCAGCCCCCGAAAGCGCCGGTTCGCCCGGGCGAAAGCGGTGAGATCACCGTCACGTTCGATTCTAAGGGGCAGAAAGGCAAGGTGGAGAAACGTATTTTGGTGGGTGCCAACACCTATCCTTCGGAGACCATTCTCACCATCACTGCGAATGTCTCTTCTAGCAGATAAATAGAAATTCAAATACAGTCTAACAAATAAACAACAAACGTATGCTGAACACATTATTACCTTTGATGGATGCGGCTCCTGCGGCATCTCCCGCTGGCGGCGGTTCCTCCATGCTTATTTTCATCCTGCTGATGATTCTCATTTTCTACTTCTTCATGATTCGTCCTCAGCAGAAAAAACAGAAGAAAATTGAAGAGGCTCGCAACAGTCTCCAAAAAGGCGACAAAGTGGTTACCATTGGCGGTATTCACGGCAAGATAGTCGATATCAAGGACTCCACCTTCACCATTGAGATCGCGCATGATGTGCGTATCGAGGTTGACAAAGCCGCTATCTCCTTCAATGAGGCCGCTCTGGGCAAAAAGCCGGCTGAAAAGAAAGAAGAGAAGCAAGAAAACGAATAAAAATGACTGAGAATAAATCCAGAGTGCCAGTGAAACTGCCTTCACTGGCCTTTATTGTATGTCTTTTGATTTCCATCGCCTGCTGGCTGCTGGTCACCTTGTCGAAGGATTACAAGATGACCTACGAGTATAAGCTGGTGTGTGACAACCTGCCCGAAGGCCGCAAGTCGGTGACCATGTCGGACACGGTTTTGCAGCTGACTTTCAACCAGAAAGGGCTCAAATATCTGACCAAGCCCTATTCCAACAAGGAAAAGGTGGTGACGGTGTCGGTGAGCGACTTGATCAAGCCGAAGAACAAGGTGACTGTATATACGTTCACTAGCAAAGAGATGTGCGAATTCCTTGCCGAGCACAACTTCGGTCCGGAGTTGGTGTCCGTCTCTTCACCTGAGGTAATCACCTTCTATTTGCGCTAATATGGTGAAAATCGGGCTGACTGGCGGTATCGGTACGGGCAAAACGTATCTTTCGACCCATTTCCGCGATATGGGGATACCGGTCTATTACGCTGACGATGAAGCGAAAAAGCTTTATCGTCAGTCTGCTTTTTTGGCGGAGATGCGTCAAGCGTTTCCCGATGAGAAGCTATGGCTTCCAGACGGCGCCTTGAATATGACACAACTCTCCCAATCTTTTGACGATGAGGACTTTCTGCAGCGATTAAGCCGTTTCGTCCATCCGTACGTCATGCGCGATTTTGAAAAGTGGGCGGAAGCGCAGAATGCCGCAGCCGTCATCATGGAGTCGGCCATCCTTTTCGAGTACGATTTGGTCTCCTATTTCGACAAGATCATTGTGGCGGATGCGCCGGAAGCATTGCGTATTCGTCGCATTTTGCAACGCAATCCAAACCTGACGGAAGCGGATATTCGTCAGCGCATGTCGCGCCAGATTCCGCAGGAGGAGAAGTGCAGACGCGCGGATTTGGTGGTTTGCACAGGGGAGACGTACGCGGAAGGACGGAAAATGAGGAATGCGGAATTATGAATTATAAATAAAAATACCCTGCCATTTGGTAGGGTATTTTGTTGATAATGAGCGGAAAACGAGACTCGAACTCGCGACCCCAACCTTGGCAAGGTTGTGCTCTACCAACTGAGCTACTTCCGCTTGTGAATTCGGCGGCAAAAATACACTTTTTTTGATATGGTTCGACAGTTGATGAAAAAAAATTTTTTGATGCTCCCTATCGGGAATTTTTTTATCTTTGGCGGCTCAAATTTTTAAAGGAATAATTATTCTAAGTATATGTCAGAACAGATAAAAGGGAAGATTTCCCAAATCATTGGTGCAGTTGTGGACGTCCATTTCGACGAAATGATCACGCTGCCCAACATTTACGATGCGCTTGAAGTCCCCAAGGAAAACGGCGAAAAACTTATTCTCGAATGCGAGCAGGATATTGGTGAAAACACCATGCGCTGCATCTCTATGGACTCCACCGATGGTTTGCAACGTGGTATGGAGGTGATTGCCACCGGCCGTATGATTACCATGCCTACGGAAAACATTAATGGTCGTCTGATGAACGTCATCGGCGATAGTATCGATGGCATTGGCAAAATTGAGTCCAAACGGCGCAGTGACATCCACCGTCAGCCACCTACATTCGATAACCTCTCCACTACACAGGAGGTCCTTTTAACCGGTATCAAGGTCATCGACTTGATTGAACCCTACGCCAAGGGTGGTAAGATTGGTTTGTTTGGTGGTGCCGGTGTGGGCAAGACCGTGTTGATTATGGAGATGATCCACAATATTGCCAAAAACTACGGCGGTACGACCGTGTTTACCGGCGTGGGTGAGCGTACCCGTGAGGGTAACGACCTGTTGCGCGAAATGCTCGAATCGGGCGTCATCCGCTATGGCGATGCGTTTATGAAGAGCATGGAGGAGGGCGGTTGGGACCTCTCGAAGGTCGATATGGCCGAACTCGCTAAATCACAAGCTACCTTGGTTTTCGGACAGATGAACGAGCCCCCCGGAGCACGTGCCCGTGTGGCTTTGTCTGGTTTGACCGTGGCAGAGGGTTACCGCGATGGTGACGAAGTTTCTGGTGGTCGCGACATCCTCTTCTTTGTCGATAACATCTTCCGTTTCACACAGGCTGGTTCCGAGGTCTCCGCATTGTTGGGTCGTATGCCTTCCGCTGTGGGTTACCAACCGACGCTGGCCACCGAGATGGGTACCATGCAAGAGCGTATTACTTCCACCAAGCGCGGATCTATTACCTCTGTGCAAGCTATTTACGTGCCTGCCGACGACTTGACCGACCCGGCACCTGCCACCACTTTCTCCCACTTGGATGCTACCACGGTGTTGAGCCGTAAAATCTCCGAGTTGGGTATCTATCCTGCCGTTGATCCGCTCGACTCCACTTCCCGCATTCTGTCGCCCGACATTGTGGGTGAGGAGCACTACAATACCGCCCAGCGCGTGAAGGAGTGTCTGCAGCGTTATATGGAGTTGCAGGATATTATCGCCATCCTCGGTATGGAGGAGCTTTCCGAAGAGGACCGCAAGACCGTGCACCGCGCACGTCGTGTGCAGCGCTTCATGTCGCAGCCGTTCTTCGTGGCTGAGCAGTTTACCGGTACTCCCGGCCGTTTCGTCAAGATTGAGGACACTATCAAGGGCTTCAACAAGATTTTGGACGGTGAGCTCGACTATCTGCCCGAAAGCGCCTTCAACTATGTGGGCACTATCGAGGAAGCCATCGAGAAGGGTGAAAAAGAGTTGGCAGCTGCAAAATAACGGATTATGAAACTAGAGATTATCACTCCGAGCAGCACACTGTTCACCGGGGAAGTTTCTCTGGTGCAGCTTCCGGGTCTCGATGGTTTGTTCGAGATTTTGCCGTCGCACGCGCCATTGGTCTCCGCCCTGAAGGAAGGCCGTGTCAAAGTGGAGGACAACCAAAACGAGCCGCAATTCTTCGACATTCGCGGCGGCGTGGTGGAAGTCAGTCACGACAAGGTGTTGGTACTGGCGGAATAGTACGTATTTGACGTCAGACGTATGATGTGAGACATTGGCGGGGATTCGCCGATGTCTCACTTTTTTTGTTTTATCCTGCTGTAGAGACGTGCTGCAGCGCGTCTCTACATCGGACGCGTCTCTACAATTCGGGATTGTCGCGGTGTATGATTTCCGGCTGTAGTGCGTCTTCCACGCATAGACTGCCGATGCGGGTTCTCCGCAGTGCAGTGAGGTGGGCGCCGCTATTCAAGGTCTCTCCGAAGTCACGGGCGATGGCGCGGATGTAGGTGCCTTTGGAGCAGCGGATGCGGAAGTCAATTTCCGGTAGCTCGAAGCGGGTGATTTCGAACTCGTAAATGGTGATGTTCTTGGCGGTTAGGGCGGCCTCTTCGCCCCGACGGGCAATCTCGTAGGAACGCTCGCCCTGATGCTTCACGGCGGAGAACATTGGCGGTACCTGTTGGATCTCGCCGGTAAACGACCGCGCGGCCTCCTCGGCCATTTCGCGGGTGATATGTTCGTAAGGGAATGTGGCGTCAATCGGTTTCTCCAGGTCGTAACTCGGGGTGGTTGCGCCCATCAGGAAAGTGCCGGTGTAGGTCTTCTCTTGCGCTTGCAAGGCATCGACCTGCTTGGTCATCTTGCCCACACAGATTAACAACAGACCGGTAGCCAAGGGATCCAATGTGCCCGCATGACCCACCTTAACGCGATGGCCGACGGCGCGTTGCACTTGCTTGCGCACTTTGCCCACCACATCAAACGAGGTGCACTTGTAAGGTTTGTCGATTAGTAATAAATCGCCTTCGGCATTGATGTCCAGATCGGGCGGTAGCTCGAAGGTGACGTCGTGGATCATCTTCTTTAACATAAGCCGAGAATGATGGCTAAGATGCCGATGATCACGCAGTAGATGGCGAACCAGATCAGTTTGCCCTTCTTCACGATGTTGATCATCCATTTGCAGGCCAAACAGCCAGTGATGAAGGCGGCGATGAAGCCCACTGCCAGAGAGACAGCGGAGATGCCGCTCATCGCAGTGCTGAACCCCTGCTCGGCAATGTCCATTACATCCAGCAAGGCCTCGCCCAACACGGGCGGAATGACCATCAGGAATGAGAATTGTGCGATTTTCTCTTTCTTGTTACCTAACAGCAGACCAGTGGCGATGGTGGTTCCGGAACGGGAAAGTCCGGGCATGACGGCCACAGCCTGACCGATACCGATGATGAAGGCGTGCAACGGGGAAATCTCTTCGCGCTGACGCGGTTTGGCGAAATAGGAGAAGGCCAGCAACGCCGCTGTCACCAACAGCATGATGCCGACAATCAGCAGGCCGGAGCCGAAAATCTCCTCCACCGTGTCTTTGAAGCAAAAACCGACAATGCCCACGGGAATCATCGAAATCAGAATGTTGATGGCGTATTTGGTGCCGTCGTTCAGTCCAGAGTAGCTCTTCCAGGATTGTTTGGTGAACAGATCTTGGAAAATCCAAACGACCTCTTTCCACAGGATGGTCAGGGTGCTCAAGACAGTGGCCACATGCAGGGCTACAATCATCGTGAGGTTCGATTCACCCTCCAAACCGAAAAGGTGGGACAAAATCGTAAGATGCCCGCTACTGCTGACGGGCAGAAATTCTGTCAATCCTTGAATGATTCCCAGAATCAGCGCTTCTAACCAGCTCATGTTCAGATGTTATTCGTTGTCGGTTGTAGGGGTTTTCGGATGCCACATGATGGCCACGATTTCGGTCATAAGACCTATAAAAATCAGGATCGGAGCCACCACGATACGGCGGGTGTTGAAAATTTCACCGTCGAACACGTCATCCGGTACTTTTCCGCCGCTCAGGCAGATGTAGCCAATGATGAGCAGCAGGGCACCGACGCCCATCAGGATGTAATTCATTTTGCGGAACAACGGCGGGCGGTTACCCTTTACATTTTCATTGTTGGTGTTTGAACTCATATTGTATTGATTGTTAATTTTTTACATATATAATCTCTCGTCGTTGATACGGATGTACCGGTTGACGGAGAAGGTTGAAATCAGGATGGTGAAAAGGATGCTGAAGACGAAAACTGCCGCAAGAATTATAACAATGTAGAGCATGGCGGAGAAATCCACGAAGTCGGGCGCGACATTGTTGCCGTAAAGCAGCAGGAGAGCCAGCAGCACCACGGCAATCAGTCCGCCCCAAACTCCTTGCAGCAACCCTTTGGTAACGAACGGTTTGCGGACAAATTTCGGAGTGGCACCCACTAAAAGCATACTCTTAATGTTGAAGCGTTTGGCAAAGATATTCAGTCGGATGCAGTTGGCAACCAACAGCATGGAAATCAGCATGAAGACGGCGCAAATGATGAGAATCACTAGTTGCACACGCTTAAAGTTGTCGCTGATAGATTTGACGATAAAATCCGGATAATCAACATCTTGCACGATGGGATTGCGTTTCAGCTCTTTGGAGATTTTGTTCAAGGAGTCGGAGTTGGCGTAATCGGGTTTCACATTGATGATAATGGAAGCGTTGATAGGGTTGGAAATCACCTCGGTGAAGTTGCTGCCGATGATTTTCTGTGCCGTGCGAGTGTTCTCCTCGCGCGAAGAGACACGGGAGGATTCGATATAAGGTTCCAATTTGATTTTCTTCTCCAGGGCGTCGATGTCCGCCTCTTTGATGTCGGAGTAGAAAAGCACTTCCATTTCGATCTTTTGGGAGAGATTTTGGAGGTATCTCATTGAGAAAAAGGCGAAAAAGCTCAACGCTCCGATGAAAAACATCGTCAGCGCAATGCTGAAGATGGAGCCGAAAGTCGAGAGTCTGAGCCGCGCTTTCGTGATTTTGTCAATGGAATCGGGATAGTTTGCCATAATAAATTTTTTGCGCCGCAAAAGTACAAAAATTTAAGAAACAAAAATCGTACCTTTGCCGCCGATTTGAAAAGGCATGGATTATCTTGGCAGAATCTTAAACTATCTGAAAAACTACAAGTTACAAATTGCACTCATTCTGTTCGTGCAGTTGTTGTACGCGTTTTTCTCCATTTTCACCCTCACACTGTTGGTGCCGTTCCTGCAGGTGCTGTTCCATCAGGTGGAGCCGGTGACCGTGCGCCCCGAATTTTCCTTCACCCCGCAATACCTCATCGACACGTTCTATTATCACATGAACATCGTGATTGAGCAGTACGGACAGGCTTCTGCCCTGCTTTTTATCGCGGGAACGATGATTTTGCTCTCACTTTTATCCAATTCCTGCCGATACGCGGGCATGTACTGGCTGTCGCACATCCGTTCGGGCATCCTTTTCAACATCCGCGACGAGTTCTATCGCAAGCTGATCCGCCTGCCTCTGTCATTCTATACCGAACAACGTTCCGGAGACATGGTAAGCCGTATGGGTGCGGATGTGTTGGAAGTGGAATGGTCGATAATTTCCTCATTGTTAGCTATTTGTAGAGATCCGTTTTTGATTATCGCCTACTTGATCACCCTGTTCACCATCAGTGTGAAACTCAGTCTGGTGACCCTCGCCATCCTGCCGTTGATGGCGCTCATCCTTTCCGTTATCGGGAAGAATATCCGTAACTATTCCCTGAAATCGCAGGGACTATTGGGACGGATGACGGCTTATTTTGAAGAGGCGGTGGATGGACTGCGGGTCATCAAGGGGTACAACGCGCAGGAATACGTTTCCGAGCAGTTCCGGAAGGAGAATTTCCAGTTTTACCGACTGAATAAGAAGATATTTAGAATCAAAGAGTTAGGGTCTCCGTTAATTGAGTTCCTCTGCATATTTGCCGCCTTGGCTATCTCTTTGATCGGCTTGGTGGCGTTTCCGGAGAATTTTGCGGCCAAGGGTGCCTCTTTCATGCTTTACTTTGTGGTTTTTGCCCGCATGATTCCGCCTGCCAAATCCTTGGCTACCACTTACTATCAGATGCGCAAAGGGTTGAGTGCTGCTGCTAGAATCTATGAGGTGATAGATGCCGATGAGAAGATTAAAGATACGGATAATCCAAAGCATATCAGTGAGTTCCAAGATAAAATTGAGTTTAAGGATGTCAGCTTCTCCTATCATGATGAGGTGGACGATGCGGAACAATGCGATGTGTTGCGGCACGTGAGTTTTACCTTGAAGAAAGGGGAAACGATGGCGATTGTGGGCCCTTCCGGAAGCGGAAAATCGACGTTGGTGGACTTGCTGTCGCGGTTTTATGACATCCGATTCGGCGAAATCTTGGTTGACGGGGTTCCGCACAACCAGTACGCTCTGCAAGACTTGCGGGGGCTGTTCGGCATCGTGAATCAGGATGTTTTCCTGTTTGACGACACGGTGTACCACAACCTCACTATCGGTGTTGATCATGCGACGGAAGAGGAGGTGGTGGCGGCGGCGAAGATTGCGCAAGCCCACGACTTTATCATGGAGTTGGAAGAGGGCTATCAAACGGGGGTTGGTAACCGTGGAACGCGACTTTCCGGCGGACAGCGGCAGCGGATCAGCATTGCCCGCGCCATCCTCAAGAACCCGCAGATCTTCATCCTTGACGAGGCCACTTCGGCATTGGACAACGAGTCCGAGCGCCTTTTCCAGGAAGCCCTGCTGCCCTACATCAAGAATCATACAGGTGTGATTATTGCCCACAGACTCAGCACGATACGTTTCGCGGACAAGATTTTATTCCTCAAAGACGGACAAATTGAGGAGATGGGTTCCCATACGGAACTGATGGCAAAACAAGGAGCTTACTACCGTTTTTACACCGCCCAGCAGCTCTCGTAATAACACACATTTTGATGTTCAAAAACATTTTTTATGGCCGGAAGAGAACTCCGTAATAAAGCTATATTTGCAATTTGTATATAATATTGAATAAAATGTATAAAGTAGCACTTATAGCCGGTGGAGATTCTGGCGAATACGAGGTCTCTTTGAGATCGGGTGACAACATTTTTGAACAGTTGGACAAGACTCTTTTTGAGCCCTATTTGATCCATTTTAAGGGCAGTGACTGGCACTATCAGGCTGCTGATGGTAGAATTTTCCAGATTGACAAGAACGATTTTTCGTTGACCATTGACGGTAAGAAAATCGTTTTTGATGTTGCGTTTATCGCCATCCACGGTACGCCGGGCGAGAATGGCAAACTGCAGAGCTATTTCGAGATGATCAAGCTGCCTTATGTGGGTTGCACCAGTTTTCCGTCAGCCTTGACATTCAACAAGTTTTACTGCAATCTCGCAGTGGCACAGCTCGGAATCCCCATTGCTCCGTCGTTGCATTTTTATGCTGGTGATCCTATTGATATTGAGCATATTGAGGAGGTTTGCGGATATCCTTGTTTTGTGAAGTCCTGCAATTCTGGTTCCAGCGTGGGCGTGACCAAGGTGCACAATCGCGAGGAGTTGATGCCGGCTTTCGAAGAGGCTTTCAAATACGACAACCAGCTTATCGTCGAGCGGATGATCCACGGTCGCGAGTTGGCGTGCGGTGTCACGGCTGCCTACGGTGACGTGAAGATGCTGGCTATCACGGAGATCGTCGCCCATAACGAGTTCTATGACTATGATGCCAAATACACGGACGTGGGTCACAGTCTGATCACTCCTGCTGACATCGCCCCCGACATGCAAGTTCTTGTGCGTCAATACGCCGAAACCGTGTTTCGCCAGCTCGATTGCAAAGGCATCGTGCGTGTGGACTTTATTCTCGATGAGGCGGCCAAGACACCTTATTTCTTGGAAGTCAATACGATACCTGGCCAGACTGCCATGAGCATTATTCCGGCGCAGGTGAAGAGTTTAGGACTGGACATTCGGGAGTTCTATACCAAATTGGTCCTTGAGGCATTAGCTAATTAGCAGTTAGTCGTTAGTAGTTAGCAGTTATGAAGAAACTCATTAGTTTGTTGGGCATTTTGTTGGGTTGCGTTTCGGTTTTTGCGCAGTACAACGAGCAGGATATCCGCGATTATATCGATCGTTTTGCGGATGTAGCGGTGAAGAAGATGCACGAATATAAGATTCCCGCCAGCATCACGGTGGCGCAGGGCATTTTCGAGAGCGCGTGCGGGAAAAGTCGTCTGGCCACGGAAGGCAACAACCACTTTGGCATCAAGTGCCACACCGAATGGACGGGTGACACTATCCTGATCGACGATGACGAGCTGCAGGAGTGTTTCCGCAAGTACGCCTCTGTGGAAGAATCTTACACGGACCACTCGCTTTTCTTGACCACCCGGAAACGCTATGCTAATCTGTTTGAGCTGGATATCATGGATTACCAATCCTGGGCCCGCACGCTGAAGCAGGACGGCTATGCCACAAATCCCCAATACGCTGACCGTCTTATCAGTTTGATTGAGCGATTCAACATTGCGCGTCTGGACACGCTTTACCAGCAAAAGTATGGCGGTTGGCCTGCTACGGTTGCTGAAACCAAGCCTGTTGCGCAGGACACGAAGCCGGTTTCCAATCCTACCACCAAGCCTGTCGGCAACAAGCACGGCAAGAAGGTGTTCACCGCTATCGGCAGCGAGTATCCCACGGATCAGAGTCCATTCACTTATCGGAAAGTGTTCAAAAACAATAATACGTACTTTGTAATTGCTGAAAAAGGAGATACTTACGAGAAAATTGCGCAAGATATTTTAGTGATGTCCGACAATTTGCGTAAGTTTAACGATGCGGGGCCGAACGATGAACCCGTGGAGAATGAGATCGTGTATGTGGAGGCCAAGGCGCGCGGAAATGCCGTCAGGATTCATACCGTGCAGGAAGGCGAGACATTGCGTTACATCTCGCAACGCTATGGGGTTCAGCTTCATTATCTGTTGAAATACAATATGTTGGAAGAAAATTCCGTTATTCATCCGGGAGACCAGATTTTATTAAGACGATAATTTTAGAATGATGAAAAAGATATTTTGTTTAGTGGCAGCTGTTTGCCTGTTGTCCATCGGATTCGCCCAATATACGATGGAAGATCGCATTTATGATTACATTGACAATTACAAGGATCTTGCGATGCAGGAGATGGAGCTCTACGGAGTTCCCGCGAGCATCACGTTGGCGCAGGCCATCTATGCGTCGCAGGCGGGCACCAACGACCTGGTGCGCGAGTGTCACAACCATTTCGCCATCATGTGTCATACGCAGGAGTGGCAGGGCGACACTTACTATCGCCCGAACGACAAGAATCACGAGAACTGCTATCGGAAATACGCTACCGATGCGGAGGCCTATCGTGACCATTCGCTGTTTTTGTCCACCCGAAGCCGCTATGTGAAGTTGTTCTATTATCCCATAACAGACTACAAATCATGGGCTAACGGACTTTTGGAGGCTGGCTTTTCCGGCAATCCGAAATATGCCGACACGTTGGTTTCCATCATTGAGAAATACTATCTGATGCATTATGACCGCAAAGTGGCGCAGAAGTTGGGCGACACGGTGGCTTTGCGAGCTATGCAAAAACCCCAGCCGGAGCGTATCGGGGTGGGCGAGAACCAAAATGTGGCGCAGGTCTCGAAGCCGACACCCACACCCTCTCCTACTCCAGCTCCAAAGCCTACGGTGACTAATGTGGAGCCGAAACAGCCCGTCCAACCTAAAGCAGAACCTGAGGCGCAGGCTCCTGTAGCTCAACCGAAAGTTCAAGAGCAGAAACCCAAAGAGGAACCAAAACCCAAAGAAGAGTCGAAGAAAAAAACCGCGAAGTCGGACACGATGGAGGTGAACGGCATCCAGGTGATTGTGGAAAAAAACAACAAGCCCAAAGAGCAGCCTAAACCAGTTCAAGAATCTCAGCAGGTTCAGAAACAAGAGGTTACACAACCTGCGAAGCCTGCGGTGCAAGAATCTAACAAATTGCCAGAGAAGGTGAACGGATTGAATGTCTTTGTGTTAGATCCATACGCAATACCTTATAAATCAGCTTATTATCCTTATACTAGCCGCCCGGTTTATGAGAACAACAAGACTAAATTCATCTTGGCTCGTCCGGGCGACACCTACCAAAAGCTAGCGACTGCATTGCAGATGACGGAGAAGAACCTGCGCCTCTACAATGATGTCTATGACGGTTCGGAACCCATTGAGGATGAGGTGATTTATCTCGAAATGAAGAGCACGAAGTCCCCTGTGCCGTACCATACGTTGCAGGAGGGTGACACCTATCGTTATATTGCCCAAAAGTATGGTATCCAGCTGAAGATCCTCATCAAGCGGAACAGCGGAAATATCAACAGTTATAGTGTGGGCGACCAGATTTGTATCGGATGTAACTAGTCGAAATGCCCAAGTCCTTCTATCATTTTAACCCGAAAACGCTGACCTACGAGAAGGTCAAGCTCAGCTTCAAGCACCTGTTCAAGCGTATCGCATGGGTGTTTGCGAGCGGTGTGGCCTTTGCGTTAGTGTTTGTCTGGATTGGATTCTATTTTGTTGATTCACCGAAGGTTAAGATTCTGGAGAAAGAGAATAATGAGTTGAAGGAAGAGGTGGACTATCTGAATGCCCGCATTGACGCGATGTCGGATGTGCTGGCGGATATCGAAGACCGTGACGACAATGTGTATCGTAATGTCTTTGAGGCGGATCCAGTTCCGAAAGAAGAGCGTTACCCGTTATTGATAGAAGACAGCCGTTTTGATAGTCTGTCGCGTTCCGAGGCCTATTCGATGTTGAAAGTGGCGAACAAAAAAGCAGACCAACTGACGGTTAGATTGGCTATTCAGACCAAATCCTTGGATACGTTGGAGAAGATTGCCAACTCCAAGGCGGAGATGCTGGCGGCCATCCCTGCTATTCGTCCGTTGAAGAATATGTACACCATCACTTCTGGTTTTGGCAGACGTTATCACCCGATTCTCAAGACGTTACGTAATCATACGGGTATTGATATCGCCGCTCCGAAAGGAACACCGATTTATGCCACTGCCGATGGGACGGTTTCCCGTGAGAAACCCGGTTCCGGTTACGGTATTTGTGTGGTGCTGAACCACGGATATTCCTATCAGACCTTATATGCCCACATGTCGAAAGCGGCGGTGAAGCCGGGTCAAAAGGTAAAGCGCGGCCAACTGATTGGTTACGTGGGATCTACGGGTATGTCATCGGGCTCTCACTTGCACTATGAGGTCATCAAGGGCGGCAAGCCGGTGAACCCCATCTACTATTTCTACATCGACATCACTCCGGAAGAGTATAATTCGTTGTTGGAATCCTCCAAAAAGGTCAACCAAGCTTTGTCTTAGTATGAAACGATTTTTGGCTATCGGATTGGTTATCACGTTTTTGCTTGTCTCCTGCAAGACCAAGTTCGACCATCCTGACAAGCAGATTTTCCACTATAACGAGTCGTCCGGCATTCTGTCGTTGGATCCGGCGTTTTCTTCCGGACAATCCACGTTATGGCCTTGTAACCAGCTCTATAACGGTCTGGTGGATATGGACGAGAACCTGCAGGTGGTGCCGGCTATCGCAAAAAGCTGGACCATTTCGGAGGATGGCAAGATATATACATTTGTGTTGCGCAATGACGTGCAGTTCCATCAGACGGAGTATTTCCCTTTTAATGGACCAAGATATGTTACGGCGGCCGATTTTGTCTATAGTTTGAGCCGTATCCTCGATCCCGAGGTGGCATCCCCCGGTGCTTGGATCTTCCAGAAGGTGAAACGGGATGCACAGGGCAAACCAGCCTTCAAAGCCTTGAATGACACTGTTTTCCAAATAGAGTTGACAGAACCTTTCCCGCCGTTTTTGGGTATTTTGACGATGAAGTACTGTTCCGTGGTTCCGCATGAAGTGGTGGAGCACTATGGGAAGGATTACCGCAAATATCCCGTGGGTACCGGACCTTTCCAGATGCAGCTGTGGGAGGAGGGTGTCAAGCTCGTGATGCGAAAGAATCCCAACTATTTCGAGACGGATTCCGAAGGCATCCGCCTGCCCTATATCGATGCCGTCGCCATCTCCTTCATCGTGGAGAAACAGTCTGTTTTTATGGAGTTTATGAAGGGGACGCTGGATTTTATGTCCGGAGTGGATCCCAGCTACAAGGATGCACTGCTGACAAAGGACGGACAGCTGAATCCCGAATATGCAGACAAGATCAAGCTGATTACCGGCCCCTATCTCAATACGGAATATTTGGGTTTTAACTTAAAACCTACCGGCAAGAAGAACCCTTTGTTGGACAAGCGTGTCCGACAGGCTATCAATTACGGATTTGACCGGGAAAAGATGATGAAATATCTGCGCAACAACATGGGTTATGCCGGAGATGGCGGTTTTGTGCCGCGTGGAATGCCGTCTTATAACCCTGAACGCACGGGTGGGTATGAATACAATCCCCAGAAAGCTCAGAAACTGCTGGCAGAAGCGGGCTATCCTAACGGCAAAGGGCTGCCCGAAATCACGCTCACAGTCTCGGCGCAGTATGCCGATTTGTGCCAATATATCCAACATGAGTTGGGCGAAATCGGTATCCCGTTGATGCTGGATGTGGCGCAGGCGGCACAGCAACGGGAAATGATGCGCAGCTACCAGCTTCCCTTCTTCCGTGGCTCTTGGATTTGCGACTACCCCGACGCGGAAAATCAGATGTCGCTCTTCTATTCCAAGAATTTGCAGCCAAACGGTTCCAATTACACCCATTACGTCAATCCAAAATTCGACCAACTATACGAAAAATCGCAGCGTTGTACAGACGACTCTTTGCGCAACGAATATTATACCCAAATGGACGCCCTTTTGGTGGAGGATGCACCGTTCGTCATTCTTTACTACGATAAGGTGGCCCGTTTTGTACAGAAAAACGTGGAAGGATTGGGCGTGAATCCCGTGAATATGTTGGATTTGCGGCGGGTACGGATGCGCTAACCCGTAGAAACGTTTCATGAAACGTCTCTACATGGCGGATTGCATAGCGGAATTATTTCAATGTTTCCAACGCCTTGTTGATCACCGGGTCCGTCTTGTTGATCACCGGGTAGAAGGCCTCGTCACCGTACAGGTTGCGGCCGATTAGCGCTTTTAGCCAGGTTTTCAACTCCTTGGCGGAGTTAGCGGACATTTTCGAGACCTTTTTCTTGTTGTTTTTCTCATAGTAGCTGACCAGTTGTTGTAACATTTGGTCCGAAACAGTCATGCCAGAAACGTAGGATTTCGTGTCGGAGAACCGCTTTTGCAACTCAGCCTTGTGCTCGTTGGTGTAGTGGAATGCGAATTGGATGAGTGCCGAGGAGTTGGCGATGTCGTAGTAGGCATCGAGGTCTTTGTCGTGGTCGATGGGCACGAAAATGTCGGGCATGATGCCGCCACCGCCATAAACGGTGCGACCGTTGACGGTGTGATATACCTTGGAGGAATCCAGGTGGATGCTGTCGATGCTTTCCATCTCGCCGTTGAGCAGGCGGTTGTAGATGTCCTCGTAATAGGCTTCGGTACCTTTTTCGTAATCGCGCTGGATACAGCGGCCGCTGGGCGTGTGGTAGCGGGAGGTGGTCAGTCGGATGGAGGAGTTATCAGAGAGGTCGAACTGTCTCTGCACGAGTCCTTTACCGAAGGAACGCCGTCCGACAATAGTGCCTCTGTCGTTGTCTTGCACGGCACCGGCCACAATCTCGCTGGCGGAGGCGCTGAAGTCGTCGATCAGAATCACGACCTTGCCATCTTCGAAATCGCCCTTGCGGGAGGCGTAGATGACTTGCGGGCGCTCTTTAGAACCCTCGATGGAGACGATTTTCTGTTTATTGCCCAAAAATTCATCACAAACACTGACGGCTGCGTCCAAAAAACCGCCGCCGTTGCCTCGCAGATCGACAATTAGCTGGGTCATACCCTGCCGTTTCAGCTTCTGGATGGCATTGCTGAACTCCTTGGCAGTGGTGCTGCCGAACTCGTTCAACTTGATGTAACCTGTCTGTTTGTCAATCATATACGATACATCCACGGTATAGGTGGGGATCACGCCCCGTGTGATTTCGTAAGTGTATTTGTCCTTGAATCCCGGTCGTAGGATCCCGACCTTGACCTTAGATCCCTTCTTGCCACGTAACAGTTTGAAAGCCTGATCGTTCTTGATACCGACAATGGATTTGCCATCCACCTCAATCATCCGGTCACCCGCCATAAGGCCCGCTTTTTCGGAAGGCCCGCCGGAAATGACAGACACCACCATCAGCGTGTCGTTCATGATGTTAAACTGTATGCCGATACCTTCGAATGAGCCTTCCAACGTCTCCATCATGGTTTTGTTTTCCTCTACGGTGGCATAGCTGGAGTGCGGGTCCAATCCTTGGAGCATTGCATTGATTGCCAGCCCATAAATGGAATCCGTGTTGACTTCGTCCACGTAATATTGGTCGATATAGCTCATCACTTCGCTCATCTTTTTCAGCTGTTCGTTGCCGGCTTTGCTCAGACGGTGCGGACTTTTGCGCAGTCCGAAGGAAAAGCCCGCAAGGAAAGCGACCACTATCCATAAGAAGATGAGGCATCCGCTACGTTTTGATGATTCTATGCTCATGTTGTTCTATTTTTGACGGTTGATGGATGATTGATGAAGTAATTCCAGAAATTGTTCTATAAAATTCTGATATGCTGTATCTTCGGTGTGTTTCATATAGCGTTGCACTACTTGTTGCCACTGTTGGGGCTGTACCACGGCGATGTGGTTTTTCCGCTTGATGTCGGCGATTTCATCTACCGTTTTCATCCGCTGGTAGAGGAGTTCGCTAATTTGATGGTCGATGTTTTCGAGCACCGTGCGCTGTTTTAGCAACTCCAGATCGGAGCCGTCGGTGCGCAAATCCAGTTGGGAGATGAGGGTGGCCCATTCCTTCGGCGACAGTTGTTGTTCCGTGTCGGACAGCGCTTGTGCAGGCTGATAGTGACATTCGGTCATAAGACCGTTAAATCCATAATTCATAGCGAGTTGCGCGATTTCTGGAATCAGACGCACTTGTCCGCACAGGTGGGAGGGGTCGCAGAGGATGGGCAGTTCGGGTAAAAGGACTTTTAGATCAATGGGAATGTGCCAGAGGGGGGCGTTGCGATAGACGTTCTCTTTGGCATCGGGGAAACCGCGGTGGATGGCCATCACTTGCCGGATGTCGGCTTTCCGGAACCGTTCGATGTTGCCCATCCAGAGTTTGAGGTCGGGAATCATTGGGTTTTTCACCATAACCGTGAAGTCGGAATGCCTCACCGCATCGGCAATCTGCTGAACATCAATGGGGTTGACGGCCGTTCGCGCACCTATCCACACGTTGTGGATGTCGTGTTTGGCGCACAGCTCCACCTGCTCAGCGTTCATCACTTCCGTGCAGACGGGTATGCCATAATGCTGTTGCACCTCCTGCAACCACACCAGCGCCACTTCGCCCGCACCGGCAAAACTGTCGGGGGCGCTGCGCACTTTCCATACACCGGCCCGATAGTAGTGCAACGGGATATTGTTGTTATGGGCGCACATCACCAGCTGCTCAGCCGTGGTGAGCACCTGTTCGCGACTCTCCGCCGCGCAAGGTCCCGCTATCCAAATCCTATCCATTACTCTTCAGTCTCGCTTTCTTCCTCAATATCTGTGAAATACTTCTTGACGAATTTGTTCTTCAAACTTCTGTTACCCAGTTTGTAGGTGAAGGAGGGCAGTCCCTTGGCTTGGTCGGGTGCTTGGAACCGGTTCTTGGGCTTCACGCTCGAAATGGCGTCGTTGAAGGCCTTGTCGGAAGAGAAGGCGGAGACGGCGTTGTTGTCGAACTGGTAGTAGAAGAAGTGGTTGTCAAACTCGAAATAGAGGTACAAACGGTTGCGGGAACCGCGTTTTTCAATCACAATGCGGCCGGGCACCATCTTGTATTGCTGTTTGGCACCGCAAACAATCAAGGGCAGTTTGGTCTGGGATTTGAAGGTGGATTGCTCCTTGTCCCACTCAAAGTCGATATTGGAGAAAAGGAATTTCACCTGCAGGGCATCCGGCAGACGGCGGTTCTGACCGAGTGCCGTACTGCGCTGGTAGCGGTCGTATTCCGTTTTACCCAAAAGATTATACAATGCCAAATCGTATGCCTCGTCGCCGGAAACGTCCACATAATCCAAAGTGGTATTTTCCAACGCTTTATTCATGATATCCATGGATTTTTCATTGAAGAAGAAATCGATGGAGGTGGTAAGGTGCATCTCGGCGGAGTCGGCGAGCATGTAGTTGACAATGGTACCGTTGGTGACGAAATCCACACGACCCAGCTTGGCACCCATGTCAATGGAACCGCTACCGTGCACCTCGCAGTTGTCGGTGTTCAGGGTGATGATGTTACCGGGGATGGAAGGATCCATCAGCTTCTCCCGGGAAGCGGCCTTGAACTCGTGAGTCTCTTTGTCGTAGGTGATATAGCCGAAGACATTGATATATTCGGCATCGTTGAATTCGTCCTTCGCCACGCCGAAAGCGGTATAGATGCGGCCTGTTTTGTTGCTGGAGGCGATGGCGACCACCACCTTGCGCTCGTCCATATCCTTCGTGCGGTCATGAACCTGAATCATGATGTTGTTGGGATCTACCTGTTGGAGAATCTTCATACGGGCGTGTTTGACAGAATCGCAGCCATGGATGATCTCCACCCCGCCGAAGTAGGAGAGGAAGGGGTTGGTGCTGTGCAGCTCGGCGCGACCGTCGAAGGCGAACTGGTCACTGAAGTGGAAGTCCTTCTCTTTCGGGATTTTCGCGTCACCGTGGGTCTCCTTCATGAAATAGAGCGTATCAAAGTAGAGCGTTTGGACGCGCTGTTCAGCATCAATATAATCGTAATAACCGTTGGCAAAGAATTTGGTTGCACTGACAATACGGGTGTTACAGTCATAGAGTTCGTGGAATTTGTTCTCTCTACCAGCCAGTATGCGCGACTTCTCCAGCGGATCCATGGCCGCATTCTTCCGGATGGTCACATCGCCGTGCTGAGGAGTGATGGCGGCATCCCCCACGTTGATGTATCGCACGCCGTGTGCGGCAATCACGTTCTTGGCGAAATCGTACTCCGCATTGACCGCCGTGAACTGATAATCCACGTATGGTGCCACCGCATACAGTTCGTTGCCAACGCTTTGCATGTCAACAAGTTCCTTGATAGGTGTGTTGTCAATGTCCACGTTTTTATGCGGGTCGTCCCACTTGAACCGCAGCATGGTGGAGTCGATGGGATCCCACTCAAACTCGGACGATTTGGCCTTGATCTCGTTTTTGACGAAATAGACCACAGAAGCTTCGCCGTTGGCGATGAAGTGGCCCTTGCGGGTCTTGAAATCGATATGGGAGTTGTAGTTGTCGGTGGAGAAGGCGACATCCTTGCCGCCGCTGATGTCGTAAATCCGCAGGTCGGCGGTGTCGGCCAGCAACTCATGGTGCTTGAACTGGAAGAGTCGCGAGGAGATGTCGGCGCGGTTGAACTTCACGATGCCGGTGCCGAACATGCCGCTGGGGGTGATCTTTGAATTGCCTGTCAACGTGGCTTCTGTGAAGAGGTCCATCGGATTGGCTAACGTGTGCACAAACATCTGATCTTCGTATGGTTCCCAGTGCATGTAAGCCTCTTCCACGCTCGCCGGCGGGAATTCCGTACCTGCCAGCTGCTCGTCCACGATATGTTTGTTGGCGGAACCGTTCGTGGAATCTATGTAGAATACGAGGCTGTCGGAGGTGGTGTGAGAGGTGATGTAGTCGATATTTCCTTTTCCTCGCAAACCTCTGTTGCTAAGACTGATACGGCCTTGGTAAGCGCCTCTGGTACCATACATGGGCAGACCACCAGTATTATGGACGAAACCTAACGAGAAGTCGGGCTGCACCTTCAACGGCTCGGCGATGTCGGGGAAGATACCGCCGGAAATCAAGGCACCGCCGAATTTCATGGAGTCAATCACGAAGTTGTCCAGATTGACGATACGGAACTGATTGACGGCATAGTAGAACTTGTTCCGGTCATATACGCCGCCCAATACGTAGGGTTGGTCGTAGAAGACTTTACCGCCCTTGCGCGCCTCGAAAATCGGGTAGTCGGGATAATCGGTCATGCCGCTCTTGTTGCCGGGAGCATCCACGTAAAGCACTCCTGAGAGTTCTTCGATTTCGCTGCGCACGCGCTGCAACTTGTAGTCGCCGTACATGTCCATCGGACCGTCCTTGTCCTCCACATACATGATCAGCGTGTCAATCACATCCATATCGACCAGAAAACGGTCGTAGTCGAACTGGCAGTTATGGGTCACAAAGTCGAACAGACCACCGATAACACGACCGGAGAAGACCATATTGCGGTTTTTCTTCACGGTGACGAGCTCGTTCATGGGATAGACGTTGACAATCTGCGGGTCGCTGAGCACGAAGAACTCGCAACCGGTGATTTTCAGGTCGTTAGTCACCAGATCCAGCGAAGCGTAGTGGGTCTTGGATTCCAGTTTGATATAGTCGTAGTCTTTCTTTTTAACCTGATTGTTAAGGTATTGCGCAATCTTACTTCGGTAGTTGATCTGGTTATTGTTGATGTCGTATTCAATGAATCCGCGAGCGGCGAAGTCGATCATCATCGCCTTGATGTCCAACGGCGGTTTGTTGAACCAACGGATAACATCCTCAATCGTAAGGCTTTCATAACCGGCGCTGTTAAACAGTTGCCAGAGGGTGTAGAGCGGGTTGACGATGTTGTAACCGGCGATTTCGTGCATCACGCTCTCTTCGTAGTAGTTCTGCGACTCAAAGTAGGCTTTCTGGTTGCTGGTGTTGCCCACGATGGGTTTCAGTTCGATGCGCTTTTCGGTGGTCACCCATTGCAGCGACTCCACATACATGTCCAGTTTGTGGTAAGAGTCGAAGAAAGGGGAACGGCCCACGCCCTGTTTCGGGCGGGAGATGAGTAGAGATTTTTTCTCGTTGTCGTACTTGAAGTTGGCCGCCGGATGGTAGATGGAGTCGTTTTCGATATAGACGGAGACTTTGGCGTCTTCGGAGAGCAGGTTGGCGGGACGGATGAGGAAGCTTCTGGAGGAGGCGCTGATGATGACCTTGCCTTCGTTGTAGATGGTGACTTTGGCCAGAATGTCGCCTTGGCCGGTGCCGTAAATGGAGGCGCCGCGCATCTCGAAACCACCCACGTAGTCCACGTCTTTATAGAGGTTTTTGACGGGCAGCGTTGCCTCGTCACTGATGAAGCGCGGGTAAGTGGCTTTCTCTTCCGAAGTGGGCAGTACGGCTTTGTCTTCCACGCGTCCGATCACGGGTTGTGCGAAGAGTCGCGGGTAGTGGAGCAGGGCGTTGTCGGCCACCACGCGCGGGAAGCGGAGGTCGATGTCATAGGTTTTCAGCACGGCGTTCACGTTGTCGTCCAGACCAGCGCGTTCCCAGGTGATAGTACCGCCATTGGCTTTAAATTGCAGTTTGTCAGGATAATATCGTCCGCTCATGCCCTTGACCGTCAGACTGTCTTTGGCGGAGAAGCCCATCAGGTCGATGTTCTTGAACTCAAAGAAGGGTTCCTCGGCAAATCCCATCTTCTCGGGGTCACTCATTGCGACCCATTTCACGTTGTCGCCTTGGTTCAGGATATTGCCTTGGAAAAACCGGGCGTAAAGACTCATTTTGTCTTGGAAGAAGGTGGAACTTTGTCCGATATGGTAGTCCAAAATCTTCTTCCAAGTGTCCGCCTCGTCGGCATACTGGCTTTGGATGAAAACGTTATAGGTATGGATAAAGCTCTGGAAATGCGGAATCGGGCGGTGTTTTTTCTTCACCATCTTGTTGGCCTCTTCCAGGAAGACCTGTTGGTTGGCGGGATCCATGCGGGTGGTCCACATCAGCTCGAAGGTGTCGAGGATATCCTTGGCCTCCTTTTGTCGGTCTTTGGGTACAGATGCATAAAACTCCTTCATCTCCTCCACGGTTTTGGAGGGGTCTTTGGAGAAAGAGGTAAAGCGCTGAGCTTGAGCTAAAACCATCAAACACAGCAGGATACATACGGTCAATAGTTTCTTCATTGTCACACAGAAAAATGGTGTGCAAAGATACAAAAAAGAGCGATTGCGAATGAAAATGTAGAATGTAGAATGTAGAATGAAGAATAATGGTATGCGGGGGATTTGTGGGTATATGAAGAAGGGCTAATGGTGCGAAGATAGGATTTATTCATAAATCTTCGGCAACGGTCACCGTTATGCGACTGTTGTACTTCATCGCCTTGGATTTTTCATCGTCGGGGAGATTGCGTATAAATTCCTCATCCAAAATGTCCTTGAAATGAAAATAGTTGTCGAATTCCACCGGGTATACTATTTGATAAGGTTCAAACGGATGCATGAGGACATCCATCTTTGAAGAATCGACTCCATGTTGTACCAATATGTTTTTCACGCAATTTATTCTTTGTTCGCACAGTGTTTGGCCTTCTGAATGGCAAAAAGCATTCAGTTGTATGGTATAATCTCTGGATTTCTGAATGTACCCCAACCACAAGATCGGGTCTGTATAAATAGCGTTGAAATTCGTGTCGGGAACTATACTTGCATTATCGAAAAAGAACATTGGCAGCTGCGGTTCTGAAAAAATGTAGTTCATTTTAACTTGAACAGTTGTATCAGATAAGGATTTTGACATCTTTAAGTCAAAGATTCTGTGACAAATAAAGTTAATTTAACCGATTGTGTTCTTGCTATATTTGGCAATATCAACAAGATACATAATCCGATCCACCCAAAGATATTATTGTTATGACTTTTGCTCATCTTATTCTTGTTTGTTCTTTCTGCTGTCAATTGTACTATTCATTTCTGTAGGCTATTTTCCATTGTTTAGGTTCATCATCTATATCTAAGAATTCACCACGATAGAATAGCGTCCATAATGGCTCGTCTGGAAAATCATTCATTATCAAAAAGCAATCTTTTGTGGAATGATCTTCACAAACATA